>CALGYR010000163.1 GCA_937935355.1 uncultured bacterium | reverse complement strand
TCCTTTCATCCAGCTAGACTGGCCAGGCTTCGCCTGGCGCTCCAGAGACGCGGAGTGCGCAGAGCCGGCGCAGAGAACGGCCAACAACGCAATTCCAGCCATTGTCGGGGGAACGGCAGTTCTCCGCGTCCTCTCTGCGAGCTCTGCGTCTCTGCGGTGAATCACAGACTCCCGCACGTGGAGGGGCGCCGGGGTTGGGGAGAGGCATGCCGCCCGGCCAAGGCATTTCCATCCTGATGGAGGCCCGTTAGAATGCAGACCTTGTCGAGAGCCGCCCTGCTGGCGGGAACCAGCCTCGCCGCCCTGGCCGCCGCCGGCTGCGTCCGGCCGGCCGGGAGCGCCGGGCCGGAGCCGGAGACAGTCATGATCAGCCCCAAGGTGGTCAGCATCCACACCGTCGACGCCTCGAGCCCCGAGGCCATCGTCCGGGCCATCATCAAGCCGGGGATGAGCCAGGAGGAGAAGGCCCTGGCCGTCTGGCGCTACTGCTGGGAGAACGTCTACCACTGGCCGGCGCCGCAGGAGGACCTCCGCTCGCGCCACGAGCTCGACGTGGTCTACGACGCCAACAAGCTCATCAACGTCTACGGCTACACCTACTGCTTCGCCGGACGCGCCCCGGCCGAGGCGCTGCTCCAGGCCGCGGGGATCGAGGCCCGCTCCGGCGGCATCGGCGGGCACGTCATCTGGGAGGCCTACTTCGACGGCAAGTGGCACTTCATCGACAGCGACCAGCGCGGCTTCTCGCGCCTGGCCGACGGCTCGATCGCCTCGCTCGAGGACTACCGCGGGGGCCGGGCCCGGGAGCTCGTCCTCCACCCCGGCGCGCCGAGCGTGCCCTTCTTCCCGGCGGTAAAGCGCCCGATGATGATCTACGAACAGAAGCAGATCTTCACCGGGTACATGATGAACCACGCCGTCCACTACCATCAGCACGACAAGTTCCGCACGACGCACCCGATGCAGATGAGCCTGCGGCCCGGCGAGCGCTTCACGCGCTCCTGGAAGAACGCCGGCAAGTGGAATTGCCCGCCGGGACTGGCCGGCGAGTGCAAGGCCATCGGCTACGTCGATCCCTGGCCCGGACCCTTCGAGCACGAGGCCGACCTCTACCCCGAGTCGGCCCGGAACGACGACGGCTCGCCGCAGAGCTTCGGCAACGGCCTGCTGGTCTACCGGCCGAACCTGGCCGCCGGCGCGCGCGACTACTCCGCCGGCGTCTTCGCCGACGAGAACGTCGACGCCACGGGAGCGGGCTTCGGTCCGGCCGCGGCCGGGAAGCCCGCCCGCGCCGACTTCAGGGTATGGCTGCCCTACGTGATCGCCGGCTGGCCGGGCGACATCGAGAAGCGCGAGATCTCCGGCGCCGCAGTGGTATCGGGCCGCTGCCTGCGCCGTACCGGGGCCGACTCGGTCAAGGTTCTCGTCTCGACCGACGAGGGCGCGTCCTGGCAGGAGGTCTGGACGGCCGGGAAGACCGGCGAGAGCGACTTCGCCGTGGATGTCTCCAAGCACGTCGAGGGCCGCTACGGCTACCGGGTGCGCTTCGAGCTCGCCGCCGCGGCCGCGCCGGGTGACGCGAGAATCCTCTCCTTCGGGCTGGATACCGCGTGCCAGCTCAACGCCAAGACGCTCCCGGCGGTGCGCGCCGGCGAGAACCGCATGACCGTGAGCTTCGAGCCCGGCGTCGAGGTCTTCGAGGAGACCGTCAACTACGACCCCAAGCTGGACCCGGCCGCTCGCGCCTTCGAAGTCGGCAACCTGGTCGTGAAGGGCCGCTCCTACGCCGAGTTGGGCGCGCCGGAGAAGGGCCAGACCGGCCACATCTTCTACGAACTGCCGGTGCCGGCCGGACGCCGGATCGTCTGGGCGAAGGTCGGCGGCTCCTTCCGCAGCGACTCCGGCGTGCCCGCGGACGAGACCTACCGCATCTGGTACGCCACCGACAAGCCCTCCGGTTGGAAGCTCCTATGGGAGGGCGACCCGGCGCCGTACCTAGGCCACTGGTGCTTCGAGGGCAACGCCGAGGTACCGCTCGCGCGCGGAGCCGAGCGGGTGTTCGTGAAGTACGAGCTCGGCCGCTCGGCCCGCAAGGGCGCCGAGGGCGGCAAGATGGTCCAGGCCCGGTTCTCCTGGGGCTGCGACCCGGCCGGAAAGGCCGCGGCTGGGCCGGCGCCCGGCGTGCGCATCACCCACGCCTGGCGCCAGGATGGCAGGGAACGCTCCTTCAGCCAGGCCGTCGCCGGCAGCGGCGGGAGCTACTCCTTCGACGCGCCCGGCGGCAAGGTCGAGAACCTCTCGATCGCCATGGAGCTCGACGGCCGCGGGCCCTGCTCGGAGGCGCCGCACCCTCTCATGGCCGCCGCGCCCAAGCTGGAGCGCCATGCCCTCGACGACAACGAGGGGGTCAAGGCCATGCGCGAGGCCCTCGCCCGCCTCGACAAGGATCCCAGCGTCGGGACCGCCGCGGACATCATGTGGCACTGCCAGAACAAGATGACCGCCGGAGTCATGCCCCAGGCGCTCATGGCCATCGGCGGCGAGAAGGCCCGCGAGGAGCTCAAGAAGGCGGTCGGCAAGATCAACGGCGCCCAGGGTTGCCTGATGGAGTTGCTCTCCTTCGAGGGGCCGGTCGCGGAGCTCGCCGCCTTCCTGAAGGACGGCGACGAGGGCACGCGCGCCGAGGCCGCGCGGCTGCTGGCCCGCAAGGGCGACAAGACCGCGGTCGAGGCCCTTCGCGCGGCGCTCGTTGCCGAGGACGACAAGACCGCCCTGGCCGCCGAGGCGGCGGCGCTGGTGCGACTGGGAGACTCGGAGACGGCCGCCGGTGCCGCCGGCCTTCTCGAGCGCAGCCGGCCTGCGGGGCAGATCGAACTGGCCGCGGCCCTGGCCGCATCCGGAAATCCGCTGGGCTTCCCGGTCCTGGAGCAGGCCTTGAACTCGCCGGAGAAGAAGCTGCGCCATGAAGCGACGCTGGCGCTCGGCGAAAGCGGCCGCGCGGAGGCCGAGCACCCCTTGCTCACGGCGCTGGCCGACAAGTCCCGCTGGGTGCGCCTGGCGGCCACCGCGGGACTGGCCAAGTGCGGCGGCCAGACCAGCATCAAGCCCCTCAAGGCCGCGGCGGAGCACGACGCCGACAATGCGGTCAAGGCCGAGGCCCGCTGGGCCCTCGGCGAGGTCGAGAGACGGCTGGCGGCCGCCAAGAACAAATAGCCACGGCGCGAATCACCGGGCGCTCCGGCCCGGAGAAGGTGTGCCCGGAGCTTGGCAGGTTGCGCGGTTGACCCGGACAAGTTGGCGCGCGAAGGAGACGAGACCATGAGAAAGATCCTGGCTGCCTCGGCTGCAATCCTACTGGGTACGTTGCCGGCCCTCTCGGGCGAGCTGGCCGTCAAGCTCAACCTGACCGAGCGCGCCGGCGTGGAACGCAAGGCCGAGCCGGTCTCGGGCGGCGTGCCGCTGCCGGCCGGGGCGATCAAGGACGTCTCGGAGCTCGCCGTCCTCGACGCGGCCGGCAAGCCTGTCCCCGCGCAGTTCTCGGTCTTGAACCGCCACTGGGACTCCGAGGGCCGGCCGCCCAAGTGGGTGCTGGCCGTTTTCCAGGCCGACGTGCCCGCCTCGGGCAAGGCGGTTTACTCGTTGGTGACCGGGCAGAAGAACCCGGCGCCGGCGGCGGCCATCTCCGTGAAGCAGGAGGCCGGCTCGGTCTCCATCTCGACCGGCGCGCTCGACGTGGTCATCGACACCGCCAAGCTCTCGCTCTTCAAGAGCGCCAAAGTCGGCGGCAAGGAGCTCATCGCCGACGGCGCCGAGGCCGGCTTCGTGGTCGAGGGCATGGACGGCGTGCGCTATTGCTCGACCAAGGACCTGGTCGAGCCGCTCAAGGTCACGGTGCTCGAGTCCGGCCCGGTGCGGGCCAACGTCCTGGTCGAGGGCGTGATCAAGGCCGGCGACAACGCCAAGGGCTACGAGGTGGCCGACGGCCGCGGCGGCACCACCAAGGTCGCCGGCCGCGACGGCGAGAAGGTCGGCTTCGCCATCCGCTACGAGTTCTACGCGGGCAAGCCCTTCTGCCGCGTCTTCCACACCCTGCGGATGCTCGGCCAGCCCTTCCCGGGCGGCGAGGAGTGGCACTTCAAGGGCTGGCCCTACTACGTCGACCGGGCGCAGCAGAAGGGCAACTACTTCGTCAAGGCCGCCGAGCTCGTCGTCAACCTCAAGCTCGACGGCGCCGCGAAGTACGTCCTGGGCGGCGATTCGGCGCTCCCCGGCGAACTCGGCGCCGGCGAGAACGCCTACATGTACCAGGGCAGCTCAGCCGGCTGGGTCTGGCAGGTCGCCGAGAACAAGGTCTTCGATCCGGGCCTGAAGAGCAACATCGAGTTCATGAAGGCCGAGCACGCCAGGAACCCCAAGGTGCCGGACAAGCCCTACTACGAGTACGACCCGGGCCAGCACGACATCCTCACCAAGCGCGAGGGCTGCCCGTTCATGGGCTACAAGGTCTTCGTGGGCAAGCGCGGCGCCGAGGCCGGGAAGCTCCAGGGCAACCGCGCGCTCGGCTGGGCCGATCTCTCGGGGGCGGGCGGCGGCGTGGCCTTCGGCTCGCGCTGGTTCTGGCAGATGTTCCCGAAGACCCTCGAGGTCGACGCCGACGGAAAGGTCGTCATGGGCCTCTGGCCCCGGCGCTGGGAGCGCGCCCACTGCTTCGAGGGCTCCGGGCACCTGACTCACGAGACCTTCTGGCTCTTCCACGGCGGCGACGCCGCGGGCGCCGGGGCGCTCGAGTTCGCCAGGGGCTTCGACAAGCCTGTCTACGTGCTGTGCGATCCGGCCTGGTACGTGACCGATTCGAAGTGCAACGTCTTCGCGGCCGCCGTCCCCATGGGCAAGGCGGAGTTCGGCACCTACGACGACTGGGCCTACACCGCGGTCCACGAGGACTGGTCCAAGGGCAAGGTCAACTACTCCTTCGACAGCTCCATCGGCGTGGAACACGAGAAGAACGACGAGTTCGGCGTCTGGCACTTCGGCGACTCGGTCAAGGACTCGATCTGGTGGTACTTCGGGCAGTTCCAGGAGTACGACCTGAACTACACTCTGCTCCTCCACCTGGCGCGGAGCGGCGACCCGGCCTTCATGACCTACGCCGAGCAGTCCTCGCGCGAGCTCATGGGCATCCCCGCCCACGAGGGCGGCTACGGCCACCAGTGGCCGGAGTCGAGCCACACCTGGAGCCGGGGCCTGACCCTCTACTACCTCCTCTCGGGGCTCCCAGAGGCCCGCGAGGCCATGGACTGGATGGGCATGTACCACCTCAAGGCCGCCCAGGGCGAGTACCACAAGAACAACGCCTGGAGCTTCAACGGCCGCAACGCCGCCTGGGCGCTGCGGGGACTCGCGACCTGCTACGACCTGACCGGCGAACAGAAGTACATGGACGAGTTCCTCCGGGGCCTGGGCATCATCCGCCAGAAGCAGCAGAAGGGCGGCAACAACCTCGGCCTCTACGGCGGCGGCGGGCCGCTCAACTTCCAGCTGGGCACGGTCTCCTCGGCGGCCGGCGAGTATGCCTGGCTCACCGGCGACGAGGACGCGCTCGACTTCACGCTCGGCACCGTCGAGTTCTTCCGGCCCCGAAAGGGCGGCAAGGACTGGATCGACGAGGTCCACATCTTCGACGGCTACACCTACGCCTACCTGCTCACCGGGCAGGCGAAGTACAAGGAGATGATGGATGCCGGCGCAGCCGAGCTCCTCAAGCTCTACTTCTCCCAGACCCCGCACTACCGCCAGGGCACCTGCTCGGTGAAGATGTGGACGCGCCTGGAGCGCTACTGCCAGCCGTACATGTATCTCAAGGCCAACCCCAGGAAGGACGAGGTCCCGCCGGCCGCGGTCAAGGACCTGGCCGTCGAGGCCTCAGGCGGCGGGAAGATAACCGTCAGCCTGACCGCCCCCGGCGGGGACGGCACCGAGGGCGGCAAGGCGGCGCGCTACCAGCTCAAGTACGCCGGGAGCGAGATCGTCGAGGACTCCCGCGAGGCCGGCAAGGGCCTGAGCTTCTGGGCGGCCGTGAACGCCAAGGGCGAGCCGGCCCCCGGCGCTCCGGGCGCGAAGGAGAAGTTCGAGATCTCCGGCCTCAAGCCCGGCAAGTACTGGTTCGCGATCAAGGCCCGCGACGCGGCCGGGAACCTGTCGGACATCTCCAACGTGGTGGAGGTGGACGTCAAGTAGGGGCGCAGCATGCTGCGCCCCTACGGTCTCAGATCGCGCGTCATTCGCAACGCGAACGGGCCGTTTCTAACGCAGAGGCCGCAGAGAACGCGCAGAGGTCGCGGAGGCTGCATTCAGGTCAGACTCACAAGACGGACGCATGAAGACGCTGGACACCGACACCGCTGCCTTGACCACCGACGGACTGAGCCTGTCCCGGGACTTGGTCCACCCCTGGTTCGGAGACCCGTTAGAACTCGATTTCGGCCACCAAGAACCGGCTGTAAGGCCCCCATTTGACGGGGAAACGGCATCTATCTGGCGCGGGAACAATGACTTGCCGCGGTCCGACCGCGAGGGGGCAACAATGACTTGCCGCGGTCCGACCGCGAGGGGGCCGTCGGGTGTCCTCAACCCGCAGCCAGAGCTGCGTCAATGCCCAATCCAAGCGTCGTGCAGGCCGGCCCAGCCGGCGGAATGGCTGCCGAGCCGGGCCGCTTGCCGTGGGTGGACGAGCGGAAGCAACTGCAGCTTCCGGCCGTACACCGAGAGGGGATGGCGCCGCCCATACTCCGCGGGGGCACGCCCGTAGGCGGATAGCTCCGCTGCGCTCCCGTAGTGCTGCGCAAACCACTTGAGCGGTTGGTCTCCCAGGGTACCTACCTGAGATTCACCTCTGCGCCCTCCGCGCCCCTCCGCGTCCTCCGCGTTGGAGTCACTTCTTCTTCGGCGGCTGGTTGGCCAGCCAGTGGTCGCAGATGGTGAAGTACCCGCCGACAGAGAGCAAATCGTTGCCCTTGAGCTTGCCGGCGAGCCAGTCCTTGTACTTCTCGTCGCCGGTCAGGTGGTAGGTCACCGCCAGGATGGCGGAGAAGTCGCCGGGCTTCTCGCCCTTGTCGCTGGCCAGGGCCTTGCAGATCTCCAAAGCCTGGGGGTCGCCGGTGTGCAAGGCGGTCATGGCCGCCGCCCGGCTGAAGATCCGCGTGAACCAGGTGCGCTGGTACTCCGGCGAGGCGAACCACAACTCGGTCTTGCCGATGAGCGGCTCGTAGGCCTTGATGACCTGCTTGAGGAGTTCCTCGGCCCTCTTGTCGCCGGTCAGCTCCCAGTAGCGCTCGAGCGTCCGCCAGGACCAGCCATTGGAGCGGCCGATGCACGGGCCGATGCCTTTGATGTCCGAGCCGGGCTTGGGCGCGTAGTCCCGGGCATAGAAGGCCCCGAAGGCCGCGTTGTAGCGCATGTTCTCGAAGCTGCGCTGGTCGCCGAAGAGCAGGTAGCGGTCGTAGTTGAGGTCGAGCGTGCAGTGCTCCGGGTTGGGGAAGGACCAGGAGCTGGAGTAGCCGGGAAGCCCGGCCTGGTACTTCTTGGCCTCCTCGTCGGTCGGCTGCGGCCGGCGGGTCCACTCGTCGCGCTCGGAGATGTTGGCCTGCTTGAAGTCGGCCCAGCCCTTGAAGCTCATCGGGTCGACCCCGTCGATCCGGTAGCGGCGCACGTCGCGCCAGTGCCGGCTGCGGTTGTCCCCGGCCGCGAACCACTCCTTGAGGCCGGTGACGTACCAGCGGTAGAGGTAGTTGTCCTCGTCGATGGGCTGGCGCGCCCCGAGCGAGCCGTGGCCGCCGTTGGAGCGCCAGCGGTCGCCGTAGATCCGCCAGCCATAGGCGTTGCCGTACAGCTTGTCGTCGGTGAGCATGCGCGGCCCGTCGGCGCAGGTGCGGGTGTCGGGCTTCTTGTCGATCCCGTTGGTCGGCGACGTGTAGGGCCCGAGGTCGGCCAGCGCCCCGGTCGCGCCCATGTGCTCGAGCGGCGGGCGGAGCATGACCCGCGAATCCCAGACGTCAGCGACGGCCTCGGCCGAGGTCGTGCCCGCCTGGCTTTTGGCGCCGTAGAAGTGCAGGACGATCTCGTGGCCTTTAGCGGCGCCGTCCTGGATGAGATGGGGCCACTTCCACTCGCGCGGGAAGAGGCCGACCCGCACCGTGCCGTCGCCGGCGACCTCGGAGGCCTTGGCGAACTGCTTCCAGAAGTGCTTCATGTGCACGATCACGCCGCCGCGATCGTTCCACGCCTGGAGCGTGCCGCGGGCATGGTCGCCGGAGCCGACCTCTTCTTCCTTCCCGGCGGCGCGCTTCCAGACCTTGAAGCCGCGGAAGGTGGTGAACTGGTCGGGCAGAAGCTCCCAGCCGTCGCCCTTCATCTTCCCGAATCCCGAGCAGGTCTTCCAGGTGTCGGCGCCGTTGGAGTCCTGGTAGAGGCACAGCGACTCACCGGCGGCGAGCCTAGCCTCGACCGGCTTCTCGCCGATCAGCCTGCAGCCCGAGGCCCCGCCGGCCAACTTGAGGATCAGCGAGCCGTCCTCCATGGCCGGCACGCCCCGGCTCTTGGGCGGATTGTTGGTGAGGATCACGTCGGCGAAGACGTCGGTCGAGCCGGCGTAGAAGTTGAGAAAGACGTCGTAGCCGTAAAGCCCGCGGCTGTTGCCCTTGCCCTCGTGCGGCGGGTGCACCCCGATGGCCCGGACACAGACGCGCATCGGCCCCGACTCCAGCACTTCGACCGAGGCGACGCCCTCGCTCGAGTAGTACTTGCCGCCGGCGTTGTCCTCGGTGACCGTGCCGCACTCCGGCGTGGAGGCGAGCAGATTCTCGGAGTCGTCGAGCTTGCCGTCGCCGTTGAGGTCCACGATGGCCTTCTCGAGGAAGTTGAACCTCTTCCTGCCGATGACGAACTTCGCCGGGCCGGTGGTCACCGTGATGAAGTCGCCCGTCTGCTCGACGGCGAGCTTCGCCACCGGGGCGGGCATGTCCACCTTGGCGTCGGTCAGGACGAAGGCCTTCTTCTCCAGGCCCTTGACGTCGGCGGCGAGGTCGACGAGCACCCAGCGGAGCGAGTTGTCCGCGCGCCACCAGCGGGCCAGTTCCCGGAACTGGGCCGGCACCGGCTTGCCGTCGCAGGTTACGCGCAGATCCTTGACGTCCTTGGCCTGTCCGGGAAGCAGCGGCACGCCGCAGGTGATCCGCCGGAGGCCGGGGATATCCTTGTACTCCTCGGCGGTGAGTTGGATCTCCCAGGCCGGGGCGGTGGCGGCCGTAGAACACAGGATGACAACGGCCCAGAAACCGTGCAGGACGCGCAGGCCCATCGAACTCCTCCTCTTCTCCCGGATTCCCGGAGACGCGGGGCGCGCCGCATGCGACGGCCCTCCGGTCATGGGAGTATACGCGCCCGGACCGGGGTCGTCCGGGCAAAACGAGCTATTTCAAGAAGGCCGGAAACCGCCGATGCACGCCGATCCACGCCGATGACAACAACGACAGTGCATCTGGGCTGTCTGTGATCGTCCCCATCGGCGTCCATCGGCGGTTCCATCACCGTCGTTGTTGTTGCCCTCGGCATCCACCAGCCTTATCGGCATGTTAGTGCAACGGCCGGTCCAGACAAAAACCGCGCTTTGACAAGCCCCGCACGGGGGCTACATTGCCTCGTCAGGAGGCAGATCCATGACCAACCGCGAGCGCATCAGGACCATCATCTCCGGCCGGGCCGCGGACCGCTGCGGCTTCTGGATGGGCAACCCCCACAGCGAGACCTGGCCGATCTACCACCGGCACTTCGGCACCGCGAGCGAGGAGGAACTGCGCCGGAAGCTCGGCGACGACCTGCGCTGGATCTGTCCGCAGTTCATGGGGTCGACCTACCGGCACCCGTCGGGCCTGCCCATGTTCGGCTCGGGCGTAAAGAAGGAACGCCACGGCCAGGGCGGCCTGCTGGCGGACTGCCAGGAGCCCGGGGATATCGACAGCTGCGGCGTTCACTGGCCGGATCCGCAGCGCCTCGACTTCGACGAGACCATCGCGGCCCTCGGCGCCGCCGGGGACGTCTACCGCGCGAGCGGCTTCTGGACCAGCTTCTACCACAACGTCATGGACCTCTTCGGGATCGAGAGCTACCTGGTCAACATGTACGAGCGGCCCGAGCTGGTCCACGCCGTCACCGACCGGATCTGCGGCTTCTACTACGAGGCCAACGAACGCTTCTACGCCCGGGCCGGCGACCTGGTCGACGGCTTCTTCTTCGGCAACGACTTCGGCACGCAGCTCGACCTGATCTGCGGGCCGGCGCAGTTCGACGAGTTCATCCTGCCCTGGTTCCGCAAGTTCACCGACCAGGCGCACGCCCATGGCTATCAGGTGATCCTGCACTCCTGCGGCGCCATCCACAAGGTGATCGGCCGGCTGATCGAGGCGCGGGTGGACTGTCTGCACCCGCTGCAGGCCAGGGCCGCGGACATGGACGCCGCGACGCTCGCGCGCGATTTCAAGGGCCGCATCGCCTTCATGGGCGGCATCGACACCCAGGAACTCCTGGTCAGCGGCACGCCCGATGAGGTCCGCACCGAGGTTCGGCGGGTCCGCGAGCTCCTCGGGCCTTGCCTGGTGATCAGCCCCAGCCACGAGGCGCTGCTGCCCAACGTTCCGCCCGAGAACGTCATGGCCATGGCCGAGGCTGTCGGCTCATAAGCCGCAACAACGCGACCGATAGGGACATCGCTTTCTCTCCAGAAAGTCGTCAACTTCCAGTGCTCGACAGGGTATATAGAACCAGGAGAGCCCAGCATGACAACAGCCAAGAACCACCTGGTGCGCCCCGCCCTGCTCACCGAGAAGGTCCTGGAAGCCCTGCGGAGCGAGCTGCGCGACGGCCAGGCCGGAGCCTCGGAAGTGCTCCGTTCCGAGCGCGAGCTGGCCAGGCGCTTCAAGGTCGGGCGGATTACCGTGCGCCGGGCGCTGAAGCGGCTCGTCGACGACGGCTACCTGATCAACCAGCCGCGCAAAGGTTACTCGGTGACGGTCCGGGCCGGAGCCGCCGCGCCGGGCGGCGTCATCGCCTACGTGATGGGCACGAGCAGCGGCCCGTGGCAGTGGACCGAGTTCATGAGCCGCCTGGAGCGCGACTTCCGCCAGGCGGCCTCGGCCGCCGGGCGCGACCTGCTCATCGTGGCCCGGGGCAACGACAGCGCCGGGAACCTAGCCAGGCGCCTGGCCGCGCAGGGGATCGCCGGGGCCATCGTCGACTCGGATAATCCGGAGGTCGCCGTCGAGCTCAAGGCCGCCGGCGTAGCCGTGGTGGGCGTGGACACCGCCCACGACGGGATCGACTCGGTCAGCCAGGACAACTTCGGCGGGGCCTATCTGGCGACCAGATTGCTGATCGAGCGCGGGCACCGCCGGATCGCGCTGGCCGGCTACTGCCCCTACGGTGCCCAATCGGTGCATGCCCGCGAACGTACTGGCGGATACCTGGCCGCCCTGTCGGTCTCGGGGCTCTCCGCGCCGGCCGAATGGCGGGTCTTCACGCCGTCCGAGCCGGCTCCGGGCGAGGCGCTTCTCCGGCTGGCCGAGGCCGGGGACGGCCCCACCGCCGCGGCGATCCTCTGGCCGGAGGTGCTCGACGACGTCGGCCGGGCACTGGCCGCCTCGAACAAGGGCGGTAAGCTCGAGCTGGCCGCATGGTGGGGCGCAGTGCCCGAGCGGCGCGAGCGCTGGGCCAGGGACTTTCCGCAGCTGGCCGTGCCCGATGGAGTGAGTTGGAGCACCGCGGAGATGGCCGATCTCGCACTCGACCGCCTGGAGGCGTTGCTCGCCGGCGCGAGCGCGCGGCCGGCGAGCCGCTCGATCGTCTCGGTGCGGCAGGTCCCCGGAGAAGGACGTCTGTGAGCCGGCCGGAGCCGCTCCTGCGCATCCCCAACTCACCGGGGCTGACGCCGAAGATGGCCGTCACTGAGGCCGCCTCCGGGACCCTGCCTTCCTGGCTGCCGGCCGGCAGGAGCCTGCTGCTGGCCTGCGCTCGCCACGGGCTCTTTCACGGCTGGAGGATGCTCGGGCTCCCGGCCGGCTCGGCCGTGCTCGTGCCGGCCTTCGTCTGCAACTCCGTGACCGGACCGCTTAAGTTGGCCGGGGCCCGCCTCGCCTTCTACCGCGTGGGCAACGACCTCCGTCCCGACCTGGATCACGCGGCCGGGATGCTCCGCCGCGACCGGCGGATCCGCGCGCTGCTCTGGTACCGCTATCTGGGGTTCGACGCCGGCGTCCGGGAAACCCACGGCTTCTGCCGCCGGCACCGCCTCTTCTTCATCGAGGACTGCGCCCACGCCCTGCCGCTGCCGCCGGCCGGGACGCTCGGCGACATCGCCGTCTTCAGCCTCCGCAAGGTCCTGCCCGTGACCAATGCCGGGGCACTGGTCGCCAACAACCGCACGCTCCCGCCTGTCTCCGAGCCGTTCTGGCGGAACGCCGGCCGCGGCTACGAGCGAATCCTCGTCGACAGGACCGCGTCGCTCCGCCGTCTGCACGAGGAGCGCTCCGCCGGAGGCCGGGCTCCGGCCCTCGAGGCGCGGCTCCGCCACGTCCGGTACGTCCTGCGCCTCAACTCCGCGCGCCGGGCGGTGCGCGAAGCCACCCGGCGCCACCTGCGTGACGGCGACCGGGCGCTACGCCAAATGGCCCGGCCGGTCGCCCCGGACGCGCTCTCGCGCCGCGTCGTCTCCGGCGCCGATCTCCCGGCCATCGCCCGGGTCCGGCGGCGTAACTACCGCGAGTACCTCCGACACGTCGGCGAGCTGGCCCTCTTCCCGAGGCTGCCGGCCGGGGTCGCGCCGATGGGCTTCTCGCTGCGCGTGCCCGACCGGGACGCCTTCCGTCTGCACCTGGCGCGCCTGGGCGTGGAGAGCGCCACCCATTGGCCGGACTGGCTGCTGCCGGCCGGAGCGCGCTGCGGCTTCGCCGCCGAGCGCGAGCTCGCCGATCGGCTGCTGACCCTGCCCTGCCACCAAGGCCTCGATCCCGATAACATCGCCCTGGCCTGCCATGCCATCAAGCAAGCCTGGCGGAAATAGGAGGACGCCGAAATGAAGACCGCCCTGCACGGACTGGCTCTGCTCCTGGCTCTCGGCCTGCCGGCCCCGGCGGGCGAGACGGCCGCGCCGGCCAAGGTCGAGCCGCCTGCGGTGAGCCGCGTCGAACCGGAGCTCGCCCCCGACAAGGACCTCGTCGCCAAGATCGAGGCCCTGCCCGACAACACCTGGCTCAAACTCCCGCCGGTCAAGGTGACCGGCGACATGGGTGTGCTCGCCAGGGACCCGGATTACAAGCGCACCGGCCCGCGGGTGCGCGACTACTGCAACAAGATGGTCTGGGCCCCTGACCGGAAGCGCGCCCTGTACTGTGGCGGGGGCCACAACATCCACCCCTGGAACGACGTCTGGGAGTACGACCTGGCGTCCAACACCTGGGTCTGCCTCTACGGCGCCGACCCGACTCCGCCGCGGGCCAAGGCCGGCGAGGAGGACAAGGCCGTCGAGTGGTGGAAGGCCAACGCCGTCCTCAAGGACGGTTCGGTGCGCACGCCGCGCGGCGCTCCGGTGCGTCCCTGCCACACTTGGTGGAGCCTGACCTACGACTCCGACCGCCGGCAGATGCTCTTCCTCGAGTCCCACAAGGGGCTCGTCTTCCAGGACAGGGGCATCATCGCCAGGGCGCTGGGGCTCGACGCGGCCGACCCGCTCCTAAAGGGCTCCGGCTCCGGCGCGGGCGAAGCCTGGCTTTTCACCTTCGACCCGGCCCGGAAGGAGTGGGGCGAGGTTCTCACCAAGGTCCCCAAGTCCTACGAGTCGGCATGCCTTGAGTACCTGCCGGACACGAAGACCCTCTGGTGGCACTCCGGCAAGACCTACCGGCTCGATCCGGCCAGGAAGGAGTGGCCGGCCTATCCCAACGCGAAGACCAATCCTCCGGCCAGCGGCGAGACCGCCTACGACCCGGAGAGCCGCAAGGTCGTGGCCACCATCGGCCAGAAGACCTGGGTCTTCTCCTGCGACGAGGGGGCGTGGACGCTCGCTCAGGACAACGCCGCCGACGGCGGATATGTGCCCGCGAGCACCTTCGCCTACGACACGACGGCGAGGAAGTTCGTGCTCTACACCCACATGAAGATCGCCGGCCAGCCTGAGGGCGCCCGGCTGCGCCTCTATGACCTCAAGGAGAACAAGTGGAGCGATCCCAAGCCGGAGGGCGAGCTGCCCAAGGTCGGCAACGTCGCCGGCTATTACGACCCGGAGCGGAACGTGACCGTGATCTACAACGCCGGCGCGACCTGGGTCTACCGCTGCAAGCGGGCCGCCAGGTAGACAGCGTCCTTCGGTGGAAGGTGGAGGGTTGAGGGTGGAGGATCGAGAGCACGGAGACTTGCCCGAGTCGCCTTCCACCTTCCACCGTCCACCGTCCACCTGTCCATAGGGAGGAGCACAATGCGCCTGATACTGATCATTACCTGCGCTGCACTCCTGAGCCTGACGGCCCCGGCCGGCGAGCCGTCCGCGGAGGCCAAGAAGGTCGAGCCCACGCTCGTTCCCGACGCCGAACTGCTCGCCAGGATCAAGGCCCTGCCGGAGAACACCTGGCTGAAGCTCCCGCCGGTCAAGGTGACCGGGGACCTCGCCTGGGTCGATGCGATGAACTGGAAGAGCATGCGCCAGCGCGGCCCCTACGGCCGGGACTTCAGCGGCAAGGCCGCCTGGATGCCGGACCGGAAGCGCGCGCTCTACGCGGGCGGCGGGCACAACGTCCTGCCCCTGAACGACGTGTGGGAGTACGACCTGGCCGCCAACACCTGGGTCTGTCTCTACGGCGCCGACACCCCCGCGCAGGGCCGGCCCGCGGAATGGATGAAGGAGAACCTGGTGGTTCGGGACGGGGCGCTGCAGACCAGGCGCGGAGGCCCGCCGCGGCTGTCGCACACCTTCGACGGTTGGAACTACGATTCCGACCGGCGAGTGGCCTTCATGCCCGAGTCGCTGCGCGGCGCGGTCTTCGTGGACGCGAAGACGGTCGCCGAGGCCCTCGGCGCGGACGAATTCGCCAGGTGGAAACCGGCGCCCTACTTCCTGACCTTCGACCCCTACGCACGCAAGTGGGGCTACGTCACGGAGAACGTGCCCAAGTGCGGACGCGACCCGTCGGCGAGGTACATCGCGCACCTCAAGTCCTGGTGGGTCAGTTCCGGCGGGGCGATGGGGCTCTACGATCCCGAGAAGAAGGCGACCCGGGCCCTCTCCACCAAGGGCGGCGGGGGCGGCTACGCCTCCTCGACGGTCTACGACCCGGACACGAAGAGCGTGGTGGTCTCCGTCCCGCCGGGCAAGGACGGCAAGGCGGTCACCTGGATCTACTCCATCGATGCGGACGCGTGGAGGACCGCCCAGCCGCAAGCGCCGGCGGGCGGCCGCTCGTCCTCGGGCTATTTCGACTACGACACGAAGGCGAAGTGCTGCGTGCTCTACAACGGCGGGGCCAGGCCGCCCTTCTGGCTCTACGACGTGGGCGTCAACCAGTGGACGCCGGTCGATGCGGCCGGCGAGGCGCCCGCCCCCGGCGCGAGCATCGGCTACTACGATCCGGAGCGGGACGTAGTGGTCCACTATAACAGCCGGGACGTGTACGTCTGCCGCCTCAGGCGCCCCGCCGCGGCAGACGCGAAAGTCGGGGCTACTCCCTGAACAGGATCGTCCGGTAGACTTCCTCGCGCCGGTTGCCCTGGCGCTGCCAGATGACCGTGACCTCCACGTAGGCCTGGACGGCGCGGCCGCTGGACGGCTCGCGCTCCAGCACCGTGGTGGCCGTCCGGTAGCTGAAGAGCGGAAAGCCCGGGGCCGGCTCCGGACCGTCGGAGAGGACCGGCTCCACGAAGCCGTTGCGGCAGAACCCGGCCCGGACCTCGGCCATGGCCCCCTCGGCGACGATGGCCGCGACGGTCTCGTCGAGCGCCCGGCGATGGGTGGCCGCCGCGCCCATGAACATGGCCAGCACGCCGCCGATGCCCAGGGCGAAGATGCCCAGGGCGACCATCACCTCGATGAGGGTGAAGCCTTGACGGCAGGGCCTGGGGTCTCGGGTCTCGGGTCTCGTGACGGCCAGGGAGCCCGGCGATTTCGCCGACCAAGTTCCCCCAGACCCCAGACCCCAGACCCGAGACCCTCTTCCGTTCATCGCGTCGTCACCCCCACCGCCTCCTCCTTGCGGTAGCCCGGCAGGAAGAAGGTGCGGACGAAGGTGGTCCCGCAGCGCACCGGGCTGCCCTCGGCGTGGGAGGCGCGGGTCGTGCCCCGCGCGCCGCGCTGGTCGACGATGAAAGCCCGGCGGTCCTCGTCGATCCCCTTGTAGTGCATCCACTCGTCGTCGACCAGGATGTAGCTCCGATCCGTCCCCGGCGGCGGGAAGCCGCGCAGCGAGGCCACCCGGACCACGGCGATGCCGTCGTCGATTTGATCGAGCGTGTCGGTGCGCAGGGTGCGCAGAGGGTCGGGCTCGACGACCAGGGTGACCCGCACCCGGTCCGGGAAGACGTCGTCGTCGCCGTCGGCCAGGGAGGCCTTGTTCACGAAGAAGGAGAAGCCTTGCAGCACCCCCCGGGTAGAGTCCCACAGGCGCTCGGGGCCGTAGAGCTGGCCAAGGCGGTCCTTGCGCGAGGGAAGAAGCGGCAGGCGCTTGCCCCCGGGCCCGGACAGCTCCTCCCAGGTGGTGGTGTACGGGGTGGCGAAGAGCACCTCGAAGTGCAGCACGTCGTCGGACAGCGTCTGGGCGTACGGGAAGACCTGGTCGAACTTGGGCAGGCACGGCGCGCAGAGCGCCCGCCTGAGTTGCCGGCCCTCGTGCATGTAGACCACCTGCGCCGAGCCACCCAGCGGCATGAGGTCCTCGTCGACGTGCCCGTCGCCGTCGTCGTCCAGGTTGTTGTAGTGCTCCTCGTCCGCGCGGCCACTGCGGGGGTTGGCGTCCTCGTCGTCGGGGCGCGGCTTGGCCGGGTCGCCCGGCGGGAAGTCCACGGCATCGAGCCCGTCGCCGGCGCGGAACGCGTAGGGCCGCTCGGGCCCCGAGCCGAACGAGCGGACCAGCATCAGCACCTGCCGGCCGGTCTTGGCGTTCGGCTCGCAGAACATGCGCGCCACCGCCGGAGAGCCGGGCGGGTCGCGGGTCAGCGCCGCCTCGAAGTCCTCCTGCAGACAGTCGAAGACCGCCCGGGCCCGGGAGTAGACCTTGCGCTGGCGCTCGGCCTGGGTCCAGTTGTCGAGCGACGCGCGCATCAGCGCCACCATCAGCAGCCCCAGGAGCAGCAGCACGCTCATGGCCACCAGGATCTCGACGAGGGTGAAGCCGGAACGGAGACGGCAGGGGCTGGGGTCTGGGGGCTGGGGTCTAGTGGGCACGGAACCGACGGGGACCGTCCCCGTGCCGTTCCCAGCCCCTAGCCCCGAGACCCTGGCCCCCCGCCTTCTCATCGTCCTCCCACCTCCCGGCGCATGACCACCAGCGGGTTGCCGTAGCTGACCGCGACGGTGTCCACCGCGGGCGTCTCCTTCCAGGCGTCGCCGCGGGAGTCGCCCAGGGCGTAGGGGAAGAACACCCGGTACTCGATCTGGTCGGCGCGGACCGGCCGGTTGGACGAGGTCCGCAGCCGGTGCGGACCGGTCCCGAAGAAGGCGTACAGGCCGCCCTCCCGGTTGGTGGGCTTGGCCGACCATTCGGGCTGGCCATCGAAGCGCATCAGGGTGTAGACCCTCGAGGGGTTGCCCATGATGGCCAGCTCCAGGTCGTACCAGTTGCTGCCGGCGGCGGTGAAGCCGCCCTGGAAGCAGGCCAGTTCGGAGCTGTCGCTCTCCGGGATGAAGCGGTCCCAGTAGCGGAAGGGCAGCGGGAAGGTCAGCTCCCCCGCCCCGTGGACCTGCGCCTGGGTGCCGAAGGCTCCCCGGAACATGCCCTCCTTGAGCGTGTTGCCGGCGCGCCGGGTGTAGCCGACGATCTCCGAGCCGGCCACCAGGTAGCCCTCGTCGTCGAAGCCCGTGGCGCTGCGCACGTTGACGTCGCTGGCCGTGTCGGTCAGGCCGCCGGCCAGCTCCGTGACCGGGAAGCAGTCCAGGAAGGCCGCGGCCGTGCCCGGGGCGTGGTCGGCGCCCCGCGTGCCCAGCACCGCGCGGCGCACGCCGGTAAGCGTGACCACCCACGGCCGGTAGTTCGGCCTGGGATCGCTCTGGTCGCCGTCCCAGGGCGGCACGCCGACGATCGGCGGCACCCGGTAGGGCAGCTGCGGCGTGTAGGGCAGCGTGATCTGCGAGACCGTGCGCCCCTGGTAGTAGATCATCTCGTCGTCGATGCGCACCGCCCCTCCGGTTGCCGGCACCTGGTTGGCCGCCGCCTGGGAGGGCATCTGCACGATGACGTTGGTGGCGGTGGCGTTAAGCCGCCCGTAGGCCGGGTCCGTCGAGTTGACCGGCAGCGCCCCGGTCACGGTCTGTCCCGTGCAGACCCGCAGCTCGTCGATGACCCCCTGAAAACCGCCGCCGACCGCCAGCAACGGCAGCCTGGTGGCCAGCTCGCCGCTGGGAAACTTGAGCAACCGCGCGCCGCGGTAGTCCCGCGCCACGAAGTCGTCCAGTCCCACCTTGAAGGTGTGGCCGTAGCGGACGTAGTTGTTGTGGATGTCGCGCTCGATGCCGGTGTACTCGTAGACGCGCTTGAGCTTGCGGGCCTCGCGGCTGCCATCGGGGTTCATCACCGTCACCGGCTCGAACTGGGGGCTCGAGGTGTTGCCGCACTGCGGCCCGTGGACGTCGAAGACCGGAAGCACCTTGGCCCCCTTGTCGTGGTTGCGCGCGCCGCTGCCGTAGCTGCCCCGGCCCCAGTTGCGGTACCAGGCGTGGGTGGTGGGATTCTGGTAGAAGGTGGCCATCAGGTAGCAGCGGCCGGCCGCGTCGCGGCGCTTCTGGTAGTAGTCGAGCCACTCCACGACGGTGGCCGATCCGGACTGGTCGATCTGCACCGTGCCCGAGTTCGGGTAGTTGTCGTAATTGGTGACCATCAGGGATATCTGCGACAGGGAGGTCCCGTGCCCGTGGGCGGCGGCCGGCCCGGCCAGCTGTCCCCGGATGCAGTCCTGGAACTCGGTGGCGGACTTCTTCCCGTAGTAGATGCACTCCTGGCCGCACCACAGGTAGCCGGAGCTCTGGAAGCCGGCGGTGTTGACCACCGGTATGGTCGTCGCGGCGTCGTCGATGCCCCCGGGCACCGCCGGCGGCCCGGCCTTGGGGGCCTTGTTGATGGTGGTCACCGGGTTCGCCGCGATGTCGTCGGCGACCCGTCCAGAGACGAGGGGGATGTCGGCGATCCGCACCGAATAGCCGTAGATCTGCACCGGCGCGCCGGGCTGGTGGGCCATCGGCTGGGTGTAGCGCCGGCCGCGCCGCACGTTCAGGAAGGTGGTCGCGTCCGTGCCGGTGTACTCGAAGATCTCGCCGTCGATGATGAAGGCCCCGGCGGCCGGGAATGCGCTGGTGTCGTCCACCGCCACGTTCCGCACCGGGGGGGCGGGGTTGGAGGCCGGGGCGTCCAGGGCCTCGCCCAGCGTGCACATCGGGCTGTAGCGCGCGGCGCCGGCCGGCGCGACCATCCCGCCGTCCACCTGGAAGGCCTGGCCGCCCAGCCGCGAGGACTTGTAGGCCGCGCGGATGTGCTGCCAGACGTTGTCGCCCAGGTTGTAGGCCTGGCGGTACTGGACGGTCTTGAACTTGAAGTCGTTGCCGTTGACCGTGCCGTCGCTCAGGTCCATGACCAGCTCTCCCTGGGCGCGGTCGTAGTAGACGTCGAGGAGGTCACCGTCCTGGCCCTGGGCGTGGAAGATGCTCCCCGACCAGTCCCGGGACGCGAACCAGGCCTCCGCCTCGCCCGGCAGCACGCCGTTGGCGCCGGAGTTGAAGGCCCCGCCGTAGGCCAGGGCCCCGCCCTGGAGCACCAGGCCGTCCGGCGTGATTATCCGGCCCGGCTGGTTGTTCTCGAAGTGGTCGTGGACCACCGCGCCCGGCAGGCTCCGCTCGGCGGCGCGGCCGGTGGCCAGGCGCACGTCGCCCACGCCGTCGGCGGTGTTCTCGTCGGGCACGTTGTTGTTCTGGCTCAGGCCCAGCCAGACCGGCCAGGTGTTCACCTTGCGGCCGACGCCGAACTTGATCTGCTCCTCGAACTCCTTCTGGCTGCGCACCAGGAAGACGCCGGAGGCGTCGGTGGGCATCTGGACCATCTCGCGCACGGTGTGCACGGCCAGCGGCCGGCCCGAGGTCGGGCTGTTCACCGCGGCGGTGGCCTCGATGGTGAAGAGGTTGTAGGCCCTGAAACAGAATGGCGCCGTGCCGGTCTTGAGCCAGGTGGAGCCCGGCACGGTGGCGTTCTCGAGAATGGCCTGGCGCTCCACCGCCGAGATGTCCCCGGCCTGGACGGCCTCCAGGAGCACCGCGTCGAGGTCCTCCTTGTTGCGGATGGCCTTGACGTCGCGGCCGCGCTCGTCGCGGACCGACTTGGAGATCAGCCGGTTGGCCACCAGCGCGGCCTGCTCCGGCGTGACCGACGGACCGCCGGTGGAGAGCGCCAGGCCGGTCATGCAGGCCACCAGCACTGGGAAGCGCGCGGTGTTCACGTTGATCGCATGGGGCAGCTCGGCCTCCATGTAGATCTCGCTCTGGCCGTCCCAGCCGAAGCCGCAGCCGTACTCCAGCGTCACCGACGCGCCGGTCGGCACCGGCGGCTGCTGGTGCTTGGCCCTGTACACCCGGCCGTAGCCGCGCACGCGTCCCTCGCTGTCGACGAAGCGCACCACCGTGCCCGGGCCGAAGTTGGTGTTGTCCCGGAGCACGAAGTCCCGCCGGTCGGCGTCGAAGGCCCCGCCGACCACCTTCTCGCGCCGGACCCAGCCGTCGGCCTTGGGCCGGTAGGAGACGGCCGTCAGGCAGCGCTCCACCGCCTCGTACGTCTCGGGCTCGAGCGCCATGGACTTGCCGCCCATGGTCATGTTCAACTCGGAGATCCGGAGGATGGCCGGCACGCTCTGGAATCGGGTCAAAGGTCCGCCGCCCGGGCGCAGCGGGAACTTGAAGCGCGCGATGGCCCAGCCGCGCGCGTCGAAGACCAGCGAGCCCCGGGGATGCGCCTCCACGTCGGTGCCGAAACAGCCGCGGGCCAGTCCGTCCAGGGTGGTCTCGGTCTTGGAGGTGTAGGCGATGATCTCCCGGCCCACGCGGACGAAGCCGTCGACGGTCCGATCGTCGCCGTCGGAGGCGAAGCCCAGCGTGCTGCCGACCCTGAGAGAACTGTTGTCGTCGGCCTCGAGCACCGCCGAGCCCAGCAGGTTGCCGAGCAGGGCCGGCGTCGCCGAGTTGACGTTGATCTTGCCCTGCTCGTCCTCGATCTCCGCCCGCCAGATCTCGCCGCGCGGGTTGCGGAATTCCGTGGGCGCCAGCCGGCCCTCGCCCTCCAGAACGCCCGGCCACGGCGGGGGCTTCTGCCCCTTGGGGACCGGCGGCCTGGCGAACTCGAAGTCGACCGCGAGCTCATCGAGGGTATCGTAGTCCGGGGTGTCGAAGGGAAAGCCGTAGAGCCCGGCCCGCTCGGTGCCCTCGGTGGTCCGGCTCAGGCACCAGAGCGCCCGGGAGAGAGCGCCCTCCGCGGCGATCCGGGCCCGGGCCCTGGCTGCGAAGAGCCGGCTCTCCCGCGCCTCCAGCGCCGTGGAGAGCAGGAACGGCCCGGCGATGGCCAGCAGCCCGGCCAGCAGCATGATGATGGCGATGAGGGCGACGCCCGGGGAGCCGGGGGAACCAGGGGCGTGGGACGGGGGGCGCGGGGCGGGAACGGAGGCTTCGGCGACGGGTGCGGGCCGGATTTCGTCCCGCCCCCCGCCCCTCGCTCCTCGCCCCTGCCGTTTACTCCTCACGAATCTCTCCGTCCATGGCCACGGATACCCAGCGGGTCACCGACCCGCCGGCGACGTCGGGATCGAGACGCTTGATGCCCATCTTCACCGGCGCGGCGTGATGCCGCCGGTCGAGCATGCCCGCGGCGTCGAAGCACACCGCCGGGACCGGCGAGACCAGGTCCAGATGGCTGGGCAGCGTGTAGGCCGGCTCCACGGCCAGGCGCCGGATTGCGGGCTCGTCCACCGTGCCGACCAGCCCGAACTCGCCGCGCTCGTTGGCCCCGAGCACCAGCGGAAGGTGCTGCTCCTTCCCGGCGGGCAGGTCGCCCGGCTGCATCCGGCCCCGGACCACTCCGTCGACGGTGACAACCAGTTCCTCGGGCCGGAAGAGGAAGGCCACGTGGCTCCAGCGCCCGACCGGCAGCCGGTGGCCGGTTATGAAGCTGGCGCTGCCCGACCGGACCTCGAGCAGCCCGGAGACGTTGATGAAGAACTGAAGTTCGACGCCGCGGCTGAAGAGGGTCTGCCGGGTGTTGGTGGCGGCGGAGTCCCGCTCCGGGCGGACGAAGCAGCTGAGCTCGCCGCCCTCCGGGAAGACGAAGGCCTCGTCGGCCATGACCAGCGAGGCCTGGCCGTTGAGGTAGACACCGCCGCCGCGGTAGCCGGCCACCGGTTCCTTGCCGTTGGCGTAGAGTCCTCCGGCCGAGAGCATCTCGCGCCCCGCGAAGCCGACCTCGACGCCCGGCCGGCGCGGGTCGGTCTGGCCCTCCAGGTTCCACATGCCCAGAAGCCGCAGCCCCTCGGCGTGGAAGCTCCGGCCCTTGACGTCGAGCACCAGCCGGGCGCCGGCCGACTCCTCCAACGCAAAGACCCGGGCGCGCCGGGTCATGGCCGCCAGTCGCGCGTAGGCCTCCTGGCCGCTCGAGTTGCGCCGGAACTTGATCCACACCCCGGCGCCGATGGCCATGAGCAGCGCCATGATGGCCATGACCACCAGGAGCTCCATGAGCGTCAGCCCGGCGCGGGGACGGAAGCTGACGATGGTCAGTTGTCGGTGGCCGGCACGGCGACAGAGCCGGACATGTCGCGGCCCCCTCCCCGCCAACTGCCGGCTGGCGACCGCCAACGGGCAACCGGCGGTCGCCAGGCTACTTCTTCCAGTTGGTGATGTCATCGTCGGTACCGTATCGGCCGTCGGGACCGGCGGATTCGAGGCGGTAGTCGTCGGCCCTCGGCTCACCCGAGTAGTGCCGGTGGTGGGTGTAGCGGATGGGGTGGCGCCAGGCGTCCACGAAAACCTTGTGCCCGGTGTTGTCCGGGTCGCCGGTCGGGGGCTCCCCGCCGTTGATGAACGAGCGGGGGTTGAACGGCGAGGTGAGCGACAGGTAGAGATCCTCCGCCCCGGCGGCCTCGCCGTTGCCCGGCGGGTAGTCGCCCCACTCGCTCTCGTACTGGGCGATGGCCGACCCGAGCAGCTGGATGGCCGCCTTGGTGCGGGTCTTGCTCGCGCTGCGCCGGGCCACGGTCACCCCGCCCAGGATCATGCCGGCGAGCACCGAGATGATAAGAAGCACCACGAGCAGTTCGGTGAGGGTGAAACCCGGACGACTGCGGGCAGCGGACGGTCGGCAGTGGGCAGCCAGGAGCCGGGAAGAATCCCTACGTGGTCCTTTTACTGCCAACTGCCAACTGCCAACTGCCAACGGTCGCTTATTTCTCATCGGCCTTCGGCCTCCTGGTCACCAGACAGGCATTGTCCAGGCCCACGCGCACTTCGTCGCCGAGTTGCGCGCGGCAGAACGCGCCCACCGAGAACCCCGGGGAGCGTCCCAGCGTGTCGACCACGATCTCCTTGTCGGTGACCGGACGGCCGCCGGCGTAGAGCCGGAAGGCCCCGCGCTCCGGGTCCACCGATTCGATGGCCAGCCGGACCTTCCCGGCCGCGCCGAGCTCGCCCTTGGGCCAGTCGCCGACGTCCGTGAAGGCCCCGTTGGCGCTCCAGCCGCTGCGGCTGCGCGTGCGCCAGCCGATCCTGCCGGTCTCGGTCATGGCCAGCTCGATCTCGCCGGCGCCAGTGCCGAGATAGATGCCCGCGACCAGCCCGCCGGTCGGGCTGCACTCCACGTCCAGGTCGAGCCTGGCGAACTTGCCCGGCTCCATGCGGACGTAGAAGCGGGTGTCGCGCCCGGCGGTCCGGGCCTGCTTGCCGGAGAGGAGCACCCGGCCGTCGGCGGCGGCGACCTGCACGCCGTAGAGTTGCTCCTGAGCCCAACCGGTCGGCAGCCCGGGGCCGTCGAACGGAAAGTACTCGACCTCCTCGCCGCGCCCCGAGCGCAGCTTGGCCAGGGCGTCGGCGGCGAAGGCGTTGGAACCGTCGAGGCCGATGGCCCGCTCGAAGGCCGCCAGGGCGTCGGTCTCGCGGCCGCGCCGGTTGGCCAGGAAGCCCAGGCCCAGGTTGGCGCTGACGCTCCGCCCGTCGAGGGCCAGAGCCCGGCGCAGCTCTTTTTCGGCGTCGTCGTCGCGGCCGGCCAGGCCCAGGCAGGCCAGGCCCAGTCCGGCGTGCGCCTGGGTCGAGTCCGGAGCGAGCTTGGCGGCGGCCGAGAAATGGCGCTCCGCCGCGGAGTAGCTCCTGGCGGCCAGGGCCGCCGAGCCCGCGCCCAACAGGGCGTCGAGCCATCCCGGGGCCAGTTCGGCCGCGCGCACGTAGGAGGTCAGTGCCCTGGAGGGTTCCTTCATCTGCCACCGCACGTAGCCCAGCAGGTAGTGCACGTAAGCGTCGTTGCAGCCCGGATCGGCGGCCGGAGTCTCGAGCGCCTGGGCGGCCTCCGCCAGGTTGCTGCGGGCGATCTCGAGCACCGCCCGGGCTGCGGCCACCCGGCCGCGGTTGGGATCGGCCACCGTGGCCCGCTTGATGAAGCCGTCGGCCTTGTCGAGCTCGCCCCGGCGCAGCGCGATGAGCCCTTTGAGCGCCAGCGGCGCGGCGTCGCGCGCGTCGCCGTAGGTGGGCATCTCGCCGACCTCGGCGGCGGCCTTGTCGGTCTCGCCCTGCAGGAAGTAGGTGGCGGCCAGCGCCAGGTGCGGCTCGCCCTGGGCCTTCAGGGAACGAGCGGCCTTGTCGAGCTGCCCGGCGGCCCGGTTCAGGTCACCGGCCCGGAGCCAGGCCACGCCGGAGGCCAGCTGGGCCGAGGGATCGGTTTCGGTCAGCTTCTCGAGAAGCTTCTGGGCGCGGTCCGTCTCCCCGGCCTCGGCCAGGGCGGCGGCGACCTCCGTGCGCACGTCGGCCGCCGGCGCCAGCGACAGGGCCGTCTCCAGGGCGGCGACGCCCTTCTTGATCTCGCCCTGGCGGACCAGGGCGGTGCCCAGCAGAGCCTGGGCGGCCGCGTCCTTGGGCATGGCCTTGGCGGCGGCGGCGCCCTCCTCGCCAGCCTTGCGGACCGAACCCCGACCGAGGTAGAGCCGGCCCAGAAGCAGGTGCGCCGGCCCCAGGTCGGGCTTCAAGGCGCAGGCGGAGTTGAGCGCGCTGATGGCCTCGTCGACCATCCCGGGGTTGAGCCGCAGAACCTCGGCGGCCAGGGCGTGGAGCCCGGCGGCGTCCTTGGCGTCGGCGCACTCCTTGAGCCGGGCCTCGAAGGCCTGTTTGATGTTTTGCCGGCGCAGGATGCGGGCCACATTGGCCATGGGCACGGTGCGAATGGCCCCGCGGTACTCCTTGAGCTTGATGCTCAGTTCCCGATCGTTCTGCGAGACGATCTCGCCCACCAGCCGCTCGCCGCTATCCTTGAGGACGACGGTGTCGTCGGTGCGGATGTCGATGCCGGCACTGGCCGCCAGGGCCGGCGCGGCCGCCCCGGCCAGGAGCGCGGCGAGCAGCAGCCCGCGCAGCGCATTCACTTGCCACCTCCCGCATCCGCGTCCGTGCCCGTGCCCGTGCCGGAGGCCGAGGCGCTCAGCGCCGTCGAGTCCCCCAGGCGCGGCAGCGTCCCGGTGTTCTGCAGGAAGGGCCCCGGATCGGGCAGCGGCATGGGCGGCCGCGGCGGGGAGATGGTGGGCACCTCAAGCGCCACGGGCTTGAAGACCCGCACGGGGGCTGGCTGGACGAAGACGTGGCGGGCACCGTCGTTCCAGTAGTCCTCGAGCTGTCCGGAGGAGAAGAGCTGGTCCGCGCCCATCACCGCGCCGGCCGGCTTGGGCGGAGGCAGCCGGGGCTCGTCGGGCAGGTTGGCCGCGCCGGCCTCCCACGCGGCCATCCAGCAGACCGCGCCGATCAGCGCCGCCACCGAGGCGGCGAAGAGCAGCCTTTCCTTGTTGCGTGCAAGACTCCCGCCGAAGCTGGCCATCCGTCATCTCCCTTGCGCCGCCCGGCCGCTACCGGGCCGGTGCCGCCTGCAGCTAGTACCGTCCGACCGGGACCGTGCCGGTTCCGGGCCCCACGGGCGAGGTCCGGCCCGAGCCCTTGCCCGGACCGGGGCCGTCGAGGGGCACGAGGGCCAGGACATCCGCCGTAAGGTTGAATGTCCTGGCCTTGGGGTCGGTCACCTCCACGGCCAGGTTCTGAAGGGCCAGGAAGCTGCCGTCGCGGCTGATCCGCTCCACGAAGGCGGTGAGCACCCTCTCGTCGGCGGTCATGCGCACGGTCATGGGCATCAGTCGCAGGTGCATCCTGCTGACGTCCGGCGAGGAGAGCAGCCGCACCGGTCCGTGGCTGCAGGACTTGACCCGCAGCGAGCCCTGGCCGGAGGCATCGATCAGCGCGCCGGTCAGCCGGTTGGCCGCACACAGCCTCTGGAGCAGCAGCTGCACGTCCTCCTTGAGGACCTGGGGCGTGAAGCCCAGCGGGCAGCTCTCCGGGCGCGACTGCTCGTAGCGCGGAAAGATGCCGCTGGTGTTGCAGCGCTCGCGGATCTCGGCCAGCTTGCGCTCGAAGATGTTGAAGCGGGGGTTGTCGGCGTTCTTCGGGACGATGTAGTCCCTGGGCAGCTGGAGCAGCAGGCCGGCGACGCGGCCGGGGGTCTTGTCCGTGCCCAGGACCTTCTCCAGTCCGGCCCGCTCGTCCCGGATGTCCTTCAAGGCCTCGGGGGCGGGCTTCCCGTCCGCCGGAGTCAGGGCGTCGATCATGCCGCGCAGTTCGGCGCACTCCTCCGCCAGGCCCGAGGCTGCGCCGCGCGCCTGTCCGGCGACCAGGAAGTGGACCAGCAGGGCCACGACCAGCGCCACCGCCGCACCGATGAGCAGTCCGCGATTGGCCTCCCAGAAGTTCATGGCGCGACCTCCCCATCGGCACCCGGCACGGGGGCCGGCACCTGGCCAGGCAGCGGTCCCGGCGCGCCGCGGGGGTCCAGGCCTCCCGGGAAAGGCACCGGAGTCGCCGGCCCGCGCGGGATGATCGACTGCGTGTCCGGGCCGGAGGCGCGGGATTCCGGATCCTCGCTGCTCTCCACGGCCACGCCCAGCGTCACCAGCCGGACCTCGAAGGTGAAGGGGATCCGGCGGTCGCCGGCGGCGGGGCGCTCCAGATCTGACTGCATCGTGGTGATCTTGGCGGCGGATGCCTTGAAACCCTGTTGCGGATGCTCGCCGTTGAGCTTGGCCACGTAGGACTTGAGGGCGTCGAAGATCGCATCGGTGGAGGCCGGCGCGCCCTGGCCGACCGCCCCGGGGTCCAGCCGGCCGGAGACCGTCACCTTGACGTCGCCGGTCGCCGCCCCGTCCTCGTCGTCGGCGCCGACGGCGAGCCGCTCCAGGGTGATGCCCTCCGGGGTCTCGTCGCGGATCAGCGACAGGAAACCCAGCACCGGACGGTTGCGCTGCGCCGGCCCGACGATCATCTCGGCGCGGCTTTTCATCTCATGGTTGACCTTGGCCTCGGCCTCGACCTGCTTGGCCTTCTGCTGCAGAACGGCCAGGTTCTGCTCGTAGGCCTCCTTGCGTTTGGACATGACCTGTTCGCTGCGCGTGGCCGCAACGTAGTCGACGGCCAGAATGCCGGCGAGCGCCACGGCCGCGCCGATGGCCCAGACCGTGCCGCGCCAGAAGCGCCGGACCTTGACCACCCGGTCGGGCACCACCGACAGGCACATGGCCGTTTCGTCCGCGGCGGCCATGGCCAGGCCGATCGCCACGGACATGCCCGCCGCACCGGGGCCCTCGAGCAGCGCCTGCTGGTCGCGCGGGAGCCTGGAGATGTCCAGTCGCGAGGCCGGGTCGAGCAGGTCCACCGGGACCTTGAGCTTGTCCTTGAGGTGCTCGGCCAGTCCGCGCAGCTGCGCGCCTCCCCCCGAGAGCACCAGCCGGTCGACATCGAGCTTGGCGATCTTGGCCTGGGCCTTGCAGAACATCACCGCCCCGCGCACCGTGGAGGCCAGGGTGTCGGCCACCTCGCGGAGAGCCCCGGAGACCTTGAGCTGGCTGGCCTCGAGACCGGCCGGATCGCCCGCGTGGATCGCCGCGCGCATGCACTTGTACTGCTCGGAGCGCTCGTAGCCGAGGCTGAAGACGCCGTCGACGGCCTCGGTGAAACGCCGCCCGCCCCCGGGGGTGCTCCTGGCGAAGTAGAGCACCCCGTCGCGCTGGAGGACCAGCTCCATGTTCTCGCGGCCCACGTCCAGCACCGCGACCGTTTCGCCGGGCCGGTACTGGGCGCTGGCGACGAAGGCGTTGAAGAGCCCGATGGCTCCGGGGCAGCACCACTCGGCGCCCAGGCCGATGCCCTTGGCCAGGGCCATCTGCGACTCGACGTAGCCGGTCTTGGCCACGGCCACGATAGAGACCAGCTCCCTGGTCAGGTCGCCGGGGATGTTCAGGCCGGCATAGTCGCCGCAGACCTCGGCGCCGGAGGTACCCTTGATCTCCAGGTCCATCATCAACCGCAGCTTCCACGGCGGAATGGGCGGCGTGGAGACATATTTGACCATCAGGTCCCGGCCGGTGATGCCCAGGGCTCCCGAACCGGAGATGCGCGCCGCGGAGATCCTGGCGGCGAGATCCTGCGGCAGCGTCCTGGGCGGCAGCGGATCGCCGGGCTTGGCCGGCGCCTTCGACGGCGGAGACGGGTCGTCCATCCGGAAGGCCCCCAGGACCTCCCAGGCCGCCCCGCGCTTGCGGAGCCGGACCACCTTGATTGCGCTGGAGCCGAGGTCGATGCCCAATCCTGAAGCCACGGGAGCCTGCCCTCCGGTGCCCGGCGAGTCGAGTCCGCAAGCGGCCTGCGGCGGCCAGAAGTCGTGCAACCCGGATCTCGCGCCCCGCGGATGCATGGCGAACGAAGGGCGAGCGCAGCCGACGATTCGGACCGTCGCCCTAACTCCGCCTGATCCTTCCGTTTGCGTCAGATGAGGCCGCGCCTGCAGCCCGCCGCGGGCCGCGATAGACAGAGGATAAGCACGCGCACCACGGTGTCAAGCATCCCGAGCATCAGTAATTTCCGGCCCGCTCGCGCCCGGAGAGCACGCGGGCGGCACCGGCGGCCAGCGCGCCCATCTCGAGATTGCCGGCGAAGACCATCACCGGTCCGAGGAAGCCTGCGCGGCGGCGCACGACGGCCACGAGCTTCCTCGACCTGGCCATGGCCCCGGCCAGGACCACGGCCTGCGGCGCGCGGCCCAGCGCCGCGGCGGCGCCGGCGATGGCCCGGGCCACGCCGTAGGCCAGCGCGTCGAAGACCAGCTGCGCCCGGCCATCCCCCTTGGCCGCCCGATCGAGCACCTCGAGCAGGCTGTTGGTACCGAGGTGGGCGACAAGGCCGCCACGGCCGGTGAGCATCTTCCTGAGCTCCTCCGGCCGGTGCTCGCCGGCGAGGACCAGCCGGACCAGGTCGCCGGCCGGAAGCGTCCCGGCGCGCTCGGGGGAAAACGGCCCGTCGCCGTCGAGGGCGTTGTTGACCTCTACCACCCGGCCTTGCCGGTGGGCACCGACCGAGATGCCTCCGCCCAGGTGCGCGACCACGAGGTGGGCGCGCTCGTACCGGACCCCGAGCCGCTCGCACGCCGCGCGGGCCGCGGCGCGCTGGCTGAGGGCGTGGAAGATGCTCCGGCGCGCGATCTGCGGCAGCCCGGTGAGCCTCGCCTCCGGGGCCAGTTCGTCGACCACCACCGGGTCGACGATGAAGGCCGGGCACCCCGCCCCCTCGGCGATGCGCGCGGCCAGCACCGCCCCCAGGTTGGAGGCGTGCTCGCCGTGGCGCGCCTCGCGCAGGTCGCGCAGCATCGCCGCGTTCACCCGATAGGTGCCGCCCGGCAGAGCCCTGAGCAGCCCGCCGCGTCCGGCCACCGCGGAGAGCCCCTCGGCTTTCACGCCCACGGCGGCGAGATAGGCGTCGACCAGCCCGGCGCGAAAGTCCTCCTGATCGGCGACGCGCCGGAAGCCCTTGAGCTCCTCGGCGGAGTGCTCGATGGTGCGCTCGTCGAGGCAACGGAGCTCCGGGCGGGACGGCCGGCGCCGGCGTCCCGCCTGCCGGCCTCCGCCGCTATTGGCGGGCAGCTCGAACACCGCCAGCTTGGTGCTGGTCGATCCGGGATTGATCACCAGGATCAGACCGCCGCGACGGGCCGAACGGCCGCGCAAGGCGCCCTCGCTCCTGGTCAAAGAGGCCGGCCCGTCGGTCGCCATTCGCTTCCTTCCCGCGCGGATTGGCCGCCTCGGGCGGCACGGCCTAGAGTCTAGGCTGCGCACCGGGGCTGTCAAACCGCAAACCGACAGCCGGAGCGCGCTTCACTGGTCTGCCCGGAACCGTGTACGCTTCTGCACCCTCTTGCATGAGGGTGCACCAACGCTCCTGCGGGCCGGGCCTACCTGCCAGGGCAATCCGGTCAT
>CALGYR010000162.1 GCA_937935355.1 uncultured bacterium | reverse complement strand
GGGAAAGCAGAACCATCACGGCAGTCCCCTCACGGGGACTCATGATACGAGGAGAGAAACCATGGTGCGGTATTTCCGTCCCGTTTCCGCGGTTGTCCTGTCGGCTGCGTTGCTGGTGTCAGCCTCTCCGGCTCGAGGAGGGGAGCACACGGTTGTCCTGCAGCAGGGGCAGGAGGTCTACGGCGAGGTCTACGCCGGGACGTCCGACGCGCACGTGTACAGCGGTGATGGTAATGGGAACTACGGCCGGTATTCGGTGATGGAGAGCAACAGCGCTCACAGAGTGTTCGTGAAGTTCAAGGTGTTCGCGATCGAGGGCGGTCCTGTGCCGGACGGCGCGACGGTGACGTCGGCGACGCTGTCGCTCTATGAGCTCGGCGGCTACGACTACGGCCTGTACAGCCTCTACCGGATACTGAAGCCCTGGGACGAGACGCAGGTGACGTGGAACAGCGCCCGGACCAACGACGCGTGGAATTCGGCCGGGTGCAGCGGGGCGGGCACTGACCGGACAGCGGACCCCGTGGCGACGCCCAGCGGGGCTGCGCCATCGGGGTGGATGAACGTGGATGTGACCGGTTCGGTGCAGGCGTGGGTGGGAGGTGCGGCCAACGGGGGCTGGCTCCTGGTGGACCCTTACGGGAACATGAGGAACTGGGCGCCGCGGGAGTACAGCGTGGACGCGGGCAAGCGCCCGAAGCTCACGATCACGTACACTGGCAACACGGCGCCTGTGGCCAAGGCGTATGCGCTGCCGTCGAAGGGGATAGCGCCCTTCAGCGTGACGTTCGACGCTTCGGCTTCCAGCGACGTGGATGGGACGATCGTATCGTATGCCTGGAGCTTTGGTGACGGGTCGGGCCCCATTTCGGGTGAACGAGTGGAGCACGTCTACGCCGCGGCCGGCAACTACACGGCGACGCTGACCATAACGGATGACGAGGGTGGCACGGACACGAAGCAGTTCGCGATCACCGGGTACTCGCTGGCCGAGGCGTATGGCGCGACGCTTCAGGACGGGCTCGATGGATACGCGGGCACGCGGGACTCGGACATGTACATGGGTGGGCCCAACTATCTGCGGGGCACCGAGGCGGTCATGCAGAGCGGTGGGGGAGACAACTGGCGGGCAATGGTCAGGTTCAACGCTTTCACGGATGAGGCTGGTTCCATTCCTCGGGGGGCGGAAATTCTCTCGGCGACGCTGTATCTGAACAAGCTGGATGGCTATGGCTGCAACTGGAATGTTTATCAGCTGAAGAAGGGGTTTGTCGAGGGGCAGACTTGCTGGAGCCGGGCATCCGACGTCGAGGCGTGGGCCGAGGCGGGTGCCAGCGGAGACGGCACGGACCGTCTGGCTGGCGTGGTGGCTCGGCCGTGGATGCCCTGGGTTACCGGGTGGCTGCCGGTGGACGTCACGGGTTCGCTGCAGGCCATGTCGAACGGCGCGAGCAACTGTGGCTGGCTGCTTGTGGACCAAGTGGCTGGGAACATCCGGAACTACACGACGCGCGAGAACGTGATCCAGTCGATGCGTCCGAAGCTGGTGGTGACGTACCGGGTGCCGCCGACAGCCGTGATCGCGACGAATCCGAATCCGGCGAGGGGGCTGGCGCCGTGCGCCATCGGTTTTGACGGCAGCGGATCGCAGGACTCGGACGGGACCATTCTCTTCTACTACTGGAACTTCGGCGATGGCGAGATCGGCGAAGGAATTGCGGCCAGCCACACATACTCGACGCCTGGCGCCTACAAGGCGACGCTGACGGTGACTGACGACCAGGGCTCGACGGCCTCGGCCTTCGTGTACGTGGGGGTGGCGGCCGAGGGCGGCAGCGTGGAGACGAAGGTCCTCCAGGACGGTCTGGACGGGTATGCGGGGACCGAGGACACGCACCTGGACATGTATAGCGTCAACACGCCGCAGGGGGCTCTCGAGTACATGAACCTGGGGACGTGCCGGCCGCTGGTGAAGTTCAAGGTGTTCACGAGCGAGGGCGGACCAATTCCTTCTGGCCGGAAGGTGAAGAGCGCGACGTTCCATGTCTATAAGAACAGCGGCTACAGTTCGACGGTTGGTGCGCGGCGGATGCTGAAGCACTGGACGGAGGCTGAGGCGACCTGGAATAGCGCGACGACGGGGAACGCCTGGGGGACGGCGGGCGCGCGGCAGTTCGGGGTGGACGTGCAGGGCGGGGAGGAGCCGCTCTTCGACGCTCCGTGGGATCCGGCGTGGGTGGAGTTCCCTGTGGGGGCGGACGTCGAGATGTTCCGTGCCGGGGCTGCTGCCAACGAAGGGTGGCAGGTCTGGTACGAGTGGGGCAACGGCAACCCGAAGCAGTTCCGGAGCCGGAACTACGCGGCGGACGCGACGCTGCGGCCGAAGCTGACGGTGCAGTACAGCAGCAACAGCGCTCCGGTGGCCTATGCTGACTCCGACGTGCGGCTGGGAGCGCCGCCGCTGGCGGTGCAGTTCACGGGCGTAGGGGTGGATGTGGACGGGACGATCTCGAGCTATTCCTGGGACTTCGGTGACGGGAGTCCTGCGTCGGCCGAGCAGAACCCTGTGCACCAGTACCAGTCGAGCGGTCGGTACACGGCGACGCTGACGGTGACGGACGACGGGGCGCTCAGCGCCCAGAGCGCGGTGGTGATCGAGGTGGAGCAGCCGTACGTGCTCACCTTCCAGCAGGGTGATGGGGGCGCGTACTCGGAGACGGAGGACTGCACGCTCAAGAGCGACTTCCCGAACTCGAACGATGCGATCTACTATTCGACGCAGCTGGCGAAAAATGGCGCCTTGGTGTACCGGAATCTCTTCCGGTTCCCCGACATCGTCGGCCACAGCCAGGGGCAGATTCCGCACGACGCGAAGGTGGTGAGCGCCAAGCTGCGGCTGTGTCTGAACATGAACGGTACGCAGGACCAGGTCGTGTCGATGTACCGGGTGACGGAGCCGTGGAGCATCCCCTACGGCGCGCCGGGTTGGGCCCATCGACGGGCTGGAGGGGCGCTCTGGACGGTCCCGGGCTGCGGATACACGGACGAGCAGACCAGGAGTCACCAGTTGCTCGCGGAGGACACTCAGGTGCTGGACAGCCGGCCGTTCCCGTACGAGTGGGACGTGACCGTTGCGGTACAGGCCTGGGCCAATGACGCTGACCAGAACCATGGGCTGGTGGTGGAGATGGCCGAGAACCCCTGCATGGCCGGATTCATGAGCGCCGAGTGCGGAGTGCAGGCCTTCCGGCCGATGCTGCTGGTGACGCTCAGCGACCTGCCGGACAACCAGAAGCCGAAGCTTAGCATCGTTGACGAACTGGTCAGTCACACCCGGAAGTTCTTCGTCGAGGGCACCAAGGATCCGGAGGTGGAGACCATCAGCCTGACGGCCAATGGCACCTCTGTGCCCGTCACGGTAACCAACGCCACCAAGTGGTTTGCCTTCGTGGAGCGCTACGGGCAGGACAGCGTCCATCTGGTGGCCACGGCCACCGACTCGTCGGGCAACGAAACCCAGACGGCAAAGGATCTGGCGTTCGAGCCAGTTGACGCGGCCTCCAATAGCGGAGTCTTCATGCAAGCTGGGAACTCCGCTCTGATCACCGCGGGTTCCTTCTTGCCGGAAGCCATGAGCCTGGAGATCCAGCCGGGCAACGGTGCCGCGGCCCTCGTCGCGAGCCTGGGGGCGGTCGTGGAGGTGCCGTACCCGGAGGCTGGGACGTTCACGGCGGTCGTCACGGTGAAGGATGCCGAAGGGCTCGTTCTCGAAAACCACACAGTGGAGGTCACCGCCGTCAGCGTTACCATGCGCGCCGGCTTCGCCCTGGGCACCCCGCAGAGTTACAGCAATCCCGCCCCTGTCTACGAAGTCACGGTTGCTCCAGCCAGCGCGGCAGCCATGATCCACCTGCGGGCGGAGAACGAGGACTTCCTGACGGTCAAAGACCGGCAGGTGACGGCCACGGGCGTGAGGGCCACGGCGGTCGCGGAGCGGCCCGGCAGCTCGATAGTCCACGCCCAGATCGGCGAGGGCAGCGAGGTCGTCGCCCAGGCCTCCGTCACCGGCTTCCGCATGCACTGTAGCAATTTCTACGGCCACTATGCCGACGAAATCGGGTACACCCTGCTCCAAATGGACCCCAAGGTGGACGGACTGGAGTTCGATGTCACCCTCGGCATGGGAGCCACCTTCGTCAATGACGACAACAGCCGGCCGGTGACCAGGACGTTCCTGTCGTCGGACTTCAGCGGCGCCGGGCACCTGGTCATGAAGATCCATTGCCCGCACACCGCGGCGGACATGGACGTGACCGCCAACGCCTTCACGCCCAGTCCCGAACGGCAGTGGGTGGGTTCTCTCTACAGCAACACCCGGCAGGCGTATCTGGGAATGAGGACCAAGGTCCTGCCCTCGAACTACGGCCCGGGCAATGTTCTCGAGGGCGTGCGCGGGTGCACGCCCCTGCCGCTCGTCGAACAGCTGCCGGTCCACCTGGACGTGCCGCAGGACAATGCGCCGGGGGTCGCCGGATATCCCACGCACACCAGCCTCTGGAACAAGGAGTGGGTGGTGGCCGACCAGGCGGAGAGGACCGCTTTCGGGGACGTCGCCAAGGAGGTCGTGCCGGGGCTGCCGGATGGGGTGTACAACGCCCATTCCTTCACGCAGTTCCGCGACATCCGGGGTGAGCTCCTGTACGAGGGCGAGCAGCGCCGGCTGGAGTTCCCGGGCGCGCTGGTCGTTGGCTGCGGACCGGGGAGCTACGTGGTGATCAAGGGCGGTACCCAGGTGGTCTGGAACCTGGTGGGGGGCGCCCCGACTCCGGCGCAGTGGAGCCTGGGGCCTGATCCTGATCCCGACAGCTTCAATGGAGCCGCAGAGATAGCCGCGGGCTATGAACTCGTTGCCGGCGGGATGCCGGTCAGGCGGGTGCCGTTCAGTTCCGGGACGTCCTACGTGGCAGTAGAGGTCGAGGGCACGGAAGTCGGCACGGTGCCGGTGATGCCGGGCGGATATCCCGCGAAGACGCTGTACGTTGTGGCGCTTTCGCTAATTCATGCCGATGACGAAGAAGAGATACCTGTCATACAGATAGCCGATGCAAACACCCTTAATGCCGTCAAGAACAACGCGCTCTACGACCCTCCGCAACCCGGGCCTCCTCCTCCTCCGGGCACCGACCCCGCCGATATATACGGGCCGGATTTGTCCTTGGTGACGCCGCACGTCAGCATCTTCAAGATCGGGAACGAGGAGAGGAACCGCGTCTCGGGGCAGCTGGCCAGCCTCACGCTCAAGGTCATGGGCGACAGGTTCCTGAGGGATGCCACCGTGGTCCTCGACGACCCAAGCATCACTGTGGGGACGGTACAGTGGGTGTCGGTCAACGAACTGGACGTGAGCCTCGGCGTGGCGGCCAATGGAACGCCGCGCTGCAAAGTGACTGTGACGAATCCGAACGGGCAGTCCGCGACATCGACGACGCCGGTCTACGTTGGAAGGGCTTTCGATCTCGGACCCGCGGCAGGACAGGTGAAGGCGGGTTACGAGCAACTTGTCGTGCAGGCGAAGTCTGCCGATAATCAGATCGGGTACGAGGATGTCGATGGTGTCTCCGCAGTAGACTTCGGTGTCGGCGATGACTTGATGCGCGATGGGCATCGTAGCACCAGGGACACGACCCGCATAAAGGTCAGCCTGCCGGCAGGAGGCTATGAGCTCAAACTGCTGTTGGGCGACCCGGCCAATCAGGTTGGCCCCCTTGACATCACCGCTGGCGGTACTGTCGTTGCGCAAGGGCTGACCGTTCCAGCTGGCGAGACAAGGGTGGTCACAGGAATGGTCTCGCCTGTCGAGGGCATGCTGGCCATCGAGTTGGTCAAGGCCGGTGGTGTCACCACCATCAGAGGGCTGGAGCTCTTCCGGGCGGACGGCAGCGGAAGCCTGTCCGCGAGTAAGGATAGCGATGGCCAGGTTCTGGGCCTGATCGTCGGCGCGCCGTCGACGGTCACTTTCCACGTCCGCTCCGGAGAGTTCGGTCTCTCGGGAGGGGCGGCGAGAATAACCATGCCGGACGGACTCTCGGCGCTTCAGAACAGCGATCCGGCGGCGGATGGGTACGTGAAGCTGGATGTTCCTGCCGGAACGGCCGCCTCCGGATTGACAGTGAGCGGAAATGTCATAACTTTCTCTACCGATACTTTCCCGGCCAACAGTACCATTAACGTGGTCTGCGGAGACCGCACCCAGGGCGGGGGCGGGGTCGTGGCGAGCGCATCCGGGAAACTGGGCTTCATGCTGGAGACCAAGGGGCGCGGCGGAGTATTCGCGGAGGTCCTGCATTTCTCGCCGGCCTACGAGATCCTCTGCGCGGAAGCTGGCGAGGAGCCATTCTGGGGGATAGACCCGTCGCTTATCGAAGTCGGCGAGGTGCAGCCACCGATGGAATACGGTCCGCCAGAGCTCTATCTGCCTGAGCTGCCGCTCAACTCGAAATTCAGGGCCAAGCTCGTGGGGCCGGAGGCGCCGCTGGCGATGATGGTTGCCGCCCGCTTCGAATCGGTGAATTCGGGCGGTCAAACCAGAGCCTCTCGTCAGTTTGCGCTCTCGACTTCGACCGAAAAGCGCATATCCATAGGTTCCTGCATGCCCGTCTCCGGCCAGGTGGACGCGGATGTAGGTGACTATCTGGGGGCGTGCCAGGCTCTGGACAGTTCGCTCCTCGACCACATCAACGTCAGCTTTCTGGATATAGCCGGGGTGGTGCTCGCCAATGCGGTCCGGAGGCCTGGCGAAATAGCACTATTCATGGACAGCACCTGCGCCGAGGACAAGAGAGTGGACTATTACGAAGGCAATTCGGAGGAAGAGGTGGTCTTCGATGGTGGGGCCAAGGAGAAGCGACAAGTGCTGGCCTCGCCCATGTGGAGCTTTCCCATAGGCTATGAAGTCTACGTGGCGACGATCCTCCCAAAGAAGGAGTACGCTGGCAAGGCAGTCACGGTCACGCTCACCTTCCAGCCCAAGGGTCTGGCCCCGGGACAAGACCCGCCCGTCAAGCTGTTCGTCTACCAGGGCCAGCCAGAGGAGATGGACACGCGGATACGATACAGCCAGAAGATGGCTCTGGGGCAGGGCGACGTGCCGGATGGCGAGGTCATCGTGAAGATGGTCGCGCGGTGTGATGGGTTCATAGTCGCCGAGGGCACGACGGCCTACGACACCCGCAAGGGCGGGTTCTGGTGTGGAGCCAATGACCGGGACGGCAATTTTAAGGCGTTAAGCGGGATTGTCGCGGGCAGCTTGCGGCAGAACAACAAATTTGATGTGCCCCAGATGGACGTCGCTGGACAGAGGCGGTATCAGTCGTATGTAGAATACGATAAGAATTCCGACGTGGAGAACGGCTTCACCGGGGAAGATCCGTCCAAGCGCTTCGTGGACAGCGCGGACTTTGCATTCGAGATCATCCATGGCATACCTAGGCATCTGTTCAGGTACACCGGGCCAGAAGGGAAAGGCAGACAGACCATACCTCTCGGTAACGTCGTCTTGGGGAGAAACAATTGCGAGTGGGCGGTCTTCGATTCATGCTGGATGTTCAGCAAGTATAGCGACCAATCGGCGGCGGAAGTTAGGACCGGAGGCTGGCCCAAGGAGGGCCCAATGGTCGCCGTGGACGACGAAGTGCATCGCGAAATGCGCAAGATGATTCCGGATGAAGAGAAATACAAGTTGCTCGGCAACGGCTTGCACGTGACCATGGGCGGAGTGACACCGCTCCACACCCAGTTGGCCCTGATGCGCCCGAGGATGGAGACGTTTGCAGCCGACATGGCAACTGGAAGAGTCCCAGTGTCTCAACTCTGGCTCACCGCCTCGGCCTTCGGCATGCATGGCTATGGCTCTCGGGGTACGTGGATGAACACTATCCCCTGCGCCATGGGGATGCAGTTCACGTGCAGGGGCGTCAAGAACTACGACGAGAAGATCCCGTTCGGTGCGGCGCCTTACAAGATAGGACCGGATGTAAAGCCGCACCCTGACAAGCTTAAGACCGATGTGCTATTTGATCGCAAAGCTGTTTTCACGCCGGCCTTCCCGGTGACGCTGCTGGCGCCTGCCGACAAGCAGTTAAGGATCGGCCAGGACACGAACATCAGCCTCACGGTGGCGGAACTGAACAACAATATCGCGATAACCACAGCGTACCTGAAGTCAGGTCTATTTCGGACTACGATGGCAGTTACCCTCACCCGGGATCAGGGCGGGAACTACAACGGAACCATCACGGTGCCCGGAGACTGGGAGCGGCGGGATGACGCCTGCTTGGTCGTCGGGCTCGTTGCTGATCGCGCCACGTACATGGAGGCGCGTTTCATGGGAGTAAAGGTGGTCAATCCATGATGATCCGTACGGGACGAGGATGGCGGACGTGGCTTGCGGCGTGGTTCCTGGGTGTGGTGCCCCTTGCAGGCTGTTCCGGGGCGGAAGTGGCGGCTGAGCCCAGAGTCGAAGGCCCAAAGGTAGTGAAGATCGCTCCGCCGGGCGTGATCAAGCTAGCGGGCCCTGAAGTCGAGGCCGGCTCTCTGCCTGCGCTGAGAGTAGGAGCTCAATACGAAGGGGAGTGGGCGCCCGGTGGCGGATACGGCCTGATTGCCCTGCCGGACGTGAACATCAGGGAAGAAGTGAAGCAGATGTGGGTGCACAAGGTAAGGCGCTTCCTGCCCGGCAACACGGCCGAGGAGTTCGTGGCTTTCGCCCGCGGGATGGGGCTGGCCGGCAAGCTGGAGAAGAATGGTCTGGGCGGGCCTGCACAGTTCGGGATAAAGGGCGACGTCGCGGATTGGTATCCCAGGCTCGGGATGCTGTCTTATTCTGCACATGATATCCTTGGTCCCGAGTGTTTGGTTGAGGAGAAGCGCAAGTGGAACGCGAAGATAGACCAGCACAAGGCGGACGAGTTGGGCAAGGAGTGGCTGAAGGAGCGGGGCATTCTGCCTGGCAACCTGGACGTGGCGGGACGCCGCATCGCCACGACTATCAGAGATGCGCCCGAGGGCGAACCGTTACGGCAGAGCTACCAAGTCCAGTATCGCGGTCGGGTGGAGAACTTTCCCTGCAAGGGCCCTGGCTGCGCTATTGAGTTCCTGGTGCGCTACGATGGCGAAATGGTTTCCATGCATTATGCCTGGACGGAGACCGAGCGTCTTGGGGTAGTGGAGTGTCGGACGCGGGCGGAGGCGATAGAGGCCTTCAACAGGGGGGAAGCCGGGCAATTGCCGAAGGATCTGTGGGGCGGGGAAGTCTGGACCGGCGATCCGACGATATATTACGCGGAGGGGTCGGGGGCGAAGGTCCTGCAGCCGTGCTATTGTGTGGCGGTTAAGAAGGGCGAGAGGTGCGAAACCTATTACGTCCCAATGGCCAAGAGCAAGTACTTCATGGACCCGAAGAAGCAGGTGGAGGTCCTGAAGGAGGTGCGGTGAGGGCCTTGCCTAGTTTCCAGAGGCTGCTCGCTGTCGCCGCGGCAGCTTCATGCTGCGCCGGCTGCCGGTCGGGTTCCGCTCCAGAGGCGCCTGTCCCTGCGCAGGGGCAGGTGGCGGCACCTGAAGCGAAGGCGGCCGCGGTCGGGGCGCAGCCGTCTGGCGGGGCGGGTTGGCCGGGCTGCGGCCATCTCTTCAAAGCCGGCTCGCAGCACTACCCGGAGTCGGGAGACGCCGACCGGGGCTTCGCACCGATCATCGTGGACGAGGAGGCGTTCTGGACGCGGCCCGAGCGAGGGAAGACGTTTGGCCTGAAGCTGGTGCCCCCGGGGAAGCCCGAAGATCCCCGACCGCCTGAGAAACTGTGGGTGCACAAGGTGACGCGGAAGATCCCCGACATGGACAACCCGGCCAGCTGGCGGGAATGGGCGAAGAAGACGGGAGTGGATGTTGAGCCGAAATATGAAAGCGGACAGTGGTGGCTTCATGCAAAGGATGACAAAAAGCGAGTACATGGCGTAAGCATTCACGTCTCCAGCAGGGAAATGCTCTATGGCGACACGCGTTCTCCCTCAGAAGACGATATCTACAAGGCGTGGAAGAAGACGAACGAGGAGCAGATGCGGAAGTGGGGTGAGGAGCGGGCCAAGGCCCTGGGGTGGTGGCCCAAGGGAGTGGATGAGAAGTCCGCGGGCATCGGGGTGGCGACGAGAAGCTGCAGCACGTTGGAAGGGAGGTATGTGGGCTACATCAGGTCCGAGTATGGATGTCTCGTTGAAGGCCGGCCGGTGTATGGCAACGGGCAGCTGTTCCGGATTACCACTAACCCCACGGGGCAGGTGGAACTGATCGAGGTGCGCTGGGCGGAGAGCGAGCGCTATCGGGAGCTGCCGTGCAAGACGGTGGAGGAGGCGTTCCGGGCGCTCAACGAGAGCTGGGCGATGGGGCTGCCGAGGGCCTGCTACGGGAGGAAGGCCGAGTACGCCGGCTGGACCTATTACCTGAGCGAGATCCACGGGGACTTCATCCAGCCGATGTTCATATTCAAGGTCGATGGGTTCCCGGCTTTTGTCCCGGCGATCAAGGACGAGTACTTCAAGGACCCGAAGCGGCAGATCGCCTCCAACGGCGAGTGGCTGACGGAGGTGCAAAAGGCCGAGAAGGCCGCGAAGAAGCCAGAGGGCGGCGGGCGGTGAAGATGCCTTGTCCTCGGCAGGTCCGTGCGGCCGCGACGACGCGGTCCGAGATCGGATGAGACTCAGCCCCAACGCTCGATGGAAGGTTGGTGATCGATGAAGAAGATGTTCGTCCCGACGTTCGTCCTGGCCACGGTTGTGTGCGCGGTCCTCGTCCTTTATGGTGCGACACAGGGCTGGTTCGGCAGTAAAGCTGCCTCCGCCCCTCCGACCTCGACTGCCACGTTCGACAAGGATCAGTCCGGGCGAGTTGGGGAGTCCGGGCCGCCCGCGGAGGAGGTCATCGGTGCGCAGGCCATGGCCCGGCTCGACTCCATCCGGAAGGCCACCCCCCAGGACTTCGCCAAGGCCGTCCAGCAATGGGGCCAGGCCGCGGGCGCCGACCGGAAGGTGAGTTGGGAGGCGGTCCGGAGCGGAGCGAGCGCCGCCGAGGACCGGCAGGTGCGGTTGCGCGCCTGTCAACTGGCGCAGGCCATGGCGGCCGGTCGACCGGAGGGGGTGCCAGTGCCTCCTCCGGCCGACAAGCGGGCCGTGGAGCCCCTCTTGGAATGTCTGAAGTCCGGCGACGCGGCGCTCGTTCAGGTGGCCGCCACGGCCCTCGGCACCATCCACCTCCTGAACCCCTCCTGCAAGGTGGAGCAGAGGGCGGTCCCCGAGATCAGGGGGCTTTTGGTTGCCGACGATCCGGGGCTGGCATCGTCCGCACTGTCGGCCGTGACCTTCTTCGGGGAAGCGGGCCTGGCCCCCGATGTTCTCTCCTCCTGGGAGAAACACGCAAAGGCCCCCGGCTTCGGCGAGAGCGCTGCCGGCAAGCTCAGGATCCTGATGGAGTTAAAGCTGCGCGAAGAGGCGAGGAAGGCCCATCCGGACTGGTCGAAGACGCAGTGTCTGGCGCAGGCCAAGCCCAGGACGCAGGAACTGGCCGGCCGGTTCGGGACCGATCTGGGCAAGTGGAAAGCATGGTGGAGCACCCCGGCGGAGATGCCGTAGGAGTGCGAGGCCCGGCCTCGCGCCATGCGGGCAAGCGGCGACTGGCGGCGCGGGTAGCCCCGCGTCACCCGTAGGGGCGGGTTACGAACCCGCCCCTACAGGAACCGAGGCCAGGACAGGATCGAACGGCAAACCGTGTGAAACCGCCCTTCGGCTCTGTTCAAGGCTCGAGGCCATGAGCTTGTCGAAGGGCAGAACACCCAATGACGAAGCACGAAGCTCGTCATTCGGTCCTTCTCGTCCTTCGACATTGGACATTCGACATTCTGCGGTTCAGCGGTTCGGCAGTTCAGCCGTTGCGCGTCCTCACGTGATTGCTGAACACCCAGGCCTTGCCGTCGAGCCGCGCCTCGGCCCGGACGGGCCCATTGCCCTCGAGCGCGGCCTCGAGCCGCCGCCCCCGCGCCGAGGCGATCGTGCGGCCGCCGGAGACGATGGCGAGCTCGGCCTCGCGCGGGCTCTCGACCACCGCGCGGGCGCCGGCGAGCGAGGTTGAGCCTTCTTCCTCCCCAGGGCGAATGGCCCGGCCGTCGGCCGTCTGCACCCGGAAGTCGAAGCCGGCCGAGGAGCCGAGTTCCTCGCGGGCGACGAGCGAGCGCCCGGCGGCCAGCGCCGCGAATAGCTCCCGGGCCGCGGCCGGGCCGTCGGCAGGCAGCGGACGCTCGAGCCGCACGCGGCTGACCAGCCGGCCGATCACCTCCTCGTGCGGGAAGAACGCGGCCGTCGAGAGCGGCGGGCGCTTGGCGTGGTTGTCGCTGCCGCTGATGGCCGCGAAGGGGCGGCGCGCGGCCTCGCGGTCCCAGAGGTCGAGCACCCAACGGGGCGGGCCCTGGACGCGGCCGGCGACCTCCTCGAGCCGGTAGCTCGCCGGCTGCCACCAGCGGAAGCCGAGCGCCCAGTCCTGGAGGTAGTTCCAGAGCTCGAGCCCGGCGAGCCCGGGGTGGTCCCAGTCCGGCCAGTCCTGAAGCGTGCGCCTGCGGCCCAGGAGCCCCCGGCCGTAGGGGTGGGCCGCGTAGACGTGCCCGCCCTCGCGGGCGACGCGCTCGAAGGCCTCCGCCGCGGAGAACTCGTAGGGCCCGGCCGCGGTGGCGTTGCCGTGGGCCAGCAGGTGCCGGTTGCCTTCGGCGGTGATCTCCGTGCCGGTGGCGACGAGCACCCTCCCGTGCCAGCCCTCGCCGCCCTCGGCGCGGACCGCCAGCGTGTCGTGGTCGTTGACCACTACGAAGTCGAGGCGGGTGGCCTCCGCGGCGCGGGCCAGCGTTCGCGCGTCGCCGGTGCCGTCGGAGTGCCGGGTGTGCAGGTGCAGCGCGCCGACCACCTCGGTGCGGGAGCCTAGGGGGCCGTTCGGGGGAGCGGGGGCGTTCACGAAAGGATCGCTCCCTGGAAAAGGGGGCTAACATTCAACACGCCACATTCAACACGCAACATGCAATTACTAACGGCCGAGGGCGGGAACGGAGTCCTCACCAGGCTACGCCTGCAGGGCCTTGCCTGCGTTCCGCACCCCCGGCCACTGCATGCTGAATGTTGGATTCCGCATGAAAAGGCGCATCCTTAAGCCATGCCAGCGGCCTGGAGAGCCAACAGCGAACCGCAGAACCGCAGAACATCGAATGACGAATGTCGAAGTGCAGCTCCCGGCCAGTCCGCGTCCTTCGTGATTCTGACTTCGACATTCGACATTCTGCGGTTCGCCGTTCGTACGGCTCAAGGAAGTGCCATTCGGTGCTGCATGCTGCTCCTTCGATCGTCACTCTTCCCCCCCGCCGGCCGCCTTGGGGTCCAGCGCGTCGCGCAACCCGTCGCCGGCCAGGTTGAAGCCGAGCACCGAGAGGGTTATGGCCAGGCCCGGGAAGATCATCAGCCACGGGCAGTCGCCGAAGAAGGAGCGGCTTTCGGCCAGCATCGAGCCCCAGGACGGGAAGGGGTCGCGCACGCCGAGCCCCAGGAAGGAGAGCCCGGCCTCGCCGAGCAGGTTCGAGCCCACCGCCAGCGTCGCGGCGACCGCCACCGGCCCCAGGCAGTTGGGCAGCACGTGGCGGAACGCGATCCGGAGCGGCGAAAGGCCGAGCGCCCGCGCGGCGTTGACGTACTCGGCGCCCCGCACGGTGAGCACCTGGGCGCGCACCAGCCGGGCGAGCCCCGTCCAGCCGGTGGCGCCGAGCGCCACGAAGACCAGGGCCACGGAGGGCTTGCCCGCCACGGCCACCAGGACCATGGCCAGCAGTATGCTCGGGAAGGCGAAGAAGGTGTCGGTCAGGCGCATGAGCGCCGCGTCGACCCAGCCGCCCGCATAGCCGGCGGCGAGCCCGAGCACGAGCGCGATGGCCAGGGCGATGGCCGTGGCCGCGAGCGCGATGAGCAGCGAGGCCATCCCGCCCCAGAGCAACCGGGTCAGCACGTCGAACCCCAGCCGGTCGGTGCCCAGCGGGTGCGACCAGGAGGGCGCCGAGAGCTCCGCTCCCGGGAAGGGGGTCTGGTAGGTCGTGCCCGTGGTCGTCCAGACGACCAGCGGCCCGGCGAGCGAGGCCAGGGCCAGCGCCGCCACGAGCGCCAGGCCCGCCACCGCCAGGCGGTTGCGGAGGAAACGCCGGAGGGCCGTCGAGGGGTTCGAAGCCGGGGGCGGCATCCTAGTCGATCCTTGCGCGGAGGGCTGGGGGCTCGGTTCTCCCGGCGGGGGCACTCCGGGGTGAAGAAACGCGCAGCGTTTCTTCAGCCTGGATCATTCTCTCGTTGCGCGTGGAATCGTCCGGCGGGAGCGTGGCGCAGGATTCAAGCCCTGCGTCCTGCGGCCGCAGGGTTTGAATCCGTGCCCCCGCCGGGAGAACCGAGCCCCCAGCCCGGCCTGACGGTAAGGGCTGCGAATTTGCGAGCAGCGGCCGCGGGCGCTTGTCGTCACGCATATCTCACCCGCGGATCGAGCCAGGCGTAGAGCGCGTCGACGGCGAAGTTCACGGCGACGAAGACCGCCGCCACGAAGAGCAGCGCGATGACCAGCACGTATCGGTCGCGCGCCTGGATGGCGTCCCACATGAGTTGCCCGAGCCCCGGCAGGCCGAAGACCGTCTCGGTGAGCACCGCGCCGGTCATGAGCCCGGCCAGCTGCGAGCCCATCACCGTGACCATCGGCACCATGGCGTTGGGCAGGGCGTGGTCGAGGAGCACGCCCCATCGCGAGGCGCCCTTGGCCCGGGCGGTCCGGCAGTAGTCCCGGGTCAGCTCCTCGAGGAGCGCCGCGCGCGAGACCCGGGCCAGGCTCGCCGAGTAGACCAGCCCCAGGGCCAGGCAGGGCAGCACCAGGCACATCAGGTCGCCCGGCCGGTAGCTGCCCAGCGGGAAGATCTTGAGCCGCAGAGAAAAGGCGGCGAGCAACAGCATGGCCAGCCAGAAGACCGGCACGCTCACGCCGGCGACGGAGAGCACCCGGGCGAGCCAGTCGACCGGCCCGCCGGGCCAGCGCGCCGAGGCCAGAGCGAGCGCCAGCCCCACCGCCACGGCCACGAACATGGCCCCGAGCGCCAGGCGCAGCGTGACCATGAAGGCGCCGCCGACCATCCCGGGGATCTCCATCCCGGTCCGGGTCGAGCGGGGCAGGTTCAGGGTGGCCAGCTGTCCGACGAAGTCCGCGAACTGCCTGGCCACCGGCCGGTCGAGCCCCTGCCGCGCGCGCTCGGCGGCGATCTCCCCGGCGGTGGCCTTGTCGCCCAGGGCCGCGTCGACCGCGTCGCCGCGCAGCTTCCAGACCAGCGCGAAGCCGATGACCAGCACCATGGCCAGCACCGGCAGGCACTGCAGGGCGCGTCTGAACAGGTAGCGCTTCACCCGGGCGGTCTTCCTTTCCGCCCCGATGGTAGCGCCGTCCGGCGGTTTCGCCAGGCGAAAGGAGAGGGCGGGCCGATGCGTCGGCCCGCCCCCTTGGCGTCGTTCAGCCGGTTGCGGAGGTTACCGGTAGCTGCCGCTGCTGTTGCCGTTGCGGAAGTTGGTGCCGCTGCGGTTCGACTCGCCGCCGATCTCGCCCTCGCCGCCCTGGGGCCCCATGCCCTTGCAGAGCCGGTCCATCATCTCGCGCTGCATCTGGACCATGGAGTTGGGCGTCTGGCCGAGCTGGTTGAGCTGCGAGCTCTGCTCGGAGCTCAGCACCTTCTTGACCGATTCGCGCTCGTTCTCGAGGATGCTCTGGAGCTTCTGGACCTGGCTGTCGCTGAGGTTCAGGTCCTTCTTGAGCGCCAGGACGAACTGCGCGTCGAAGGGCTCGATCTGGGACTGCATCATGCCGCGGTAGCGCAGCATCATGGGATGATTGGCGCCCATGCCGCCACCCATGCCGCTGGTGCCCTCTTCGGTCTGGGCGGCGACCCTGGTCCTCTGGAAGGACCCGGACTCGTCCTGCTGTCCGTCGCGCCAGCCGCGCTCGGAGCGCATGCCGTCCCGCTGGACGTCGGACATGGTCTCGGGACTGCGCGAGAACTGCTCGACCTGGTTGCGCTGCTCCCTGGACAGCAGCTTGCGGGCCTGCTGGCGGTCGTCCTGGATGATGGCGTGCAGCCGCTGGAGCTGCTTGTCGCTGAGGTTCAGCTCGCGGTTATAGGCCACCAGGAACTGGGGGTCGTAGCTGCTGATCTTGGCGCTGGCCAGGGCCTGGCAATGCCGCATGGAGGCGCCGGAGAGCCCGCGGCACATGGCCACGTCGTCCTGGGAGTCGGCGGTGCGCCGGCCCATGCCGGAGCTTCCCTCGGAGCTCCCCCCGACCTTGTCATAGAGCTTGTTGAGGGAGAAGGTGTCGGTGCCGACCTGCCGGTCGAGCTCCTTGACCTGCTCCCTGGTCAGGATGTCCTTGGCGTCCTGGCGGCTGTTGTCGACCATGTCCTCGAGCTTGTTGATCTGGTCGTCGGAGAGGTTCAGGTCCTTCTCCATGGCCAGCAGGAATTGCGGGTCGAAGGCGTTGAGCTGGGTGCGCATCTGCGCCTGGTAGCGCTTCTGCTCCTTGTCCTTCGATCCCGACGACTTGCCCCACCAGTCGGCGGCCAGGCCGCTGCCCGCGCCGAGTGCCGTCACCAGGAAGCCCAGGGCGCACACGGTTGCCAGTCTCGTTCTCATCATCACTCGTTCTCCTCTCATAGGTCCTTCATGAAGTCCCATCGCCATCGGATTCGGTATACGACGCCTCTCGCTCCGGTTCGTTATTCTCTATATTCGAACCTCCTGCCGGCACACCGGCGGTAGAGCCCGTCCGCATGCCCGTCGGAACGCTCCGCCGACAGGGCCGCACGGGCACAAGCAAGCGCCGGGCCAGCGTCCTGAGATGCCGCGTCTCCGGCTGGGGACCGCCTCCACCCCCGCGGCGTCCTAGCCGCCGTGTAGACCCGGGCTGGCCCGACCGGAGCCGGTGGATAGTGTGTCCCCGCGCCCTTGATATGCCCCCCGGCCGGCCGTAGAATCGCCACGCGTGGAGAGCGATGCCATGGGCTCGGCGGAACGGGATGGCGACGGCGCGCAGCGGCGCTTCATCGGCATGAAGTTCGAGTGCTGCGGCGTCTACCAGCGCGTCTACGTCAACCGCGCCGGGACCGCCTACGTCGGCTGGTGTCCGAAGTGCGCGGCGAAGGTCGAGGTCCGCATCGCCCCCAACGGCACCAACCAGCGGTTCTTCAGCGCGAGCTGAGCCGAAGCAGTCCGGTCGAAGGAAGAGAGCTACCGTGCCCGAGGAATACCAGTTCAGCCGCCGCGCCCCCCGGTGCGCATCCTGCGGCCGCGAGTTCGAGCGCGGCGAAGAGCACCATTCGGCCCTGATCGCCGAGCCGCCGCCGGCGCCGTCGAAGAGGCGCCGCGCCGAGGCCCAGCTGCCGGCCGCCGAACCGGCCGCATCCGCGGAGCCCTCCGGGGCCGATGCCGGCGCCGCCGTGCAGGCGGCGGCCGTGGCCGATTCCGCGCCCAAGGGCTCCAAGCTGCCCTGGCGGCGCCTGGACTTCTGCAACGCCTGCTGGAAGCCGGAGGAGACCGCCAACTACTTCTCCTTCTGGAAGACCGCCGTTCCGGAGGAGGAGGCGACCAGGGAGAAGCCGCTGGCCAAGCGCATCGACGCCGAGACCGTCTACGAGATGTTCCGGCGCCTGGAGGGCCAGCCCGAGCTCGAGAAGCAGAAGTTCCGCTTCATCCTGGCGCTGATCCTCATGCGCAAGAAGCGGCTGCGCTTCGCCTCGGTGGCCTCCACCCCGCAGGGCGAGCACCTGGTGCTCGAGGACAAGGCCGAGGGCGTCACCCACAAGGTCCGCGACCCGGGCCTGGCCGACGAGGAGATCGACTCGCTCAAGAGCGCGGTCGACGATCTGCTGCGCGGCGCCGAATCGTCCGGAGACGGCGCGGCGCCGTGAGCGCCCCCGCCGGAGGGGAGCGGCGGCCGGACCAGTCGCCGCCGCGCGCCCCCGACGCCCCGGACGCCGCCATGCAATCCGATCGTTCAGGCCGCCGCTCCTCCGGAGCGTCGTTCGTCCTGGCCGTTTTCCTGGTCGCCGCGGCGCTCAACCTGGCCTGGCTGGGGCGCGCGCCGCTCTTCGACACCACCGAGGCGCGCCACGCGGAGGTGGCCCGCGAGTTCGCCGCCGAAGGCCAGTGGCTCGTGCCCACCCTGAACGGCTGGCCGCACCTGACCAAGCCGCCGCTGACCGACTGGCTGGGCGCCGCCGGCATCCTGCTCTTCGGGGCGAACGAGTTCGGCGCGCGCTTCGCCAACGCCCTGGTCGCCGCCCTGGGCGCGGCCCTGGTCGCCGGTTTCGCCCGGGAACTGGCCGGGCGCAGCCGGCGCGCCGGGCTGGCTGCGGCGGCGCTCTACGCCGCCTGTCCGCTCTACCTCGGCCTGGCCCGCGTCATCTCCATCGACATCCTGCTGGCCACGCTGATGGCCGGCTCCTACTGGATACTCTGGCGGCTCGCTAGGACCGATCTACGGCGCCCGAAGCTCGCCGCCTCGGGCCTGGCGGCGCTCGCGGCGCTCGCGGTGCTGGCCAAGGGGCACGCCGTTCTGCTGCTCCTGGCGCCGGGGCTCGTCTGGCTCGCGCCCGTCGCCCGGCGCCGGGCCTGGCGGCACCTGCTCGCCTCGCCCGCGCCGGCCGTCTTCCTGATGCTCGCGCTGCCCTGGTTCGTCCACATCGTGCGGATCTTCCCGGGATGGCTGGCGGTCGCCACCGGCCGGGAACTGGGCGAGCGCGTGGTCGGCTCGGGCGGCGGCGCCTACGTGCCCGGCCGGGCGCTGCTCTACTACCTGGCCGGAGCGCTGCCGGCCCTGCCGCTGGCGGTCTGGGGGGCGTTGAACCTCCGGCTTTCGGCATTCGGCATTCGGCTTTCGGAACGGGAACAGCCGACGGTTTCTCCCGCTCCGAAAGTCGAATGCCGAACGCCCTTCGACAATGCTCAGGGCCTGGGCCGTGAGCCTGTCGAACGGCCGAATGCCGAATCTTGCCTCCCCGCTGGCGCCGGCTCGCTGCTGCTTCTTTGGGCGCTCGTCCCGCTCGCCGTCTTCGCCGCGATCAAGGGTCAGCGCTGGAACTACGTGGTTCCGCTCGTGCCCCCCGCGGCGATCCTGGCCGGGGTCGCCTGGGACCGCCTGGCCGGCGGATGGGCCGGGGCCGGGCGCGCCGCGCGGACCGCGGCCGCCGCCGCGCCGGCGCTCCTGGGCCTCGCCGGTCTCGCGGCGCTCGCCGCCGCCGCGCTCCACGGCCGGTTCGCCAGCGAGGCTCCGATGGCCGGCACGATTGCGGTCGCCATCGCCGCGGGCGCGGCCATGGCCGTCGGCGGCGCGGCGTGTCTGGCCATGCTGCGCGCCGGCCGGATGCGCGCGGCCGAGGCCGCCTTCGGGCTCGCGGTCCTCGGGCTCTGGGGCATCTCCGTGCCGCTGGCCGCCGAGTACGAGGGCCGGAACTCGACCCGGGCGAGCTGCCGCTGGATCGCGGCCCACGCCCGGCCCGGCGAGACGGTGATGCTCTACCGCGAGTACATCCACAGCGCGAACTTCTATCTCCGCCGCCGGCTGCCGGTGGCCAGACCCAACGGCGAGGTCCGGGATTGGCTGGAGCTCTGGGCGGCCGACTGGCCCCCGTGCCGGGATGCCGACCTCCTGCCCTCCGACGAGCGGATGGTCGAAGCCGCCCGGCGCTCCGGCGTCTGGCTGATCGCCGGCCGCAGCGGGGTCCGGCCGCTCGAGAAGCTCGCCAAAAGGCACGGCCTGCGGCTGGAGCAGGGGCGGTTCGATCGCGAAGTGGTCGTGGTCCGGATGGGACCGAAGGGGCAGGGACAGTGACAGTGAGCCCGGTCGAGGAGGGCCGTTCGGGGCGTCCACAGGCGGTCCGCGCCGTGGCGGTCAGGGGCGGCCGCATCGCCGCGCTCGGCGCCTCGGCCGGGGAGGTCCGGCGCGCGGCGCCCGCGGGCTCCGAGGTGCTCGCCTTTCCCGACGGCTTCGTCCGGCCGGGCTTCTGGGACACCCACCTGCACATCGCCCGGACCGGGGCGGCGGCGCTGCGCGGCCCGCTGCTCTACGAGGCGCGCTCGGTGGCCGAAATCGTCGAGCGCCTGGCGGAGTTCGCCGGCCGCCATCCGGAACTGCCCGCGGTCGTGGCCCGCGCCGGCTGCCTCGACGGGCGCGTCCTGGCCGAGGGCCGGCTGCCGGAGACCGCCGACCTCGACCGCGCCGAGAGCCGGCGGCCGGTCGTGATCGCCGACGTCAACAAGACCATCGCCAACGGCGCGGCCCTGGCCGCCGCGGGGCTCGCGCCGGGCGGCGGCCCGCTGCGCTTCGAGGCCGGCCGGGCGCTCCACGACCGGTTCGTCCCGCGGGGGCTGCCCGGGGCCTACGCCGAGAGCTTCGCGGCCGGGACGCGGCTGCTGGCCTCGCGCGGGGTGACCTGCGCGGTCGACGGCGGCGCCCGCGTCGCGGCGATCGAGGACGTGCGCCGGCTCGACGCCGAGGGCCGGCTGGGGTGCCGGGCGATCCTGGCACCGGCGACCTCCTGGGACGGCGATCTCGAGGACTTCCAGGCCTCGCGCCACGAGTTCGGCGAGGAGCTCGGCCCGCTCTCGCGGGTCGGCCCGGCCAAGCTCTTCTACGACCTCTTCGTGATGCACCGCAGCGCGGCGATGTACCGGCCCTACCCGGGCGAGCCGGGCAACCGCGGGCGCTACAAGGTCGAGCCCGAGGGCCTGCGCCTGCGGCTGGGCCTGGCGCGCGAGCGCGGCTTCCCGGTGGCCGTCCACGTCACCGGCGACCGTGGAGCGGCCGAGGCGGCCGCGCTCATCGAGGAGGAGGGCTTCGGCGCCCCGGGGCCGCTCTTCGGCAGGAGCTTCCTGATCCACGCCTACTTCCCGCCGCCGGGCCTCGTGGAGAAAGTTCGGGATCTGGGCCTGGGCGTCGCCGCCCAGCCGGTCTTCCTGCGCCACTGGGCCGAGGGCCTCGAAGACCTCCTCGGCCCGGAGCGCGCCGCGGACTTCAACCCGCTCGACGAGTATCTAGCCGCCGGGGTCGCCGTGGCCGCCGGCTCGGACGCGCCCATCTGCGACCCAGAGCCGCTCGCCGGCGTCCACGCCATGGTCGCGCGCCGGTCGCTCTCGGGCCGCGTCTGGGGCGCGCGCCACGCGCTTTCCCGGGCGCAGGCGCTCGACCTCTACTCCGGCTCGGCCGCCCGGCTCTTCGCCTGGAGCGGCTTCCCCGGCGGGCTCGAGGTCGGCGCCCCGGCCGACCTCACGGTGCTCGACCGCGACCTCGAGACCTGCGCGGACGACGAGATCCCCGGCGCGCGGGTGCTTGCAACCTACGTGGCCGGACGCGAGACTTACCGGGCGAAACCGTAGCACGGTGGTCCGGAGGCCGATCCCAATGGCGAAGAAGAAGACGAGAAAGCCGAAGCTGCCGCGCTTCCCCATGCCGCCGCCGGAGCGAAAGCACCGCGACGAGAAGAAGGAGCGGAGCCGGACGGAGTGCCGCAAGTTCCGCGTGCGGCGCGGCGAAGACGAGCGGCAGTAGGTTCGCGAAGGAGAGACCCGGAATGAAACGACTCGGCTTCATCCAGTCCGAGGAATCCGCCGCCGGATACGTCCTGCCCGGCGGCGTCGGATTCACCGCCGTCGGTTCCGGCCTCTGGGGCGTCGAGGGCGGGCCTGCGGGTTTCCACCTGGGTCCGGTCCTGGATCTGACGGGGGAACTGGCACTGCCGGCGGGCCTGCGCACCGGCCGGCCGGTCGCCGCCGCCGAGGGGCCGGAGCGCTGCGCGCTGCGGCTGAGCTCCCGCATCGAGGACGCCGAGGAGCGCTATCTGGGCGACTGCATCCAGGAGCTTTCGCTGCCCGCCGAGGACCTGCTGCTCCTGGGCGTGGGCCTGCGTTTCCCGGGAGCGGCGCCGGGACTGCGCGCCGCCCGGGTCGGCTGGGGCCTGCAGCTGGATTCGCAGTGCGCCATCGCGGCGGCCCACGGGAGTCCGCCCCGCTCAGGGGCCAACCGTTTCGAGGAGGCCGGCGACTGGCTCGTCATCGAAGGCGAGAAGGGCTTTCTGGGGATCCACTGGGGGCGGGACCTGCCGGGCTGGGTCGACAAGCTCGGTGGCGAAGGGCTCTGGGCCCGGATCGACGGACGCGATGTCGCGCCGTTCTTTCACGGCTGGGAGAGCCACCTGCGCCAGTGGCACGGTCCGCATGGCTGGCGGGCGCGTCCGGGCGCAGCGTTGCTGGCCGATCAGGCCGGCCTGGCGGATGACTGGCTGACGCTGTGCTGGCACCAGGGATCGGAGCTGGAGCTCGAGCCCGGCGCCCACTTCTCCGGCGCCCTGGCCCTCACCTGGTCGGAGGACGAGGCCGAGGTCCGACGGCGCCTGGAGGCTCTGGCCGCGCCGCTCGCCCCCTCGGCCGAGGGCGCCGCACTCGTGGGCTTCGATTACCTCGAGGGCAGCTACCGCCTCCGCCGCACCGCGAAGAAGTGTATCGTGACCTTCCCCGCCGACCCGCTTGCGCGCCGGGCGCTCGTGCGCGTCGACGGCGCGCCGGCCGCGGCACTCGCGTGCTCCGTCGACGGCGCCGCCGCGCGGCCGCAGCTCGTCTCGGTGGGGCGCACCGACGACCCCTACGGTCCGAACGACGGCCGGCCCGACGGTCACGGCCGCCCGGTGCTCGCCGCCGACGAGCGTCCCGCCGGGCGCGCTGAGTTCGCCGTGACGCTCTCGCCCGAGCGCCCCACGCGGGTGGAGCTCGCCGAGGCCGAGGGGCTCTCGCTCAGCTACCTTTCCCAGGACGACCGCCGGGAGCTTCTGCTCTGGTCGTCGCGCGACGGCGCGGCGCCGCTCGGGCGGCTCTCGCTCCACGACCTGCGGCTGCGCGATCTGCGGCCGCCGGGGATGAGCCGGCCGGCCGCGGCCTGCCTGCCGCTCTACTGGTATCTGATGAACGCGCCGAGCCCCTGGCACTCGGCGAACCTGCTCGAGTCCTGGGAGCTCGTCGAGAACGGTCCCGGCGCGGTGCGGCTGAAGCTGGTCGCGGCGAACCCCGGCGACGCGGTGCGCTCGACCTTCGACGCGGCCGTCTCGCTCTCTCCCTCGGGCGCGCTGATCGTCGACGCGGACGCCCGGCTCGAGGTGGCCGGCCCGTACCCCGCGCCCCACTTCCAGTTCATGAACCTCTTCCCGGAGAACACCCGGGACCCGGAGAGCTGGACCCACGACGAGACCCTGGCCGCCTCGCGGGGCTTCCTCCGCGCGGTCGACAACCGCGAGGGGCCCAAGGGCCTCAGGAAGGTGGAGTTCGCCCCGCCCTTCTTCCTCGCCCAGTACGCGACGCGCCGGCGCGAGCCGGGCCGGGCCGGCAACGTGGCGCTCCTCGTGACCGACGTCCGGCCGGCCGATACGCCGGCGGCCTACGAGCTCTGCCGCTGCTGGCTCGACGACCACCTGTACCTGGCTTTCCCCGATGGCGGCCCGGCCGCGGGCTCGACCTGGGAGGCCCGCTTCCGCCTGGCCGTCTGGCCGGACCGCGGCGAGGGCCGCGAAGGAATGGAGGCGCTCGCCCGGCGGGCGCTCGAGTCGGGGGCGCTTGAGGGTTGAGGGTGGAGGGTGGAGGGTGGAGGGTGGAAGTCGTGGGCGCGGTGGACACGGCGGAATCCCGGTGGGGTCCACGGCGTCCACTGCAGTCCACCTCGTCCACTTCGTCCACTTCGTCCACCGAGTCCACCGGCCCCTGCCACTTCCCGGGAATCGGGCCGGCCCCGTACTCCTTGAAGCCTGTGGCCCGAGCCGCTAGTATGGCCGCGTTCGCGAGACCGCCCGCCGGCGACTGACGAGGTGCAGGAGTGCCCGAGAACCCGCCCCACCCCCCCGATTCCTCCCCCGCCCCGTCCCCCGAGCCATCCCCTCTGCTCCATCGCCTGCCGGAGTCGAGCTCCAACCGCCTGCGCCGGCTCCTGGGCCTGGAGACCAAGCCGCCCAAGCCGCCTCCCGGGCCCCCTCTGGGACGCGTCGCGGGCGCGGCCGTCAAGGTCCTGGGCAGCTTCTTCGGCGCCGGCTTCCTGCCCATGGCCCCCGGCACATGGGGAAGCCTCGCGGCCTTTGGGTTGTGGCTGGCCGGCCGCGACCTCGCGATCCGCGCCGGGATCAGCGGCGATCTCGTGGACATCTACAGCTTCCTGGCGGCCGTGGCCTTCTTCGCGGCCACGCTGGTGCTGGGCCGGCCGGCCGAACGGGCCGCCGGCAGCTACGATCCCAAGTGGTTCGTCCTCGACGAGCTGGGCGGTACTTTCCTTGCGCTCTACGGGCTGGCCGGCTACAATCACACCCTGTCCCTGCTGCTCGCCTCCGGAGCATTCCTGCTCTTCAGGGTGCTGGACGCGACCAAGCTGGGCCTGATCGGCTGGGCCGATCGGCGGATGACCGGAGGGTTGGGCATCCTGATGGATGACCTCTTCGCCGGCGCCGCCGCCAATTTGATCGTCCGCGGAGCGGCCTTGCTGCTCATCGGCCAGCCGCCGGACGCGGGCTGATTCCGGGCCGATTGTCTACGGGGGCCTAAGCGACGTTGGACAGCACCAGCGCCAGGCAGAAGGTCGAAGCGGTCCTCGCCGGGCGGCTCTCCGACGAGGAGATGCGCCTGCTGGGCGGCTGCCTCGACGACCTCGAGAAGCGCGCCTCCGACCACCAGAGGCGCCTGCGCCGCCAGGAGCAGGAGTTCACCACCATCTTCGAGATGGTCGGGCAGATCTCCGCCCGGGCCATGAACGCCGAGAGCCTCATCAAGTACCTGCTGCGCACGGTGATGGGCCAGTTCATGGTCCCGCGCCTGGCGGTGCTGCGGCGCCTGGAGCTAGAGGACAAGGCCCTGTCCGTGGCCGCCACCCAGGGCTTCTCGGCCGACGGCCTGACCGTGGACGTCGACGGACCGCTGGCCCAGTTCGCGCTCGGGTCGCCGCGGCCGTTCGACCTGGCCTCGCCCGACGTGCCCGCCGGCGAGGATACCGAGCGCCTGCGCGGCCTGGGGATGGTGACCTGCGTGCCGCTCGTCGAGCAGGCCAGCGGCGACCGGGCCTCGCAGCTCGAGGGCTTCCTGCTGCTTGGCGACCGGCTGGCCGGCGGCCCCATGGGCCCGTTCGAGAAGCGGCTGCTCGGGCTGCTCGGCCAGGCCGTGGCCATCACCTTCCGCAACGAGATGCTCTACCGGCGCTCGATCGTCGACGACCTCACCAGGGTGTCCAGCCGGGGGCACTTCGACGCCCATCTCAACCAGGAGATCAACCGCATCCGGCGCTACGGCGGCCGGGGCATCAGTCTGGTGATGGTCGACCTGGACCACTTCAAGCAGGTCAACGACACCCACGGCCACCTGGCCGGCGACGCCGCGCTACGCAAGGTCGCGTCGGTGCTGCGCGATACGGTCCGCACCGTGGACATGGTCGCCCGCTACGGCGGCGAGGAGTTCGCGGTGATTCTTCTCGAGATCGAGCGCGCCAAGGCCGCGGAGGTCGCCGAGCGGCTCCGGCGCAACGTCGAGGCCGCCGGCATCGACTTCAACGGCACCGAGCTCAAGATCACCGCCAGCTTCGGGGTGGCCTGCTTCCCGGACGACGCCGAGGACAAGCAGAAGCTCATAGAGGCGGCCGATTCGGCCCTGTACAAGGCCAAGGATGGCGGGCGCAATCGCATGTGCCTGGCCCCCGTCCAGCCGGCCGGAAGCGGTTCCTCCGCGGGAGGCAAGCATGCCTGACATCGGCAGGCACAAGAAGAGTTCGACGCGCCTGCCTACCCCCGGCGGCGGGGCCAGGCCTTCGCGGCCTTCGACCGGCCCGAGGCCGGCGCAGGCCGCCGGTGCCAGCGGCGTGCGCCCCACGGCTGCGCCCGGCCAGGTCCAGGCCCGGACGCCGGGCGCGAACCGTCCGCCCACCGGTCCGGGCGCGGCGGGCGCCCCGCGGAAGACTCCCTCCGGCCCATCGGCAAGCGCCGGGGCCAAGCAGCCGGGCTCCGGATACCGCCCGGCCCCCGGCGCGCCTCCGGCCTCCGGAGTCATGGCTGCTGCGCCGCGGGTGGCCTCCCGCGGCGCCGGTTCCGTGGCCGGCCGGCGGGTGCAGGGCATGGGGCTGGCCCTCAAGCTGTCGCTGTCCATCGCCGCCCTGGTGGTCCTGGTGGTCGCGGCCTGGGGCGGGGTGCTGGCCAGCATCGTCAAGACGAGCTCCTACGACGCCATCAAGCGCTACGGCGCGGCCGCCGCCCTGTGCATGAGCCGCATCGGCCGCCAGGAGGTCGAGCGCTACCGGGACTGGAGCGCGCGCAACCCCCTGGGCGGCTACCAGGCGCCGGCCATGCCCGAACTGCTCAAGCTCCTGCCGCAGGGCGGCGGCGCGGTCGACGCGGATATCGCCGACGCGGTGATCCTCCGCGGCGCCAACTCTCCGCAGACGCTGATCGCCTCGGCCAGCGGCATCATGCCCCACCGGCTCAAGGGTGACCGCGTGGAGCGGATCGCCGGCCGCGAGTTCACCAACGTGAGCTGCACGTTCGGCAGCTTCGAGCGCCAGAACGGCACCATCCGGGCCTTCTTCTTCACGGCGCCCATCATTATCCCGGGCGACTCGGAGCCGAGCAACGCCGTGCTCATCCTGGCCGCCGAGCAGGTCGACAGCCAGGTCAACAGCGTGATCGCCTCGGCCTTCATCGCCGGGCTGCTATGCGTGCTGCTGGGCGTGGGCGTCTCCTACGCCTTCGCCGGCCGGATCGTGCGGCCGGTGCGCGGGCTGATGCGCGACATGGACATCGTCAGCCGCGGGGACTTCGACCACGTCACCAAGGCCACCAGCCGCGACGAGATCGGCCTGCTCGCCATGGCCTTCAACGACATGACCAAGAGCCTGCAGGCCGCGCGCGAGCTCGAGCGCGAGGCCGAGCGCGTCCAGGGCGAGCTCAACACCACCCGCGAGATCCAGGCCCACCTGCTGCCGTCGAAGATCCCGCAGCTGCCCGGCTTCGACATCTACCAGGCCTACAGCTCGGCCAAGGAGGTCGGCGGCGACTACTTCGACTACATCCCGGTGGACCGCGAGAACCTCGGGATCGTGGTGGCCGACGTTTCCGGCAAGGGCCTGCCCGGGGCCATGGTCATGGCCCAGACCCGCGCGGTCCTGAGGATGCTGGCCACCGGCAACGCCTCGGCCTCCGGCACGCTCTCGCAGGTCAACGCGGTCATCGCCCGCGACATCAAGCGCGGCATGTTCGTGACCATGATCTACGCCATCCTCAACGTGCGCCAGAAGACCCTGACTGTGGCCTCGGCCGGCCACAACCCCATGGTCCTGGTGCGGGCCCGCACCGGCCAGGTGGAGCTGGTCAACCCCGCGGGCATCGCCCTGGGCTTCGACAAGGGCCCGATCTTCAACCGGACCATCAAGGAGCAGACCATCCAGCTCTACAAGGGCGACCACGTGGTCCTCTACACCGACGGCGTGGTCGAGGCCATGGACGAGAAGCACGAGGAGTACGGCGACGAACGCTTCTACCGCTGGGTCCAGTCCAACTCCCGCGACAAGAAGAGCCGCGACCTGGTCGCCGGGATCATGAAGGAGATGGAGACCCACCGCGGCAGGGCCGAACAGCACGACGACATCACCGTGGTCACGGTCAAGGTGGAATAGGCAGCCGGGGAGAGCCCATGGTTCACCGCGAACTGGTGGTACCCAACGACACGCAGTACCTCGCCACCGTGCGCGAGGAGGTCACCAAGGTCGTGGAGCAGAGCGCCTTCGCTCCGCGCGACCGGAAGCTGCTGATCCTGGCGGTCGACGAGGCCGTGACCAACATCATGGAGCACGCCTACGACAACGACCTCGAGGGGGAGCTGGACGTCGAGCTCATCCTCGAGGCCGACGCCACCCGCTTCGAGGTGATCATCCGCGACAGCGGCAAGGAGTTCGACCCGAGCTCCGTGGACATACCCGACATCGCCAAGCACGTCTCCAAGGGCCAGAAGCACGGGCTGGGCATCTTCATGATCCGGCAGATCATGGACGAGATCAACTACACCTACATCCACGGCGAGAAGAACCAGTTGCAGATGATCAAGTACGTGGACCGCGCCAAGCGCAGGGAAGCCGGCGGCCGTTAGCGGCCGCGAGGAGCACCGCCATGTCCGATTTCAAGATCACCCGCGAAAACGCCAACGGGGTCGCCCTGCTCCGCGTCGAGGGCTTCCTGGACGCGCACACCTTCGAGCAGCTCGAGGAGTCCATCCGCGGCATCTTCGAGGGCGGCTGCTACAAGCTGGTGGTGGATCTGGCCAGGGTGGACTACATCTCCAGCGCCGGAGCCGGGGTGCTCATCGGCGCCCGCAGCGAAAGCCAGGAGAACGGCGGCGACATCGTGCTCCTGAACCCCACCGAGAGCGTGCGCGAGGTCTTCGACCTGCTGGGACTGACCCAGATATTCAAGATCGTCGGAGACCAGGCCGCCGCGCTGGCGACGTTCTGAAAACGGCAGCGGTCAGTTGCTGGTTGTCAGTTGCCAGTTGCCAGAAGAGAGCCGCGGTTCGGGCAGGAACGCAAGCTTGCCGTCGGCACTGACAACCGGCAACTAGCAACTGGCAACTTCGCCCCTTGATCCTCATCAGCGCCTGCCTGCTCGGCGTCCCGTGCCGCTATGACGCGGCGGCCCGGCCGCCGGCCGAGCTCCCGGAGGAGCTGCGCGGCCAGGCCCTCCTGCCGGTCTGTCCGGAGGAGCTGGGGGGGCTCGCCACCCCGCGGCCGCCTGCAGAGCTCGCCGGCGGCGACGGCCGCGCGGTCCTGGCCGGCTCCGCGCGGGTGCTGCGCGCCGGCGGCGAGGACGTGACCGAAGCCTTCCTGCGCGGCGCGGAGGCGGTCGTCGAACTCGCCCGTCGGGGCGGCGCAGGCGCCGCCTGCCTCAAGTCGAAGAGCCCCTCCTGCGGCGTGACCCGCACCCACATCGGAGGAGAGGTCCGGCCGGGCATGGGCGTGGCCGCCGCGGCGCTCGAGCGCGCCGGCGTGCGGCTCGTCGAGGCGGGCTGAACCCATGGTGGGAATCACCGGCTACGAACCGTCCTTCGACTTCGCTCAGGGCTCGAGCCATGAGCTTGCCGAATGGCAGGACCGCAGAAGGTCGAATCGTGAAGTCAGAAGTCCGGCCTTCGGCCTTCCCCGGCACTTCGTGATTCGGAGTTCGCCATTCGGCATTCTTCGGTTCCCTTTCGAGCTCCCGGCATGAACCGGCCGCCCCCCGACTTCACCGCCATCGATTTCGAGACCGCCGACCATGGGCGGGACAGCGCCTGCGCCGTCGCGCTCGTCCGCATCGAGGCCGGCCGGATCGCGCGCGCGGAGAGCCGGCTGATCCGCCCGCCGCGCCGGCGGATGGTCTTCACGTCGATCCACGGCATCACCTGGGCGGACGTGGCCGTCGCGCCGGTCTTCGGCGAGCTCTGGCCCCGCCTGGCTGACCTTCTCGAGGGATCGAGCTTCATAGCCGCGCACAACGCGCCCTTCGACCGCGGAGTGCTCTCGGCGTGCTGCGCGGCGGCGGGGCTGGAGCCACCGCCCCAGCCCTTCCTGTGCACCGTGCGACTGGCCCGGCGGACCTGGGGGCTCCGCCGCGCGAACCTGCCGGCGGTCTGCGCGCACCTGGGGATCGACCTCGAACACCACCGGGCGGAGAGCGACGCCGAGGCGTGCGCGCGGATAGTCCTGGCCGCAGCCGAGGCCGGGGCGTCGCTGGCCGTCGGTCAGTAGGGGCGCAGCAGCCTGCTCCGTCGTAGCGGCTGCCACGGTTGCGAAAACCGGGTGTTGCCCCGCTACCGTTCGGTCAGGAGTCGATCCAGCAGCGGGCCGGTGTAATCGCGCAGGATGTAGTTGGTGCCGAGCTCCCGGTGGAGCTCGCGCTGGCGCCGGGCGTCGTCCGGCAGCCGGCTCAGGCACACGCTGCCGAAGGCCGCGCCGGCGGCGATCTCGGTGCGGCCGTCGCCGACCACCAGCGCGGCCGCCGGGTCGATGCCCTCGCGAGCGAAGAGCTCGCGCATGACCTCGTCCTTGGGCTGCTTGCGGTCCCAGGAGGAGCCGAGCAGCTCCTCCACGATCCGCCCGGGGCCGACCTCGAAGCCCACGGCCTCGACCTCCTCGAGCATGCCGCCCCCGGCGTAGAGCACCGCGCCGGTCACGAAGTAGTTGCGGCAGCCGAGCTCGCGCAGCCGCTCCATGAACTCGAGCGAGCCGGGCACGCGCCACCTGGCCGGGTTCTTCCGGGCGCCGGCGGTGTTGCGGTCGCGGCAGGCGCCGTTCAGAACCGCCTCGTAGAGCCTGAAGAGCCGCCCGGCGCGCCCGGCGATGAACTCGACGAGGCCCGGCGGCTGCGCGAGGTCCTCGAAGCGCTCCCGTCCGGCCCAGATGCGCCGGACGATCTCGGAGTTGACGCGGCGCTCCTCGTCCGAGAGCGCCAGCCGCGGGTCGGCCGGGACGTTGCCGAGCTCGACCGCCCGGCGGATGCCGAACTCCATCTGGGTGAGCGCCGAGAGCCCGGCCGACTCCACGCAGAAGCGGTCGGTCTCCTCGAGGGGTTCGCGCCCCACGCGCTCGACGAGCTCGCCGACCGTCTCCGGAGAATCGAAGCCCTCGCCCAGGCCCGAGGTCATGGCCCAGTGGATGGACAGGCTCATGGCCGGCGGCCAGTCCCGGATGAGGCTGTGGGTGCCGTCGATGTCGTGGATCGCGTGGGTGATGCGGCGCCGTCCCACCGGCCGCACGACCTCCAGGCCGTCGGCCCCGCCTTCCAGACCGCGATCGTCGATCACCGGCACGGGTCGGGTCCCCTCACATTCAGCGTCCGCGCAGAAAGGTGACGGTCATCTCCACGCGCTCGAGGCCGGCGAGGTCGCGCACCTCCGCCGCGGAGACCTTCCGGCCGTTGACCGTCACCTCGCTGCCGAGGGCCTTCGGCCCCGAGCCCTCGGTCGCCACCTCCAGGCTCAGGGGGATCCGGCGGTAGCCGCCGCCCGGCAGGGCCAGGTGCACGATCCGACGGAAGGAGAGCCGCCCCTCGAGCGCCGCCGGCAGGCACGGCCGGACGCGCAGCGCCGGCACGCGCTCGTCGTGGAGGTTGAGCTCCACGCCGGCCACGCGCTGAAAGAGCTCGACGATCCAGTCGGTCGAGCCGGACAGGCCGAAGTACATGCCCTTGCCGTAGTGCGGATCGGCCGGGTCGGAGGCGTAGGAGGTGGCCGGGGTCTCGAAGGGCCCGGCCAGGGTCTCGTCGCGCATCGCCGAGATCATGCGTTTGAACTGCTCCCAGGCCCGGTCGGCCTGGCCCTCGATCTCCATGCGGTTGCGGTGCATCATCACCTGGCCGTGGTGGTATTCGCCGTTCTCGGCGCAGCCGGCCGGCAGCACGCCCATGCGCCCGACCAGATCCAGGGCCTGGCGGTTGTTGGCCATGGGCGGCCCGAAGAGCCGCAGGCCAAGGCGGTCGTCGAAGAGCGCCGCGTCGACGCCGGCCAGCAACTCGGCGACGATCCGCTCCGAGCCCTCGACCGGCGCGAGCCACGGGCGCTCGGTGCGGAGCATCTTGAGGCAGTAGGCCTGGCCGACCAGTTCGCGGCGCCGGGCGCCGTCGAAATCCCGGCCGCTCATGGAGCCGAGCGTGTAGCCGGTCTCGCCCCGGGCGTAGTCCGGCCGCGAGCCGTCGCGGCGGAGCTCGTGGATGCAGTTGACGAAGCCGCCGGGGGCCTTCTTCGCCGCCGGCTCCCAGGCGACCCTCACGATGTTCCGCCGCAGCTCGCCGGCGAGCTTCTTGAGCGCGGAGAGGCGCGCGGAGCAGTCCTGCCCGGCCTGCGAAAGCGTCCGCGCCGCGCGCGGGGTCTCGAGCAGGTCGACGATCTCGACCAGGCATTCGAAGAGGTGGGCCGAGAGCCGCACCTGGGCGCCGCGGCCCCGACCGCGCGTGGCGGCGTCGCCGATCTTCGAGGTGCCGAACATGTCGATGGGGTCGCACCAGTCGCCGTACATGATCTGGGCGAGGCCATAAGGCGAGTCGGCCACGTGCCGGCCGAAGCACTCCAGGACCTCGACGGCGGCCTCGGCCACCGTCTGCATGCGCTCGGCGCCGATCATGCCGGAGCGCTCCGGGTGCTCCGGATCGGTCAGGCGCACCGTGCCCACCCGCTCGGCCAGCACGGAGCAGTCGCCGGTCTCGCGCACGTACATGGCCAGCGCGTTGAGGAACCACAGCGGGCTGTCCATGTACGGGCGGTTGTCGTTCTTGACCTCCTTGGAGCGGTCGTCCCAGCGGCTGGGGTACTGCCGCGGGAACATGCCGTGGAGCTTCTCGACGAGGGTCATCGCCCTTCTTCGGCCGGGCTTTTCCGTTCCTGGCGGCGGGGGCACAGACTCATGCCGGCCGGCCGCAGGCCGGGCGGTGTGAGTCTCGGCTTCTTCTCCGCTTCTTGTGCGATCGGAGGAACGGACCGTATGACTGATTGAAGAAACGCTGCGCGTTTCTTCAATGCAGGTGCCCCCGCCGCCAGGAACGGAAAAGCCCTGCGCGCTCAGCCTTTCGCCCGCCTCGGTCACGTACATGAAGCCCATGGCGTGGACCAGGTCGGCGCGGACCCGGCCAGGGTCGGCCTTCATCTTCGGCCACATGTCCTGGGCGCGGTCGCGGGTGCCGAGCTCGATGCCCTCGGCGAGCCTGGCGCCGTGGGCCCGGCAGTTCTCGTAGAGCTCCTCGACGCCGATCCACACCGACTTGGCGTACTCCGAGACGATGCGCTGGGCCGGGAACTCGATGGCGAAGGCCGGTGCACGCGGCGCGGCGAGTTCCGCCGCGGCCGCGGCGGCCGTGCGCCGGGCGTCGGGCGTGCGGCGGACGACCTCCTTGGCCGCGGCGGTGAAGGCCGCCGCCACCCGCGGATAGTCCGGGAAGCGGCAGCCGCTCTTGCGGCGGAAGGCGTCCTGGATCTTCGGATCGGTCACGTAGAGCAGGCTCTGCTGCAGGACGCCGGCGCGCTTCGGGGCGAGCCGGAGATCGAAGGCTCCCGCCGCGATCGTGCCGATGGAGAAGCGATTCAGCTTCCTGCCCGCGCCGGGCAGGAACTCCCCGCGCCGGACCGCCTCGGGCAGGAGCGAGAGGGCCGCGCTGTCGCCCACGAACGCCGAGTAGTCGCAGGTGGCCCCGGCCGGGCGGACGCCCGGGCCCGGCACGCTCGAGAGGCGCTTGATCTGGACGATGTCGCTGTAGGGCACGGTGGCGCTCGCGACGATGTCGTTGGGCGTAACGGGAAGCCCGCTGTCGTACCAGATCTCCTTGTTGTAGACGAAGCGCTGGGTGCCGTGGAGGTTGAAGAAGCTCCAGAGCCTGCCGCGGAGCGGCCGCTTGCCGTCGTTGCGAACGTAGACCTCGCGGAGCAGCGCCGGTCCGCCGGCGGCGGCCACGAAGGAGAGCTTCACGGCCGAAGTGAAGGCCACGCCCGGCGCCGGCCGGAAGGACGCCGAGTACCACATGCAGCGCCCCGGGTCGCCGAGCTTGACCACCCGGAGGCTCGCCGGCTCGCAGTTCGTGCCGCCGCGAGGGTTGACCAGCGCGGCGATCCGCCGGCAGCCGGCGACCTCGCCGAGGTCGAGCCACAGGTTCGCGGATGGCGAGCCGGTCTCGCGCTTCTCGGTGGTGTCGAAGTGGCCGTCGAGGACCCGGACCTCCAGGCCCTCGGGGAGCCTGACCTCGAAGCCGGCCGAGCCGTTGGACTGGAAGGTGGCCTTGGCCCCGGTGAGGTTGGTGACCAGCACCGAGGGACAGCCCGGGGGGTGGCCCTCGTAGATGACCTCGCCGGCCGGCCCGTAGCCGCCGAGCCGGCTGACCCGGTGTTCGACCTTCAGCGCGAGAACCCGCTCCGCCTGTGCCGCGAAGTCCGGCGACTTGGCCCTGGCCATGCTGCCCTCCTGAAAAGCTATCCGGGGAGACGGCGTCCCAAAAGGAAGGCCGCGGGGGCGGTCATCGCCACCGCGGCCGGGGATTGTGACTGTCCGCCCGGGCGCCCTGGTTTCCGGTCCGGCCGGAGGCGCCCCGGGGCGCCAGCTGGTTCAGCTCGGGCGCGGAGCGGCCGCGGCCCTGTCGCGCGCCAGGCACAGACGCGCCTTGCGGCGGTCGGCCTCGTTCTTCTTGATGAGCCCGTTGCGGGCGGCGCGGTCCAGGGTCTTGAAGGCCTGGCGGAGGGCCAGCTCGGTGGCCTGGTCCTTGGGCGCCGAGGCGATGGCCGCGTTGACCTTCTTGAGCACGGTGTTCAGGCGGCTGCGGTTGGCGCGGTTGACGGCGTTGCGATGCGCGCTCTGGCGCACCCGCTTCATGGCGCTAATGCTGTGGGGCATCCGGTGAAATCCTCTCTTCTCTCTTGCTCTGGCTCTTGCTATGGAAACCGCCCGTCTCAGGCGGGCTGGCCCTTCCTCAGCGCGTCCAGGCGCTTGGCCACGTCCTTGAATCCGATGTCGGCCTCGTACAGTTGGGTGAAGACCTTCAGGGCTTCCTCGTGCTTGCCGGGCATCCTGGACAGACAGTCGCCCAGGTTGTAGAGGATGACCTTCTTGCGCTCGTTCATGACCTCGATGCCGTCGAGGGCGGTCTGGAACTGCTTGGCGGCGAGGTCGTACTGCTGCTTGCGGGAGAAGCAGATGCCCAGCGAGTTGAGCGAGTCGCTGCGCTTGGCCGGGTCGCCCACGGTGCGCTGGTACTGGCCGATGGCCTCGTCGAGCTTGCCGACCGCGAAGTAGATGTTGCCCAGGGTGAAGGCCACGTTCATGTCCATGGGCCGGAAGGCGGCGCGCTGCTCGTACGACTTCATCCGGAACAGCTCGCGCTCCCCGCGGAGCTTCTGGAGCTCGGCCTTGAGCGCGGCGTCGGCCGGGTTGTTCTGGAGTCCGGCCTCGATCTCCCGGAGCTTGGTGTCCATGCGCTTGATCTGGACGTCGTCCAGCCGGAAGTCGAAGGTCTTGTCGGTGGGCTGGAGCTCCTTGGCCTTTCGGTAGGCGGCCTCGGCCTTCTCGAAGTCCGGCTCGACCAGCAGCCACATGTCCCCGATCTTCATGTTGTAGGTGGCTTGGTGGCGGGGGTCGTTGCCGGCCTTGGCCAGGGCCTCCTGCTGGAAGGCGATGGCCTTGGCGCGCTGCTCGATCGAGCGGATCTCGTGGGCCTCGACCTCGAACTTCTCGTGGACCTTGTCGTCCTTGACGATCTTCTTGGAGCCCTCCCGGGCTCCCCGGGAGAACACGTCGGTGGAAGCCAGGGCGGAGAGGTCCTTGATCTTCTGCGGCGCCAGGTGTTCGTGGGGCGCGAGCTTGACGATGGCCTCGTAGGCGCCGATGGCCGACTTGGTGTCGTTCTTCTGCTCGTAGGCCGCGCCGAGGTTGTAGAGGTTCGGGACGTTCGCGGGGTGGTTCTGGCGGATGTCCTCGAAGACGGCCACGGCCGCGTTGTGATAGCCGGACTGCAGGGCGGCGGTGCCCAGCTTGGCCGAGGCCCACAGGTTGCCGGGGTCGTTGACCAGGAACCTCTCGCACTCGATCATCAGCTTCTCGGCGTTCTTGGGCGAGGAGCCGAGGATCAGGATCTTGAAGACCGGAGCCAACCCCTTGATCCAGGCGGAGCTCGGGGAGATGCCGTTCTCCTTGACGTACCGGCTGGCAGTGGCGCGCAGTTCGCGTCGGGCCTCGACCTTGTCGGGGTCGAGCACCAGCGCCTGCTGGTAGAGGTCCAGCGCGTAGGCGTAGTTCCGGCGCTGGACGGCCTCCCGCGCCTTCTCTATGAGCTTGCTGGTGTCGGTAGCCATGATGGGTTAATTGATAGCCCGGCGCCCCGGATTGTCAAGGCGCGATTCGGGCCAGTCCCCCTATGAGGCGCGGTAACTCAACCACCAAGGCACCAAGACCCCAAGAGATCATAAGACCGGCCCGACTGTCGAGCGCGGCCATGACCGCTCCCGAGTTCAGGCGCCGTCGCCGCGGACACTGATTGGCCTGCGGTTCTTCCGTCCCTTGGTGTCTTGGTGTCTTGGTGGTTGGCCCCATCGTGAGGGTCGCCGCGGGTTTGACAGCGTCCGGCCGCGGGCTAAACTGGCCATGGCCGGAAAGGAGCGTCCCCAACATGTTGAAAGCGCTGTGGATGGCAGTTGCCGTCGCCCTCTCTGCGGTGGTCGCCGGCTGTGCCGGAGGCGAGGCCCGGCCGGCCGGAGAGCCGGCGCGCGAGGCGGCCAGGCCGGCCTTCCTGGTCTACGAGACCACCGGGCGCAAGATCATGACCGACGCCTTCGACCGGGAGCAGGAGGTCCGGCTCTCACAACGCATCTATGCCTCGGACAAGGGCCTGCGCACCGAGACGACGGCCGGAGCGGCGGACGGGGCCGGCAAGGCCGGTGCGGCCGGGGCGGTCGGCATCCTGCGGCTCGACCGGAAGCTCATGTGGCAGCTCGATACCGCCGAGCGCGCCTACTCGGAGGTCACCTTCGCCGAGGCCGCCGAAAGCGTCCGGGGCGTCAGGGAGCTGCTCGGCCGGCGGCTGGCCGACGAGAAGCTTTCTCCCGAGCAACGCCGGGCGCTCGAGGTGGCCCTGGGCCGGCGCCAGCCGAAGGTCGAGGTCAAGGCAGACCCTGAGACGGTCGAGATCCTGGGCCGCCGGTGCCGGCACGTCCGCTACTTCGAGGACGGCCAGCTGCGCATCGAGGAGTGGGCCGCCGAGGACCTGGTCATCCCCTGCGACATGAGCGAGGTCCGGGCGCTGACCGGCGACTTCTCGCCGGGGCTCCTCAAGGAGCTCAAGGGCCGCCGGAGCTTCGCGCTCAAGTTCCGGATCGTCGGCCGGCTGCCCGCCTCGGGCATCCCGCGCCTCTCGGAGGTGGAGGTCACCAGGCTCGAGCTTCCCGAGAAGCTCGACCCGGCGCTCTTCGAGGTGCCGGAGGGGTATCGGTTGGCGAAGGCAGTCTCGAAGACCCGGTGACGCGGGGACACGGGGACGCGGGGACGCGGGGACACGGGGACACGGAGACACGGAGACAAGGGGACAGCGTAAACGGCGATGGCAGGCACTCGGTCATCGGAGTGGTGGTTGTTCCGACAGTCCGCCTGCCGGTCGACATTTCCCAATGTCTCTGCGTCCCCGTGTCACCGTGTCACCGTGTCTCCGTGTCGAACTATAGTTCCACCAGCTCCATCTCGCCCCAGGCGGCGAGGTTCTCGCCGATGATGGCCAGCGCTCCGGAGAGGCCGGCGATGCTCTCGGCGAACTCCATGGCGGCGGCCAGGTCGTCGGCGGTCTTCACCCGGTTGCCGATGGCCGTGGCCGCGGCGTCGGCCAGGGCTGCGTCGGGCGCGAAGGCCACCGCGGCGTCGGCCTTCCCATAGGACAGCGACGGCCCGACCGTGCCGGAGCTGGTGGCCAGGCCGCAGCCGGCCGGGCAGGGCCCGAGCCTGAGCCCCAGCTTCATGGACAGCGGCGAGTCGCCCGCGAAGATCGCGGCCACGCGCTCCTCGCCACCGGCCATGAAGATGTCCCCGCCGTTCTCGACGATGACCTCGCGGCACTGGGCCAGGAGCGTCCGGCCGACCGCCTGGGCCACGGCGCCGGCCACCGCGGCCATGGGGCCCACTCCGGCGGCCGCAGCGGCGGCGATCATCTCCCGCACGAGCGGCGGAGCCGTCGGGTCGTCGGGCAGGGGCTCCAGCGCCGTCCGGAACTCCGGGTGGGCCGCGATGCGGCCCTCGAGCGCGGCGCGGGCGGCGGAGAGCTCCCGCCGGGCCAGGCCGGGCAGCTCGCGCGAGGCCGAGACGTGCAGGTCGCTCTCGCCGATCCTGACGGTGAAGGAGCGCAGGCCGGCCGGCTCCACCCGGCGGCGGTAGGCGCTGCGGTCGGCGAAGTCGCCGGGCTGCTTGGGGCTCATGGCCGGATTATCCGTCCCCCGCGCGGACAATCAAGCCGACGGCAACAGATCAGCCACAGATGCACACAGATGAACAAAGATGGGGACAATAGCCCTGGCTCCGCCTGGGCCTGCGGGTGCATGACGTCGTGTGGGGCCCCATTCCTGGTCCCGCCCATATCTGTGTTTATCTGTGTGCATCTGTGGCTAATGCCAGCCGAAAAGGCTCACGCCGGCGGCGGGGTGCGTCGATACAGAAGCAAATGATTACCGAAAAGGAACTTTCCAGCCTGCGGGCCAGGGCGGTTATCCTCCGGACCATCCTGCATACGGTCTTCGCCTCGCCGGAACGGCGCGCCTGGGTGGCCGACTTCGCCCGGGAGTGCGGGGTCAACCCCGAGTCGCTCGACGACGCGAACGCCTGGGTGCCGGCGCGCTTCTACTACGGGCTCTTCCAGCGCATCGCCGAGCTCGAGGGCGATCCCGAGGCGGCCGTGCGCCGCGCCGCAGCCGAGGCCATGACCCCGGCGAACCTGGGCACGCTGCACATCCTGGCCCGGGCCTTCGGCAATCCCAGCTCCGCCTACTCGCGCTATGCCGTCTACCTCAACAGCCTGCAGCAGATCGGGCGCTACGAGCTGCACGTCATCAACAACGGCGCCGCGACCATCAGTTTCACCCCCCACCGGAAGCTGCCCTGCCAGGAGCTCGACTGCGTTTACCGGCAGAGCGCGCTCGAGGCCATGCCCACGCTCTGGGGACTGCCGCCCGCGCGCATCACCCACGAGTGCTGCGCTGCCAAGGGCGACCCGCGCTGCATCTACGAGATCGCCTGGGTGCCCTACCAGCGCCGGCGCTACGCGTGGCTCGCCGCCGGCGCGGGGCTGGTCCTGGGCGGGCTGGCCTGCGCCGGGCTGCACCTGGCCGGGAAGATGCCCTTCAACGCCGTGCTGGTGCCGGCGCTCCTGGCTCCCTGGCCGGTGCTCGGCTACATGGTCGGCCGGAGCCGGCTGCTTGCCCGGCAGCTCGAGGACACCTCCCAGCTCATGGCCGAGCAGGTCGCGGCCCTGGAGCGCGAGCTGCGCCAGGTCTGGGAGAAGTGCGGCGAGATCGAGCGCCGCGGCGAAGAGGAGGCCAAGATCCGCAAGGTCTTCCAGCGCTACGTGCCGGCCCCGGTGGTCCACCGACTGCTCGACGAGGAGGGGCGCGGACACCTGGGCGGAGAGGCGCTGGAGGTCACCGTGCTCTTCGCGGACCTGGTCGGCTTCACCGCCTACTCCGAGAAGAACCCGCCGGACGCGGTCATGGCCACGGCCAACCGGTATCTCAGCCGGCTGGCCGAGGTGGTCAGCACCTATGGCGGGGTGGTCGACAAGTACATCGGCGACAGCCTGATGGCTGTCTTCGGCGCGCCGGTGCTCGACCCCTACGGCCCGGAGAAGGCGGTCAACTGCGCCCAGCACCTGCAGAAGGCCATCCGGGAGATGAACGCCGAGAGCGGGCTCGACTTCCAGCTGCGCGTGGGCATCCACCACGGCCCGGCGGTGGCCGGCCACGTGGGCGCCTCCGACCGCCAGAGCTACACGGTGATGGGCGACACGGTGAACCTGGCCCAGCGCCTGCAGATCTCCGGCGACCCCGGGAAGATCATGCTCTCCGAGGCGGTGCGCCGGCGCTGCGACAACAGCCGGCAGTTCCAGCCGCGCGGCGAGATTTCCGTGCGCGGCCGCGAGGGACAGATCCCCGCCTACGAACTCGACTGACGCGCGCCGGCATTTCAGCCACAGATGAACACAGATGAACACCGATACGAACGGAACCGTCACCGCCGAGGCGCGGAGACGCCGAGAACGGCCAATGGCTCTGCGGTGAACAGGCCCGACCATGGTCTTCATCATCCGTGTTCATCTGTGTTCATCTGTGGCCCCGTGATTCTCGTGGAAGGAGTTTGTACATGACGCTGTGGATATCGCTCGGGGTCGGCGGCGCGCTGCTCGTCGCCTGGTTCCTGTACATCAGCGGCGACGGCGGCGACCATGACCGCGGGGCCAGGACGCGCCTCGGGCGCGCCTGGCGGCGGATCGTCTTATGGGCCGGCGACGTCCGCCGGATCGGCTGCTTCCCCTGGGTCACCTGGGACGTGAGCGAGCACCTCGTCGAGTACGAAGAGGCCCAGTCGGCGCTGCCGGCCATCCGCCCGGGCGACGTGGGGCTCCACCGCGAGCGCGGCTACCTGTCCAACCTGGCCATCCCCGGCTTCATGAAGCACGCCTGGCTGCACCTGAACGGTCCGCAGCGCTTCGGCCGCCCCGGCGCGCGGGAGCTCTGCGACACGGGCTCCATGGAGATCGTCGAGGCGGTGAGCGAGGGCGTGCTGCGGCGCTCGGCGCTCCACCCGGTCAGGAGCGACTACACCGTCATCCTGCGGCCCAGGAACGTCACGCCGGCCTCGACCCGCTGGGCGCTCGAGAAGGCCCGGCGGATCGTCGGCTGCGAGTACGACGTCGACTTCAAGTTCGACATCGAGGAGGAGCTCGAGCACTTCCAGAGCGACGCGCCGCCGACGGCGGAGGAGCTCGCCGGCCGCCGCGGGGAGATGGAGGCCTTCCTCGACAACCTCCGCGCCGAGTGGGACGGGGGTTTCTCCTGCTCCGAGGCGGTGAGCTTCGCCTGGTGGCACGAGCAGAAGAAGCTCGGCCTCCACCGCCGGCCGATGCGCGGCAAGCAGGTCATCCCCCCGGACGCGTTCTTCAACCGCGGCTTCGAGATCGTCTGGATGTCCGAATCGGTCACCCCCGAGATGGCCGCGAAGTGCGGTCTCAACGAAGAGGGCGTGCAGATGATCTGCGAGCACCGGGACCGGGAGAAGCTCGCGCGCGAGGCCGGCGCGGAGGCCGCGACTGCGCCCGAGACTGCTGTGGCGCGGCGCCGCCGTGGCCGCCTGTGGCGCAGGCTTCGCAGGAGGTTCGGGGGGCGCAGGAGGGCCGCCGGACAGGGCGATTCAGCAGCCAGCAACCAGCAGCCAACAACCAACGGCCAACAAGGCTGAGGATGTCGCGGACGACCGCGGCAGGCTCTTCCGTGGGCTTGGGCTTGGCGGCGAGTTGCCGGACGCCGTTGCCACGGGCGGCGCCAGACGCGATCCGGACGGGCGACACTCCAGTGTGGCCGGAGGGATGGTCAAGCCGCGCCGTCTCCCGCGCTATTCCACTCCTCCGATCTTCCAGTCTTCCGTCCCCCCGGGCTGCTACCGTCCCCGCAGCAGCTCGGCCTTCCTGGCCATGTAGTGGCGGAAGTTCTCCAGCGACACGTCCGGCGGGATGGTGTGGTCCACGGTGGGGATGAAGCCGCCCTCCTCGATGAGCGGCCGCAGCGAATCGAGGTGCGCGTCGATGGCCTTCCGGTCCTTGGCCAGCTCGCGCTTGTCCACCCCGCCGAAGAGCCGCAGGCTGCGGCCGTACTTCCGGCGCAGCTCGATCGGGTCCATGTCGCAGGATGCGCGCTCTATCGGCCAGATCGCGTCGACGCCGGCGTCGAGCATGAGCGGCAGGAGCGGCTCGGGGTCCCCGTCGGTGTCGACCATCACGTAGCGGACCCCCTTGCCCTTCAGGAACCCGATCAACCTCTGGAGGTGCGGGAAGATGTACTCCCGGAAGGTGTCCGGGCCGAGCAGCGGCCCGGACTTCATGGCCAGGTCCTCGGAGAGCATCACGTAGTCGAAGTCCATCTCCTCGAGCACCGGCGCGGCCACCGCGATGGTGTGGTCGGCGATGAACTCCATCATCTCGTGCATGAGCGCGGGCTGGTCGTACCAGGCGTAGCAGAGCGCCTCGGTCCCCATCCAGCCGCGCGCCCGCCAGTAGAAGCCGCCGGTGGCGGTGTTGCGCCCCAGGATCCTGGGAACCGTCGCCGACTTCCACCCGGGAAGCGCCGAGGCCTTCCAGTCCTTCGGGTAGCGCCTGTCCAGGGCGAGTTCGTAGCGCTTGCGCATCGCCGCGAAGTCCTCCCGGGTCTTGACCGGGAAGTCCAGGAACTGATCCATGGACGCGCGGGTGCCGTGCTTGCTGCACCCGTGCTTGAGGGCCTTGCGGGTTACGCCCTCCTCGTTGACGAAGACCTCGTACTCGTCGTTCTCCTCCAGGACCCGGCGCTCGAACGGCCGGGTCATGCCGAAGTCGATGGGCACGAAGAGGCGCCGGTCCATCCCGAAGTGGTCCTCGCCGCCCCACCAGTCCCAGCCGAGCCCCTGCCCGGCCAGGCCCTCGGACTCCCAGCGCTCGCGGGTCTGGCCCCAGACCCCCGCCTCCCAGTTCGGGACCCGGTCGACGGGCCGGTACTCGAAGACGTCGATGAACCTCTGCCGATCAGTCACGCTTCGCCTCCCTGCGCGCATCCGCGATGCGACGCTACGGGATTCTACACCTCCGGAATGACGATATTCAATGGCGCAACACGTCATTTCCTAGTACAATATCGTCATAATGTCCCTGCTGAAGAAGAGCGACTACCTGCCGGACGAGCGGCTGCCGCTGGAGGTCCGTTCGGCGAGCGTCCGCCGGAGCACTCCGCTCGACCATGGCCACGAGTTCATGGAGATGGTGCTGGTGGTGGCCGGGGCCGGGACCCACATCCACGGCACCTGCTCCTACCCCATCGCCGCGGGCGACATCTTCGTCATCTCCAGCGGGCAGGCCCACGCCTACGCCGATCCGCGGGGGCTCGAGGTGCTGCTCTTCCTCTTCGACGAGCCGCACTTCCTCGAGCGCTTCCCGGACCTGGCCAGGCTCTCCGGCTATCAGGGCTTCTTCCACCTCGAGCCGGGCCTGCGCGCCAGGCACCGGCGGCTGGGCAAGGTGTCCCTGACGCCGGCGACGCTGTCGCGCTTCGTCGCCGAGGCCGGGGCGATAAGCAAGGAGAAGGAGTCGCGCCGCGAGGGCTACGCCCTGCGCTGCGCGCTCGTTTTCGCCGGCATGCTTCTCGAGATCTGCCGGGCGTTCGCCGAGGACCGGACGCCCATCTCCCGCGAGCTGCGCCGGCTGGGCGACGTGATGGCGGTCCTCGAGGACCGTTTCGACGAGGCCTGGTCGCTGGGCGCCATGGCCTCCCTGGTGCACGTCTCGGAGTCCACGCTCACCCGCTACTTCAAGCGGGCCACCGGGAAGACGCCGGTGGACTATCTCACGGACGTGCGCCTGGCCCGGGCCCACAGCCTGCTGCTGTCCAGCGATCTGACCGTTTCGGAGGTCGCCCGGCAGAGCGGCTTCGGGGATGGCAACTACCTGGCGCGCACCTTCAAGTCGCGCTTGAAGCTGACGCCCTCGGAGTTCCGCCGCCGGGGCAGGCCCGGACCGTCCTTGCGCGTCACGTGAGCGCCCCGGGGCTGGCCTCGAGCCAGGCGACCGGCAATCCGGGCATGAGGCAACAACGGCGGTTTCTCACGCGGAGCCGCCAACTCTGCTTCGCCCTGCGTAGCGGAGCACGGCTTCGCAGAGCAGGGGCCACGGAGAACAACAAACGGCCGGGGCCTGCCGTTCTTTGTGGCTCTGTGGCTCTGTGTGAGCAACGACAACGGCGGTTTCTCACACGGAGCCACCAAGCCACGGAGGACAACAACAGCTGGAGCCTGCAGTGCTTTGCGGTTCTGAGTGGGCACCGCAACGTTTCTCCCGTTGCAGTTTCCGGAGAGCGGAAGAGGATATCCCCAAGAGGAGAACGCATGACGGAGAACGATATTGGCGCGATTGTGGTGGACTGTGCCGTACTGCTACACAAGGATCTCGGGCCGGGCTTGTTCGAATCTGTATACGAGTTGCTGTTGGCCCACGAACTCGAGCTTCGCGGCCTGAGGGTCGAGCATCAGGTCCCGGTGCCGATCGATTATCACGGGGTCAGATTCGACCAGGGGTTCCGTGCCGATCTCGTCGTTGAAGGCAAGGTGCTCCTGGAGTTGAAGTCGGTCGAGGCGGTGAGCAAGGCGCATAAGAAGCAGGTTCTGACCTATTTGCGGCTGACCGGGATGAAGCTGGGGTATCTGCTGAACTTTGGAGCGGCGCTGATGAAGGAGGGGACTTTCCGTATCGTCAACGGCGACCTCGAAGAGAACATTGCCCCGTCCTGCCCGCACCAGCAAGCATAGGCTGCGGTCTTTCTCTGCGGCTTCGTGGCTTTGCGTGAGCGATGACAACGGCGGTTTCTCACACGGAGCCGCCAAGCCACGGAGAACAACAACGGCCGGGGCCTGCCGTTCTTTGTGGCTCTGTGGCTCTGTGTGAGCAACGACAACGGCGGTTTCTCACACGGAGCCGCCAAGCCGCGGAGGACAACAACGGCCGGGGCCTGCTGTTCTTTGTGGCTCTGTGGCTCTGTGTGAGCAACGACAACGGCGGTTTCTCACACGGAGCCACCAAGCCACGGAGGACAACAAACGGCCGGGGCCCGCAGCTTTCTGCGCCGCTGGCGCCTTCTTGCGGCTGAGGATCGGACTTGTCCGTCGCGCAAGGGTGCTCAACGCCCCTGGAGCGACTCCAGGCTGAACATCGTGCCCACGGCCAGCAAGTAGATGAGCATGAAGGCCAGCCAGGCGGCGGACAGCGCCGTGGCGATGATCCCCAGTATCCACCCGGCGACCAGCAGTCCGTGGGGCTGGCGGCCCTGCTCCCGGCAGCGCCGCCGCTCCATAGACCCGGCGATCCACGCGAAGAGCCCCGCCGGCAGGCTTACGATGATTACCAGCCCGCAGCAGCAGAAGCCCAGGGAGGCCAGCAGCCCGCCGAGCCCGGCGATGAACACGCCCACGTCCATGCCGGACGCGCCGGCCTCGGACGGGCCGACCGGCTCCGGGCCCCAGGGGTCGGGAGGCGGCGGCGGGAGCGGTGGCTGGGAGAAGCCCTGCGGCGGGACCGGCTCGTCGTTCATGGCCGGGAAGTTATCCGGGAGCGAGGGCGGCGTCAACACCTTCGGTTCCCACCATTTGACAACCAACAACCAACAACCAACATCCAACAGCCAATAGAGTGGCGGATGCCGCAGCCGCCCGCGGCATTCTCAGCCTTGTTGGTTGCTGGTTGTTGGATGTTGGTTGTTGGCTGTTGCCGTGCGCTCAACAACAACGGCCGGGGTCCGGCTGAGAGAATGCAGGAATGGAGACTGGAAGATCGAGGGGAGATTGGGCCCGAGGTGTCATTCTGAGCGAAGCGAAGAATCCTCCCTCGGGACCGGGAAGCCCCTTAGTCTGCGTGCATCTGCGTTCATCTGCGGTTCCCGGCGTTCGTGCAGGGCGCAGCCGTCCACGACCCGCCTACCCTCTCGTCCCCTGCCACGTCTCGAACCGGTAGCCGCGGTTCTCCTCCGGCCGGTAGAGGAGCAGGTAGTCCATCACCTGCCAGGAAGCGAAGGGCCGGGCGTCGGCAGCCGAGCCGGCGTAGCGGCCGAGCTCGGCGGGGCAGACCACCCGCCGCCAGGTGCCGGAGTTGAAGTACATGAGCGGCATCCCGGCGCGGACGTCCAGGGCCACCTGCCGGCCGACGTGGGTGTGGCCGTAGACCACGCAGTTCCGAGTCCCGGGTTCCTGGTTCCGGGTTCCCGGGCCGAAGGCACGGCCCTGAGCAGCGTCGAAGGGCTGGTTCCGGGTTTCCGCTGCCGCGGCCCTGGCATACTTCGCGTCCGAGTCGTCCACCAGCCAGCGCAGGGGCTTCAATCGGCAGAGCCGCTCGGCCAGGCCCCAGGGCGTGCGCACCAGCCGCGCGGCCAGGTTCGCCGCGGCGAGCGGGTTCCACGGGCTCATCTTTCCGCGGACGAAGGGGTCGGCGGCGAAGGCCGCGGCGGTCTCGGCCCAGGCCTCGCGGAGCGCCCGGCGGGTCGATTCCTTCGTCGCGGCGACCAGCACGCCCTGGAACCAGCGCGGCACCGCCCAGAGCGGCCGGACGTGGTCGAGCTCCTCGAGGCGCTCGAGCAGCGGCGCGGTCTCCGGGTCGGCCGGGTCGAGCCGCCGCCTCGCCCGCGCCGGGAACTCGTTGAAGAGCCGCACCACCACGGCCTCGCCGAGCCCGGCGGCCTCGTAGGAGCCGGCCCAGTTGAGCCCGTCGAACTCCTGGCCGTGCCGGGCGAAGACCCCGTACTCGTCCGAGCGGTACTCGTGGGCGAAGGGCGCCTCCGGCGGCTGCGCTCCGGGCTCGAGCCCCAGCGTCTCCGCGGCGATCCGACGCGTCGAGGCGAAGAGGTTCACCAGCCGGTCATGGTTGCCCGGAATGTAGTGGACGTGTACGCGCTCGGCGAGCAACCCGAGCATCTCCTTGAGGTCGCGGATCTCGGAGAAGGCCAGGTCGTTCTCCGCCGAGACGCCCCTGAGGATGGCGCCAGCCCGGGCCTCGAGCTCGCCCGAAGGCGCGTCCCACGGCGAGGGGCCGGGCTTGCGCCACTCGGCCGAGCGCAGCAGGTCGAAGACGTCGCCTAGCAGCACCAGGCGCACTTCGCGGACGTTGATGTTCGGGTTCTCGATGATCGCGCGCAGGTCGTCGGCGAGATACCGGAACGCCCGGGCCGGGATGTTCCAGCCCTCGCTCGCCGGGGCAGAACCCGCCCCCCCGGCGGCCTCGCGGGCGAGGGAACCGTCGGAGAAGTGCAGGTCGCTCAGGATCACGAGCATGGTGGGTCCCTTCCGGTCCGGATGGTTCGGGACGCATTATGCCGAAGCCCCCGGCCGTCTCAAGCGCCCGCAGCGCAGCCCGGGCTATTGCAGAGATCGCCGGCCGCTCTGTTCGCGTGTGTGCATCTTCATCGCAGAGACGCAGAGACGCAGAGCTCGCAGAGAAGACGCGGAGAACAGCGGCCCCATCGGGGTTGTCCGGACCCATGGCATCGCAGTTCTCTGCGTTCGCTCCGCGGTCTCCGCGGCTCTGCGCTGAGAATGCCTTCTGGATAGCACTGATGCCCCGCGCCCGACTTTCGGCGATTTGTCCTTGCAAGCGCCCGGCGGGAGGTAAAACTCCATCGCCAAGAGCGCCGGCGATATGGCGGGGGCGTCCTGGCGGGCTCGACCGGCCGGACTCTCCAGCTAGGCCCGGCGACGAGGAGGCCGCCCGTGCCCAACGGCAGCAACCGGCACCTGGTTCGCACCGCGATGGCCCTGCTCGTCTGGGCCGTACTGGCCCTGGCCTTCCTGAGCCTGGATCGTCTCTTCCCCGGCAAGTGGGTCCTTCCCGGCCTGGGCGGGGCGCGCAAGGCCCCGGCCGCGGCCCCGGCTAAGGAGCCGGCATCGGCACCGGTACCGGAACCGGAGCCGGCGCGGGCGGTTGGCTCCGCCGCGGCGGCCGGCGTGCCGCTGATGCGCCTGCTGGGCATCGTCGCCGCGGTGCTCGCCGTCTTCGAGCTGCTCACCCTGCTCAACCAGCTGCTCCTGGCCCGGCGCAGGAAGCCGGCGGCCGAGGGCGTGATGGTCGGCAAGCTCTACCGGCTGGCCGCGGCCCTGGCGGTGGTGCTGTCCCTGGCCTACGGCTTCGGAGCGCTCGGCGCCTTCGGCACGGCCTTCGCGGCCTTCGGCGGGATGCTCCTGGGCTGGAGCCTGCAGGCCCCGGTGAGCGGCTTCGCCGCCTACGTGCTCGTGTCCCTGAAGCGCCCCTTCCGGCCCGGCGACCGCATCCAGATGCCGCAGCTGGGCCTGACCGGCGACGTCAAGGACGTGGGGGTGATGTACACCACCCTCGACCAGGTCGGCGGGACCATCGGCAGCGAGGAGGCGGTCGGCCGGCACATCCTCGTGCCCAACGCCATGCTCTTCAGCCAGGTGGTCATCAACTACACGGTGACCCAGGAGGCCGCCTACATGCTCGACGAGGTGGTCATCCGCATCACCTTCGACTCCGACTGGGAGGCGGCCGAGCGGCTGCTCATCGGCGCGGCCAACGAGGTCACCGCCGAGGTCATCGCCGCCACCGGCGCCAAGCCCTACGTGCGCTCGGACATCTACGATTACGGCATCTACCTGCGGCTGCGCTACCAGACCAGCGTCAAGGACCGCGTGGAGATCTCCTACCGCATCCAGAAGATGTTCTTCGAGGGCGTGCGGCGCACGCCCTCGGTGGACATGGCCATTCCCTTCATCTACTCGTACCGCGCGGGGCTCGAGCGCAAGGAGTCCGAGGCCGCCGAGGCCGCCGCCCGCGAGGCGCCGCCCGCCGACAAGGAGGCCCGCAACGTCCACCAGATCCGGATCGATCTGGTCAACCCGGGCGACGAGCGGCTGGAGCTCCAGGACGTCGAGCAGGTCGCGCGCAGCATCGCCGCCCAGGGCCTGCTCCAGCCGGTCATGGTGGCCAGGGCGCCGGACGGCGAGCGGTACGACCTGCTGGCCGGGCAGCTTCGCCTGGCCGCCTGCAAGAAGCTCGGCTGGAAGGCCGTTCCGGCGGTGGTGCTGGACGGATCCAGGAAGTCGCCGGCGGCTCCGCCGAAGGGGGCGCCGGCCGCCGGCAAGCCGTAGCCGCCGACAAATCGTGACTGCCGGACGCTCCGCCGGCCGAAAGGAGGGCGCGTTGTCCTACCAGGACCTCACTCTGCGCAACCGGGGTTACATCTCGCCGGAGCTCCAGGAGAAGATCCGCTCGACGCGCCTCCTGGTGGCCGGCTGCGGGCTGGGCAGCACCATCGCGGAGGCCGCCGTCCGGGTGGGCTTCGAGCGCTTCACCCTGGCCGACGGCGACAGCATCTCCGCCCACAATCTGAACCGGCAGGCCTTCGCCGCCGCGGACGTCGGCCGGCAGAAGGTCGCGGCCCTGGCCGCGCGCCTTCGGGCCATCAATCCCGGCGCCCAGGTCCGCGAGTTCGACGGGCTGGTCGACGCCAGGAGCGCCCCGGAGCTCGTCGCCGGGAGCGACCTGGTCCTCGACACCATCGATTTCCTGGACCTGGCCGGCATCGCCGCGCTGCACGACGAGTGCCGCGGCCAGGGCCGGCCGGCTATCTCGGCCATGTCCGCCGGCTGGGGCGCCGTGGCCGTGTACTTCCCGGTCGGCGGCGCGTGCTCCTTCCGGCGGCTCTTCGGCCTGCCCGAGTCGGGGGCCGTCGAGGGCCGCTCCTACGTGGAGCACTTCGCCAGGGTGATCGAGCGCCTCAAGGCCGTGCTCATGCCCGAGGTGGTCCAGGCCCTGGCCCAGGCCTTCACGGTCATGAAGGACGGCAAGCCCTGTCCGGCCTCCCAGGTCGCACCGGGGGCGGCGGCGGTGGCCTCGCTGGCCGTGACCGCCGCGGTGAGGGTCCTCGCCGGGCTGCCGGTGACGGCCGCGCCGCGGATGATGGTCGCGGACATGTACGCCGTCTGCGCCGCGCCCGGGGTGGACCTGGCGGACTGAGGGCGCTTTGGGCAGGCCGGACTTCACCTACCGCATCGCCGAGACCCGCGAGGACATCGAGGGCGCGGTGCGCCTGGTCTACCGCAATTACGTCGAGCTGAAGTACTGCAACCTGAACCGCTTCGAGGTGCACTTCTACCTGTACGACGTGCTCCCCGAGACCCGCACGCTGGTGGCCCTCGACGGCGACCGGGTGGTGGCCACGCTCACGCTGGTCTTCGACTCGCCGCTGGGCCTGCCCTCCGGGAAGGTCTACGCGGCGGAGCTCGAGGCGCTGCGCGGCACTGGCCGCCGCATGGTGGAGATCTCCAAGCTGGCCGTGGACCGGACGCTGGGCGCCCGGGGCCTGGCGGTGCTCAAGGGCCTCTTCCGGCTGGGCTGGCTCGCCGCGGCGCGGGTGCGCGGCTCGACCGACTTCGTGATCATGGTCGAGCCGCACCACGAGGGGTTCTACACCAAGAGCCTGCTCTTCGAGCGCGCCGGCGAGCTCAAGCCCGACCCGGAGGCCGCCGACGCGCCCAGCGTGCTGATGCGCCTGCGCTTCGACGGCGCGGAGGAACGATACCGCCGGGCCTTCGGAGAGGAGTCCAGGGCCTCCAACCCCTACTGGTACTTCGTCCTGGCGCCGGAGGTCCCGGCCATCGAGGCGGAGGCGCGCGCGGTCGACGGCCGGCTCCTGGACATGAACCGCCGCCTGGAGACCGGCCGGCGCATGCCCAGCCCCACGTTCTCCGAGCGGCGCTACGTCGACTACCGGCTCTTCTCCATCGCCTTCGTCACCGACAAGACCTGCAAGGAGGCCGAGAAGCGCGCCCAGGTCGGGCTCTTCCGCGACGAGATCGAGGCCTACGACCGGCTGCTCGCCGTGCTCCCGCCGGACTACGCGCCGGAGCGGCGGGCCGGGATCTTCCTGGACATCGCCTACGCCTCGTTCTACTGCGCGATGTACGAGCGCACGCTGACCCTTTCCCGGGCGGTGGAGCAGCTGGCCGTCGGCGCGGACCTGCTGGGGCAGGGCCGGCAGATGGCCGCCATGGCTTTGCACTTTCTGGGCCGGCGCAACGAGGCCCGCGAGGAAATCGGGCTGGGCCTGGATCTTCCCGGCCTGCCCGGGCTCGTCCGGGCGCGCCTCTTGCGCACCGATGGGCGCATGGCCGTGGACCGGATGGACCTGGCCGCCGCCCGGAGTAGCCTGGAGCAGGCCCGGGCCGAACTGCTCAAGCTTCCGGGCTCGTCCGAGGCGCGCAAGCTGCGGGCCACGCTGGCTCACGACGTGCACACGGTGGAGATGCGCTCCGGAGACCTGATCCGGGCCCGCGCTGCGATCGAGGAGGCCCCGGAGTGCTTCGAAGAGGGCCCGGTCCTGCGCCTGCAGTACCACGAGTCGCTCTGCGATCTGGAGCTGGGACGGGGCAATCCCCGCAAGGCGCTCGAGCATGTGCGCCAAAGCATCGCCCTGCTCGACGAACGCTCCAGCCACTTCAACCTCTCGGTGATGAGCTCCAAGCTGGCCGAGGCCCGCCTGGCGCTGGGCGAGATCGCCGGGGCGAGGGTCGAGGCTGAGCGCACGCTGGCCGCCGCGCGACGCGCCCGGCACGCCGGCGTCCACGCCATGGCCCTGCGCCTGACGGTCCTGGCCATGATCGCCGCGGACGAGCTCGCCGACGCGGAGGCGGTGCTGCGGCTCGGGCGATCGGAAATGGGCGCCCATATCCCCGCCAGGGCCGAGGCTACGCTCAACCAGGCGGAGGGCTTCCTGGCCGTGGCCGAGCGGCGCATGGACGAGGCCCGCGATCTGTTCGTGCGGGCGGAGGATGCGGTCCGGACCGAACCGGTTTACCGGGCGGCGCTGCGCTGCATGCGGGTCCGGGTCGAGCTGCTGGCCGGTTCGGTGCGCGGGGCGATCCGACTCTCGGAGGACCTGCCCGCCCCCGCAACATTCCCCGGCAACCTGGTTTACGAGGCGGACTGGCGGATCCTCCGGGCGCTGACCGGGGCTGTTGCCGGCGAAGCCCAGGATGTGGCCGCGGAAGTCGGCCGGACACTGGACTTCTATCGCGCCGGGGGCGTGCTGCTGTCGCTGGGCAACGCGGCGGTCCAGTGCATCGAGGCCCTGCGCGCCTGTCGGGCGGATGGGCGGACCCCCGAACTCGTGGCGACTGCCCGGCGGGCCGCGGAGGAGGCCTGCGCGGCCGCGCCGCTGCCAAACTGCGCGCGACGAATCAAGGAGCTGGGCTGATCGTGGCGGACTTCACCTACCGCATCGCCGAGACCCGCGAAGACGTCGAGGGGGCGGTGCGGCTGGTCTACCGCAACTACGTCGAGCGGCGGTACTGCAACCTGAACCGCTTCGGGGTGCACTTCTACCTCTACGACGTGCTCCCCGAGACCCGCACGCTGGTGGCGCTCCACGGCGACCTCGTGGTGGCCACGCTCACGCTGGTCTTCGACTCGCCCCTGGGGCTGCCCTCCGGGAAGGTCTACGCGGCGGAGCTCGACGCGCTGCGGCGCGACGGCCGCAGGATCGCCGAGGTCTCGAAGCTCGCCGTGGACCGCGACCTGGGCGCCAGGGGGCTCGCCGTGCTCAAGGGTCTCTTCCGGGTCGGCTGGCTCCTGGCCGGCCGGGTACGTGGCTCGACCGACTTCGTGATCATGGTCGAGCCGCACCACGAGCGCTTCTATGCGCGGAGCCTGCTCTTCGAACGCGCCGGCGAGCTCAAGCCCGACCCGGAGGCCGCCGACGCCCCTAGCGTCCTGCTCCGGTTGCGGCTGGAGGGAGGGCCGGAGCGTTACCGCGCTGCTTTCGGCGAGGAGCCCAGGGACGCCAATCCCTACTGGTACTTCTGTCTGGCTCCGGACGTCGCCGGGCTGGAGGCGGAGGCTCGGGCGGTCGACGGGCGGCTGCAGGACATGCACCGGCTCTTGGAGACCGGCCGGAGGCTGCCCAGCCCCGCGCCCGCCGAACGGCTCTACATGGACTACCGGCTCTTCTCCATCGCCTTCGTCACCGACAAGACCTGCAAGGAGGCCGAGCGTCGCGCCCAAAAGGGCCTCTTCCGCTCGGAGATCGAGGCCTACGACCGCCTGCTGGCCGCGCTCCCGCCGGATTACGCACCGGAAAGGCGCGCCCGGATCTACGTCGACATCGCCGAGGCGGCCCGGCACTGCGGCCTGTACGAGCGCGCCCTGGAGCTGGCCGGGGTGGCACGGGAGCTCGCGGTCGGCCCGGAGCTGCAGGCCGCGGGATATCGCATCTCGGCGGCAGCGCTCCACTTTTTGGGGCGCGGCCAGGAAGCCCTGACCGAGATCCGCGCGGGCCTGGCGCTCGCGGGCGCCGGCAACCTGGATCGCGGCCGGCTCCTGCTGCTCGACGGCCGCCTGGCCGTCGAACGCTTCGACCTGGCCGCCGCCCGCGCAAGCCTGCAACAGGCCCGCGAGGCCGGCGAACGCCTGCCGCGCGGCCCGGATGCGGACCGGTTCCTGGCGCAGGCTCTGCACACCCTGTGGCTGGTGGAGCTCGACGGCGGCGACCTGACCGCCGCCCGCGAGGCGCTGCGCGCCGGCGGGCAGCGCCTCGCCGGCGCCAACCGGATGCTGATCGGGCAGTACCACTCGGCCTGGTGCCACACGGAGACGCACCTGGGCCGTCCGCGCGAGGCCCTGGCCCACGCCGAAATGGGCCTGCGCCAGATCGACCCGGCTTCCAATCCCTACAACGCCGTCATTCTGGTGCACGCGCGCGGCGATGCCCATTCCGCCATGGGCGATCTCGCCGCGGCCATGGAGGCCAGCCGCGAAGCCGTTGCCCTGGCCGAGCGCTCCAGGTTCCCGGCGCTGATCGTCTACGCGTTGTGCCAGCGTGCGCTCCTGCTGGCCGCCGGGGACAGGCTCGACGAGGCCCGCCGGGAGCTCGAGGCCGGCCCCGTGGACCAGGCCGGATCCCACCCGCTCGCCGAGGTCAACCGGCTCCACGCCATGGCGCAGCTGAGCGCCCTGGAGCGCGACTGGGCCGGGGCGCGCGAGCTCCGCGCCGCCATTGCCGGGCGCACCGGGCGCGTGCCCCTGTACGACGCCGTCTCCCGTCACGAGCGCCTGCAGGTCGAGCTCCAGGCCGGCGATCTGGGCGCCGCGCGCCGGCTGGCCGGGCAGGTGTTCCCGCCGGAAAGACTGCCCGGCTTCGCGAAATATCAGGCGGCCTGGAAGAGCACCCAGGCCATTCTGGTTGCCGCCGACGGCGACGCGCGACGGTCAATGGAGCTCGCCGAGGAGGCGCTGGCCATCCATCGCTCCGGCGAGGCCCGGCGCAACCTGGCCGAGGCCGCCGTCATGATGGCCGAAGCGCTCGGGAGCTGCGGGCTGGCCGAAGGGCACCGGCGGACCTGCGAGTTCCTGAAGAGTGCCGCCGCCGAGGTGTGCGCGACTCGGAGCCTGCCCAACTGCGAGCGGCGGCTGGCAGAGCTCCGGAGCATCCCCGGGTAGACGCCTGGCCCTGTGCCCCCAACAGGGCCATCTCAAGAAGGCCTTTTCACCGCAGAGACTCGGAGACGCAGAGCTGGCTCACGAACGCGGCCAGGCAATTTCTGAGAGGAAAGGCCTCGGCCGCGGACAGCATCCTGTCTCGGCGTCTCCGCGCCTCGGCGGTGAAAGTCGCTTCCTGCAATGGCCCAGTGGCTCCAACTTCAGGCTTGTGCATGATGGGCGGCCCGGTAAGATTCCCTCCGGGCGCGCCCCGCCCGGCCCGCCGCGATCGCGCCGGGTGCCGCCGGGGCGCCATTCGCAGGAAGACAGCCTGAGGAGATCGACGGGATGATACCTGGCTTCACCGTGGAGAGCGCACCGTCCGAGCTGCGCGGCCTGCTGGCCGCCGCCGGAGAGCTGAAACCCGTGGGCGGGACGGCCGCCGGCCGCCTGGCGCTCGCCTTCGAACGCGTCGCCGACCCGGGCCTCTGCGAGGTCCGGCGCGACGGGCGGACGGCGACGATCCGCTACGGCTCGCCGGCGCTGGCCGGCCGGGCGCTGGGCGCGGTCCTCGCCGGGCTGGTCGGCCCGGGCGAAACCCTCCGGGAGAAGACCCCTTTCCGGACGCTGGGCGTGATGCTCGACTGCTCGCGCAACGCGGTCATGACCGCCGGACACATCCGCGACGTCTGGCTGCCGCGGCTGGCGCTCCTGGGCTACAACATGCTCATGCTCTACACCGAGGACACCTACGAGCTCGAGGGCGAGCCGTACTTCGGTTACCAGCGCGGCGCCTACACCGCCCGCGAGCTCAAGTCCATCGTGGCCGCCGCGGCGCGCCTGGGCATCGAGGTCGTGCCCTGCATCCAGACGCTCGCCCACCTCGAGCAGATCCTCCGGCACCAGGCCTACCGCCCGGTGATGGACACCAAGTCGGTGATGCTGGTCGGCGAGCCGAAGACCTACCGGCTCGTCGAGAAGATGATCGCGTTCTGGAGCGGCATCTGCCGCACCCGGCGGATCCACATCGGCATGGACGAGGCCTGGGACCTGGGCCGCGGCCGCTACCTCGACTTGAACGGCTACCGGCCGGAGTTCGACATCTTCAACCGGCACCTCGCCCGGGTGGTGGCCATCTGCCGGCGGCGCGGGCTCAAGCCCATGATCTGGTCGGACATGTACTTCCGCCTGGGCTCCCCCGACGGCGGCTACTACGACCCGAAGACGGTCATCCCCAGGAACGTGGTGAAGAAGATCCCGGCGGCGGCGGACCTGGTCTACTGGGACTACTACCACGAGGAGGAGTCCTTCTACCTCGACTGGATCCGCCGCCACCGGGCCATGGGCAAGGAGCCGCTCATGGGCTCGGGCATCTGGACCTGGAACAAGTACTGGTACGACCCGCGGCTGACCGAGGCCAACGCCGGCGCCTGCGTGCGGGCCTGCTACCGCGCGGGGCTCAGGGAAGTCATCTTCACCATGTGGGGCGACAACGGCGCCTACTGCGACCACGACTCGGCCTTCGCGGGCATGGCCTACTGCGCCGAGATCGCCTTCGGCGCGAAGCGGCCCGACCCCGCGCGGCTCGAGAAGCGCTTCGCGGCGGTCTGCGGGGCGAGCTACCGCGCCCACCGCCTGGCCGGGGACATCCACAAGGGCGTCGAGGGCTTCGAGCCGAGCATGTGGGCCGATCCCTTCTTCGAGACCCCCGCGCGCACCTGGGCGAAGGACCGCCCCGCGAAGCTCCGCCGGCTGGCCGCGGGCTTCAGGCGGCTCGCCGCCGAGCTCGCGCCCCACGCCGCCGACCGCGCGGCCGGCGACCTGCGCCACGCCGGACTCACCGCCGCGGCCTTCGCCGCCCGCTATGCGCTCGCCGCCGAGCTGCTCGCCGCCTATCGTAGCCGCGACCGCGCGGGCCTCGCGCGCGCGCGCCGGCTCGTGCGCCCGGCCGCGGCCGCCGCGCGTCGGATGGCCGACTCCTTCCGGGAGATGTGGCTGGCCCACAACAAGCCCGAGGGGCTCGAGACCATCCAGGGCCGCTTCGGGATGCTCGCCGAGCGCTACCGCGAGATGGATCGCCGGATCGGCGAGTTCCTCGCGGGCAAGGTGGACCGGCTGGCCGAGCTCGACGGTCGCTGCCCGCCGGGGTGAGGGCGGGACCGGGACAGGTCAGCCGCAAAGAGGCGCAAGAAGCGCAAGAGGCGGGCTCCGACGACCTGGGCTGGAGGCACGGATGCCGCTGCCCAGGTTCAATACTCAGCGCTCGTTCCCTTGCGTCTCTCGCGCGTCTTGGCGGCCGGAATCCGCCGGCTCCCCGTCCCGTTTTACCTTGGAAGCCCGGCGGTGCCGTGGGTATCATGGCCGCCGTTCTCATTGAGCCGAAAGGACCGGACAGCGATGAAGCAGCCCCACCGCGCCACCACCATCCTGGCCGTGCGCCGCTCCGGCGAGATCGCCGTGGCCGCCGATGGCCAGGTGACCCTCGGCGACCAGGTGGTCAAGGCCCGGGCCTCGAAGCTCCGCAAGCTCTCCGGCGGCAAGGTGCTGGTCGGCTTCGCCGGTGCGGCCGCCGACGGCCTGGCGCTCATCGAGCGCTTCGAGAAGCGGCTCGAGGAGCACTCCGGCTCCATCCGCCGCGCGGCGGTGGAACTGGCCAAGGACTGGCGGACTGACAGGGCGCTGCGGCGCCTGGAGGCGGTGCTGGTGGTGGCCGGTTCCGAGGGCATGCTCATGATCGGCGGCTCGGGCGACGTCCTCGAGCCCGACGACGACACCCTCGCGGCCGGCTCGGGCGGAGGCTACGCGCGGGCGGCGGCCAGGGCGCTCCTCGCGGCGGCGCCGAAGCTCACGGCCGCGGAGGTCGCCCGGCAGGCGCTCGAGATCGCCGCGGACATCTGCATCTACACGAACCGGGAGATCGTTCTCGAGACGGTGAAGTGCTAGCGGACTTGTCATCGGGATATGAGACTGCCTTGGAGGGCTTTTCGGTTCTTGCGGCGGGGGCACAGGATCAAGCCTTGCGGCCACAGGCCGGAAGGGTTGATCCTCGTCTCCTGCGCGGGCCGAACCATTCCGTGTCCTGCGAAAGAGCGTGTCCGTGCGAAGAAACGCTGCGCGTTTCTTTCGCCACGGAGTGCCCCCGCCGCAAGAACCGAAAAGCCCGGAGCGCCGCGGGCATGAGCAATGGAGTCAGGAATCATCATCATGATCAGTAACCACGACCCCGCCGAGGTCCGCGACCTCACCCCGCGGCAGATCGTCGCGGCGCTAGACCGCCACATCGTCGGGCAGGACGCCGCCAAGCGCGCCGTGGCCGTGGCGCTCCGGAACCGCTGGCGCCGCTCGCGGCTGCCCGAGGAGCTCCGCGAGGAGGTCGCGCCCAAGAACATCCTCATGATCGGCCCGACCGGCGTGGGCAAGACCGAGGTGGCCCGGCGCCTGGCCGGCCTCGTCGGCGCGCCCTTCATCAAGGTCGAGGCCACCAAGTACACCGAGGTCGGCTACGTCGGCCGCGACGTGGAGAGCATGATCCGGGATCTCGCCAAGGCCGCGGTCTCCGAGGAGGAGCGCGCCGCCCGCGAGGCGGTCCGCCCCCAGGCCGAGGAGGCCGCCGAGGAGCGGCTGCTCGACGCCCTGCTGCCCGCGCCTAGAGCCGGACACTCGCCGGAGGAGGGCGAGCGCTCCGGCGAGCGCGGCGGCGAGCGCGGCGGCTCCTCGTCGGGCGCGGCGCCGGGGGCTTCCTCGACCGTCCCGGCCACCCGCGAGCGGCTCCGCAAGAAGCTCCGCGCCGGGGAGCTCGACAGCCGCGAGGTGGAGGTCGAGGTCCGCGCGGCGACGCCGCAGCTCTCCTCCATCTTCTCGGGCATGGGCGACGCCGAGGCCGCCGGCGAGCTCCAGGAGGCCATGGAGAGCATGATGCCGCGGCGCAGCGCGCGGCGGAAGCTGACCGTGGCCGAGGCCCGGCGGCTGCTCGTCGACGAGTGCGCGGCCGACCTCGTGGACCGCGACGCGGCGGTGCGCCGGGCGCTCGACCGGACGCAGAACCTGGGCATCGTCTTCATCGACGAGATCGACAAGGTCGTGGCCCGGGGCTCGGCCGCCGGCCCGGACGTGAGCCGCGAGGGAGTGCAGCGCGACCTGCTGCCCTTCATCGAGGGCGCGAGCGTCACCACCCGCTGGGGGATGATCCGCACCGACCACATCCTCTTCATCGCCGCCGGCGCCTTCAGCCAGGCCAAGCCCTCGGACCTCCTGCCCGAGCTGCAGGGCCGGCTGCCCATCCGCGTGGAGCTCAAGTCGCTGGGCGTCGCCGACTTCGAGAGGATCCTCACCGAGCCGGCCGGGGCGCTCACCAAGCAGGCCGCCGCGCTCATGGCCACCGAGGGCGTGGAGCTCGTCTTCAAGCCCGAAGGCATCCGGCGCATCGCCGAGATCGCCGCCGAGGCCAACGTGCGCGCCCAGAACACCGGCGCGCGCAGGCTCTCCACGGTCATGGAGAAGCTCCTCGAGGAGCTGTCCTTCAACGCCTCGGAGCGCCGCGGCGACAAGGTGGTCGTCGACCGGAAGATGGTCGACGAGCGCCTGGCGGGGATCGTCGAGGACGCCGACGTGGCCAGGTTCATCCTGTAGTCGCGAGGCTGAAGCACGACCTTCGATATTCGACATTCGATATTCTGCGGTTCTGCAGTTATCTGTTGGTCGCCAGGCGCGAACCGCAGAACCGCAGAATATCGAATGTAGAACGTCGAAGGACGGGGAGGAGAGCCTGGGTCGCGTCTTGACAGTGCCCTCTCCCGGGGATAAGTTGCCTTCGGAGGGGCCTATCCGTGAACGATGCAGCGCCCGCCTGGTCCGCCCCGTTCGCCCCGTCCGCCCGCCGCCGCGCTTTCACGCTCGTCGAGCTGCTGGTGGTCATGGCCATCATCACCACGCTGATGGGCATGATCACCAGCGGGATCGTCATAGCCTACCGCCGGGCGCAGGACGCCAAGGTCCGGGCGCTCATCGTGCTGGTGAGGGGCGGCTGCGAGCGGTTCAAGTCGACTCACGGGGTCTATCCGTGGGCCGGGGCCGGTCCGGTCGGGCCGGGGGCGACGATCGATCTTGAGGCGGTCTACGCCGAACTTCGCAGCGCGCCGGGCGCGAACATGAACAAGGCCCAGGACTGCCTGCCGGGGTTGCCCGCCGACTTCGTGAAGACCGTTGCGGGCAGGCAGCGCCTGCAGGATGTCTGGGGCTCGGACCTCGTCCTGCGCGTCGACCCGGCCAGCCTCGGCCCGGTCATCTGGTCGCGCGGCCGGGACCGGGTCGACGACACCAACTTCGAGGACCCGCCGGCGACTTACACGCGCTACACGCCCCCGGCCCCGCCGGCGGCCTACTCCGACCCGGCGAAGTTCCCGCGCGGCTGGTACTACCTGGGCGACGGCAAGAGCCGCGGCGACGACCTGCGCAGCCTATAGGAGCCCCGCCTCGAGGCCGGGGCTGTGCGGTCTAGCGCCCGTACTTTCTCCGGCCCTCGCCGTCCCACCACTCGATGAGCCTGGCGCGGGCCGCCTCCAGCTGCGAATCGCGGGAGTGCGGCGGGACCGCCTGTCCCCAGACGGGCAGGAAGATCCGCCCGGTCATGGACTCGGCTGCGGAGACGGCCAGCATCGCCACGCCCGGATCGTTCTCGTCGCGCGCCAGGCGCACCAGCGCCGGCAGCAGCCAGCGGTTCTCCTTGCGGTTGAGGTTCTGCAGGACCTGGCCGCGGTACCAGGCGCCGTTGGGCGCGAGCAGCCGGCCGGCGGCCGCTCCGGCCGCGGGGCCCATGGCTTCGAGCCGGTCGAGCGCGTCGGCGGCGGCCTTGACGTCGCCGCGCTCGTAGGCGGCGCGGGTCTCCCGCTCCCAGTAGGCGGCCTTGAGCGGCCTCCAGGCCAGGGCCCCGAAGGCGAAGAGCCCGGCGGTCAGGGCCAGGAGCGCGTAGAACCAGCCCAGGCCCCGCTCGCGGGCGGGTGCGGCGCCGGGGCCCGGGGCGCTTTCGGCGGATGTCGCGGATTCGTCGCGCACGGCGGTCACCGGCCTCCGCGCAGGAACTCCCAGAAGACCCGGTCGTAGCTGGCCCGGCCGGAGAGCAGCCTCTCCATGAGGCCGGTGCCGCGCCGGGTGGTCACCGCCAGGCGGTACCAGAGCCCGGGCGCGGAGTAGAAGACCCGCGCCACGGCGGAGGCCCGGGAGAAGCCCCGGGCGAAGCTCCGCCGCATCGCGCGGTCGAACCCGTGGTCGGGGTCGCGGCCGGTGCCGAGGTTCCCGGCGATGGTCTGGGCGGCCAGGCGCCCGGAGAGGATCGCCCGGCGGATGCCCGCGCCGGTCAGGGGGTTCACGAGCCCCGCGGCGTCTCCGGCCAGGAGGATGCGCCGCGTCGAGAAGCGCCGCTGGCCCCGCCAGACGGCCAGCGCGCCTCCGCGAATCTGTCCGGCCTCGGCGGTGAGGTTCAGCCGGGCCAGGTGACGCTGCAGGCAGGTCATCAGCCCGTGGGCCTCGGGCCGGAAGGTGAGCACGCCGACCGAGAGGAAGCGCGGTCCGGGGAAACTCCAGGCGATCTGGCCGGCGCCCATGCCGAAGTCGCAGCCGATGGCCTCGGCGAGCTTCCCGGTGCCGTCGAAAGGGATCTCGGCCTGGAGCGAGGTGCCCAGCCGGGCGCGGCGGAGCAGCCGGCGGTCGAGCTCGATCTGGCCGGTGGCGCCGGAGGCCACCACCGCCGCGCGGGCGCGCACGGCTCCGGCCGGAGTCTCGGCGACCACGCCGTCATCATCGACCCGGAGCGCCTGACAGGCGGTCTCCTCGCGAAGCTCCGCCCCGGCCGCGGCCGCGCGGCGGGCCAGCATCTCGTCCAGGGCCGGGCGCTCGACCACGGTGATGAGCGGCGACTCCGAGCGGTGCACGAGCTCGTCGCGGCCGCCGTGAGTGAAGCGGACGGCTCGGACCTCGCGGCGCGAGAGGCCCCCGAGGTCGGCCGGCAGCAGCGCGACGGTCTTGGGCGGCAGCCCGCCGGCGCAGACCTTCTTCCTGGGGATGCGGTGCTTCTCGAGGAGACACACCGAGAGCCCGGCGGCGGCCGCGGCCTCGGCGGCCGAGCTCCCGGCCGGGCCGGCGCCCACCACGATGCAGTCGAAGCGTTCGAGGGTCATGCTGCGGCCCCGTCGACAGACATGAGGCGCGTTGCGGGGCCCCGGCCCCGCTGGATGGGTTCGGCTGGCGCGACAGCCTCCGACATAGCATCCTCCGGCGTCCGCGGCGCATTATACGGCCGGCGCGCGCCATCGCCAGTGTGCGGTGAACCGGCTTCCCTGGAGCGGTCCTGCTTGACCGCGATGCCGGACGGTGTAGACTTCGCGCCGGAGGAATCGACCATGTCCGCCATGCCTGCCGATGAGAGCTCCCTGGACGCGCTGCGCGAGGCCCTGAAGGTCTCGCCCGAGAACGTGCCGCTCCGGCGCCACGTCGCCGAGCTGTTGTTGGGCCTGGGCCGGCTGGAGGAGGCCGAGCGGGAGTTCCGCGACGCGCTCGCCCATGCGCCCGAGGACCGCGAGACGCTGCTGGGCCTGGCCCGCACCTTCCTGCAGCAGGGCAAGAGCTCGGCGGCGCTGGTCGTCCTCGAGGACCTGGTCAAGCGTCCCGGCGCCGGGGCCAAGGCCTATCTGCTGCTGGCCAGGATCCACTGCCGCGCGGGCGACAAGCCCCGGGCGCGCGCCGCCTACGACCGGGCCGTCGCCGACAATCCCGGACTGGCCGACCAGGAGCTGGCCGACGAAATCGGCTATCTCCCCGAGGAGAGGCCGGCCGAGTCCGAGGTGGTCGACGGGCGGGTCCGCGTCGGTTCCGATGAACCCGGGGCGCCGGCCGACCTGGAGGTCGAGCGGCCGCGGATCAACTTCTCCGACGTCGGCGGGATGGACAAGGTCAAGGACGAGGTCCGGATGAAGATCATCCATCCGCTCGAGCACCCGGAGATCTACAAGGCCTACGGCAAGCCCATCGGCGGCGGCATTCTGATGTACGGCCCCCCGGGCTGCGGCAAGACCCACCTGGCCCGGGCCACGGCCGGCGAGGTCAAGGCCGCCTTCCTCTCGGTGGGCATCAACGAGGTCCTGGACATGTGGCTCGGCAACTCCGAGCGCAATCTCCACGAGCTCTTCGAGCAGGCCCGCCGCAACCGCCCCTGCGTGCTCTTCTTCGACGAGGTCGACGCGCTGGGCGTCAGCCGCTCGGACCTGCGCGGGTCGGCCGGGCGGCAGCTGGTGAACCTCTTCCTCATGGAGATGGACGGCGAGAAGTCGTCGAACGACGGCGTGCTGATCCTGGCCGCGACCAACGCCCCCTGGGGGCTCGACCCGGCCTTCCGGCGCCCGGGGCGCTTCGACCGGATCATCTTCGTCCCGCCGCCCGACGAGCCGGCTCGCGCGGCCATCCTCCGCGTGCAGCTCAAGGGCAAGCCGGCCCAGGACGTCGACTGCGAGAAGGTCGCGGCCAAGGCCCGGGACTTCTCCGGAGCGGACCTCAAGGCCGTGGTGGACATGGCCGTCGAGGCCAAGCTCCGAGAGGCCATGAAGAAGGGCGTGCCCGAGCCGCTTTTCACGAAGGATCTGCTCGCCGCCGCCAAGGGCCACAAGCCCACCAGCCGCGAATGGTTCTCCACCGCGCGCAACTACGCGCTCTACTCCAACCAGGGCGGCTTCTACGACGACGTGATGGACTACATGAACCTGAAGCCGTGAGCCTGTTGTGCGCTGGGCTTGCCTTCGTGGTCAGTCCGTGGACACTGCTCTGGGCCGTTGCCGCGGGCTGTTTCGGAGTCGAGGTCTACAACGTCATCCGCAGAAGGATGCGGATCGGCTAGCCGGGCGGCAGCCGAAGAGCGCGGCGGTCCGGACGCGACAGCAGGAGGCTTCCCGACCTTGAGCGCGCAGATTCAGAAGGCCCTGGCGTTGATGAACGTCAGCCGCTACGACCTGGCCGAGCGGGAGTTGCGCTCGCAGCTCGCCCGGGAGCCGCACGATCCGCTGGCGCACGCCTTCCTGGCCCTGGTCCTGAGCCAGCAGGACAGGGGCAAGCAGGCGCTGGAGGAGGCCGACCAGGCCGTCGGGCTCGGGCCGGACCTGGCCTTCTGCCACTACGCGCGGGCCGCCGTGCTGCGCGACGCCAGGAAGCTGCCCGAGGCGGCCCGCGCGGTCGAGGAGGCCATCCGGCTCGAGCCCGAGGACGCCGACAACCACGCCCTGCTCGCCGCCGTCCGCCTGGGCCAGGACCGCTGGGCCGACGCCCTCGCCGCGGCCGAGCACGGCCTGGGACTGGACCCGGACAACGAGGACTGCCAGGGCTACCGGGCGGTGGCGCTGGCCAGCCTGGGCCGTACCGGGGAGGCCGAGGAGGCCTCCCGCCAGGCGCTCGCGGCCAGCCCGGCCAGCGCCGAGGTCCACGCCACCCGCGGCTGGACGCTGCTCCAGGCGGGGCGCTACGCCGAGGCCCTGGAGAGCTTCCGCGAGGCCCTGCGGCTGAACCCCGATCTGGAGCGCGCCCGCGCCGGTGTGGTCGAGGCCCTCAAGGCCCGCAGCCTGCCGTACCGGGTGGTGCTGCGCTACCTGCTTTGGATGCAGCGCCTGGGCGAGCGCGGCCAGTGGGTCTTCATCATCGGGCTGGTCGTGGGCGTCAACGTCTTCTCGAGCCTGGCCAGGAAGGTCCCCTGGCTCGCGCCTCTGCGCACGCCGGTGCTGCTCGCCTACCTTGGCTTCGCGGTGCTCACCTGGGTGGCGGTGCCCTTCTCCAACCTGCTGCTGATGCTCAACCGTTTCGGGCGGCTCGCGCTGAAGCCGGCCGAGCGCGCGGCGGCGCTGGGCCTGGGCATATGTCTGCTGACGACGGCCGGAGGCGTGGCGGGCGGATTTCTCCTGGGGAAGCTCTGGCTGCTCGGCCTGGGGGCGCTGGGCATGACCATGTCCCTGCCGGTGGTCTCGGCGCTCCGGCGCGAGACTCTGCGCCCGAGGCTCATCCTCGGCGCCTGCGCGCTCGGTCTGCTGGCGTTGGGCGGCACGGCGGTGGCGCTGCTCGCTCTCCGGCATCCCGCGGCCTTCAAGCTGGTGAACGCCTACATGATCTCCTGGATGATCTTCACCTGGGTGCCCAACTTCTTCAGGGACTGACCCGGCTGTCGGCGAGCGGCGCTTGACACCCGGCCTTTCGGCGGCATAATCCCATTTCGCAGCACCCCCGCGGCCGTGGCGGAATTGGCAGACGCGCCAGCTTGAGGGGCTGGTGAGGGTTTCCCTCATGGTGGTTCAAATCCACTCGGCCGCACCAGAAGTCAGCCGCAGGGGCCGGTCCGCGAAGGACGGCCCCTGCGCGTTTTGGAGGCCGCCTCATCATGGTTTCTGAACCCGCCTCCGATCCCCGATCCCCGGTCTCCGATCCCTCCGGCTCGCTGCGCATTTACCTGTCCGCCCCCATCTTCACCCAGGCCCAGCGCCAGTGGAACCGGCGGCTGGCCGCGGCGCTGAGGGAGGCGCTCTCCGGGGCGGCGGTGGTCCTGCCCCAGGACTTCCGCGTCGAGGAGCGCTACAACGACCCGCGCGCCTTCGCGAGCATCTACCGGAAGTGCACCGCCGAGATCGCCTCCGCCGACGCGCTGGTGGCCGTCCTCGACGGCTCCGACGCCGACAGCGGCACGGCTTTCGAGGCCGGCTTCGCCGCCGCGAGCGGCGTGCCGGTGATCGGCGTGCGCACCGACTACCGCCCGGGACAGGACCGCGGCACCAACCTCATGATCAGCCGGGCCTGCGCGCGCTTCGTCTTCAACATGTCCTTCCGCGAGGACACCGACGCCTTGGCGGCGGACGTCGCCCGGAAGATCCGGGCGGCGCTCGATGCCAAAGGCAAGCCACGGAAGGGCAATGAGCCACAGATGAACACGGATGAACACAGATAGGAAGCCGGGCAGGAGCCTGATCGGGTCCATCTGTACTGGTCCCTCGCAACATCTCAAGATCTCTTCCAGAAGTTTTCGGGGCGGAGGCACGATTCAACCCCGGCGGCCGCAGGCCGACGGGTTGAGTCGACTTTCTCGTCGAAGGCCATGCAAGGTGGCACGGAAGGAACGGAACCCTGGCAAAGAAACGTTGGCGCGTTTCTTCACCTGGGGTGCCCCCGCCCCGAAAGCTTCTTCGGTTCAGGCTTCGCCTGGATGGGTTTGTCTGTGTCCATCTGTGGCCAATGACCGTCTCGTCTGGAGTTGGCCTCTTGGTTGACGATACCGAGATCGGCGGAGGCCGCCGCGAGTTCCTGCCCACCGCCTGGACGCAAATCCGGCAGGCGCGCGACGCGGACACGACCGAGGCCAGGCTCGCCTGGGACCAGCTCATCGGCACCTACTGGAAGCCGGTCTACTTCCACATCCGGCGGAAGGGTCGCTCGGTCGAGGACGCCAAGGACCTGACCCAGGCTTTCTTCGCCTCGATGATGGAGCGCGAAGCGCTTGCCGGCGTCGACCCCGCCAAGGGCAGGTTTCGCACCTTCATCCGCGCCTGCCTGGAGCACTTCCTCTCCAACGAGCGCGACCGCCGGAAGGCCGCCAAGCGCGCGGGCGATTTCGACGTCCGGGAGGCCGAGGGCCAGTTCGGCGCCGAGCGCGACTTCGAGCACGACTGGGCCGTGACCGTGCTGGGCAGGGCCTTCGGCCAGCTCAAGCTCCAGGCGCCCCGCGAAGCCCGCGTTGTCGAGGCGCAGCGATCCACCGCCAAAGGCCTGGCGGAGCTTGCCGGAGAGCTCGGCACTACCGAGGCCAACGTCAAGGTGCTGGCCCACCGCGGGCGCAAGCTCCTCAAAGAGCTGGTTTTGCGCGAGCTCCGGGCCACGGTGGCGAAGCCCGGCGACGAGCGCGAGGAGCTTGCGGACCTCTTCCGGGCATTTTCTCTGTAACCTTTGCGGCGGGATTCTTCTTAGTCGGGCAGGAAAGGGTTCATGCGATGAACAAGAACTGCCCGAAATGCGGCCACTCGTACGATGCCGATGTTTCTCCCGAGTTGCAGGGCGCCTGCCCGCGCTGCATGGCCGAGCTGCTGCGCAGCCGCGCCGGCGACGCCTCGACCGGCCCCGTGCGCGGGGACGACGCCCCGCCGCTGGCCGTCGGCCAGAAGCTCCGCGGCTTCGAAGTGCTGGAGTACCTCGGCCGGGGCGGGATGGGCTTCGTCTTCAAGGCGAAGCAGAGCGGCCTGGATCGGCTCGTCGCCTTGAAGGTCCTCGCCCCGCGGCTGGCCGCCTCGCCGGAGTTTGCCGCGCGCTTCGCCCGGGAGGCCAAGGCGCTTGCGGCGCTCAGCCACCCCAACATCGTCCAGGTCTTCGACTACGGCGAGGAGAACGGCGTTTACTTCCTGGCCATGGAGTTCGTGGACGGCGCCTCGCTCCGGAAGGTGCTATCGAGCCAGAAGCTCCCGCCGGACGCGGCGTTGCGCTACGTGCCGCAGATCTGCGACGCCCTGGAGTACGCCCATGGCCGCGGGGTGATCCACCGGGACATCAAGCCGGAGAACATCCTCATAGACAAGGTCGGGAACCTCAAGATCGCCGACTTCGGTCTGGCGAAGATGGCCGGCTCCGCCGCGGCCGTGGCGACACAGGCCACGCCCGAGGCCCCCACCGCGCCGGCCGCCCACGCGACGCTCTCCGGCCAGGTGATGGGCACGCCGCACTACATGGCGCCCGAGCAGGTCGAGAACACCGCCGCGGTGGACCACCGGGCGGACATCTATTCGCTCGGCGTCGTCTTTTACGAGATGCTCACCGGCGAGCTGCCCATCGGACGGTTCCCCTCGCCAAGTCAAAGAGTGCAGGTCGACGTGCGTTTCGACGAAGTCGTGCTCAAAGCCCTCGAGAAGGAGCCGGAGAGAAGATATCAGAACGTGACTCAGATGAAGGACGACGTGACGACCCTGGGCGGCCCCGGCGGGAAGCCCGGGCGGAAACCCTGGATCCTGGTCCGGGACGGCAAGGAACGGGTCGAGATCGGTCCCGACGGCATCCGGGTGGAGGACGGCGACGAGAAGGTCGAGATCGGCGATCTGGGCGGGATACTGAAGGCCACCGCCGCTTTCATCCCGGGTGCCGAACGATCCGCTCTCAAACCACGCATGTCATGGCTGGCTCTGACCTCCGTCATGTGCGTGCCGATATCCGGCGCTGTCGGGATTCTTGCTGGCGTCCTGGCTTATCTGCTGTCATCGAGTGTCGGAGATTCCGGAGGGCTCGTGGTGCTGGTCGGCGTGATCTCGGCCGTGATCGTTCTGAGCATGGGGTTGATTCTGGGCATTAGCGCGCTTGTTTGCATTGGCAGATCTGGTGGGCGCCTATGGGGACGCGGGTTGGCCTGGGCGGGCATTTCGGGGCTTCCAGTCGTCGGGCTGTTCTTATTTGCCGGCCTCGTTCACGAATGGCGCAACAGTTCGGAGTTGCCGCGCCATGATTCCAGGGCCTTGGAGGGACAACCCGAGAGGAAAGCCACCTATATCTCCTGGGGCCAGCCGGACGGCGGTTTGCAGGCCGGTTTGGTGACCAAGCGGGCCAAGTACGAGGTCGGCGAGCCCATCGAAGTCTTTGGCCTCCTTCTCAACGCCGGGACGTCAGCCGTGGGTGTTCCCGATACGCGTTTGCTCGGCCCTCCGTGGTCGTTCCGGCTCGAGGATGTCTCCGGCCGCCGGTCCGCCGTGGAGTTCCATTCGACGGCACGCATGGACCTGCCGGCGAAGCCCAGGATTCTTCGAAGCGACCAGAGCTGGGCGTTCTCGGGAGCCTTGTCCGGTCCGCTGTGGAGTGCGGGCTGCATCGACGATTCCACAGGAGCCACAACGCCGTCCAACCTGCCGCCCGGGCAGTACCGTGTGATCGGCACCTATCGCGGCCAGACTGGGGCGGGCTATTGGCAGGGCACCGTCGCCACCGGCCCCGTGGAGATCGAGATCGTCGGGCCGGGCGGGGCGGATGCTGCGGCAGAGACGGCTCCCCCTGTCGCCAAGTACCTGGCGAAGCACCGCGACGCGGTCGGCCTGGGCTCCTGCTTCATCGGCGAGGTGACCGCCATAGGCAGCCTAGCGCCCTTCACCATCCAGTCCGAGGGCGAGCTCAAACTGCGCGAGATCGAAAGCTCCGATCGCATCATTCTGCCTCCGCCCTCTTGAGGTGCTTGACGCCGCTGGGCGCCTCGGCTATGTTGTGAATATTGATTCACATCGGAGGCGAGCGATGAGCATGGAGAAGCTGGGCACCGGCGTGCGCCGCAAGCAGATCGCCGGGGCGGCGCTCGAAGTCCTGGCCGCCGGCGGTCCACGGGCGCTCTCCGTCGGGGCGGTGGCCCGCCGGGTGGGCCTGGTGCCCTCGGCCATCTACCGGCACTTCAAGAGCAAGGACGAGATGACCGTCGCGGCGATCGGGCTCTTCCGCGAGCGCCTCGAGGAGAACGTCCGGGCGGTCCGCGAGGAGTCGCCCGACGCCCTGGCGCGCCTCGCTGGCCTGCTCAACCGCCACGTCCGAATGATCCGCGACAATATCGCCATGCCCCGGATCGTCTTCTCCGAGGGCCTGGTGGGCGGCCCGGCCGAGGCGCGGAGACTGGTGCTGGCCAACATCCGGCTCTACCTCGACGGCGTGGCCGGCATCGTGAAGGAGGGGCAGGCCGCCGGCACGGTGAAGCCCGGGCTCGTCCCGGAGACCGTGGCGGTCATGTTCCTGGGGCTGATCATGCCCGCGGCCATCCTCTGGCACCTGACCGAGGGAGGCTTCGACGTCACTCGCCACGCCGCGAGGGCGTGGGCATCTTTCCGCGAGGCCATCGCTGTGAATCCACGTTCACGAAAGAGAGCCGGAAAGTGAACCGCAAGCTCATCGTCCTGCCCGTCCTGCTGGCCGCGGTCGTGGTCGGCCTGGTGATCTGGAGGGCGCGCACCGGGCGCGGTGCCGCCGCCGGGGCCGTTCGCGTCTCCGGCAACATCGAGGCCACCGAGGTGGAGCTGGCCTTCCGTCTGCCCGGCTGGGTCGAGGATCGCGCCGTCGACGAGGGCGACGCCGTCAAGGCCGGCGAACTCGTGGCCCGGCTCGATGCCCGGGAGCTCGAGCAGCAGGCCCGGCAGGCGAAGGCCGAGGCCGAGGCCGCCCGGGCGTCGCTCTCCGAACTCGAGGCCGGCTCCCGGCCCGAGGAGGTGGCCGCCGCCGAGGCCGCGCACCAGCGCGCGCTCGCCGACGCGGCCGCGGCCAGGGCCGACTTCGAGCGGGCCGAGGAGCTCTTCAAGGCCCGGGTCATCACCCGGCAGGAGCTCGATGCGCGCAAGGCCGCCAGCGGCGCGGCGGCCGCGGCGGTCAACCAGACCCAGGCCAACCTGGACCTGGTCCGCGCCGGGCCGCGCAAGGAGGAGGTCGAACAGGCCCGCGCCCGCGCCGAGTCCGCGAAGCACTCGGCGGAGCTGGCCGCGACGCGGCTCGGCTACGCGACGCTCAAGTCTCCGCTCGCCGGCGTGGTGCTGTCGAAGGCCACCGAGCCCGGCGAGTACGTCTCGGCCGGCACGCCCATCGTCACCGTGGCGGAGCTGGGCAACGTGTTCCTGCGCGCCTACGTCAACGAAACCGACCTGGGCCGGGTGAAGCTCGGCGCCAGGGCGCGGGTCACGACCGACACCTGGCCGGGCAGGATCTACGAGGGCCGGGTCACCTTCATATCCTCCCAGGCGGAGTTCACCCCGAAGAGCATTCAGACCCACCAGGAGCGCGTGAAGCTGGTCTACCGGGTGAAGATCGAGATCGCCAACCCGAATGGCGAGCTCAAGCCGGGCATGCCGGCGGACGCCGACATCTCCGTCGACTAGCGTCAGGTTTAGCCACGGATGAACACAGATAAACACAGATGGGGCGGAGGCGGGGCGCCATTCTGGGGTGTGGCCTTCGTATCGGTGTTCATCTGTGTGCATCTGTGGCCAGGCGAGTCATGGACGCGATAAGGACCGAGCGGCTGTCGAGGAGCTTCGGCGGCCTCGTCGCCGTGAACGAGCTCAGCCTGACGGTGGGGTGCGGCGAGCTCTTCGGCCTGGTCGGGCCCGACGGAGCGGGCAAGACCACGACCATGCGGCTCCTGGCCTCGATCATGGATCCGACCTCGGGCGAGGCCTGGGTGGCCGGCCGCCACACCGTGCGCGAGGCCGAGGCGGTCAAGGAGCGCATCGGCTACATGAGCCAGCGCTTCGGGCTCTACGCCGACCTGACCGTCGCGGAGAACCTCTCCTTCTACGCGGATATCTACGGCGTGGCGCGCCGGGAGCTCGCCGCGCGCACGGAGCGGTTGCTCGAGTTCTCCGGGCTCGGGGCCTTCCGCGGGCGTCTCGCCGGGAACCTCTCCGGCGGGATGAAGCAGAAGCTGGGCCTGGCCTGCGCGCTGGTCCACTCGCCGGAGGTGCTGCTCCTGGACGAGCCCACCAACGGCGTCGACCCGGTCTCGCGCCGCGAGTTCTGGCGGATCCTCTACGGCCTGCTCCGCGAGGGCGTGACCGTCTTCGTCTCGACCGCCTACCTCGACGAGGCCGAGCGCTGCGCGCGCGTGGGGCTCTTGCACCAGGGGCGGCTCCTGGCCTGCGCCCCTCCGGCCGAGGTGAAGCGGCTGATGCGCGGCGCGATCCTCGAGGTCCGCGCGGCCGACCCGCGCCGGGCGGCGGCGGAGCTCCGCGAGGGGCTCGGGCGGCTGGCGCGCTCGGTCGGCCTCTTCGGCGACCGGGTGCACGTGGTGACGGACGAAGCCGAAGCCGCCGATGCCCGGATCCGCGGGGTGCTGGGCGAGGCCGCGGCCACGCGCCGGATCGAGCCGAGCCTCGAGGACGTCCTCGTCTCGTTGACCGCCGCGAACAACAAGAGTTAGCCACAGATGAACACAGATGCACACAGATGCGAGAACAGGAGGCCAGGAATGGCTTCTGTCATATCCCCATCTGTGTATATCCGTGTTCATCTGTGGCTGAGTGTTTCGGTGTTGGCGTGAGCGCGCCGGCGGTTGTGGTCCGGGAGCTTTCGAAGCGCTTCGGTGCCTTCACCGCCGTCGACCGGGTCGGCTTCGAGGTGGCGCGCGGCGAGGTCTTCGGCTTCCTGGGTCCCAACGGGGCCGGGAAGTCGACCACCATCCGGATGCTCTGCGGGATCCTCGCCCCCTCGGGCGGCTCGGGGACGGTGGCCGGCTTCGACGTGCTCCGCGAGCCGGAGCGGATCAAGGCCGCCATCGGCTACATGTCCCAGCGATTCTCGCTCTACGAGGACCTGACCGTCGAGGAGAACATCGACTTCTTCTCGGGAATCTACCGGATCCCGCGCGCGAAGAAGGCCGAACGGAAGGAATGGGCCATCCGCATGGCCGGCCTCTCCGAACACCGCCGCTCGCGGACCGGCGAGCTCTCCGGAGGATGGAAGCAGCGGCTGGCCCTGGGCTGCGCGGTGCTCCACGAGCCGCCGGTCCTCTTCCTCGACGAGCCGACCAGCGGCGTCGACCCCATAAGCCGCCGCCAGTTCTGGGACCTCATCTACGAGATGGCCGCGGCGGGCACGACGGTCTTCGTGACCACCCATTACATGGACGAGGCCGAGTACTGCGGGCGGCTGGGGCTCATCTATCGCGGGAAGCTCATCGCCCTGGGAGCGCCGGCCGAGCTCAAGACCCGCCTGATGCGCGAGGAGGTCGTCGAGGTGCTCTGCGAGCGTCCGCAGGACGCCATGGACGCGGTGGCCGCGGTCGAGGGCGTCCGTGAGGTGGCGCTCTACGGCGCGGGGCTCCACGCCGTGGTCGCCTCGGCCGCGAGGGCCGTTCCGGCGGTTCGCGCGAGACTTTCCGGGCTCGGCTTCGAGCCCCGGAGGGTCGAGCGGATCACGCCGTCGCTCGAGGACGTCTTCGTCTCGCTGATCGAGGCCCATGACCGGGAGCGGAAGACGTGATGCGGCGCGCTGACCGAGGGCTCTTCCGTTTTTCGGGGCGGGGGGACTCCGCGGTGAAGGAGCGCGCAGCGGTCCTTCACCCGGACAGGCAACGTCCTCGTGCCATGAGTGTCCGGACACGAATGGCGGGCGAGATTCATTACCTTCGGCCTCCGGCCGCAGGTCATGAATCTGTCCCCCCGCCCCGAAAAACGGAAGAGCCCGGGACCCGGGGGTTGGCGTGAACCTCCGTCGGACCTGGGCCGTGGCCCGCAAGGAGTTCCTGCACGTCCGGCGCGACCCGCGCAGCCTGGCGATGGGCATCGCCATCCCGGTGCTGCTGCTCTCGCTGTTCGGCTGGGCCCTGACCCTGGACGTGGACCGGGTGCCGCTGGTCGTCTGGGACCAGAGCGAGACGCCCGCGAGCCGCGCGCTCCTGGCCGGCTTCACCGGCTCGCGCTACTTCGTCCTGGCCGGCCGGGCCGGGAGCTACGCCGAGCTCGAGGGGGCCATCGACCGGCGCGAGGCTCTTGCGGCGCTGGTCATCCCTCCCGACTTCGATCGGTTGCTCGCCACCGGCCGCTCCGCGCCGGTACAGCTGATTCTCGACGGTTCGGACGCCAACACCGCGCAGCTCGCCGCCAACTACGCCGAGGCCGTGGTCGGCGACTTCTCGCGCGCGGCGGTCCTCGCGCAGGTCCGGCGCTCGGGCCGGCGGCCCCTCGAGCCGCCGCTCGAGACCCGGGCGCGGGTCTGGTTCAACGAGGACCTGACCAGCCGCAACTTCATCGTGCCGGGCCTGATCGCCGTGATCATGATGGTGATCGCGGCGCTGCTCACCTCCCTGACCGTGGCCCGCGAGTGGGAGCGCGGCAACATGGAGCAGCTCATATCCACGCCGGTCAAGGGGCCGGAGCTGGTCCTGGGCAAGCTCACGCCCTATTTCGCCATCGGCATGTTCGACATGCTCGTCGCCGTGCTGATGGGCGTCTTCGTCTTCGACGTGCCGCTGCGCGGGAGCCTGGTGCTGCTCTTCGGCATGGCCGCGGTCTTCCTGGCCGGGGCGCTGTCGCTGGGGATGCTCTTCAGCATCGTCACCCGGAGCCAGCTGATGGCCAGCCAGTTGGCCATGATCATGACCTTCCTGCCGGCCTTCCTGCTCTCCGGGCTGATGTACGCCATCGCCAACATGCCCGCGCCCATCCGGCTGGTGACCTATCTGATCCCGGCGCGCTACTTCGTCTTCCTGCTCAAGGGCATCTACCTGAAGGGCGTCGGCCTGGAGGTGCTCTGGATCGAGGCGCTCTTGCTCGCCGGCTTCAGCGTCCTCATGGTGACGCTGGCCATCCGCAAGTTCACCAAGAAACTGGCATGAAGAGCCACAGATGAACACCGATGAACACAGATTCCTGATTTGGGGTTGCAGATGGGCGCCCGGCCAACGCCCCAAGCACCTATCTGTGTGCATCTGTGTTCATCTGTGGCCAAGTTGAGGGGTGACCGTGTTCGAGCGCGTCTGGCGGATGCTGATCAAGGAGTTCCTCCAGGCCCTGCGCAACCCGCGCATGGCCGGGGTGATCTTCGTCGCGCCCATGGTCCAGCTCATCGTCTTCGGCTACGCCGCGACCACCGACGTCCGGCGGGTGACGCTGGCGGTGCGCGACCTGGACAACACCCCGGAGAGCCGGGAGCTCGTCGACCGCTTCAGGCGCTCCGGATACTTCGACCTGGTCGAACGGCCTGCCGACGACGCGCGCGTCCGCTGGCTGCTCGACCGCGGGAGGGTCCAACTCGTGCTGGCCGTCGACGCCGGCTTCGGCGGCGAGCTCCGCAGTGGCCGCACCGCGCGGGCCCAGTTTCTCGTCGACGGCACCGACTCGAACACCGCGGCCATCGTCCTGGGCTATGCCGGGCGGATCGCCGGCGACTACTCGGAGCGGTTGCTCGCCGGGCGGCTGGAGCGCACCGCCGGGGCCTGGCGCCGCCCGCAGGGCGCCGAGCTCCGCCGGCGGGCCTGGTTCAACGAGAACCTCGAGAGCCGCAACTACTTCGTGCCCGGCGTGATCGCCACCATCACCATGCTCGTGACCCTGATCCTCACCAGCATGGCGGTGGTCCGCGAGAAGGAGCTCGGGACCATGGAGCAGATCATGGTGACGCCGATCACCGCGGCCGAGTTCATCGCCGGCAAGACCCTGCCCTTCGCGATCATCGGGGTGGTCGACGCGGTGCTCATCATGCTGATCGGCACGTTGTGGTTCGACATCCCCCTGCGCGGGAGCCCCTGGCTGCTCCTGGGCTGCCTGGGGCTCTTCCTGGCGGTGTCGCTGGGGGTGGGGTTGCTCATCTCCACGGTCTGCCAGACCCAGCAGCAGGCCATGATGAGCACCTTCTTCTTCTATTTACCGGCGCTCCTGCTGTCCGGCTTCATGTTTCCGATAGCCAACATGCCCGAACCGGTGCAATGGCTGACGCTGCTCGACCCGCTCCGCCACTTCCTGGTGATCGTCCGCGGCATCTTCCTGAAGGGCGTGGGCGTCGAGGTGCTCTGGCCGCAGATCGCGGCGCTGGCTGCCATGGCCATGGGGGTCTTCGCCCTGGCGGCGACCAGGTTCAGGAAGACGATGGCCTGACGGCGGTTCCTGGTTCCTAGTTCCTGGTTCCGGGTTCCTGGCTAACGAGGAGCCAAGAAGCAGGAACCAGGAACCGTTGTTTCCCCGCGCGGCGGGCGGCCGGTAAGCCGGCTTCTGTCGAGGGCGGCCATTCCTCTGGGACCGGCGTTGCCGCCGGCCTCGAGCACCCAACCCGGGCCTGATAGCGGCGCGGACCACGCCTCGGCCCCTATTTGGGTTTGCTCCGGGTGGGGTTTGCCGTGCCCTCCCCGTCACCGGGGAGGCGGTGCGCTCTTACCGCACCGTTTCACCCTTGCCGTCCCCGGCGCCCGAAGGCGCCGAAGCTTGGGCGGTCTGCTCTCTGTTGCACTTTCCCTGGGGTTGCCCCCGGTGGGCGTTACCCACCACCCTGTCCTGCGGAGGCCGGACTTTCCTCTGGTCGACCCGTGAAGGCCGGCCAGCGGCCGCCTGGCCGCCCGCCGCGCGGGGGACGGCCCCCCGTGCCGTCCTGCCCGGCGAGATGGTAACGTTCTGCAAGCCGGCGGGCAATAGGAATTCGGCGGCCGTGCGGAGACCCTCCGCTGGCCAAATGCGTCAAGCAGTCGGCAGACCCCCCGCTGTCGTGTGGGGCGTGGGGGATGCTGTGCAGTTGCGTCCAATCGGAGCCGATATAGTGAAGAGGTCTCGCCGGCCGCCCCGGCGACACTTGTCAGGCGTCGCCCGGCGGGCGAATGTGCGCGGCCGCGATTGCCTCAGCGACGACCGTGGTGGGTCGCCGCGCTGCTGGCGGAGGTGTTCTTGGCTCAAGTCGGGACCCGGGAGCTCAAGAACTTTGTGTATGCCAGTCTGCGCAGCAGACTGGCGCTCGACATGCTCGCGCTCTGCCTGCGCCGCAACGCCACGTACGTTTCGGTGGCCGACTTCGCGACGGCCCTCAGGACCAAGCCGGGCGATGTGGCCAGGACGCTGATCGACTGGGTGCGCCAGGGCCTCTTCCGTCCGACCTCCTCCGGCAAGTACTGTTTTGCGCCGGAACCCGGGCATCTGCCGCTGATCGAGACGCTCCGTAAGATCCTGGACGTGGAGCAGGGGCGGCGGGGCCTGAGCCTCTGGGTGGGCCTGATTCAGAAGAAGCTCGTCTCCAGCGCCGAGGAGCTTCCGGCCCTGGCCGTCCTGCGCGAGTCCGAGGCGGCTGCCGAGGTCGCCAAGCCCGCGGAGCAGCCGCAATCCCGGACGGCAGACAAGGCGCCCGGGCCGGCAGCGCGACAGGCTCAGCCACCGACACCGGCATCGCCGCCGTCGCAGGCGCAACCGTCATCCCAGCCGCCGGCGGCCGCGGATGGGCAGCAGACTTACTCGCCCGTCTCGTCCGGCGACCTCGATGCCGCGACGGTCAAGGCCATCCGCCGCTACGTCCAGGCCATCCCGCCGCTGCCCATCGTGGCCCAGCAGCTCCTGCGTGAGATCGGCAACCCGAACTCCAGCGCCAAGAGCCTGGCCAGCATCGCCATCAAGGATCCGGGCATCGTGCTCAGCCTGCTGCGCATGGCCAACAGCGCCTTCTACGGGCAGGGCGAGACGGTCACCGACGTCCAACGGGCCATCGTGGTCATCGGCCTCAGCAACATCAAGCACCTGATCATGGTTTCGGGGCTGCAGACCATCTTCAAGCAGCCCCGGGGCGCGCGCGGCTACAGCTTCGAGGCCCTCTGGGCGCACGCCCTGGGCGTCTCGGTGGCCGCGCGGCTGCTGGTCCGCAAGGTCCCGGTCATGGGCGAGGCCGAGGCCGGCACCATCGGACTGCTTCACGACATCGGCAAGTTTGCCATGGCCGTGGCCCATCCCAAGCTCACCGAGGAGCTCATCGACCCCTTCCAGGGCCCGGAGGGCATGACCGGCATCGCCAAGGAGGTGGCGCTCTTCGGCAGCACCCACGCCATCTACGGAATGATGCTGCTGGAGTCCTGGAAGCTGCCCAACGAGTTCGCCCGCATAGTCGAGTACCACCACCACCCGGCCTACGCGGCCAAGCAGGGCCTGCCCCAGGAGATCCTGCGCGGGCTGGCCCTGGTCCACGTCGCCAACCAGCTTGCCAAACTGGGGGGGCTGGAGTGCGGCGACCACGAGATCGAGGCCGTCCCCGATTACTGCTATGAGCTCCTGGGGTTGTCGGAGAAGCTCGAGACCCTGCTCGACGAGCGCATGCAGCAGACCTTCGACCAGGTGAAGTTCTTCGTGGCCGGCGGGGCCAAGCCCGCGGCCGGCAAGGGCGCGGCGGGCAAGCCCGGAGGCGGTGCGCCCGGGCGGAAGGCCTGAAGGCCGGAGTAGTACTCAACAACCAACAGCCAACAGCCAACAGCCAACAGCCAACAGCCAACAGCCAACAACCAACA
>CALGYR010000161.1 GCA_937935355.1 uncultured bacterium | reverse complement strand
GGGAAAGCAGAACCATCACGGCAGTCCCCTCACGGGGACTCATGATACGAGGAGACACCCTGTTCGATCTGCGAACTGGCACTTGCCATGATGCTCTTCATGATGTCATAGCCCAGGAAGTTCTTGCTTACAAACACCAGATGATGGGTCGTGCGGCCGCCGCTGGCGCTCCTGAAACAGAATGGCAGAACGTATTTGCCGCCTAGTTGCTCCAAAGCTCCGCACAGTTCCTCGACAATGCTTCTTTCTCTCTGCTCGGGAGCCATGGACTCCATCTTCTCCCGCAGAATCTGTGCTCGCTCTTTGCCAAAAAGAGCTTCCATATGTTCAGCCACTGCATCGTTGTGCAGTCCCATGTTGATTCGGTTGTAATTGAAGAAGAAGATGCAGTCACACCCCCAGTTCTTCAGAACAGCATTCACCAAGCGAAGGGAGAGCCCCTTGTAGCCCCAAGGGTCCACAAACAGGAGGGTGGGAACTAACCGCATCTGCTCGAAGGTATCTACGATCTGGTCGCCGACCTCATGATTCCAGATCTGAGGTGTATGCCTCAGTTGATCGATTCCGGGTAACCTCCTGATTTCTTGCTCAAGCGTCCGCGCGTTGGCCTCATCCTTGTCATTGAATATGGTTACCAGCCTTTCGCGCATGTCCTTGTCGCTAATGGCTTGCTCTAGAACCTTTAGTGGCGTGGAGGATGAGCCATCGCGGTAGCGCCCTGGCCCTGCAAATAGATCTATGTAGGCTATGTTGCCTCCACCTCGCCTCTTTTCGGATGAGGCGATGACCTTGGCCCAGGCCCAGAAATACTTGGCAACAATGGTCGATTTCACGACGGACTGTTCGGAAGTCTCATCGAAGAACGAGTTATCGGCCATTGCCATTCCTCCGAGAATAGACCGAGGCGCCAGACCCCGACAAACAGGGTGCCATTCGTGAACCTGTGTCCCAGATGGTATCCTGGGGTTACGTGCGGTCAAGCCAAAAGCTCAGTCCTGTTCTAAAGGATCTTCGGCCCGAAGAATCGCTGCCTCAGCAAGTTCCCCAGCGTCCCGGCCCTCAGATCGTCTCGCGAAGCCGGGGCGAGCCCTCCGCCTCCGGCGCGATCAGTTCGATCTTCTCGCCCGTGCCGGCGACGACCACGGTCAGCCGCAGGATCTGCCAGCTGCCGGCGAACTTGTCGGCCTGGCAGTGGACGGTGGCCTTGCCCTTGGGCCCGGATATCGGGAACTGGATGTCAGCGTGTCCGGACGATCCGGAAACGTTGATGTTGCCGGTCAGCCACCAGCCGTCCTCGATGGGGCTGCCGATGGCCGCGGCGACCTCCGGCGACCGGCCGGCCTCGGCGAGGGCCAGCTTGTATGCGTCGCAGGATTTCATCCCGCCCATCAGGAGCGCGGCGAAGCCGGCGCAGCCGCCGATGGACAGGAGCACGAGCAGCAGGCAACCGCCGGGCAGCGCCCACTTCCAGTTGCGGGCGACCCAGCCCTTGGGCCGCTGGGACTGCGTGGCGGAGGCGTTCTGTTCCATGGCCGGCTCCTTTCGCGACTCTCGAGCTTCGGCCATTTTCGTTGGTCGGGGATTCGGCGCAAGAACCAACGGAGTCATGCGGTGTTGCGGGGGTGGCCGGTTTCACCGCTGAGACGCCGAGACGCGAAGAATGACGGTGGCGGTCCATGGCGATACGCTTGCATTGAATACGCCATGTGCCATGTCTAAGAGTGCGTCCGGAAACCTGGGTGGGGCGCGCCGGGGGCGGCTGGGCGCCGGCCGAGGCGCGAG
>CALGYR010000160.1 GCA_937935355.1 uncultured bacterium | reverse complement strand
GTGGGGCCGGCGGAGTTCTGTGCTTGCTTTTGTCCTTTACAGATGAAAAGCCCTGGAGCGCGGCTTTTCCTTGCCGCTGTCGTCGTCTCTCGCGCAAAGCCACGAAGCCACAAAGAACAGCCGGCGCGGTATGGGCCCAATTACCTTGTCAGGATGCCCGGCGCGGCTAGAATGCCCGGCAGCCGTCGGTGGGCGGAGCGCAATCCGGAGACCGTCATGGATGCACGACAGGAGTGGTCCGCCCAGGCCGGGTCGGTCGGCATCGGCGCGCACCTGGCCAGACTTCTCCTGCACGAGTGGCTCTTCGAGGAAATCCATGACCGGTGCCTGATCCTTGGCGTCCTGCCCCGGATGAGCGAGGCGGAGATCGTGGCGCGTCGGGCCCGGGACCTCTCCGCCGCCGAGGCCGGCGACGAGGACGCGGTCCAGGCCTGGATCGCGGGGCTCTTCCGCAGCGGCGAGATGACCGGCGCGCCCGTCGACGACCGGGCGCTGCTTTCCGAAACGGTCCGCGCGGCGGTCGGGGCCGAGACCTTCGGCCCGGAATGGGCGGAGCTGGCCGCCGATTTCGTGGACATACTCCACCCCGGCAGGAGTCCGGCGGACCTGGGCGTCCGGCGCCTGCGCAGGGCGGCCGGTATGCTCGTCGAAGCCGTGGAGATGGCGCGGAGACTGGATGGTGGCGGCGCTAAAATTGGCGGAATCGACCGCTACGGGAGGGAGTTAGGGCCTTGATTGTGCGGACGGGGCTGGGGTGCGCCCTGGCCGTATCCTGATCAGAAGGGGATGCGATGATACATCGGTGCCTATGGTGTTGCCTGACGGCGGTTCTGGTCGCCGCCGTCTCGGGTTCCGCCGCCGAACCGGAGACGCCCCTGGACCGGGCCAAGCGCCTGGCCGTAAGCAAAGAGGCGAAGGACCGCGCCCTGGCGCTGCAGTTGCTCAAGGAACTGGCCAAGCCCGGAGCGGCCCCCGGTGACGAAGCCCTGGCTCGCTACGGCGACCTGTGCCTGCGCTTCCTCTCGGAGGGCGAGAAATCCGGACTGGAGGAGGCCAGGAGGGCCTTCGCCGAGCTCAAGGACAAGAGCCACAGTCGCTGGGGACTGAAGTCCAAGGTGGGCTTGGCGCGCGTCGCGGCGGCCGAGGGCCGGCGCGACGAGGCCGTAAAGACCCTCAACTGGTTCCTCTCGAACCAGGGCAGGGACGACGCCTTCATCGAGGCGGCGTACTACCTGGGATGCATCTACGCCCAGGAGAAGGACGACCTCCAGCAACTGCAGCTGGCCCTGCGTCCCCTGGACTACGCTCTCAAGCTCTTCGCGCAGCACAAGAGCTACTACGCCGGCGACTTGAGCGAGGAGGCCATTCGTGGCAGGATGGCCTGGGTCAACGAGCGGATTAGGGAGATCAAGACAGGCCCTCTGAAGCTGGCCTTCGAGAAGGCTGAGCGCCTGCGCCAGGAGGGCAGGTTCAAGGATGCCATCCCGGTCTACGAATGGGTCCGGAAGGAGGCTCCCGGCCACATCCTGGCGGAGTGTTCGGAGTTGAGGGTCGGGCAGTGTCTGTTCGGACTCAAGCGGAACGCCGAGGCGGTCAAGCGCCTGGCCGACTTCATCAAGGCCGAGCCCCTGGGCGCCTACCGCGGGCACGCCCATCTGGAACTGGGCGACTACTGGCTGGAACAGGAGTTCCGCGCCGCCTGTGCCGGGGTGGAGTACGGGGCCATCCTGCATCCCGAGAAGTACGCCGTGCCCGAGCCGGGCCGGCTCCCCGACTCCTGGAGGGGCGCCATAGATCCGGGCATCTTCCAGGCCAGGCCGGACGGCTCCGTCCCGGCGGAGGACCCCCTGGCCGCCGAGGCGGCGATGGCCGTCGACCCGGTGCGGTGCAAGGCCCTGATCCTGGAGGAGGTCCCGAAGGGCGCCCATGAGACGTGGGGCCAGGTGGTCCCCGACGCGCACGTGCGCCTGGGCATCGTGAGCTACATGCGGGCGGACTTCAAGGCCGCCGACGCGCACTTCTCCAACAGCTTTCAGATGAGGCCGGACCAGAGCCGCGGACGGGGCGTGCCCTCGGGGACGCTGCTGCTGGCCGAGAAGTGCCGCCGGCGCGAGATGCCGCTGCCCTGGCAGCTCCTGGCGATCGGCGGCGACAGGCCCAGGGTCTGTCTCTTCATGGCCAGCGTGTATTTGGAGGGCAGCAAGCTCGACAAGGCCGGTGCGCTCTTCGATCGCGTGGTCCGGGGCGAGCTCAAGGAGGCCCACGCGGAACAGGTGGCCTTCGCCCTGTGCCAGTCCGGCGAGGTCCTCTGGAACTCCGGGGACGGCAAGGGCGCCGCGCAGGTCTGGCGCAGGTTCCTGGACAAGCCCTACAAGGGCGCCCTGATAGCTCCGCGGGCGATCCTCAAGCTCGGCTGCACCACTTTCACGGCCACGCAGGATGCCAAGGACCTGGAGCTCATCGCGCGGGTGTACCGCGATTACCCGAACTCGGACGCGGCGCCGCTGGCCCTCTTCCAGCACGCCAGTGTGATCTGGGACGATGAGCCGGAGAAGGCCATGGTCTTGCTCTCCGCTCTGCAGCGGAACTATCCGCAGAACCCTCACAGCCAACAAGTCTCCGGTTTGATGGATGATTGTCGCCGGCGGGCGGAGTTCTTGAAACGTTGGAACGCCGAACAGGAGCGTGCCGGCCGGGAGGGCGCGTCCCGGCGCTAGGATTTTGGCAGATCAGTGGGACGCAGTACAGGAGGAAGGGAATGATGTCCTATAGGATGGCTGCAGCTTTGTTGATCGGTCTGGCTTTCGCGTCGAGCGGGGCTCTTGCCGCCGCTCCGCCGCCGGAGCCACCCGGCGCCAACGACAAGGTGATCACGCATACCGTGGGCGTGCCCGACATGGTGGGCAGCTTCATCTTCATCGCTCCGACCACTCCGGCGGTGCACGTCAAGACCATCCACGACGCCAAGCACTCGCTGATCCCGCCCGGCAATCTCCTGGCCGGGTCCTTCTGGTCCGAGACCGCCTGGAAGCGGGTGGTGGACACCAAGGAGGAGAACCGGTGGCGGGCCGGGTCGGTGCCCGGCAAGCGCGTGCACGCACTGGTCAAGGGGCACTACACCACCATCGTCGAGGGTGGTCAGGGCCAGAAAAAGGGCGGCGGCAAGCCGACCGAACCACCCATCTGGACGACCATGTCCATCGACCTGGACCTAGACGCCGACACCGCCCGCGACGGTACGGCCAACCTCACCGACCCCAAGAAGGACGCGGTGGAGGATCCGGACGAGGACCAGTCCGGCTTCGGCGCGCTGGTCGGGTCAGGGGGGCGTGCACCGCTGGTGCTCCGGCAGGTGCTGCCGGTGGTGCCCACTCCGCGGCCCCAGGGCGTGGTGACCATCAAACGGCAGAGCGCCAAAGGCGTGAACATAGTCCGCAAGGGCACGGACACCAGCATCTTCAAAGACCCCAAGACCGACAAGACCTCCGAGGACCTCTGGGCGACCGTCAAGGACGGAGAGCTGGAGCTCGAGATGATCGGCCTCGGGGACGCCACGGGCGACGAGGTCCTGGAAGCCGAGTACCGCAACGCCGGGCCGGACAAAAAGCTGGGCAACACGGACGATCTGGTCTTCACCGACAAGATCAACATCTCCATCTTCAAGGTCGAGATCAAGCGCGACGTGGCCGGAGGCGCGGTCAACTACGTCTCGCTGACGTCGGCCCTGCGCAAGGTGCTCCCCGGCCAGCAGATGAACCTGAAGGCCGAGGTGACCCCGATCGGTCTCGGCGCCTCCCGCTACCAATGGGCGCTGCCCGGAAAGGTCTTCCGCGACTGGACTGCCAACCAGACCAGGGCCACGCTGACGCCGGTGTATCCGGACACCTTGATCGGCGAGACGGTGCGCTACTACTGGGTCGACACGGGGAATCCGCAGGAGGTGCAGTGCAAGGTGACCGTGTCCGGCGTCGAGTGCCTCGCCAAGGAGGCGTTCAACGTGGAGAAGCCCACCGCCAGCTTCACCGCCACCCAGGGGACGGTCAAGAAGGTCGTCGAGGGGGGGGTGGATCGCCTGAAGCTGACGCCCGCTGCGACGAAGGCCAACGGCATCGAGTGGGTCGGCAAGGTTGCAGTCCCGTCGGGATATGCCCAAGGGAAGTGGAACTTCGTGCAGATAATCACCGACGGCCTGCACCGGGTTACTGGGGCTGGCGCGAAGGAGTACGGCAACAACTTCGGCCATTTCGTGCTCGACAACACGTATCCGTACGAGCCCGCTCCCTACACCAGCCACCCCGGCACGGCGGGCAGTTACGCCACGGGGGCGACCTCACAGACGCAGGGCGATACGCCATCCACGGCGCTGACGCCGGCAACGCTTAAGAGCAAGGGTACCCACGACAAGTTCAAGACCTTCGTGATGTTCCTCCCGCCCGGCGATGATGCCAGGTACGTGCCGCTCCGCAAAATCGAGTGGGAATGGCAGGGCGATGCCACCAATGCCGGAGGAACCTGGACTGCTGTTGCCGGAAGCCTCAAACCCAATGCGGATCAGAACATCGCCTCGGCGGAAGCCACCGAGCATCCCGTCTGGCCAGTCAACTGGGTGCCCTTCAGCTGGAACAGCGGGCCGGTTGCCGTCAATCTGACGGTGGACAAAGTCAAGGAGGGCGACGGCAAGATCACCGGCAAGGCCAGCGTCAGCGTGACGGATAACGTGGCGGCCAAGCTTACCGTGAACCTGGCCTCCAGCGCCACCGGCAGGCTCACCGTCCCGGCCTCCGTGGACATCCTGGCCGGAAAGAACTCGGCCGACTTCGATTTTACGGTGGTGGATAATTCCGTCGCCGATGGCACCGAATCAGTGCGCATTACGGCCACGGCGGCAGGATACGGCAGTGGTGAGGCCTCGCTCGTGGTCGAGGACAACGACGGCGGTCCCATCGTGGTGACGATCAGCCCCAACAGGTACACGGAGGGCGCCGGAACCATCTCGGGCAAGGCCAGCGTCACCCTGCCCGGCAACGTCGACCCGGCCGTGACCGTGAACCTGGTCTCCGGCAACACCGGCAAGGTGGCCGTCACGGCGACGGTTACCGTGCCGAAGGGCTCCAAGTCGGTCACCTTCGACTTTGCGATCGTCGACAACAAGCAGAAGGACGGGACCGTGAGGGCCTTGATTACCGCCTCGGCACCGGGATACTTGAACGGCGACGCCGCGGTCATCGTCGACGACAACGACTGACGCCGTCAGGCAGATTGGAGAGGATAGACCATGAGAACCTCACTGCTGGTGCTGGGATGCTTCGCCTCGGCCCTGATGTCCTGGGCGGGGACGGCCGGCGCCTCTGAGACATCTGGGAATGTGCGCGAGGTGAAGGCGGTCAGCAACGCAATCGAGCTGGCCGTGGCCCTTCCGGAGAAGGGGACTGCCGGCGAGGCGCTGCCCATGACCATCACTCTCAAGAACGCCGGCAGGGCGACCGTCACCTATGGACACGTCGCCGGCATCGGCGACTACGAACTGGCCGTCAAGGACGCCGAGGGCAAGGCGGTCCCGGTGACGCGCTTCGGCAAGTGGTGGCTGGAGACCGTGGGCGGGGCCGGGGAGGAACGCGGCAAGTACGTGATCAGGAAGCTGGAGCCCGGGCAGTCGGTTTCGATCGCGGCGAACCTGGCCAGGCTCTTCGACCTTAGCGTCGCCGGCAAGTACACCCTGACCGTCGGCCGCAAGCTCAATGCGGACAACGCCGACGGCCGCGCCTTCACGGTCCGGACCGGCGATATCCCCTTCGAGATGGTCGAGCCGGAGGCCGGCGGAGACAAAGCTGAAACCCCGGCCGCGAAGACCGGGCGGGAGTAGCTCTTAAGGCGGCGACGAAGGCCAGTCGCCGGGCCAGCCATCCGGCCTGCGCTTTTCCTGACTGCTCAGCCTTTGGCGGAGAGCTTCTCGACCCTGGCCAGGTAGTCCTCGGCCGCGGAGCGCGAGGCGCACTGCCGGGAGCTGATGATCAGCCGCGGGTCGAGCCCGCTCAGGATCGCCTCCAGGCGTTCGTCGGGCAGGCCCATCACCACGGCGCGTCCGGTGGCCTGGATCTTCCTGTACATCGGGTACCACTCCGGGTCGGAGCTGGGCGGCTTGCCGGCCCCCGGAACCCACTGCACGGCGTGGAGCTTCTTCATGCCGAGCAGGTGGTCGAGGTGCGGCAGTTGCCCGGGGCCGTCCAGGTGGTAGATCACGTAGTCGAGCTTCTCGGCCTGGGCCTCGAGGGTCGGCAGCACGAACCCGGCGAACATCTCCGGCGAGATCATGGCCGCGAAGTCGCACTGGATGGGGTAGTGCTTGCCCGGCGAGAAGTAGCCCCAGCGCTCGACCGTGCCGCCGAACCTGTCGACGATCGGGGCGGCGAGCTCGTCGTAGCAGCGGTGCCAGTATTCGACCAGCCGCCCGGCGGCGGCCTTCACGCGCTCTGGACAGTCGACCAGGTCGGTGAGCAGCTCGTTGGTGCCGCGCAGGGCGGCGAGCACGTCGAGGACCCCGCCCAAGTCGGTCACGGAGGGGATCATCTCGCCCCCGCCGATCTCCAGGGCCAGGTCGGTGGCCCGCTTGGCGCGCGTCCACCAGGAGTTCGAGGCGTCCAGGCGGAGTTCCATCTTCTCGATGGCCTCCCAGTCGTGGGGTTTCTCCACCCAGGCGGTGCCGTTGCCGAGCTCCAGGAACCCCGAAAGGAAGGAGGCCAGCACTCCCGGGGCGAAGTTGATGTCCATGTACGGCTGGGCCTCGGCCGCATGGAAGGTCTTCGCGCAGATGCCGGCGTAGCGGCGGATGCTCTCGCCGATGTGGTCCGGCTCGCGCACCAGGCTCCAGATGTCCCACTCGGGCAGAGGATCGGCCGGATCGGCCGGGGCGGTGACCCGCAGCAGCGGGCGCCGGCGGTCCTCCCCGCGCCACCACCGGCAGCTAGCCTCGCGCACGGCGCGCCACTTCTCGACGCCGGAGGGCGGCGCCGGATGTTGATCCGACGGATTGGACCCATCGGACCGATCCGTCGGATCGACCGGCGCCGCGGGCGTCTCTGGCGCCGCGGGTGCCGGAGCCGCTGGGGTGGTTGGAGCGGCCGGGGCCGCCAAGGCAGCCGGAGCCGCCGGAGCTACCGGAGTTGTCGGAGCTGCCGGATCTGCCGGAGTCGCCGGGGCTGGGGCAGAGGCCGGTTCGGCCGCCGGGGGCGCTGCCGCCACCGCCGCCGCGGCCCCGTCCTGCGCCGCCGGCCGCTGCCTGGGACCGCCCTTGCCCGCGCGCCGGCGGAGCTCGTCGAGCGAGAGCTTCTCGGGCCAGAACCACTCACCGCGGGCCGGGGCCAGGACGGCCAGCGCCTTGAAGCGCCGCGACAGGTCCGCGCGCAGCTGGTCCTCGTCGTGGCCGCACAGGAACTCGCCCGGCTGGAACTTGTCGCAGTGCATCAGGGCCAGCGACTGGGGCTTGAGGAACTGCACGGTCTTCTCGACGTGCGTGGGCCAGAGGAGCGCGAGGTTCGTCCCGTCGGTCTGGCCGGTCCAGGAGGGACTTGGCCCGTGGCTGTCCCCGCCGTGGAAGACGGTCGCATCGCCCGAGCGGAAGAGGAAGCTCATGCGCATGCAGGGCTTCATGTCCTCGCTGCCCTTGTTGGCCAGGGCCAGGACCTCGATGTCGCCGATTTTGAAGCGGTTGCCCGGCTCGAGCTTGTTGACCTGCATGTTGTCGATGCCGGCCTCCACCGCGCGCCGGTAGATGCCCGACGGGCCCCAGAGCTGGCAGCGCGTCCGGGCCATGATCTCCCCGACCGCCCGCGACTCGCAGTGGTCGGGGTGGTCGTGGGTGATGACGATGCCGTGGCACTCGGTGATTTCAGCGGGGCGCAGCGCCGGCGCGGGCCCGGCGTGCTTCTCGAGGTGCCCCTTCCACTTGAAGTCGATGCCGAAGTAGGGGTCGAGCAGCAGCGTGGTGCCCGACTGGCTTCGGAGCACGAAGCACGAGTGACAGACGTGCATTAGCTCGAGCGGATGCTGGGCGGGGGCTGGTTTCACGGCAGGTTCCCTTCATTCCTGATTGCAGGAGGCGTACGGCACGACACCATGTTATCCGGCGCCGGCCGCGTGGCAACCGATGGATGCCCGGGCTCGGGCCTGGGTCCGGGCTCTGACCCGGCGGCCGGTCCCTGTCCGAGCAGCGCGGCGAGGATCAGCCCGACGGCCGCCAGGAAGATCAGGGCCAGGGCGGCCTTGACCGTCCGGACGCGGCGGTGGTGGCGCGCAAGCACCAGGGGGTCGGCAGCGGCGCGGGCCAGGAAGTCCACGCGCTCGGCGATGCTGTGGTGCCGCCACGAGCTGGCCTCGCGCGGGGCTCCTGCCGCCAGGGCCAGGCGCTCGAGGGCCGAGGCCAGCGGGACGCCCGAGCCCAGCACCTCGCAGGCTGCGGCGTCGGCCTGGCGCTCGAAGCAGCGCGAGACGAAGCCGAAGGCGTAGCGCCAGTGGAGCACCACCAGGGCGACCATCACCGCGGCGGCGACGATCTGCCCGCTGAAGGAGTCGAGGAACTCCAGGCCGAACGACTTGATCAGCAGCCAGCCGGCCGCCAGAATCCCGACCGGGAAGCCGGCCGCGAAGATCGCATAGAAGGCGATGTGATGGTGCCGCACGTGGCCGGCCTCGTGGGCCAGCACCGCCTCGATCTCCTCGGGCGGGAGCTCGGCCAGCAGCGCGTCGGTGAAGGCCACGTAGCGCAGCCTGGCGACCATGCCCATGACCGCGGCGTTGGGCAGCCTCCCGCGGCCGGTGTTCCACACGACCAGCTCGCGGCAGCGCACCCTGGCGCGCTCCAGCAGCGCCTCCAGCCGGGCGCGGATCTCTCCGTCGGGGAGCCGCTCGGAGGGCCAGAGCCGCACCAGGTAGGCCGGGAAGAGAACGAGCACCGCGGCGAAGATCAGCACGGTCAGGGCGGCCTGGGCGGTCAGACTGGTCGCGAAGAGATCGTTCAGGCCCCAGGGCCAGTAAGGCTGGGAGTCGAACACCGCGGTCATGGCCAGCCAGGGCGCGAGCAGGAAGAGCCAGCCGCGGACCTGGTTGCGCAGGTACTCGCCCAGGCCCCAGTCGGCAGGATGCAGGCCGCGCACCGCCGGGTAGTCGGCGATCCACATGGCCATCGCCGCCAGCACGAAGGGCAGCAGTTGCAGCACGTCGTCGCCGATCACCCAGCGGCCGGCGTCCAGCCCGCGCTGATCGACGACCAGAGCCGCCCAGCCGGTGACCAGCAGGAAGAGGGCGTAGAGCGCCACGCTGAGAATCCGGGCGTAGGTCATCAGCCGAGCGTGGGCCTCGTAGAAGGCCAGGAAGGGTGCGCCGGTTCGGATCAGCCCCCGGCGCGCGATCAGCCAGGCGAGCCTGGGCAGCAGCCAGCACGAGCCGATCATGGCCGCCGCGCAGGGCAGGATCAGCCAGATCGAGGCGTGGCGGTTGAAGTGGCCTTCCTGAAAGAACTTGGCGAGCAGCAGGGCTACCAGGAGTTCGAGGGGCAGACGCATACGACGGTCAACTGCCGGGGATCAGGGGCCGGGGACTCGGGACCGGAAACAACCCGCCGGGCGAACGGACGCACGCCCGGCGCGGATCTCCGATTCCCGCTCCCAGGTCCCCGATCCCAGAGAGGCTAAGCCTTGGCGAACTTGTTGGACTTCAGGCAGCGGGTGCAGAGCTTGACGCGGCGGACGGTCCCCTCCGGAGTGCGGATCTTGACCTGCTGGAGGTTCGGGGAGAAGGTGCGGAGCATCTTGCCGACGATCTTCTCGCCGACGCCGCCCTTGGCCTTGGCCAGACCGCGCCTCTTGTAGCGCACGCCGGTGGTGGGGCTCTTGCCGCAAGCTTCGCAGACTCTGGACATGGACTACACTCCTCTCGCGGCGAGGGGCTTTCGCATCCCTGTGCTTCGCCGAGACGATCGTTCCAAGGGCCGGCACCACGCCAAGCCCTGTGCGGAGACGAGGAGCATTCTAATGCCAGGGCCGCTTCGGGCAAGGGAAAAACGCGGGCAACAGCCAACAGCCAACAGCCAACAGCCAACAGCCAACAGCCTTGACAGTAACTGAACTACGATCTCGGAGCGATCAGCCGTGACGTCCCGCCGCCATGGTCGGCTCCTGTCTCAGGTCGTGGTTGGTTCTTGCCTATTGGTTGTTGGATGTTGGTTGCTGGTTGCTGGTTGTTGGTTGTTAGCCGTTAATCGTTGATCGTCGAGCCACCGAGCTCACGCGCCATGGAAACGTCCCCACGCCCGGCGCGTCAGAGCTCCGGTTTGAGCCGCCACAGCTCGAAGGCCCAGACCACTCTGCCGGTCAGCGGGCTTATGCCGGTTGGTCCGCGATAGGACACCGGCACGAGCCAGGCCCGTTCGAAGGCATCGAGGAGGCGCGTCTTCTCGGCGGTCAGCGGGAAGCAGCCCGGCAGGCGGCCGTCCGGAAGCAGTCCCAACCCCCCGGATTCGCGGCGGGCGTCTTCGTCCGCAGGGCGGGCCACGGCATAGGTCCTCCGCAGCCTCCGGAGTTCCGGCCAGTTGAAGAAGACGTGGGTGACGCCCAGGGCGCGGAGCTTCGCGGCCAGTTCCCGCGGGGTCTGCGAGGCGGCCAGGGCCACTTCCAACGGGTGGGTGTCGAAGACCGTGGCGTAGAGCGTTGGCCGGCGGAAGAGCGCCGCGCGGGCCTCGCCCACGAGCAGTATTCGGGCGTCAGCCGGCAACGCGTTGGCCGCGTCGATCATCTCCCATGCATCGTCGCCGCGGTCGGTGGCCGGTTGGCCGGTGGGAGCGGAGCTCGTAGGCGCCTTCAGCCCGGGACCCCTGGCGTTCATCTCCACCATCTCCATCCAAGCGAATTCCGCCGTCGCGGCCAGGAGCAGCCCGGCCAGGAGCACGGCGGGGAGCAGATGCCCGCCGGCGCGGCGGGGCAGCGCCGGGGCGCCGGCCCCCGCCAGTGCCGCCAGCAATCCGAAGCACGGCCAGAGGAATCGATCGACCTGGTGCGTGAGGCAGGCCCAGCCCGCCACGAAGACCGCCCCCAGGGCGAGCCACCAGAGCGCCGCGGCCGTCGCGCGCCGCCTGCGCCGCCAGAGAGCCAGGGGCGCGAGCGGGGCGAAGACCAGGAGGAGCTGGCCGGTGAACAGGTTGTACCAGGCCTGCTCGACGGTGATGTCAGGACCGCCGCCGTTCTCCGGCCGGGCGGCGGGCAGAGGCTGGCCGGCAAACGCGTCCCGCAGGGCCGTCCAGGGGCTCTTCTGGGGCGAGTGCGCCCGGTCCCAGCGGGCGCGCTTGTAGGCGTCCCAGTGGCTGCTCGGGATCGTCTCTGTCGCGAGCGGGTAGAAGGGATCGCCGTCGGCCGACAGGTTCCGAATGTACCACGGCGAGGCGACCGCCAGCGCGAGTGCCCCGACCAGGGCGGCGGAGGCCAGTGCGCCGAGAAGCGTGCGCGGGATGCCCGGTGCCCGGTGCGGTGCCGGGGCCTCGGAAGCCCGGCGCGCGAATCCGAGAGCCATGGCCCGGGCCAGGGGGGCCAGGAGCGCCGCGGCCCCGAGCGGGGCGGCCACGAAGACCGCGGCCGGATACTTGGTCGCAGCGGCGAACCCGGCGGCCAGCCCGGCGACGATCAATAACGACCGGCTTTCGGCTTTCGGCCGTTCGCCGGGCTCACGGCCCAGGCCCTGAGCGGAGTGGAAGGGCTTTCGGCCTTTGGGTTCGCGAGCTGTTCCGACAGCCGAATGCCGAAGGCCGAATGCCCCCCGCGTCACCCACGCTCCGAACGCCCCCCAGGCCACCGTCGCGTAGAGCAGCAGGAAGTGCTCCACGAACGGGGCGGAGTCCAGGTAGGCGAGCCAGGTCCCGGCGAAGAGAATGGTCCCGGCGGCCAGGGCGGCGCGCCTTCCGGCCAGGCGTCTGGCCATCGCCGCGGCGGCCAGGGCGGCCAGAGCCGAGGCCGAGAGCCCCAGGAGCTTGGCGAACCAGTAGCCTCCCAAAAAGTCCGGCAGCATGGCCAGGCCCGGGGCGTAGAGCATCTCCCCTCCGGCGGGCATGTCCGCGTAGACGTTGTGGGGCAGGAAGGACAGGCGCCCGGCCGAGAGCCACTCGAGCGGCGCGGCCAGGTGGTACTCGAGGGCATCGTAATCCAGTTCGTTCAGGAGCGGCGGAGCGAAGCAGTGCGCCGCGCGCCAGGCGAAGAGCGCGGCCAGCGCCAGGAGCAGCGCGCTACCGGCGATGCCGCCGCGTACCTGGGCCCGGCGTATGGCCGAGGCCACGCGCGGCAGGAGCCTCCACAGGTCGCGCCACCCGGCGACGAGCGCGGCCAGCAGTCCGGCCGCGAGAGCCCACGTCCGGAAGAGCCCGGCCATGCCCAGCAGGGCGAAGGCGAGCGAGAGCGCGCCCAGGCCGAGCGCGCCCGACCAGGCCAGTTCCTCGACGGCCGAGCGGGGAGATCGGCAGAGCGTCGTGTAGGGAAAGAGTGTAGATCTCGGGGGTCGCCGTACCATTAAAA
>CALGYR010000159.1 GCA_937935355.1 uncultured bacterium | reverse complement strand
GGATTCGATCCCTGCGGCCTGCGGCCGCAGTAATCGAATCTGTGCCCCCGCCGGAGAGAACCGCCCCCTGCCCGGGTAGAGCCTGCAGACTTACGCCTCAGTGGATCGGTTGCCGCCGGACCCGTCTGTGGTTGCCTCCGCCCCGGCGACCGCGACCGCCCTGCTCCGCATGCGCAGGTTGATGAGCAGCCCCAGCAGGCAGAAGAGCACGCCGGCGGCAGCCACCGGCCACAGGGACTCGGCGGGAACCGGCTTCGCTCCGCCGGAGAGGCGGTCGACGGCCACGCCTAGGACCGGCAGGATCGCGGCGGCGGCGAGCCCGCGGGCCTGGCTCTCGACCGAGAGCGTGGTGGCCGCGCTCCCGGTCTCCGCGTGACAGTAGTAGCGGGCGGTGAGGGTCGGGCGCCAGACGTTCTGCACCGAGGTCAGTAGCACGAAGCCCAGGATGGCGAGCGCCCCGACTCCGGCGAGGAGCGCCGCGCCGGTGCCGAGGTAGAGCGCCAGGGCCACGACCCACAGCCAGGAGGCCAGCCGGTCCTCGCCGCCGCAGGAGCTCGCCGCCCGGTGGCTCTGGCGCGAGGCCAGGCTCGCGGCCAGCGAGAGCGGCACGACCACTATCACCATCAGGAAGGCGGTGCGGATCATCTCGTCGAAGGACTTCATCTCCGGCAGCCAGGCCAGGAGCGCCACCGCGGCCACGGCCTTGACCAGCGGCTGGATGAAGTCCTTGGCCGCCTCGAAGATGCCCTCGAAGCACATGCTCTCGACGATGAGTCCGCGCAGCGCCGGGCGCGTGCCCACGAGCTTCACGCCGGACCAGAGCCGCGCGGCGGCCTCGCCGGGCAGCCGGCGGACCTCGCAATCCCCGTCGAGATACTTCGGGTAGCACAGGAAGTTTACGATGTTCGCCGCGAAGGGCACGGTCGAGAGCACGAAGACCCAGCGATAGTCGCGCGTGGCCACCACGATGGCGGCGGCCACCACGATGGACAGGGCCGAGCCGATCTTGCTCCAGGAGCGGGTCACGCCGTAGATCCGGGTCTTTTCGCCGGCGCGCCCCAGGCGGGTGAGCCAGTCGAAGATCATGGCCTTGTGGGTGCCCTCGCGGAAGGCCTCGCCGGCCGAATAGAACATCATCGCCGGGAAGAGCGCCCAGTAGCCCGGCGCGAAGGCCAGGGCCAGGAAGGCGACGATGTAGGCCGAGAAGGAGGCGATCATCGTCCGTCGCCGGCCCCAGGCGTCGGCCACCGCCCCGGTGGGGATCTCGAGCAGGTTGATGCATACCCGGCTGAAGGCGAACAGCCCGGCGATGGCCGTGAAGGACAGCCCCTTGTCCCGGAAGGCCAGGATGATGAACCACTCGTAGTACTGCTGGTTCTTCAGGAAGCCGTAGAGGCAGAACCGGAAGAGCTGCCGGCGCTCGGCCGGCGCGAACGGGGCGGGATTCCCGGAACTCACCGCTGCACTGCATTGCGGCCGGAGCACCAGCCACAGATGAACACGGATGCACACAGATGGAAGAGCATGTTGTGACTTATGAGGAGAAGCTCCGTCACTTTCTCCAGGTATCTGTGTTCATCTGTGTTCATCTGTGGCTGAGCTGCGGCCCGGGCCTCTCTCAGAGGCGGTACGGCGCGAGCAACTCCGGCTCGACCCTGCGGACGGGCTTTTCCCAGTCGAAGGCCGAGTAGTACGGCCCGAAGACCGTCCCGTCGAGCTTGAAGAGCGCGCTCGCCGCGTAGGCGGTCACGCGGGTGTTGACGAAGTCGAGCGGGTCCGAGCCCTTCGGTCCGTAGTACTCGGCCGGCTCGTCCTCGCCGCGGAACGCCCCCTCGATGGCCGCGTCGGCGGAGCCGGCCACCCGGCCCTTCAGGAACATGGGCGCGAGCCGCTCGGCGGCGAAGGCCGCGAAGCGCTTCTCGCCGGTGGCCCGGCCGGTCTCGAGGAGGGTCAGCGCCCGGAGCGGCGCCGCGGCGTGGTTGGGGACGGGGTACTCGTCGCGGAGCATGTACTCGGCGTAGGCCGCGGCCCGGTCGAGGTAGACCTGCTCGCCGAGCTCCTTCCAGGCGACCACGTTGGTGAGGCCCAGGGCGTCGTCGTTGACCGCCAGGCCCTCGTAGCGCTTGTCCCTGGCGTCGTGATGGCCGACGCCCTCGCCGGCCGGGTCGGTCCGGGAGCGCGAGAGGATGGCCCCGTCCTCGCGGACGTAATCGCGCAGCTGGGCGGCGGCCAGCGGCCTGAAGCCGCGGTCCATGTAGAAGGAGTCGCCGGTGACCTTCGCGAGGTTCGAGAAGAAGGGCGTGCCGCCGCCCAGGCAGAAGCTCCGCCGGTCGAGGTGGCGCTTCTTCTCCGCAGCGTCCAGAAAGAAGGCGCCGCGGGTCCACTCGCCCTTCTCCTCGGCCATGGCCTGCTTGATGAACCAGTCGCCGAAGATCCGCGCCCGGTAGAGCCACTCGGCATCGCCGGTCGCGCGGTGCAGGAAGACGAGCCCCAGCCCGGCCTCCATGGCGTCGCGCGGGTAGACGTACCAGGAGGCCAGGCACTCCTCGCGGATGGCGCCGAACGCGCGCTGATTCCGGGCGTCGAGGACCTGGAGGTGCTTGATGTACTCGCCGCCCTGGATCGCGGCCTTGAGGTACTCCGGCCTGCCGGTCGCCTCCCAGGCGGCCAGCAGCGTGATGATGGCCCGTCCCTGGGTCCAGGACAGCCCCAGCACCCGGTTCTTCGTCGGAATGTGGTAGGTGTAGACGAAGCGGCCGTGGTTGGCGTCCCAGTGCGGCTTCTTCATGAGCACCTGGGTGGCGACGAACCAGTCGGCGGCCTTCAGGGCGGCGGCGAGGTGGGCGCTGGGGGCCATGGGGTTCCTCCTTTAGGCTGTCAGGATAACCCCGTCCTGTGCGGCGTCAAAGGGAGGCGGCGCGGAGGAAGGCAGAAGTAAGAAGGCAGAAGGCAGAAACGGGAAAGGCCGAAGGAGCGTCCACCATCTTCGGGTTTCTGCCTTCTTCCTTCTCCCTTCTGCCTTCCCACGCCTTCCCTTGCCGCCCCGCTCCGGGACTGGATAATGCACCCGCCGGAAGAGCGAGGAGCAGACGATGCCTTTGACCGCCGACGAACGCATTGCCGCGGCGATCTCCAAGCTGCGCGAGTTCATCCTCTATCGCAAGGCCCCCGACGGCACGTCCTTCGAGGAGCCCGGCGACGGGTTCTTCCCTCCGGTCCAGAGCCCGACCATCCGAATCCACTGCGGAGACATTCTCCGCGCCCTGAAGGGCGGGGCCGCGCTGCCGCCGGGCGTGGACGCCGCCGAGCTGGAGACCGCGGTCTACGCCGTGAAGCACAACCCCGCGGGCTTCGACCGCGCCAACGTGGGCGCCATCCTGGCCTTCGCCTGGCAGGCCTACACCGCCGCCTCGATATCCACGGAGGCGGGCCGGCGGAGCGACCTCCTGGCGCTGGTGACGCGCGCTACCGGGCTACTCGCCCGGCGCCTCGACCCGTCGGGCGGGAGCGTCCCGAATCCCTCGGAACTCAAGGACGCCGGCGACCTGGAGGTGGCGGGCGCCGAGTTGGCCAGTTTGCTGGCCTCCGGCGACGCTGGCAGGCTGCCCGCCGGGATGGACGCCGAGGAGCTGCGCAAGGTCTGCGGCCTGATCAGCACCCGCGCTTACGGCCCGGGCGAGATCGACCGCCTCTGCCGGGTCCTCGAGACCCACGTCACGGTCCTGGAGACCTCCCCTAACGCCTGAGCTGAGGTTCATCGCCGAGGCGCGGAGGACGAGCGTCGGCTTTCGACCTTCGGCATTCGGCTATCGGAACGGCCGTTGCGCCGAAAACCCAAAGCCGAAAGCCGATAGCCGGCCGTTCTCCGCGTCTCGGCGCCTCTGCGGTGATCGGACTCGCCGCTGTGCGGGATGATGGCGAGCGAGCACGGCGTTTATCCGGCGGCATCTGCATGAAAGGGTTCCGCCATGATGAAGCCGCCCACCCGCCACGCCGGCATCTGCTACCTCGAGATCCCCGCCCCCAGCCTCGAGAAGGCCCAGGTCTTCTACAGCGCGGTCTTCGGATGGGACATGAAGCCGTCCGAGGGTTACCTGAGCTTCAAGACCGGCATGCTCGGGTTCGAGGGCGGGTTCGACCCCAAGCTGCCCGTGGGCGAGGGCGGGGTCGTGATCTACGTGGAGGTCAAGGACATCCCCGCGGCGCTCAAGGCCGTCAAGGAGGCCGGCGGCACGGTCCTCCAGGACAAGACCGGCATAGGCGAGCACGGCTTCGTGGGCTTCTTCCGCGACCCCAACGGCAACCGCATCGGGCTCTGGTCGAAGGCGTAGACCTAACCACGAAGCCACAAAGGCACGAAGAGATCACTAAGAACTGCCGGAAAGAACCGCGGGACGGGCCTGATCGACCCAGGTAGGGGCGACCCGGCGGGTCGCCCCTACGGCTCTGATCAGGAGAATGTGGTTCTCTTTGTGACCTCTTTGTGTCTTCGTGTCTTTGTGGTTAAGTGCCCTGGCAGTCGACGTCGAGGAACCAGTGGTTCCCGCGGCGGGAGCGGCTTACCTCGCGGACGGCTATCGGCCGGGAGAAGACCGGCCCGCCGGTGACCGCGGTGTGGTACTCGCCGTTCTCGCCGGAGGCGTCGAGCCCCCGGGCCTCGAGGTCCTCGACCAGCTTCCAGTCGACCGGCCGCCCCAGGAAGCTCTCCTCCAGGAGGTCGGCCCGGGCCACCACCACCCGGGCGGCGAAGCCGGCGTCGATGAACTCGGCGAGCAGCTCCCGCCGCGGCGCGGCCCAGAGCGGTTCGACCGGCGAGACGCCGGCCTTGGCGCAGGCCATCTCCACCCAGTCGCGGTTCCTCTGGCCGTCGATGTCGCCGAAGACGCCGGTCGCGAGCCCCTCGCGCGCGAGCCGCTCGGCCGCGGCGATGAACTTCTCCTCGTAGTCGTCCCAGGTCGTGGGCACGAACTCGATTCCGGCGCCGGCGGCCGCGGCCTGCGCGCGGAGCACCGCTTCCGGCAGGCCGTGGGACCGCGAGCGCAGCCCGTCCTCGACCAGCATGGTCAGGAAGCGCCGGGGGACTAGGCCCATGCGCTTCGCCCGGTACAGCGCCAGGCAGCAGTCCTTCCCGCCGCTCCAGGAAACGAAACAGTCGCTCATGGCGCCGGTTCCCCTAACCACGAAGCCACAAAGTCACGAAGAAGACACAAAGCTAAGGCTTCTTCTCTTGGTGATGTCTTTGTGTCTTCGTGTCTTGGTGGTTGAATGGCTCCTGTTGAACGGAGAGCCTGACCCGCTCCGCGCCGGCGCGGCGCAGGACGTCGAGCACCCTGACGGCCTCGCCGTAGGCCGCGCCGCGGTCGGCGTCGAGCGAGACCTTGAGGTCGGGCGTTCTCGCCAGGCGCGCCTTCACCTCGGCGGCGAGCTCTTCGGGCGCGACCGCCCGGCCGTCCAGGAAGATGGCGCCGCTCCGGTCGACGGTCACGGCGATGTGGTCGTCGCGCTGGACGGCGGCGCCCGAGGCGCCGGGCAGGTCCACGGGCAGCGCCCGGTGCACGGTCATGGACATGGCCGCGTAGACGAAGCTGACCATCAGCAGGAACATCAGGTCGATGAGCGGGACGATCTCCACCCGCGAGGGCTTGGCGACGGCGCGCGGAATCTTCACGGCGTCACCGCGCCGAGATCAGCCACAGATGCACACAGATGAACACGGATGGGATTGAGGCTGTGACAGATTCTCACCCTGATCCCGAATCTGCGTTTATCTGTGTTCATCTGTGGCTGACTGCCTCTTCGGGGTCCTTGATGCCGTGGGACTCGTTGCGGGCCAGGCAGATCTCCAGGCAGCTGGCCGAGGTCTCCATCTCGGCCGCGGCGCGCTCGGCCTGGCGGCTGAAGAAGTTGTAGGCCAGCAGCGTCGGGATGGCCACGATCAGGCCCGCGGCGGTGGTGATGAGCGCCTCGGCCAGGCCCTTGGTGGCGGCCGCCGGATTGGACGTCCCCGCCTCGCCCATCAGCTGGAAGCAGCCGATGATCCCGATCACCGTCCCGAGAATGCCCAGGAGCGGCGCGACGGTCACCACCGTGTCGAGCACCGTCAGGAAGCGGCGCATCCGCCGGTAGGTGTCGGCCGCCGCGGCCTGGAGCGCGCCGGATGCCGAATAGTTCCGGTGGACGAGCCCCGAGTGCAGCACGCCGATCACGTAGTCGCGCGAGCCGTGGGCCGAGCGGGCCGCCTCGGCGTAGCGAGCGCCGTCGGCGGACTCGAGGAACCTGAGGACCAGCGCCTTGTCCCGGCCGGCGGCCACCCGCAGCCAGAAGAGGGCGCGCTCGACGATGAAGGTGAGCGCGACGACGCTGGCCAGGAGCAGCGGCCACATCACCGGTCCGCCGCGGAGGAAGAGGTCAAGCATTCCGAAGCTCCTTGGATCCGATCACTGCAGACGGAGCCACTGCCATCCGGTGTGGGCGCCGAGCCATCCCCCGGCCGCGGCGCAGGCCACGAGCACCAGGGTCTCGATCATCTCGCTGGCCGCGCCGAGCAGGTCGCCGGTCACGCCGCCGACCCGACGGCGGAACCAGAGGCCGAGCCCGCGTCCGACCGCGCCGCCGGCGCCCAGGACCAGCGCGCCGACCGGCCCGAAGAGCCCGAGCACGATCGCCGAGGCCGCGAGCAGCGCCGCCCAGAGGTGACCGCCCCGCGCGTCGCGGACGAATGGCGCGGCCTTGCCGCCCTCGGCGCGCGCATAGGGCAGCCAGACCATCAGGTCGACCTGCACGGTGCGCGAGACCGCCAGGGCGGCCACCAGCCACATTCCGGTGCCGCTCGCGGCCAGCCGCGCGACCGCCACGAACTTGAGGAGCAGCACCGCGGCGATGGCCAGTACGCCGAAGGCCCCGGTGGCCGGGTCCTTCATGATGCGCAGCGTGCTCTCGCGGTCCCTTCCTCCGCCGAAGCCGTCGGCCCAGTCGGCCAGGCCGTCGAGGTGCAGGGCGCGGGTGAGCACCGTGCCGCCGACCACGACGCCGGCGGCCGCCCCCATGGACCAGCCGTAGTCGGGCAGCCGTTCGCACGCGGCGACCAGGCCCCACAGGGCCGCGCCGAGCAGCCCGCCGACCAGCGGGAAGAAGGGCAGCGCCGCGCCGAAGCCCTCCGCGTCCCGCCCGGGAACGGGCAGGATGGTGAGGGTGCGCAGGGCGGTCACCAGTCCGCTAAGCATCCAACTCACCGCCAAGACGCCAAGAGCAACAATGGCACTTTCGCCACAGATGGACACAGATGCACACAGATAGAGCCGGAAACGGCCTGAATCCTGTCTCTGCCGTATCTGTGTTTATCTGTGTTCATCTGTGGCTTATCTTCCGGCTCACCTGATCTGCGTCCATCTGTGCCTACGCGGTTACGCCTTCCCGCTCACGCCCGCCGAGCCGAACGTGGCCATCTCATTGTAAACCCTGACCGCCGCCTCGACCAGCCCCATGGCCAGCGCCGCGCCGGTGCCCTCGCCCAGGCGCAGGCCGAGGTCCAGGAGCGGCGTCGCACCGAAGAGGCGCAGGAAGACGGCGTGGCCGGCCTCCTGCGACTTGTGGCTGAAGAAGAGGTAGTCCCGCGCGGCCGGGCAGAGCCGGCAGGCGACCAGCGCCCCGGCCGAGGAGATGAAGCCGTCGACCACCACCGGCACGCGCCGCGAGGCGCCGCCGAGGGCCAGCCCGGCGATCCCGGCGATCTCGAGCCCGCCGACCGCGGCGAGCGCCCCGAGCGGGTCCGAGAGCCGCTCGCGGTTGACCTCGAGCGCGCGCCCGATGACCTTGACCTTGCGGGCCAGGCCCGCGTCGTCGATGCCCGTGCCGCGCCCGGTGATCTCCTCGACCGGGCAGGGCAGGAGCGCGGCGAAGAGCGCCGAGCTCGGCGTGGTGTTGGCGATGCCCATGTCGCCGGTCCCGAGGAGCCCGAAGCCTTCGGCCGCCGCCGCCTGGCCGAGTTCGATGCCGGCCTCCAGGGCGCGCACGGCCTCCTCGCGCGTCATGGCCGGCCCCCGGGCTATGTTGGCCGTCCCGCGGCGGACCTTGCGGCGCACCAGGCCCGGCGCGTCCTCGAGCGGGTCGTCGACGCCCATGTCCACCACGCAGCTCTCGGCTCCGGCGTGGCGGGCGAGCACGTTGATGGCTGCGCCGCCGGCCAGCATGTTCCGGACCATCTGCGGGGTGACCGCCTTGGGGAAGGCCGAGACGCCCTCGTCGGCCACCCCGTGGTCGCCGGCGAAGGTGAAGACCTTCTTGCGGCCGAGGCGGAGCGGCCGCTGGGCGCTGCCGGCGATCAGGCAGCAGCGCGCGGCCACGTCCTCGAGCCGCCCGAGGCTGCCCGGTGGCTTGGTCAGGTTGTCGAGCTGTGCGCGCGCGGCCGCCTCCAACCCCGCATCCACCGGCCTGATCTCACTCAGCGTTGTCTCCAACAAGCCCATGCCTGCCAACCTTTCTAGCCACAGATGAACACAGATGCACACAGATGGAGCCATTGGGTTTCACTCGGAGATGACCTGCTGTCGATCCGCAGTCTCATGCCGGCGGAACCCTGGCCAGAGAAAGCGCAGCGTCCCGAGCCAGCTCCGTCATCCGTGTTCATCCGTGTTCATCTGTGTCCATCTGTGGCTGATCTGTTGCCGTTGCCTTTGATGACCACCGGAATGCCGCTGACGACCAGGACCACCTCGTCGGCGACGGCCGCGACCGCCTGATTGAGCCAGCCGGCCTGGTCGCGGAAGCGCCGGGAGAGCTCGCTGTCGGTGGGGATGATGCCCATGCCGACCTCGTTCGTCACCGCGATGACGTCGCAGGGCGAAGCCTTGAGCGCCGCGACGAAGGCGGCCACCTCCGGGTATTCGCGCGCGGCCTCGCCGCGGCGGTGCATGACGTTGGCGAGCCACACCGTCAGGCAGTCGACGAGCGCGACCGACGCCCCCGGCGGCACCCGGCCCAGGGCGGCGGCCAGGTCCACGGGCTCCTCGATGGTCTCGAAGGAGCCGGCGCGCTCCCGGCGGTGGCGCTCGATGCGCTCGCGCATCTCGTCGTCGCAGGGCTCGGCCGTGGCGATGAAGGCCCGCGGGGCCGGATACCCCATGGCCCGCTCCATGGCGTGGCGGCTCTTGCCGCTGCGGCCGCCGCCCGTGACCAGGACTATCCGGCCCATGACACGAACCTTTCCAGAATGGCAGTCGACTCCTCGAAGTCCGGCCGGCTGAAGACCTCCAGGGAGACGATCCGGTCCCCCGCGCCCTCGCCGGAGAGGCGCTCCACCAGCCGCGCGAGCAACTCCGGATCGAGCCCGGAGAGCCCCCGGTGGTCGCGGCCATCGACGATGCCGTGGAGGTGCACGATCCGGCAGCGGCCGAGGTGCCGGTCGAGGAACTCCTCGGGCGAGCGCCCCATGAGCAGCAGGTGGCCGACGTCCATGCAGACCGACAGGTCCCGCTCGAGGATCACGGGCTCCACGGCCTCGAAGGGGTAGGAGAGCGTCTCGACGCAGAGGTCCCTCGAGTCGAGTCCGGCCGTGAGCATCTCGGCCACCGAGCGGGAGAGCTGTTCGCGCCACGCCGGGAGGTCCGCGGGCAGTCCGCCGCGTCCGTCCCAGTCGAAGTGGATGGCCGAGGCCAGAGGCGCGAGCGCCCACATGCGCTCGACGATGGCCAGGCACTTCCCGACCGAGCGCCGCCGGGCGGCCTCGTCCCCGTCCCCCAGCCGCGCGTCGAGCGGCAGGTGCAGGGTGTAGCTCAGGCCGTGCTCCCGGCCGAGCCGGGCCAGCCGCTCTACGGTCGCCGCGTCGGGAAGGTTGGAGTGCTCGTCCGACTCGAAGAGCACCAGCTCCACGTCGTCGACCAGCGGAGCCAGGAACTCGACGTTGGGCAGGATGTCGGCCGGGATGATGTAGGAGGTGGTCCCCAGCCGGAAGGGAAACCGGCCCTTGAGGCCGAAGCTCACATTCGTCTCCCTTCAGCGCCACAGATGAACACAGATGCACACCGATGCGACGACAGGAGGTTGATCGGCATTGCCTGCAGGCTGACGCGCAGCTTCACTCCACCCTCCAAGGCTGACGCTCCATCTGTGTTCATCTGTGTCCATCTGTGGCCGAACTGCGACGGTCTTCCGTCAGCGGCGCATCAGAACTCCACCGTGTAGTTCAGCCCCGCCAGGAAGCTGCTGCCGTTGCCGGTGATGCCCTTGACCTGCTCGACCTCGACATCGCAGACGTTGTCCCAGCGGCCGATCAGGCGCAGGGAGTGCCCCTTCATCTTGAGCACCTCCCAGTCGAGGCCGGTGTTGAAGACGGTGAAGTCCGGCAGCCAGACCCGGTCGTAGGGATACGGGGAGTTCCAGTCCACGTCGACGGTGTCGGCCTGGTGGACCACCTCGCCGAAGAGCGAGAGGCGCCTGGCCCAGTCGGGAGCGCCGGCCGCGGGGGCCAGGGGTTCGACCTCGAGGATCCCGGTGATCACGCGCCCGGGGCGGCGAATCAGCGGCCGGCCGTCGGCGAAGTTGGCCGAGCTCGCGTCGGTGATCGCCTCGGTGTTGGTCACCGTGAAGGTGCCGCGCGCGCGGGCCCAGCGGACCGGCTTGAGCCCCAGCTCGTACTCGAAGCCCTGGGCGCGGGCCCGGCCGGCGTTGACGTAGGTGGAGTTCGGGAAGCCGAACTCGAAGTTGATGAAGTCCTTGTAGCGGTTCCGGAAGACGGTGACCCCGGCCACCACCCGGTCGCCGAAGAGGTGCTGCTCGATGCCCGCGTCCTCGGAGATCACCCGCTCGGGGTCGAGGTCGGGGTTGCCGGTGGTGTAGGTCGTCAACCCGCCCAGGTCGTAGAAGGAGTCGTCGAAGTTCTCGAAGAAGGTCGGGCTCTTGATGCCCTGGCCCCACGAGGCGTGGAGCTTGGTGCCGGTCTGCTCGATCCACAGCGCCCCGGCCACGCGCGAGGTGGTCTTGGTGCCGTAGGTGCTGTGGTCCTCGGTGCGCACGCCGGCGTCGATGGTCAGGGCCTTCCAGAGCTCCAGGCGCTTCTCGGCGAAGATCGAGCGCGCCGTGCGGGTGCGGTCGACGTAGTTGGCGGAGGTCGCCCCGCCCGAGGCCTCGGCGTCGACGCGGCCGAGTTCCTCCTCCCAGGCCACGCCGGCGGTGAGGCGGCCGACCGCCGGCCCGAACTCGTAGATCTGCGCGGAGTTCTGCCACTCGCCGGTGAGGCGCTCGAGGTCCCGGGTCGTGCGGTAGTAGACGGTGTCGGCCGCGTCGAGATCGTCCTCGTAGAGGTAGTGGATCTGGCTGCGCCCCAGGAGCAGCCGGCTGTCGACCAGCTCGGCGATCCGGCCCTCGAAGACCAGCCCGGTGAGCTCCCGGCGGTGCCTGACCACCGCGTTGGGGTCCTCGATGGCGTCGCTCTCGTAGTTGCCTGACTCCTGGCCGACCGCGTGCTGGACGAGCTCGGCGTGGACGCCGCTGGGCATGTCCCAGTCGATGCGCCCGGCGAAGGTCGTGGTGCGCACGTCGCTGTTGTCGAACCGGCCGTCGGTCAGATCGTAGCGCGCCAGGTTAAGGTTGTAGGCGAAGGGCCCGTCCTCGCCCTGGAGCCGGACGGTCTCGCGGAACTGCCCGAGGTTCCCGGCCTCGGCCGACAGGCCCAGGCTCGCCGGGCCCGAGCCGCGCTCGGTGATCGCCTGGACCACGCCGGTCAGGCCGTCGGCGCCGTAGAGCGGCGAGCCGACGCCGCGCATCACCTCGATGCGCCCGATACCGGTGGTTGCGAGCGTCTCCCAGGGGAAGTCGCCGCCGTCGTTGTTGACCTTGAAGCCGTCGAGCAGCACCATGGTGTGGTCGCTCTCGCCGCCGCGCATGAACAGGCTGGTGGCCTGGCCCGTCGTGCCGGTCTGCACGAAGGTGGCGCTCGGCGTGAAGCGGACCGCCTCCCAGGCCGCCACCGGGCGACGGCGCTCGAGCTCCTCGCCGGAGACCACCGACACCGACGCGCCGGCGTGCTTCTGCTCGGTTGGCACGCGGCTGCCGGTCACCACGATGTCCTGGGGCTGCCCGGGGCCGAAGAGGCCGGGCTTGTCCTTCTCCGGTCCGGCCGGCTTCTCGGGCTTGGCGGGCACGGTCTCGGCCGGCGCCTCGGCAGGGGCCTTGGGCTGCTCGGGCTCGGCGGCCATTCCCAGGCCGTTTCCAACGCAGAGGGCGCAGAGACCGCAAAGGGCGCAGAGGATGGCAAAGAGCAGGTTGCAGCCTGTGGCCCGTGGTCTGTAGTCTACAGTCCGTGGTCTGCTGTTCGCTCGCAACTCGCAAATCGCAACTCGGAACCTGCCCATCAAAACAGCCCCTTCCGCCACCACCGTCTCGCCGGAGCGCGCCGGCCGGTCCGCAGGTCGCCCGGTACGGGCAAAGGAAAAGCCCGGACCGGGAGGCGGTCCGGGCTGCTTGTCGGCGTGAGCCCCGGCCGCAGTCTCCCTGGTGCTGGGAGCCGCGTCTTGACCGGGGGAGGTCTCCTGGCTTCCGGCCGCTGAAAGGATCAGCCGGTTACAGTGGGCCCGCCGCGACGGATTCTCACCGTCTTCCCCTGGGCACCCCGGTCGACGACTGCTTCGGGAGGAGATTCTATGTCGAGGGAGGGTTTGTGCAAGGACAGCGGACGAAGAACCAGGGCCATCGCCGGTCCGGACGGTGATTGGGCAAAGAAATGCCCGGGGTGCTCGTTATACTGTTTGTCCGCAAGCCTCTGTTTCCGGTGGCTTGCCAAGGAGCAGCACATGCCGTCCCGCGCTCGCAGACTGGGCATCCTCGCGACCCTTTCGTTGACGATCCTGGCGTGGCTGCCGGCCGCGCCGGGCCGGGCCGCCTCCTGCGGGCCGGCGCCCAAGGCCAAGCCCCAGCGCTGGACCGGCGGGGAGAGCTTCCCGCCGCTGCCGCTGCCGGCCACGCCGCTGCGCCGCAGCGAGAAGAAGCGCCCGCCGGCCCCGCCGCCGCTGGTCGCCAAGCTGCAGTACGGCAAGGAGGTCGAGGGCGTCGACGAGAAGGGCAACAAGTACAAGTACCTGGAGTGGACCAACGCCGCCGGCGACATGCAGGGCCTGCTCGCGCGCTTCAACCGCGACCTGGGCCTGCGCTACGCCGGCAAGGAGATCGATCCGGTTTCCGACTTCCCCAAGTCGCCGCAGGAGTTCCCGATCCTCTACCTCACCGGCCGCGAGCCGTTCACGTTCGACGACGACCTGCGCGGCAAGCTGCGCTGGTTCCTGCAGGACGGCGGGACGCTCTTGTGCAACGCCTCCTCGGGCTCGGAGGAGTACTACAAGGCCTTCAAGCGCGAGATCGACGCCCTCTTTCCCAGGAAGAAGCTGGAGATACTGCCGCCCGACCACCCGATCTTCTCGTGCTACTACAAGCTCGGCGAGATGGAGCATCGCGACAACGAGGGCAAGTACTTCAAGCAGGCACCGCAGCTCATGGGCATCAACATCGGCTGCCGCACGGCGGTGATCTTCTCGCCCTACGACCTGGCCTGCGCGTGGGACGGCCACACCCACGACCAGGGCCGCCGGGTCTGGAGCGAGAAGGAGGGCCCCGAGGGCGCCTACCGCATCGGCGTCAACATCCTGACCTACGTGATGGCCGAGAGCTCTCTGGGCCGGTCCCTGGCCTCCGACAAGGTCTACTTCGAGCAGGACAAGCCCGCCGGAGACTCGCTGGTCTTCGCCCAGGTGGTCCACGGCGGCGACTGGGACCCCACCCCGGCGGCGGCCATGAACCTCTTCAAGTACTGCGCCGAGCACTCCACCATGGAGGTCAAGTTCCGGCGCGAGGCCGTGGACCTCTCCAAGGGCGAGGCCTTCAACCACCCGCTGCTGTATATGACCGGCCACGACGACTTCAAGCTCTCGGAGAAGGAGGTCGAGACCCTCCGCGGCTACCTGAAGGGCGGCGGGCTGCTCGTGGCCGATGCCTGCTGCGGCCGCAAGCTCTTCGACGCCGCCTTCCGCCGCGAGATGAAGCGGGTCTTCCCGGACGCCAGGCTCGAGGAGCTCCCCAAGGACTCGCCGATCTACTCGGCCGGCGGCGGCGAGCCCATCGCCAAGGTGGCCTACAGCCCGATGCTCGCCAAGAACAAGCCGGACCTGACCGCCCCCTGTCTCGAGGGCCTGACCGTCGGCGGGCAGCTGGTGGCGATCTACAGCAAGTACGGGCTGGGCCAGGGCTGGCAGGGCGAGATGTGCCCCTATGCGCAGGCCTACTCCAACCGCGACGCGCTCAAACTGGGGATGAACATCCTGGTCTACGCCCTGGCGAGGTAGGCAGCGTCGCGGGCGACTCCAACGGTGGAGTAGAGGGGGCGGGCCTTTCGGCCCGCGCCCCTCCCTCGTCGCAC
>CALGYR010000158.1 GCA_937935355.1 uncultured bacterium | reverse complement strand
GCTGGCTCCTTTCATCCAGCTAGACTGGCCAGGCTTCGCCTGGCGCTCCAGAGGCCGCAGAGGCGCGCAGAGGTCGCAGAGAGATCTTCGAGTCTTGCGTCAGGTTGTTTCAAGCCGAAGCCCGCAGAACTCCTCTGCGTCCTCCGCGGACCTCCGCGTCCTCTGCGTTGGAGTCGGTCGAGTTACTTGCGCTCCTCCGCCGCCGCCCAGCCGCGGGCGCGCTCGGGCAGGAACTGATCGTACCGCGTCACGAAGTCCTCGCGCGGGCCGTCGACGCGCCACAGGCCGTCGGGACAGCGCACCAGCTCCAGCCAGAAGCCGGCCTGGTCGGAACCGACCAGCGGCAGCTGCAGCGCGACCCAGGCCCGCGCGGTGGTCTCGCGCTTTTCGATGGACTTCACGTGCCAGTCGCGCGGCAGGTGGTAGCCCTCGGCGGTGTAGCCGTAGGGGCTGTAGAAGTCGAAGAGCCGCCGGTCGGCGATGGCCTCGGCGTAGTGGGCGTGGCATCCGGGCGTGAGGCACTTCTCGGCGAGCGCCCAGCGCTGGTCGTCCATGGCCTGCTTGAAGCTGTCCAGCGCCCGCTCTGGCGTCGAGAGGTCGAAGCCCGGCCGGGTCGCGCAATAGCCGACCAAGCCCAGGACGCCGGCGAGCAGGATGACGGCGTAGATCTTGAGCGCCCGGTTGCGCCGGGCGACGGCGCCGCGCGGCCCCGGGTTCGAGAGGATGGCCTTGGCCGAGGGCTGGGGCGGCGGGCCGGGTTTATCCATCGCGGTAAGCTCCTGCTGCAACCGATTATCGGCCGGAGCCCGCCCGGCGCAAGCCCTTGACGGCGCTGGCCCCGCGGTTATAAGCTCGGCGACATGGATGTCCGATCCCAATGAATCAGGAGAGCCAGCCAATGGAAGCGCAATCGGACCCGGCCGGAGCCCCGGCCCCCGTCGGCCAGGATCAGTTCCCGGTGCTGCCGGCCAGCCCCGGTTCGGAGCCGGTGCCGCCCGGGAGCCCGGCCCCGGCCGGGCACTGCCGGTCCCGCCGGCCTCGCGCGAGCCCGGAGCGCAAGAGCCTGGAGGCCGCAGCCCGGAGCGGCGTGAACTGGTTCTTCTGGATCGCGGGCCTCTCGGTGCTCAACAGCGCGGTCTTCCTGATGGGCGGGCGCATTTCCTTCGTAGTCGGCTTGGGCATGACCCAGTTCGTGGATGGATTTATCTCCGCCATCGCCAATCAGGCCGGAGGCCAGGCCGCCCTGACCGTGCGGATAATCGGATTCGTCCTGAACCTCTGCATCACCGGGATCTTCGTGGTCGCTGGGATCCTGGGCCGCAGGATGGTCCGCTGGGCGGTGATCGTCGGCATGGTCATCTACGCCCTGGACGCGCTGCTCTTCGCAAGCTTCGGCGAGTGGTTGAGCGTGGGCTTCCACGCCTTCGCGCTCTGGGGCCTGTGGAACGGCCTGAAGGCCATGAACGGGCTCAGGGAGCTCGATGCCCGGGAACCGGCGGACGAACTGGAGCCCCAGCCCGCTCCAATCCAGACGCCACCGCCGCCAAGGGACGTCTGGCAGCCTCCGCAGGGGTGAATCGGCGTCCCGTCAGGGTTCTTGCCTGAGTTGTTCCGGGCTCAAGGAGCAGATGGCCGAGCCAAGTTCTCGCAAGTGCTTGACCTGTCTGGTCCAGTAAGCTATAAGCGCCTTCGAGCGTGTTCCGAACTACGGTGACCGCCAGCGAGGTGTGATACTTACATGCCGATCAACGCAGACAAACCCCATCTGTGGAAGGCCGACGTGGAGAAGTCCATTGATTTCTACAACGACTGGTTCATCAAGTTCGCCCCAGATACCTATAGGGCGCAGAGAGGCCAGACTACGACTGCCGTGCTCGATGCCTTCGGCAGGACGGACAGCCTCACTCGTATAGTCCCGGAGGTGCTCCAGGCTTGCCCTGGAGTACTCCCCATCCTTCGGATGGTCACCGCTCCTCCCTTGGCTCGTGACCGCCTGATGGGGCTGGCCCATGTGAGCAAGTCCTTCATCAAGGCTCTTGAAGGCAGCGAAAAGTATCCGCCACGGTTGCCCAAGAAGATGCCGCCGAACGAGGTTCTGGAGAACCTCCAGAGACTCTGCGACGTCATTGCCGAGGTGGTCGACGGCGAACTGATCCCCTGGATAGCATCCGACAAGAAGGCTTCAAGGCAGGAGTTGGACCGGGCCGCGACAGTCATCGCAGATAGAGTCTGCGGGATGTCTTCCGACCCGATTATCCGGAACGCCCAAGAGAAGCGGCAGCTTACGGCCCTGAAGCGCTGGTTGGTGAGGAACGGCTACAAGGAGAGCGGCACCAGAGACGCCAAAGATCCACGGGTCTTGCTGTCGGGAACCTTTGCGTTCCGCCTGACACTACCCGCAGGCAGTCGGAGGTCCTCGGTCAAGATCCCCATAGACTGTGTCGTCATGCCGTTGGATGCGAAGAGCGGAGACCTCCCGGTGCTGATCGAGGCCAAGTCCGCCGGCGACGCCACCAACACCAATAAGCGCAGGAAGGAGGAAGCCCAGAAGTTTCGCCAGTTGCGAGAGAGATACGGCGCCTCCGTGAGGTTTCTGCTCTATCTCTGCGGATACTTCGAGCCCGGCTACCTCGGCTACGAAGCGGCGGAAGGGCTCGATTGGGTCTGGGAACACCGGACGGGCGACTTCGCCAGGTTGCTGGCTCCCCGCAATGAAGGGAAGGCCAAGGAGATTGGCGAGGCCCCGGGAGAATACGCAGGGGCTGACCTTCGAGCCAAGGAAGAAGACCGTGCTGTTGCCCAGGAGAAGGCCGACGCAGCCAAGAGCGCCGGGGAACGCAACAAGCTGGGCCAGTTCTCGACGCCGTTCCCGGTAGCCTGTCAGATGGTCGCGCGGGCGCTAAAGGCGATTCCGGATAAGATGCCGATCCATTTCCTCGAGCCGGCGGTTGGTTCGGGCGTCTTCTTCAGCGGCCTTCTGCACGAAACCAGGGAGTCCCGGGTGGCCTCTGCCGTCGGATGCGAGATCGATCGCACCTATGGGGATATTGCCCGGGGCATCTGGGCAGACCGTGGGCTTGAGGTTCTGTCCCGCGACTTCATGGACTTCGCCTCCGATTCGGGCAACTTCGGCAGGTTCTCGCTGCTCTGCACCAATCCGCCGTACGTCAGACATCACCACCTTCGGGCGGAGCACAAGGTGCGCCTCCAGTCGCTGGTTGCAGAGCGTCTCGGGCTTACGGTCAGCGGGCTCTCGGGCCTCTATGTCTACTTTATGCTCCTGGCCGACGCGCTCCTGGCCGACGGCGCCGTCGCCTCCTGGCTGCTTCCCGCCGAGTGCCTGTACGTGAACTACGGGCGCGTGCTGCGGGAATACTTGACCTCCCGGGTGACGCTTCTCTCCATACACCACTTCGACCCTGACGACGTTCAGTTCGACGATGCGCTGGTCTCTTCCTGCATCGTGACCTACCGCAAGACGCCACCTACGGGGGGGGCTGTCTGCGAGATGTCGTATGGAGGCAGCCTGGTTGCCGCAAGTGCGAACAAGAGCGTTGCCGTTTCCAGGTTGCGGGAGCTGAACAAGTGGACCATGCCGCACTTCGAAACAGGTGCGCCTGCGTCGAACGGCCTGCGCATCAAGGACTTGTTCACAGTGCGCCGCGGCATAGCCACGGGGGCCAACGACTTCTTCATGATCGAACCCCGGACTGCCGAAGAGCACGAAATTCCGCCGGCATATCTCAGGCCCATTTTGCCCAGTCCCCGTTACGTGCGGAAGCCGGTGATCGATTCCAGCGGAAACGGACTACCCGACGTTGAAGGTTCCCGCTATCTCCTCGACTGCTCCCTGGCTCCGGAGGAGGTCCGGCGGCGGCACCCCAGGCTGTGGGCCTATCTCCAGGAAGGGGTTGCCCTGGAGCTGCCCAAGCGCTATCTCTGCGCCCAGCGAGACGTGTGGTACTTCCAAGAGAAGCGCGAGCCGGCACCCGTGCTGGCCTCCTACATGGGGCGGGCCAGCGGCAGCCGCAAGTGCCCGATCCGGTTCTTCGCAAACTTCACGGATGCCATCGTGACCAACGTCTTCCTGAACCTCTACCCGACGCCGGAACTTGCCGCCAGCATCAAGGAGGACCGGAAGCGCCTGATCGAGCTGGTCGAGGCACTAAACAGCATGCCCGCCGACTCCATAATGCGGGCTGGCCGGGCCTACGGAGGCGGCCTCCACAAGATCGAGCCCAAGGAGCTCCTGGAGATGCCGTTCGTCACAGTTCCGGGGTGGGTGGAGGAGTGCGTCAAGAGGCAGTTGCTCTTGATATAGCGATGAGAGTGAAACCTGAGCATATCTGGGCACTGAGCACTCTTGCACTACTGTGTTCCAGTCTCGGGTGCAAGCTGGCCTTCCGATACTGGCATGCACCTGCGCTCTTCTCAGTCGGCCAATGGCTGTTCGTTGGAGGGCTCTTCGTTGCCTGCCTCCCACTGTTGCTCTTGAGCTTGCTCCTGGCGTGGGAGAAGCTGAAGAAGTCAAGCGCAAAGAGCGATACCTAGAATCTGCATGGCCAACAAGAGCGCCCAAGTAAGCCCGATTTTGCTGCTACCCCTTCTGTTCCGCTACTTCCCGCCCCTCGAGCCACACCCTGCGCGCCGCGAGGTCCTCGTCGAGCCAGACGAGGTCGGCGAGCAGGTGCATTTCGATGGCGCCGAGCTTGTCGCGGAGGCCCAGGACCTCGGCGGGGTGGCCGCTCGCGAGCCGGCTCGCCGGCACCAGGGCCTCCTCCTTCATGGGTTCGTCGGGAATGACCGGCGCGTTTTGGTACATGCCCGGCACGCCGTCGACGAGCCACGTGACGAGGTTCGCGACCGCCCGGTCCATGGTCAGGACCGAGCCGAAGAGCGTCGTGGCGCTCCCGGCCAGGCGCAGCACGCCGCCGTCGGCCGCGAGCTCGCCGGTCTTGCCGCCGAAGGAGAAGCTGGTCACCCCGCCCAGGCCCAGCGGCGCCATGGCGTCGGTGATCAGCGCCCCGCGGAAGTCCTTGGCCGCGAGGAAGCTCAGCAGGTAGCGCGGGTTGATGTGGTGGCCGTCGGCGATGAGCTCGAGGACGACGCGCCGGTCGCCGAGCATGGCCTCCATGGCCATTCCCGGCGGCTTGAAGCTGGTGGCCGAGGGGCCGTTCGAGAAGTGGACGGCGAGCGTCACGCCCGCGTCGATGCACTCCTGCATCTCGGCGAAGTTCGCGCCGGTGTGGCCGGCCGCCGCCACCACGCCTCCGGCCGTCATGTGCCGGACGAGCTCGACCGCCGCCGGGCCGTGCTCGGGGGCGACGTTCACGATCCGGAGCTTCCCGTGCGCCGCGGCGTTCAACCGGTCGAAGTCCGCCGGCGAGGGCGTCCGGAAGTTCTCGGGGTTCTGGGCGCCGGCGAAGGCCGCGCTTCTGAGGTAGGTGCCCTCCAGATTGATCCCCAGGACGCGCGCGGGCAGGCCGCCGGCCTCGACGGCCCCGCCCACCGCCGCGAGCGCCGCCAGCAGGTCGCGCTCGGAGGCCGCGCAGGTCGCCAGGCACATGGTGGTGGTGCCGTGGGCCAGGTGCACGGCGGAAATCTCCCGCGCCGCGGCGGCCAGGTTCTCCTTCGTAGAGGAGAAGGCGCGCGTCTTCGGATCGTATCGTCCGAAGGTGGCGTCGTAGCCGCCGGCGCCGTGGCAGTGCAGGTCCACGAAGCCGGGGACCAGGTAACCGTCCTCGAGTTCGATGCGCTCGGCCGCCGCCGGCGCCCCGGCCGGGACGCCCACGAAGCTGATCTTGCCGCCGGTCACGCCCACGGCGCCACCGGCGATGGAGACCTCGGGGGTGATGACCGTCGCGCCGGTGATCAAGAGGTCGGCCCGGGATGCCATCAGGCGGCTCCTTCCTGGTGCTGGCTGGGTTCGCTCGGGCTGTCGTCTCCGCCGTCTTCGCCCTCGCCCTCGTCCGGTTCCTCGGGGAAGTTGGCCAGGAGCGCGGCGATCTCCTCGGGCGGGAACTCCCGGCCGATGGGCGTGCGCGGGTTGAGGAAGGCCGAGACGCCCGGCGGGATCATCCGGAAGAGCCGGCGGCCCTGGATGGCCAGGTGCTCGGTGCCCGGCCCGGCGAAGTCCTCGAGCCGCTGGGCCGAGGTGAAGACCGGGATGACCTTGCGCCCGCCCACCGTCCACTGGCGCAGGCTCACGCCCGTCGGGGTGGTGCTGCCGAGGACGAGCAGCCCCGAGGCCAGCATCCGCCGGCAGAAGGCCGGGCGGTACTCCGGCTCCCGGAAGGCGCGCATGAGGAGCTCTTCGAGGGGGCCGGAGGGGAGGAAGTCCCCCGACATCCCCGGCTCGCGTTTGCGTTCGAGCGGCACGGCGTGGTTCTCCTGTTCCGACTGGCGGACGGCCCTAAGTTAACGCCAGTGGAGGCCAAGACAAGCGGAAAAGAAACGACAAAACGCTGAACCGCCAAGACGCCAAGCCATCAAGAACGGCCGCAACGACGGTCCATTTGCCGCAGATGAACGCAGATGAGGTGCAACGGCAGCAACAACAACGGCTCTCCCGCCACAGATGCATCCATCCAGACGAAGCCTGAACCGAAGAAGTTTTCGGGGCGGGGGCACCCCTGGTGAAGAAACGC
>CALGYR010000157.1 GCA_937935355.1 uncultured bacterium | reverse complement strand
ATCCGGCCAGCAGAGCCCCAACGCGACCCCGGGCTCATTCTTTGTGAGGCTCTTAGAGTGCGTCTCAACGCAAAGGTCGCAGAACGGACCCGGCTTTGGGCTTTAGCCTTTGGGCTTTCTGTACAACGGCCGTTCCGAAAGCCGAAAGCCGAATGCCGAACGCCAACCATCGCCGTTGTCCTCAGCGCCCTCTGTGCCGCCTCCGCGGCCTCTGCGTTGAAGACATGCCGTCGAGAAGGGAGCTGACGCGTGCCGCCCGAAGAATCGAATAGCCCGCCGCCGCCGTCCTTCGTGGTGCGCGACTGCGCGCTCGCCGCCATCGCCACCGGCCGGCGCGCCCACGACCTCCGGGAGTTCCGCGACCGGCTGCTCGACGTACCCCCCGAGTGCATCTACTACCACTTCTGGGGCACGCTGCTGCTGCCGCGCTTCGAGAACCCGGAGTACATCAACGACTTCGCCCAGTGGGCCTACCAGTCCCTGCGCGACAAGGTGCTGGCCGAGCGGCTGGCGGCCGTCGATCCGGCGGTCTTCATCGACATGGAGCAGCTCCGCCGCGAACTCCTCGAGGTCGTGGAGGAGCGCCTGGACGAGGTCCTGGCGCGGCCCCAGTGCCCCCCGGACCGCCCGTTTCATTTCGTGCGCTCGCAGATCGTGGTCTTCGACACGGGGCGCAGCGCGGGGAGCGTGCCCGAGCTGCTCGAGGCCCTCCGGCGCATGACCGTGGGGTCGATCTTCTATCACTTCATCGACGCGCGAAGGCGCACCGAGGGGATGCGCGACGACTTCCGGCCGTGGCTGGAGCTCTTCGGGGAGGGGCGTCGCGCGCTCATCGACCGCCTGGCCGGGATCAACCCCTACTTCGCGCCGCTCTACATGCTCCGCCAGGAGCTGGTCCGGGCCTTCGAAGAGGAGGGGCTCTCGTGACCGTCTCGCTTCAGGACTACGTTCCGATCGCCGGGGCCGACGTCATCGACCAGCTCCGGCAGCTGGCCAGGCCGCTCCAGGGCATGAAGGTTGTGCACGTCAACTCCACCCGCGTGGGCGGAGGCGTGGCCGAGATCCTCGCCAAGCTCGTGCCCCTCTCGGTCGACCTGGGCCTGGACGCGCGCTGGGAGGTCATCGCCGGGGACGTCCCCTTCTACCAGTGCACCAAGGGGCTGCACAACGCCCTGCAGGGCCACCGCGCGGACGTCCCCGAATCGCTGCGCCGCGCCTTCGAGGAGACCAACGCCCGGAACGCCGAGGAGTTGCGGCCGACGCTCGAGGGCGCCGACCTGGTCGTGGTCCACGACCCGCAGCCCGCGCCGCTCCTGGGGCTCACCCCCGGCCGCAAGGGCAAGTGGGTCTGGCGCTGCCACATCGACCTGAGCCATCCCTACCGCCCGGCCTGGAAATACCTGAGGCAGTTCGCGGCCGGCTACGACGCCAGCATCTTCTCGCTGGCCGATTTCGCCCAGGCCCTGCCCCACCCGCAGTACATCATCCCGCCGAGCATCGACCCGCTCTCCGAAAAGAACATGGAGCTGGACGACCGGGCGATCGCCGAGGTCTGCGCGCCGCTGGGCCTGGATCCGGCGCGGCCGCTGGTTCTTCAAGTCTCGCGCTTCGACCGCTTCAAGGACCCGCTGGGCGTCATCCAGGCATACCGGATCGCCAGGCGCTTCGCTCCGGGGCTGCAACTGGCCCTGGCCGGCGGCGGGGCCGCCGACGACCCGGAGGGCGACGCGGTCCTGGCCGAGGTCCGGGCCGCGGCGCGCGAGGACGCAGGCGTCCGCGTCCTGGCGCTGCCCGACAACGCCCACCGGACGGTCAACGCGCTCCAGCGCGCCGCGACCGTCGTGGTCCAGAAGTCGCTGCGCGAGGGCTTCGGGCTGACCGTCACCGAGGCGATGTGGAAGGCCAAGCCGGTGGTCGGCGGCGACGCCGGGGGCATCCGCCTCCAGGTGGTCAACCACCACACCGGGTTCCTGGTGAACACCCCCGAGGGGGCGGCGCTGCGCATCCAGTACCTGCTCCGCCACCCGGACCTCGCCCGGGGCATGGGCCAGAAGGGCCGGGAGTTCGTGCGCGGCAACTTCCTGCTGCTCCGGCAGCTCCGGGAGCACCTGACCCTGATGCTCGCGCTGGTCCACGGCGGCCGGGACCGGCTGGAACTCTAGAGCCTCACAAAGAATGAGCCCCGGGCGCAGGCCATGGATGGCCGGAGACAGGCGCATCGCAGATGCGCCCCGTCAGGCGTTCTCCAGCAGACAAGCGTGCATGGCCAGCCCCGCTCCGAAGGCGAGCATGACGAGCTTCTCTCCGGGCAGGAGCCCCTCGTCCATCGCCTGGCGCAGGACGAACCACACCGATGCCGACGAGAGGTTGCCCCGCGCGGCGAGCACCGCCCGGCTCTCGCGAAGCTTCCCGTCGGGCAGCCCGAGAGCCCGGGCGAGTTCGACGAGCACCCGCTCGCCGCCGGGGTGGACGATCCAGCGGGCGATGTCCTCCCGCGCCAGGCCGTGTCCGGCGAGGAAGCCGGGCACGAACCCGGACGCCGCCCGGGCCACGATCCCGGGCAGCCCCGGCGCGAGCTGGTTGCTGAGCTCTCCGTTGCGGTGGACGAAGCGGATGGCCTCGCGATGCTCGGGGTGCAGCCGCCGGGCGAATCCGGTCAGGCGCAGGCCCCCGCCCGGACCCTCGCGCAGCACGGCCGCGGCCGCCCCGTCGGCGAAGAGCGCGTTCGAGACGATGAGCGACGGGTCGTCGTCCATCCGGAAGGCCGCGCTGCATATCTCCACGGACACGGCCAGGGCGGCCCTGCCCCCCGCCCCTCCGCCGCCGTCCCCGCGGGCGCGCCGCCCGGCCGCGGCGAGCGCGCCGGCGGCCATCTCCAGGGCCGGCAGGGCCCCGGCGCAGCCCGCGCCCACCAGATCGTAGGCCTGCACGTCCGGCTGCAGGCCAAGCCGCTCGATGATGTAGCCGGAAAGGCCCGGACACAGGTAGCCGGTGCAGGTGTTCACCACCAGAGCGGCCAGGCTTTCCGGAGGTACCGCCGCCGCCTCGAGCGCCCGCCGCGCCGCCCTCGCCCCGAGCTCGATCGCCGCCGAGGCGAAGCGCGCCTGTCGCTCGTCGCGGCTCTCGCCGGTGGCCTCCTCCGGGCCGGAGAAGGCGAAGTCCCGCGCGGCGATGGACGGGTGGGCGAAGATCCGACGGAGCAGGCGGATGCTCCGGGGGGCGAGCTTCTCGCGGTAGTGGCCGGCCAGGAAGTCGGCCACCTGGCCCTGGGTCAGGCGGCAGTCCGGCGAGGCCGTGGCCACGGAGGCGATCCGGATCGCCCCCGGCCGGCCGCCGACCTCGGTTTCCAGGCCGCCTGTCTCCGTGGCGTCGGGCTTCGTCGCCTCCTGGCGCTCATCCCCGTGCATTCGCGCACCCTGGCGGGAATCAGTTCCGGCCGGCCGGTACCGGGAGCGAAGGTTCTCCTGGCGGGGGCTCGCCCGGGGCAGCCCCTTCTCCATCGACCGGAGGCGCTGCGCCCTCCGTTGGAGGCGCGGGCGACTGTTCCGAGCCGGAAGGAGGCGACTCTCCCGGCGGCTCATCGCCCGGCCAGGGCACGAGCGGCGGTTCGGCCGGGGGCTCCGGGTCCCCGGCGGCCGGTCCGGGGGGCGTCTCCGCGGGCCGTTCGTCGGCCGGCGCGCCGGGCTCGACGATCAGCCGGCCCTTCATGCGGAAGAACCCGATGCCGCAGAGGCGCGAGCACCGGAACGGGTAGGTGCCCGGCCGGTCGGCAAGGAACTCCGCGACGGCCGTGCGCTTGGCCGGGATGGTCACGTCCACCGCGTAGCCGTCGATGGCGAAGCCGTGCTCGACGTCCAGGCTCTTGAGGTCCACGACGACGTGGCTGCCCTCCGGGACGGCGATGGTGTCGGGCACGAAGCGGTAGCGCTCGGCGGTGATCTCCACCTTGACCACCGGAGCGTCGGCCGGGATGGCCGGTTTGGTCCGCCCCGCGGCCATCGGCTGGCAGCCGGACGGCCCCGCGGCGAAGGCGGGCAGGAGCAGAAGCGGGATCAGCCGCAATGCGCGGAGCTGAGAGGGCTGGCCCGGACGGCGGACGGCGATTGAATGCATGGATCGCGCTCCCATGACAATAACGATGCCGGCTGCGCAGAATCAACGCGCGTCCGGCTGCGGCGATTCCCCGGCGCCCTCCGCGGTTCGAGTCCCCGCGCGTCTCTACGCGCTGAACCTCACGTTCATGAGGTCGCCGTCCTTGACCGGGTAGTCCTTGCCCTCCTCGCGGATCAGCGAGGTGCCCTTGAGCTTCTTGTAGCCGCCGGTCTTGACGAACTCCTCGTAGCCGACGATCTCGGCGCGGATGAAGCCCCGGCCGATGTCCTTGTGGATCCTGCCGGCCGCCGAGACCGCCGGCTCCTCCTTGCGGATGAGCCAGGCGTGGGCGTCGGTGGGGCCGATGGTGAAGAACTGGGACATGCCCGCGGCGTCGAGCGCGGCTCGGAGCGCGAGGTCCGCGGCCGGCCGGGCGATGCCCATGCCGGCGGCCATCTCGGCGCGCTCGGCCTCGTCGAGCTCGAGCAGTTCCGCCTCGGTCTTGGCGGCGACGGCGATCGCCGGACGGCCCTGGAGGAACCCGGGCAGCGGCTTGCCGATATCGTTCTCGGCGACGTTGAGGACGGCGAGCACCGGCTTGCTGGTCAGGTACTGGAAGGAGCGCAGCCGGAAGAGGTCGTCGGCGGAGAGCCCCGCCGAGCGGGCCGGCTTGCCCTCTTCGAGAGCGGCCTTGACCCGCTGCTGGACGGCGAGCTCCAGGTCGTCGGCCTCCTTCTCCTTCTTCGGACGGGTGGTCGGGGCGGTCAGCCGCTCGATGCGCCGCTCGACGATCTCGAGGTCGGCGAGCAGGAGCTCGCTCTCCACCTCGGCCAGGTCGCGCGCCGGGTCGACCGAGCCCAGCGGGTGCGGCGCCGCGTCGTTCTCGAAGGCGCGCAGCACGATGGCCAGCAGGTCGAAGGCCCGGGCCTTGCCCAGCACCTCGGCGGAGACCTCGCGCGCCCCGCCGCCGCCGGTGATCATCCCGGTGACGTCGTGGACGTTGACCTGGACGTAGCTGGTCTTGGCGCTGGCCTCGATCTTCGCGAGGATCTCCAGGCGCTCGTCGAGCACCCGCGCGGGGAGCGACTCGATCCGCGCGCCCGGCGCATAGCTCGCGGCGACGTCCTTGGCGGCGGTCAGCGCCCGCCACAGTGCGGTCTTGCCCGAGAGGGGCAATCCGATGATTCCGATGTCCATGGGGGAGAGAGTTTAGGCGGCGGGCGGACGAAATCAAGGCGTGGCGGTGTGGAGGCGCGGCTTTTCAGTTCTCGTCGGCGGGCCTACCCGAAAGCCAAAGCCCGCTGTCGGGATTTGGCTTTCGGTCTGCAGCATCCGAGTGCGGGAGATCCTCGAAGATAGGATTGGGGCCGGCGGCGATAGCACCGCCGGCCCCAATTGTAGGCCCGCCGACGAGAACTGAAAAGCCCTGGGTGCGGAGGCGCGGGGACGTGGAGACGCGGGGACAAGGAGACAAGGAGACAAGGAGACATGGGGACAGGGAGAGGTCCGGCGGTCAGTCGATGATGTGGATGTCGCCGCCCAGGATGGCTAAGCGCAGCGGCCCATCATGCCCATGTACTCCAGTGCGGCGCCGGCCCTGGCCGCACAAACGAAGCGGCCCGACCTTCCGGCCGGGCCGCCTTTTCGTTCAAGGGTGGCGAGGCGTATGGGGCTCGAACCCACAACCTTCGGATCGACAGTCCGATGCTCTAGCCAATTGAGCTAACGCCCCGCCCTTGGACCTCTGTCGACCGCCAGAAGATTATAGGTGGACTCCGCGACTTTCAAGAGGAAATCCGGGCCGAAAACGGCTATCATGGCCCCATGATCATCCTGTCCCCCTCCGGGGCCGCGGCCATGCTCGAGCGGCTCGCGGCCGCCCCCCGGACCCGGGCCTCGCTCGACCTGGGCCGCACCGAGACGACCGTCGAACTCGCCGGCGAGGGCGACTCCGTCCGCCTGGCCGACGGGGAGCGCGTCTCCCTGGACGACCTGCGTCGGGTCGCGAAGGCCACGGACGCGCTCTTCTCGGTCCGGGGCGGCGTGGTCGGGAAGCTCATCCGCTACTCGGAGGAGACCCGGCGGACCTACAAGCTCCGGCCCACGGCCGACTGGCCGGCCCTGGAGATCAGCGGCATCCTCATGCACCGGATCAAGGGAACCACGCCCCGGGCCGACGCCGAGGCCAAGCTGCGCCTGGTCGCCCCGGTGCTGGGCGCGGTGCTCGACACCTGCATGGGCCTGGGCTACACGGCGATCCTGGCCGCGCGCACGGCCTCGTCGGTGACCGTCGTCGAGAAGGACGCCAACGTCGTAGAGATGGCGCGACTCAACCCCTGGTCGGGGCCGCTGTTCGAGGGCTCGCGCATCAAGGCGATCGAGGGCGATGCCGTCGAGGTCGTCGCCGGCTTCGCCGACCGGTCCTTCGACATCGTCAACCACGACCCGCCGACATTGAGCGTCGCCGGCGAACTCTACGCCGACGCCTTCTACGAGCAGTTGCTGCGGATCCTCAAGCCGGCCGGAAGGCTGCTGCACTACACCGGAGCCCCGGGCAGCCGGGGGCGGGGCGTGGACCTGGCCGCGAGCGTCGCCAAGCGGCTGCAGCGGCTAGGCTTCGCCGGCGTCCGGGCCGACGCGGCCACCGGGTGCGTCCTGGCCGCGCGCCGTGGGCGGTGACCACGCTGGCTTTCACCGCAGAGGACGCGGAGTAGCGCAGAGGACGGCGTCCTGGTTGCCATTTCCGGCCCGCGGCGGAGCGCTTCCTTGTGCCGGCAAGTCGCTCGCCGCGAACCGGGAATCATCCTCTGCGTTACTCTGCGTCCTCTGCGGTTAAGAGCCCCGGTCTCACGGAATCGCGCAGGTCTCCTCCGCCGCGTAGGCGACGCGCCCGCGGACCAGCCGGCGGCTGAGGCTGTCGGCCACGTAGATGTGCCGGTCGGTGGCGGCCACGCCGGTGGGCCAGGCCATGGCGATGTCCGGCTCGGCGAAGGGGCTCCTCATGTCCTTGGGGTCGTCGGCCCGGCGCGGCCGGGGCTGGCCGGTCCTGGGGTCCATGACCGCCGACTCCGGGCCGCAGTTGTCGGCGTTGCCGTAGCCGCCGATCGTGGTCAGGGCGTTGCCGGCGGTGTCGATCACGCGCACCGTGTACATGCACTGGTCCGCGAAGAAGACCCGGCCGAACTCGTCGACGTCGAAGGTCATGTTCTCGCAGTTGCAGGCGTAGGTGCCGACATGCCCGACTCCCGGGTGGATCCACTCGGCGCCGGTGACCTTGACGGGCTTGAGGTTCCCGCTGCCCGTCGGGTAGTCGGCCTCGACCACCTTGAGCCCGGGGTCGAGGCGCGGCTGGCCGGTGAAGGGGTCGACCCCATCGAAGTGGATCATGCCGCCCTTGGGCGAGAACTTGACGATGCTGCCGTAGAGGTTGGGCAGCCGTCCGGCGAGTCCCGGCACAGCGGCCGAGTCCTTGCTTGCCAGGAAGGCCGTCCATTCGGGGGGCTGTCGCCAGCCCTTCGGCCGGACGATCTCGGCGATGTAGATGTTGCCGGCCGCGTCGAACCTGGGGCCGACCACCGGGTCGGAGGTCTTCCAGATTATCGGGTTGTCGACGGTCGTCACGCGCTTGCCGCTGGGCAGGTACTCGTGGAGCGCCTTGGGGATGCGCCCGCCGTCGCCCTGGGTGATCATGTGCGGCTCGAGCACGAAGATGTGCCCGTCGCTCCATCGGATGCCCATGGTGTGGGGCATCTCGGTCATCCCCACCCGGGCGAAGGCTATCGGGGCCGGACCGGGCCGGGCCGGCTTCTCGGGGTACATGGCCACCTCGGCCTCCGAGGGCACGCGCGGCTCGGCCATCACCACGGGCTTGCCGGAGCGATCGTACTTGGAGAACTTGTGCCGCCACTTGAGCGCGTAGAGGAAGCCGTCGGCGCCCGGCATGATCTGGCCGCCGGAGCCGCCGCCGCCCTTGAGGTCGGGTATGCTCAGGAACTCCGACTTGCCGGTGGCCTCGTCGATGCGCTCCCAGTACTCGCCGACGCCGCTGTTGCGGACGTAGACGTCGCCGCTGGAGCGGTCCACGGCCAGCCCGAGATAACCGAACTCGTGCCGGTTGCCGGGCAGCGACTCGTAGGGGCCGCCCACGTCGGCGACTTCGAACTTGGTCCCGGCGTCCTCGGCGCGCACCAGGTAGCCGCAGCGGGTGGAGACCAGCCAGATCACCGCCCGCTCGGTTGCGCCGTCGACTGCCATGTTGACGGCATCGGCGCCGGTGCCCTTCCTGGGGATGGGCATCTCGCAGACCCTGGCCGCGTCCTGCCAGCTCTTGAACTTGGCGAGCGTGGCGCCGGCCTTCCCCTGGCTGGCCACGTAGACCGCGCCGCTGGCCCGGTGGACGCCGACGTTCCAGGGCGCGTCGCAGGCGAACTCGCCCTTGAGCTTGCCGTCGGCCTCGCCCACGACGACGACGCGGTTGTTGGCCGTGTCGCAGATCAGCAGATTGCCTTTGCCGTCGGTGGCCAGGCCGCCGGCCGTGGTGCCGAGGTGGGTCGCGTCCTTGCCGGGAGCGTAGCGCTCGCCGAAGAAGACGTCGAGCTCCGAGAAGTCCGGCAGCCGCACGCGGTAGACCGCCGCGGGCTCACCCTTGCCGCGCCGGTCGCGCAGCCCGAGCATGAAGAGGCTCTTGCCGTCGGAGGAGACCGCCATGTGCGCGCGGGCTCCGAACTCCGGCAGCGCCCCGATCTTGGCCTTGTCGAGCAGGTGCCGTCCGGCGATGCCCCCGCCCCCGGTGGAGACCAGCATGACCTCTGCCGGACGGAAGGGGTTCCCGCCGCAGACCGGCAGGTAGAGCGTCTGCCCGTCGGGGCTCACCGCCATGGTCGAGGTGGGCGACGCCCCCAGCCAGGGCAGGAGGTCGGTTTCGGACTCGCGCCCGGCCGGCGCCAGGCGGCCCTGCAGGGTGATGGCCGGCAGCCCCCTGGCGCCTTCTCCGCTGGGTGTCGAGGCGTAGGGCAGCAGCGTCCGTCGGTAGCTGCCGTCGCGGTTCAGCACGACGAGCCGGCGATGTCCCCATCGGCCGCCGGCCGGCATCGACGCCTCCTGGACGTAGAGCGCTCCGTCCGGCCCGACGCCCAGCGTGCAGTTGCCGGAGAAGACCTCCGGCCGGCTGAAGACCTTGTCGCACTTCGCTCCCAGCCCGAGCGCCACCCGGGCCTTGAACGGTTCGCCGCCGGCAGGCTTGCCGTAGTCGGCCTTGCCGTCCCAGACGACCTCCTGGGCGAGGCCGGGCTTGAGCGGAGGCGGCGGATTCTGTCCGAGGACGCCGGCCGCCAGGTGGCGGACCACCTGGCCCTTGGAGTCCTCGATGTACACGGCCACGTCGGTCGGCGCCGAGACCGCGAAGCTGATCTTGACCTTCTCGCCGTCGCGGGCCACGGTCGGCTTGGCGGTGAACGAAACCGGCTCGCCCGCCAGAACCGCCGTGCCCGTCAGGGTGACGATCGCCAGGGTCAGAATTCGTCTCATTGCTTCGCTCCTTCCGGGTGATCCCGATCGGGCTGCTGCGCGGGCCCGTCCTGCGTGATCTCAATGCCCAGGGTACTTAGAACCGCCGGGACGATCACCATCCTGCCACCCTCCTCGCTCTCGTGGACGGTGTCCGGGCAGTACTTGCGGTAGAGCGCCTGGTCGGTCTCCATCAACTTCTTCCAGGTCGGATAGGTGTCGACCAGCAGGAAGCCGTGCTCCCTGGCGACGTCGCGATAGACCTGGTAGTAGTCGCCGATGTTCTTCCGGTGCGAGGCGTGTCCCTCCGGAGGTCCGTTGCCCGGGGTCATGGTCATCAGCACGATCTCGCAGCCGGGAAGGGCGGCCTGGATGCGCTTGACGATGGAGTCGAGATTCTTGCGCAACTCATCGGTGCCGTAGTTGAAGCGTGGCACGCAGTCGTTGATGCCGTATTCGATGATCACGGTGTCCGGCTTGCTCTTTACGATGGCGTCATCGAGGTTCTTGACCAGCCATTGGGAACACGAACCCGAGACGCCCTTGTTCACGACCGTGGTCAGGCCGGGATGGGCCTTTTCCAGGGCGGCCGCGAACGGTTTGACCCAGTTGCCGTTGGCCGTGAGGCTGGTTCCGCAGGTCACGATGGTCTGCTTCCTGCCGGCCTTCAGGTTGGCGGCGAGCTTGCTGCCGACGGCGTTCTTCGGGGAGTCTGCCGCGCCGGCCGGATCGGGCTTGGCCGCAGGCGACTTCGGAGCGGCGTCGCCGGCCAGCGCGCCCGCTGTCCAGACCATGATCAGGGATGCGCACAACGCTGCTACTTTCATGACCGTGCCTCCTGGCAGCTCACTTGCCGCCCGTTGTCCTCTCCGCCTCGGCGCACAGCGCGAAGAGCCGGGCGTCGAGCTCCTGCCAGCCCGTCGCTTCCAGGGCTGGCTGGCGCATGTCCTGGCTGCGGAAATCGCACTTCAGGTAGCGGCGGGCCCGGGCGTCGAGCAGCTCCTTGGCGCGCCCGGCCAGGTCGCCGCCGGCCTTGCCTTCGTCCAGGGCTTTCTGCAGGCGGATGACGGCCTCGGCCACCTGCACGCCCTCCCGGAACATCTCGGCGCGCTCGCTCATGACCGGGCCGTCCGGGCCGGGGCTGATCATGGCCATCACAGTCTGGTCCATGGCACAGCCGCCGTAGGGTTCGCAGAGCGGATGGTACTTGCCCTCCTTGTTGCCGGGGAGCGGCCAGTAGTCTCCGCCAAGACGGCCCAGGCCCTGCATGCCGGCCTGCACGGCTCCTTCGGGGATCAGGCGGTACATGGCCAGCCAGGAGTAGTCGTGGATGCCGGTGCCGCCGGGCACCACCCCGTTGCCCGATCTCGGATTCGACATTCGGACGGGCCCGGGCTCCTGCTTCCACGGCCGGGGATACTCGGGCTGCCTGGTCTTCTTCGTGTTGTCGGGGTCGTAGAGGTTGCCGCCGCCCCAGACCCACTCGTTGCACATCACGGGCATGCGGTCGGCGGGGTCCGTCCCCTTGAAGAAGTTGGCGGGCGCGTGGGTGCACTGCACCCACTGGCCGTCGGGCCAGAGGTGCTTGAAGACCGTGACGTTCTCCGGGTAGGCCCCGGCGCAGTAGCGGGCGTTGGCCATGGCGGCCACGTCGAGCCAGCCGCGCTTCTGGAGCCGCTTGCGCAGCTCGGCGAAGACCGGCCGCCAGAAGGCCTCGTTCTCCCTGGTGCCGTACGCCGGCTGCCGCAGCGTCTCGGTCTTGCCCGTGGCCGGATCGACGACCGTGACCCCCAGCGGGTCGGGGGCCGGCATCTTCGTCCCGCCGCCCTGCCCCTTGGGCCCGAAGTCGCTGCTCTCCCAGGCGAAGAGCATCAGGAGCCCGGGCTTGCCGCACTTCGCGGCGTAGAGATCCAGGTACTTCTCCATGATCGAGAAGTCGTGTTCGCAGGTGCCGTCCGGTCTGCGTATCCAACGCACCATCGACTGCGCGTTGTTGATGGCCATGCCCTTCTCGACCAGGGGAACCAGGCAGGCCCTGTTGCCCAGCTGGGCCAGGGCCTCCAGGGACCTGCCCAAGAGCTCCCAGTGCCGGTCGCTCCAGAGAGGGACCTGGTAGTAGCGCGCGACGCTGTCCGGCGACTGGTACAGGTGCGTGCGGACAATGAAGTCTTTGACATCCGGCAGGCGCCAGTCGCTCACCTGGAGCTCGACCGGCACGGAGAAGCTGAACGGCGCCGCTCCCTGGCCATTGAGGGTCAGCGTGCCCTTGTAGGTGCCACCGGCGGCGTCCGCCGGCACGCGCACGGTCACCCAGATGGGGGCCATGGCCAGCGGGCCTACCTGGCGCTCGCCCACGTAGGGGCTGGCCGGGGAGATTTCCGGAGGAAACGTTTCGAGCAGCCGGTCGAAACGGACGATGCGCCTGGGGTTGGGGCCGCCCGTCCAACTCACCGCGGAGAGCGCCCAGTCGGCCCAGCGCACCTGCACGGCGGAGCCTGCTATCCGGTTCTTCCCGCCGGACTCGACCAGATCGCCAACCGAGGCCTTCAGGCCGCGGATCGGCCCGGGCCCCGGCGATCTCAGCACGACCTTCCCGGAGAACGTGCCGTTGCGCGCGCCGGCGATCCGGATCGGCTGAATGCCTCCGACCGTTGGAGCTCCGTCGCCGGCCTGGACTGTGTCCATGGCCGGAACGCTCCAGCATTCGACACCGCCCGAGGTCGCCGCGCCGGCGCCTTCGCCGGCCCAAGCCGCGGTGCAGATCGCCAGGGCGATGATCAGGGTCTTTGTTCCGGCCAGTCCGCGCATGATCTCCTCCCCATTCTACTTCGCGCCAGATAGGTCGGCCGCCGGCCGGATCCGGGTCTGAACGTTGACGGTCACCGGCGGGTGCTCGGGGTGTTCGCGCCGGCTGGCCAGGCGGTCGATGGCCATCTCGGCCATGTCGGCGATGCTCCATTCCACCACCGGAGGCACGCGCTCACCGCGGAAATGAGCGGCCACCGCCTGGTCGTACTGCTCGACCGGCGACCAGCCGACGAGCTCGACGTCCCGGCCGACGGCCAGCCCCATCGAGCGGACGACGTCGGCCGCCGCGCGCAGGCAGGGCTGCCAGAGGGCCAGCACCGCCGTGGGCCGGTCGGCGCGGGTCAGGAGCGCCCCGAGCTTCCCGGCGGCGTCGGGCGACAGGGCGTCGATCTCGAAGCCGGCCGGCAGCTCCAGCCCGCGCAGGCGCATGGCCGTCGACGCTCCGCCGAAGCGTGCCGCACTGTGCACGCCCATGTCGACCTGCCCGAACCAGGCGATTCTCCGATGCCCGCCGGCGACCAGGTGCTCGACCGCCTGGGTGGCGCCCAGGAAGCCGTTCTGGAACACGACGTCGACCGCGAGGCCCGGATCCCAGGTGTCGACCATCACCACAGGCAGGCCGGCGCGGTTGGCCAGGTCGATCAACTCGGGGTTGTGAGTTCCGGCCACCAGACCCCAGGCCCGGCCAGCCGTGCACTGCTCCACGATGCGCTCGGGTTTCTGGCCGGCCGCGCCAACGCCGAGCACCGGCCAGTCGCGCCGCTCCGCGGCCTGCTGGAGCCCCTTGAGCAGGAGCAGATTCAGGTCGCGCCAGTCGGCTCCCGGCTCCTGCTCGGCCAGCGCGAAGGCGATCGGACAGCCGCGGGTCGGGTCGTTGGCGCGGGAAAGCACCCGGTAGCCCTTGCCCGGCTCGGCGCGGAGCAGCCCCTCGGACTCAAGCACCTTGAGCGCGCGCCGCACGGTCATGCGCGCCACCGAGTGCTGCGTGGACAACTCGCGCTCGCCGGGCATGAAGTTGCCGGCCTTGATGCCGCCGGAGGCGATCCCGGCCTTGAGGGCCTCGATCACCCCGACGGACGAACGGCCGCTGTGAGCTCTGCCCCTTATGTCATGAGCGGTATTCATGGCGGTCTCCTGGCGGTCTAGATACACCAGCGAACGCGCTTCGTTGGCAGCTTTTCGCAGGAAATCGTCTTCCGGTTAAGTTGCTGCTATAGCGAGCTTTATGAGCAACTGCGGCAATGTGCCCATGAGAAGGGGCCTCGGCATCCAAGCCCGAGGCCCCTTGGGAAGTGCTGCAGTCGCGGCCGGTCCCGGCGGTTACTTGGCGGCCGCTGCGGCCTCGCCGGCCAGCTGCAGCAGCTGCACGTCGCGATCCAACCGCCCGGACTCCCAGTGCCGGATGTAGGTCGCTCCGCGCTCGTCGAGGCAGCGGTTGGCGCGCTCGGCGAGGTCGCCGGAGATCTTGTTGTCGATGAGCAGCTTCTCGAGGTAGAGCATGGCCTCGCCCAGCTCGGTGCCCTCGCGGAGCATCTCGAAGCGCTCGGTGGGCAGCGGGCCGTCGGGTCCCGGCGCGAGCATGGCCAGGGTGCTGCAGCCCGGCCCGCCCGTGCCGCGGCCGTTGCCGAGCTCGCGGTAGCGGCCGCGGTCGTCCTTGACCGGGAAGAGGTCGGCGCCGAAGTCGCTGACCCCGTCCTGGGCCCGCAGGATCTCGTCCTCGGGGACCTTGCGCAGCAGCACCAGGTCCGAGTAGTCGCGCATCTGGGTGCGCCAGGTGAAGCACCAGATGTTCGGCCGGGGCTTGAGGAGCTCGCGGCCGTTGCGGGGCTTGAGCGGCCCAAGCGTCCAGACCGAGTCGACCTGGCGGGCGGGCATGGAGACGCCGTTCTCGACGGCCTTGAAGGCCATGCCCAGGGTGCCGTTGTGGGCGGTGTAGCTCCAGACCCCGTCGGGCCAGAGCTTCTTGTACATGCTGACCACCTCGGGGATCGGCGGATAGCAGTAGCTGTTCCAGCCGACGGCGGTGACGTCCCACCAGCCGCGGGCCTCGACCTTCTTGCGGACCTCGTCGAGCACCGGCTTCCAGAACGCGACGGCCTCGTCGGTGCCGGGCACGGGCATGTCCATGGGCTCGATCTTGCCGGTGGCCGGGTCCAGGGCCGAGACCTTGGTAATGCCGCTGACCTCGAGCTTTCCGCTCTTCTTCCTGGCCTCGCCCCAGCAGTTGACGCGCAGCAGCGTGGGCTTGCCGACGTGCTTGGCGACGGTGTCCAGGAACTTGTCGAAGACGCTGAAGTCGTACTTGTAGGAGCCGTCCGGCTGCTTGATCCAGCGGACCATGGTCTCCTCGTTGCTGGAGTCCACGCCGCCCTTGTTGCCGCCGTAGAAGTTGATGGCCAGGTTGACGATGGCCTGGCGGGAGTTGACCTCGGCCATCAGGCCCATCGACCTGCCCAGGAACTCGAGGTGCTTGTCGCTCCAGAGCGGCACGCCGTAGTGCTTGGCGATGGCGTCCTCGGAGTGATAGGCGAAGTGCATCAGCCGGAAGTCCTTGGGGTCGGGCATGGCCCATTCGGAGACGGTGAGCTTCAGCGGGACCTCGGTGGGCTTGAGCCCGTCGGCCGAGATAGTGATCTTGCCCTCGTAATTCCCGGCCTTGGCGTCCTTGGGCACGCGGGCCGTGAACCAGAGCGGCGCGACCGCGCCGGGCACGAGCTTCCGGCCGGCGGGCGTCCCCCGCGGCGGCGAGGCCTTGGCCACCGGGATCTCGGCCGGGATCCCGTCGACCAGCGCGTCGAAGCGGTGCGGCGGGACCCAGGACTTGCCGGGCCGGACGGGCTCTGCGCAGCGCACGAGCACGGCCGAGGCCGGGATCCTGGCGCCGCCCTCGGCCGAGAGGTCCGAGACCGTCGCCTTGAGCCCCTTGATGACCTCGCCCGAGCTGACCACCAGCCTTCCGGAGAAGACTCCGTTCTTCGGGGAGGAGACCAGCACGGGCAGCAGGTCGCCGCCGTCGCCGTAGTCGAAGCAGGTCACGGTCTCATAGGGCGAGCAATTCCAGACCTGGACGCCCTTGGGCCGCTCCACGTTGGGCGCGATCGCCGAGCCGGCCGCCGCGGTGAGCGAGAGCTCCCGGAGCCCCACGTAGGCCCAGATGCCCGGGACCACGTACATCCCGCCCTCCGGGGTGCGCTTGGCCTCGATGGCCGCCTCGTTCACCGGCGAGCGGTGGAGCTCCAGCGCCAGGACGTTGGCGCCCTTCCGGAGGAGCTTCGAGGGAATGCTCGCGCCGGCGAGCGTCCGGTAGCGGCGCTCGAAGCCCGCCGGGTTCTTCTTCACGTCCTGGAGGAAGGCCCCTTCCGGCTCGCAGTAAAGGTCATCGGGGTACTTCCCGGCGAGGGTGTCGGGCTTGATCTCGCCCTCGGGCAGGTCGGCGCGCGCCGCCTCCTGGCCGTTGACGTAGACGACCACGCCGCCGACGTACTTGAGGGTGAGCTTCAGGTCGGTGACCTTCGCGGGGTCCTCGACGAAGAAGCGGCTGCGCAGGCAGATGACCGAGCTGGCCGTGGCCGTGTGGCGCGCGGCGTGGCTGCGGCCGGAGGCGCCGCCGCGGTCGACCTCGACCGGGGCGACCTCGCGGTCCCAGGCGGAGTCGTCGAACTCGGGCTTGATCCAGTCGGCCGCCGGCAGCGGCGAGGCGAACTCGGCGATGGGCTTGCCCTCCTTGGAGTTCGGGTCGGCCGGCGTGCCGGTCTTGCCCTCCTTGTCGATGGCCACGGGTGTCCGGAAGCAGAGGAAGGCGCGCAGATAGCTGTTGCTGGAGAGCACCTCGACCCCTCCGGCCTGGCCGGCGCCGGCCGCCGCGTTTTCGCCCGCGAGGGCCTGCGGGCTTGTCAGCGTCAGGGCGGTCAAGAGGGCAAGTCCGACCGCAACGGTTGCAGCGCGCTTTGAATTCGTCATCTGGTATTCTCCTTGGTTCCTTCCCGAGGCGTCCGGCGGAGGTCCGGACCGAAACCGGCATCGTCGACTGCCGGGAAGATACACCGCCTGGCGGCGCGATGTCGAAGGAAATCGGCAGAAAGAGGCACGCAAGCGGCCTATTAGCAGCGAGATGCTGCGGGCAGGCCAGGAACTAAGCGGGTCCGCAAAATGAATGGGACAGCTGCCCCGTCAGGGGACAGCGAGAAGACGACCAACGGCAACATGCAACACGCAACATACAACACCCAACACGCAAAGAATCAGCGGAAAGGGCCGATCTTGTTGTTGCCCCGAGCTTGGTTGCTACTGACAATCGATCTGCATCCCTGATTTGCTCTGCATGTTGCCCTTCGACCCTGCTCAGGGCCCCGAGCGGAAGTCTGTCGAGGGGCGTGTTGCATGTTGGATGTTGCGTGTTGACGTCATCGGCGGTCGTCCATACAGCTGAAGTGTCCCACTTGTTCTGCGGACCCGCTTAGGAACCCCGTTGCGGCCTGGCCGTGGATCCCCGCACCACCAGCTCCGGCTTGACCAGGATGTCCTGGACCGGCCCGCCGGCCCCGGCGGCGATGAGCTCGGCGGCCTTGCGGCCCATGGCCGCCGGGTCGACGCTCACGGAGGTCAGCACCTGGCTGCGCCCGGCGCGCACGACGGCGTCGCCGAAGCCGGTGATGGACAGGTCGTGAGGCACGCGCAGTCCGCGCTCGGCGGCGGCCTGGAGGAGCAGCAGCGCGCGGTTGTCGTCGCAGCAGATCACCGCGGTGGGCGGCGGGGACAGCGCCAGGAACCACTCCAGGGCCTTGGCCACGTCCATGAAGTGCAGCCGGCAGCCGGCGGTCCGTCCCGGGCCGAGCTCGGACTGCCCCTCCTGGTGCAGGGCCAGGTCGATGGCCCGGCGCTTCCAGGGATTGGCCCCCGGGTCGTCGAGGTCCAGGTAGGCGAGGCTGGCGTGCCCGAGCCCGGTCAGGTGCCGCACGACCAGGCCCATGCCCGCCCCGGCGTCCTCGCGGATGCTGTGGGCGCCGAGCCCGTCGATGTGATGGTCGAGCAGCACCTTGGGGCCGGGCACGCGGCCGGCCACCTCGCGCAGGAAGTCCTCGAACTGGTACATGGGCGCCAGGAAGACCGCGCCGGCGTAGAGCTCCGAGCGCGAGTCCAGGAAGTGGGAGCGCTGGTACTCGTGCAGGCAGTCGACCGGCCGCATGTAGAACCCGCGCTGCATGAGCCCCTCGTTGAGGCCCTGGAGCATCGGCCCGTAGTAGCTCCTGTCGTTCAGCCACTTCTCGGGCTCGGACAGCAGCACGGCCACGAAGTGGGTGACGGGGGAAGCGCCGGGTGTCTGGCTCATGGGAGGTTCCTCCGGAGGGATTATGCCCGCCGGGCGCCGGCGGCGCAACCGACGTTGGGGCGAGAGGGGGCGGGAAGGGTGGAAGATTGGAGGATTGGAAGGATGGAAGACTGGAAGACTGGAAGATTGGAAGATTGGGGGGAGATTGGGGGACCTCGCCCGGCACAAGGAGCCGGCGCACCGTCCAGTCATCCATCCATCCTTCCACCCATCCACCCTTCCATTCTTCCAGTCTTCCAATCTTCCATCCTTCCAGCCCCCCCCCCCTCCCCGCCTCCGTTTGCCCCTCGATTTCGCTCGGCTATAATCGTGATGGTCAGAGGAAGGTTTCCCATGCCCAACGAACGAATCCTGGTGGTCGACGACGAGGAGGACATCCTCAAGCTCGTCGAGTACAACCTGGTCCGGCACGGCTGCCGGGTGACCTGCGTGGCCAGCGGCGAGGCCGCGCTCCAGTCCGTCCGCGAGGCGGCCCCCGACCTGGTGCTCCTCGACCTGATGCTCCCCGGCGTCGACGGCTTCGAGGTCTGCCGGACGCTCAAGAGCGACCCCGGCACCTCCGGCATTCCGGTGGTGATCCTCTCGGCGCGCGGCGAGGAGGCCGACGTGGTGGCCGCCCTCGAGCTCGGGGCCGACGACTACGTCACCAAGCCCTTCAGCCCGCGGGTGCTGGTCGCCCGGGTGCGCGCCGTGCTCCGGCGCCGCGCCGAGCCGGCGGCCGACCAGGAGTCGCGCATCGAGCTCCACGGCGTGACCGTCGACCCCGGCCGCCACGAGGTGGCCGTCAAGGGCCGGGTCGTGGAGCTCACCAACACGGAGTTCCGGCTGCTGCACCTGCTGGCCCGCCGGCCGGGCTGGGTCTTCACCCGCAACCAGATCATCGACGCGGTCCGCGGGACCGACTCGGCGGTGACCGACCGCTCGGTGGACGTTCACGTCGCCGGGCTGCGCAAGAAGCTCGGGACCGCCGGCCGGCACGTCGAGACCATCCGCGGGGTGGGTTACCGCCTTGAGGAATGAACGTTTCACCGCAGAGGCGCGGAGGCACAGAGGGCTTACCGGCCCGCGGCTGGCGATGTTCGGCGAACGGCGGTTGTCGCCGCGCGCCCGATATCCTGGCGTCGTCCTCCGCGTCTCTGGAGCGCCAGGCGAAGCCTGGCCAGTCTAGCTGGATGAAAGGA
>CALGYR010000156.1 GCA_937935355.1 uncultured bacterium | reverse complement strand
CCATGTCCCCATGTCCCCATGTCCCCATGTCCCCATGTCCCCATGTCCCCATGTCTACATGTCCCCGCGTCCCCGCGTCCCCGCGTCTCCGCGTCGCCCCGTCCCCGCGTCCCCGCGTCTCCGCGTCGCCCCGTCCCCGCGTCCCCGCGTCCCCGCGTCGCCCCGTCCCCGCGTCCCCGCGTCCCCGCGTCTCCGCGTCCCCCGGCGCCGCAACCCTCCTTGCGCCGCCCCAGGCCGGCGTCTAGAATGCATCCGTCTTCGCGGCAACCGTTGGGGCCGGCTTCCACATCGGACAGGAGGGCACCGTGGGCGGAATGTTCGGAGTCGCATCGTCGTCGGACTGCGTGACGGATCTCTTCTACGGGACCGACTACCATTCGCACCTCGGCACCATGCGCGGCGGCCTGGCCGTGCGCCGCGACGGCGGCGGCTTCAGCCGCTGCATCCACGACATCACCAACTCCCAGTTCCGCTCGAAGTTCGAGCACGACATCGCCAGGATGAGCGGCGGCTCGGGCGTGGGCGTGATCAGCGACTACGAGGACCAGCCGCTGCTGATCGCCTCGCACCTGGGCGTCTACGCCATCGTCACCGTCGGCGTGGTCAGGAACGCCGACGAGCTGGCCCGCAAGGCCCTGGCCAAGGGCGCCCACTTCTCCGAGATGAAGGGCGGCGAGATCAATCCCACCGAGATCGTGGCCACGCTCATCAACCAGGAGCCCACCCTGGTCGACGGCCTGAGGAGCGCCCAGGCGGCGGTGGAAGGGTCCTGCTCCATCCTGCTGCTCACCGAGGGGGGCGAGGTCTACGCCGCGCGCGACCGGGTCGGCCGCACGCCGCTCATCCTCGGCCGCAAGCCCGGCGCGACCGCGGTGGCATCGGAAAGCTGCGCCTTCCCCAACCTGGGCTACGAACTCGAGCGCGACCTGGGGCCGGGCGAGATCTTGCGTCTGACTCCGGACGGCGCCGAGCGCCTGGCCGCCCCCGGCGACCGGATGCGGGCCTGCTCCTTCCTGTGGGTTTACTACGGTTATCCGGCCTCGAGCTACGAGGGCCTGAACGTCGAGGTGGTCCGCAACCGCTGCGGCGCCGCCCTGGCCCGGCGCGACGACGTGAAGGTCGACATGGTCGCGGGCATTCCCGACTCGGGCACGGGCCACGCCATCGGCTATGCCGCCGAGGCCGGCGTGCCCTACCGCCGGCCATTCGTCAAATACACCCCGACCTGGCCCCGGAGTTTCATGCCCCAGGACCAGTCGGTGCGCGACTTGGTCGCCCGCATGAAGCTCATCCCCGTCCGGGAGATGCTCGACGGCGCGCGGGTGCTCTTCTGCGAGGACTCCATCGTCCGCGGCACGCAACTGCGCGACACGGTGCGGAGGCTCTACGCCGCCGGCGCGCGCGAGGTGCACATGCGCCCGGCCTGCCCGCCGCTGGTCTACGGCTGCAAGTTCCTGAACTTCTCGCGCTCGCGCTCGGAGCTGGACCTGGCCGGCCGCAAGGCCATCAAGGAGCTGGAGGGCCGCGACGACGCGGACCTGGCCGAATACGCCCGCGACGGCTCGGCCCGGAAGGAGGCCATGATCGAGCGCATCGGCAGGTCCCTGGAGTTGTCCTCCCTGCGCTACCAGCGCCTCGACGACCTGGTCGCGGCCATCGGCCTGCCCAAGAACAAGCTCTGCACCTACTGCTGGGACGCCGAGGGCTAGCGCGCCGGCGTCGGACACGTCCGGACCCGGAACGACGGCCCGGCGGCAAGACCAGGACTTCCGCGAGCACTCCCGCGCGAGTGGCAGTTGCTACGCACCCGTCTCCGGCTGCAGGTGTTTGTCGACTGTCAATTATTGGGGGTTGGTTGTCGGATGTTGGATGTTGGCTGCTGCCCCATCAAGCTCTCGCGGTATGGCAGCGTCCCTGCCCGACGTGTCGGCCATTCAACATCCAACTATCCCGAAAACCCCGTCCTCTTCCTTGACAAGCCGATGCCTGGCCGTAGAATGCGGTCTGTTTCCGGAACTATCCGGAAGCCCTGGCCCGTTTTTTCGGCGATTTCCGGAAGGGAGTCGATGCATGGCCAAGAAGAGCGGTAAGGAAGCTCTGTCCTCAGACGGCCCCGTGACCATCGGGGGCTTCAAGCTCTGCTTCACCTCGGCGGCTGCGCCGCAGTGGTCGGTGGAGGAACTGGTCAAGGCCGCCGTCAAGCACGGCTACGCCGGCGTCGAGCTCGTCGCCGGCGCGGGCGGCAGGCACGGCGCGGAGCTCGACGCCAAGTCCGACAAGCTCCGCGGCATCCGCCAGGTCTTCAGCGACGCCGGCGTGGGCATCGCCTGCCTGGCCACCCCGATCTCCTTCCACGCCGCCGACCCGGCGGCGCGCGCCGCGGCGCTCAAGGAGCTCGAGCAGTACGTGGAGATCGCCGAGGAGCTGGCCACGCCCTACGTGCGGGTCTTCGGCGGCGACATCCCGCCGGAGGTCGAGGTCGCCGGGGCCGCCGACTACATCTCCGACTCGCTGGCCGAGGCCGCGGCCTTCGCCGAGCAACGCTCCTCGTGCCTGCTGGTCGAGACCTTCGGCACCTTCCGCAACAGCCGCTTCCTGCGCGAGATCGTCAAGCAGGTCTACAGCCCCAAGCTGCAGGCGCTCTGGAACGTGCCCGAGACCGTCCGCGGCCTGGAGCCCGTCACCGACACCTTCGACTCGCTCTGCGACCAGATCCGCCACGTGCACCTGGCCGACTACGAGTACTTCGAAGAGCGCACCGCGGTGGCCCCGGCCCCCTTCGGCCAGGGCTTCGTGCCCATCGGCCAGGCCATCGAGACGCTCCGCACCGGCGAGTACAATGGCTACTTGGCCTTCGACCCGGCGGAGATCCCCGAGGACTCCGACGAGGCGGTGGCCGAGGCCATGACGCTGCTCAAGGGGATGCTCGAGGGCGGCCAGTAACCCCGGTCCAGGCCACTTTCGCCGCCGGCGCGAGAGACTCGCGCCGGCGGCTTCTTTTCGGCGGACGGACATCGGCCGACAATGGCGGGCATTGTCGGGCGCCCGCGTCGGTTTGTTGAGATGACTATGCCGATCGACGACCTGTCCGACCTCGAGGGGCCCGAGCCCCGGCCCGAGCCCCCCGTGCCTCGTGCGTCTCTCGTTGACAACCGCTTCGACTGGTGGCATGGGTTGGCCGCGGTGGGACTCTTCCTCCTGGCCGGCCTGACCGCGGGCGTCGCACTGGCGCTGGGCGCGCCCGGCGCCGGACTCCTGGGCGTGCTCGCCGCCACCGCGGTCGGCGACTGGGCGGTGGTGGCCTTCGTGGCCGCCCTGGCCTGGCGGCTCTACGGCTCGGTCCGGACCGGCCTGGCCATCCGCTTCGGGTTGCCGCCGCGCGTCTATGCCTGGGGGGCGCTCGCCGTGCTGGGCGTCTTCCTGGCCAGCCTGGTCTACGACCTGGTGCTGCGGACTTTCGGCGTGCGCTTCGAGCAGAGGCTGGTGCAGGCCGCCTCGGAGATGCGCGGCCCATGGCACTGGGTCGGACTGCTGGTCCTCGGCGGACTCGTGATTCCCGTGGCCGAGGAGGTCGTCTTCCGGGGCTGCCTGTACCCGGCCCTCCGGCGCCGGATGACGGCCGGCCGGGCGATGGCCTACTCCGCCCTGGTCTTCGCGGCGATCCACCTGGAGCCCGGCGCGTTCGCGCCCATCTTCCTGATGGGCGTGATCCTGGCCTGGTTCCGCGAGCGGACCGGGTCGTTGGTGGCGCCCATCTACGTGCACGCCCTCAATAACATGACGTCCCTGACCCTGGTGATGCTGTCGCAACGGCAGCCGGGGCAGTGAGGGCGTGGGCATAGGCACAGAGGCACAAAGGGACTGAGGGACTGAGGCACTTACAGATCGTCGCATAAATAGCGTCAACTGTGTCGGATGGTCAATCCCGCTTG
>CALGYR010000155.1 GCA_937935355.1 uncultured bacterium | reverse complement strand
AAGTCCTCACCACCCTGCCCAAAAAGGGCAGAAGTCGAGCTTAGAGCCTCACAAAGAATGATCCCGGGGCCGGGCTACTGCCGGCCCGGAGGCGCCTCGGGCGGCTTGCGCGGCGGAGGCGGCGGCTCCGCGGGCGGAGGCTTGGGCGGTGGCGCGGCCTGCGGCGGAGGTGCGTCCGTCGTGGTCCTCTCTCCGCCCTCGCCTCCGGTGCGCTCGCCGGAGCCTGCTGCGCCTCCCCCCCAGGCGGTAAAGAAGCTGATCACCAGCATGATGAAGCTGGCCCAGGTGACCCAGGCGGCCGCGCCGATGGCGTCGGCCGCCGCGGTGCGCGCCGCCTCGACGGTCTGCTCCTCGGCCTGCCGGGCGGCCCGGCGCGCCTCCTCCTCGGTGACTCCCGGCTCGTTTTCGCCGGATCTGTCGTGTGGGGGCAGGTACTTGCGGGCCTTCTCCCGAAGGTCCGGACTGGCCGCCGCGCTGCCCAGGGCGCCGAGCAGCCCGCCGGCGGTCTGGCCGGCCGCGCTCACGCCGGCGCCGGCGAGCCGCGCCGAACTCCTGACCAGCGTGCCGGCGGCCCCTCCGGCCAGGAGGAGCCACACGAACATGGTGAACGACCAGGCCACGATCCCGTGCAGGCCTCCGTTGCTCCGGTCCCGGGACATGCTCTGGCGCCCGGCGACCCAGCCGCCGATGTACAGCGATATGGCGCTGCTGACGATCCACCATATCCCCTCGGCGATGGCGAAGCCCTTGGCGGCCCCCGTGGTCAGGTTTCCGTCCCAGGCGGAGAACCCGATGGCCACGCCCAGGGTCATCAGGATGAGCTCGATGGAGGTCGCGACGAAGGCGCCCGCGAATATGGCGCTCCACAGGGTGCGCCTGGCGGGGATGATCGGCCCGCCCCAGGCTGCCGGGTATCCGGCCGCGGCCGGAGGCATGTCCATATTGGTCGCCATTGTCGATCCTCCATAGTCAAGAGCTTCGCCGCCTTGCCCGCGCCGGCGATTGCGAGCAGTTGGCGCGCTTGCCAGACGGCATTCCCTTAGCAAGCGGCGCGCCAGGGGGCGGGGCGGGGCGGGGTGGAGGGTGGAGGGTTGAGGGTGGAAGGTGGAAGATGGAAGGTGGAAGGTGGAAGGTGGAAGGTGCAATTTGGCGGGCGTGCCGCGCCGTAGCTCCGCAGGAGCGTAGGCGGGTGTAGGGCCTGCCGCGATGAAATCGTGTACGTCAGCTATTACTCGCCGGCGCGGGCGCGGTCGATTCTGAGGGTCCAGAGTTGTCCCGCCGAGGTGTAAAGGACCACCAGGTTCTGTGAAGCGTCGTAGGCCGTGGCTCCCGTGCTGGGAGGAACCGCCGCCGTCTTCACCTCGGTCCAGCGGTCGGCGGCGGTCTCGTAGACCCAGAGGTCCAGGAGCCGCTCCGGCTTGGCGGAGCCTCCGAACATGACGATGGCGCCGAGCTTGTCGTGCCACAGCAGTCTGTGGGCATACCGTGCCGGCGGAACGGTCTTGGGCTGCATCTGCCGCCAGCTGTCGGCTGCCGGGTCGTACGTCCAGGTGGTCGACATCGCCGGTTGCTGATACACCTGCCCGCCGAAGAGCACGAACACTCGGGCGAGCGGGTCATAGACCAGCCCGCCGTCGTAGAACGATCGCATCTCGGGCAGCCTGGCTATGGGGCTGTAGCTGCCCGTCTTCATGTCGAGGGTTCCGCAGGAGCCGTTCTTGAGCAGCAGGAAGCGGTTCGTGGCCGGGTCGCGCGCCCAGCCCACCCGGATGGGGCTGTTGTCGGTGCCGGAGATCCTGAGCGGGCCCTGGGTCCACTTGCCGGTGTTGGGATCGTAAGCCCACCGCCAGAAGCACAAGCGGTAGAGATCGGCGCCCGGGTCGTAGTCCCAGTATTGCGTGTCCGTGGGGTGCGTCGGAGGCGGCCGCGTCGTGCCGACGCCGGGATCATTGAGGTCCGGCGGTTGGAGGCATTGCCAGCGCCGGGCCGTCAGGTCGAGCGCCCAGAGGTCGTTCTGATGCGGGTGCATGCCGCTGCCGAAGAAGAGCCGCCGGCGCTTGGAGTCGTAGGCCAGCGCTCCGTAGCCGATCGATCTGAGCGGCGGCTTCTCGCCTTCGATGGCGAGCTCGGACCATTCGGCGCTGAACGCCCCCGGCGCCGTGATCCGGGGCGCGGTAGTCCCGGACAGTCCGCCGTCTCCGGACTGGCCCGAGCTTCCGCCTGTTCCGGTGGTACCAGCGGAGCCTGAGCCCGAACCGGCGCCGCTGTCTCCGCCGTCTCCTCCGCCGAGCAGTCCCCAAGCGAGCCCCAGCCCGAAGATGACCAGCGCCGCCGCGGCCACGGCGAAGATCGGGAACGAGCGTTTGCGCGGCTTCTCCTCGGCCACCGGCCGGTGCCGCCCGGAGCCGCCGGGCGCGCGCCGCGCCGGCACAGGACGGGTGGCCGAGGTACCTCCAGTCCCGCGGCTCGAGTGCCGCGCTGCCATGGCTGCTCCCAGCGCGGCGGGGACGCCGCCGCCGGCGACCTTGCCGAGCTCCTCGGCAGCCTCCGCGGCGCTCTGGTAGCGCGCGGCCGGGTCGCGGGCGGTCATCCGGCGCACCACGGCCTCGAGCGCCCGGCTCGCCGCCGGACAGACCGAACACAAGTCGGGCACCGGCCCGGCGATGTGCATCTGCATGATGGCCAGGGCGTTGGAACCGTCGAAGGGCGGCCCTCCGGAGACCAGGTGGAAGAGCGTGCAGCCGAGCGAGTAGACGTCGGAGCGGGCGTCTGGCTCCTGGCCCATGGCCTGCTCAGGGCTGATGTAGTAGGGCGTGCCCACGGCCATGCCCGCCTGGGTCACGCGCATGTCCTCGCCGCTGGTGCGCGCCAAGCCCAGGTCGCAGAGCTTGGCCTGTCCCCCCGGCGTCACCAGGATGTTCTCGGGCTTGACGTCGCGGTGGACGATGCCCGCGCCGTTGGCGTGGTCGAGCGCCAGGGCCACCTGCCGGGCGTATTCGACGGCCTCGCGCTCGGGGAGCGGTCCGGAGCCCTGCAGGCGCTCGCCGAGGTTGGTGCCCTCGACGAACTCCATGGCGAAGTAGTAGTAGCCGTCGGCGAAGCCGGCGTCTATGCCCGCGACGATGTTGGGGTGCGAGAGCCGCCCGGCGGCGCGCGCCTCGCGCAGGAAGCGGGTGATGAAGCTCTCGTCCCTGGCCAGGCTCCGCGGCAGGACCTTGATGGCCACCAGCCGGTCCATGGCCTCCTGGCGGGCCTTGTAGACCGCGCCCATTCCGCCCTGGCCGAGCTTGGAGAGCAACTCGTAGCCGCCGAGCCGGCTGCTGGCGCCGCGCACCACGGCCGAAGCCGATGACCCGTCCGAGCCGGCCGAGGCCCCCCCCACCGCCGAGCGGCTGAGCAGCACCCTGACCTGATCGGAGCTCACCAGCCCCTTCTCGACGGCCAGATCCCAGACGGACTTGGTCTCGCCGCCATCACTGGTCGCGGCACGCTCGCGCTCGAGCTCGCCAGCCTGGGTGAAAGTAATGAGACCGCCGTCCACCATGGCCTTGATGAACTGGGTCTCGTGGGGCGTCACGTCCGCTGGTTCCCCCCGGCTCGAAGAGCCCGACCGATCGCGAGTCACAAGCATATGGACCGAAGGCGTTTCCATTCCGGCATGTACAATCTATCGGCAGGCGGGCGTAAAGTCAATGAGTTGGGGATCTGACTCAGGGCTTTTCAATATCTCGCTCCGGCGGGTCGTTTGGAGGGCGAGCCTCCCGGCGATCCGAATGGCGCCAGAGTGGCTCGGCAGGAGCCTCGCCCTCCAAAATAGAGGGGCAACGCCCAAAGACGGAGATATTGGAGAAGCCCTGGGAGCTGACGGCGCAACAGCCAACAACTGACAGCGAACTACACATGCCTGCAGTCTGAGGCAGGACTGCCTATCTTCGCGGGGACGCACTGACGGCTGGGCGTGACGCCATCGTAGTTCGGTCCCTCTCAAGTGTTGGACGTTGGATGTTGGTTGTTGGATGTTGGTTGTTCGTTCCCGCACCACCAGCTAGTCGAAGTCGGCGGAATCCAGGTTTTTTCAGCGCAACAAGGCGCTTGTCGCGGTGTAAGTTGACAGGGAGATGTCGCCGAAGGAGGCGCAAGAATGTCGCAGATGGCAGGAAGGCAGGCCGGCCGGGTGGCCGCCAAGATAGCCGAGCAGATCAAGGGGCGGATCCTCTCGGGCGACATCCGCACGGGCCAGTATCTGCCCGGCGTGCGCGACATCGGCCGCGAGCACAACGTTTCGCCCGAGACCGCCCGGCGGGCCATGAAGATCATGGAGCTCGAGCGCTGGGTGCGGGTCCATCCCGGCCACGGCTTCAAGGTCACCGCCAAAGGCAACGATCCGACCGAGGCGGCTCCGGTCGCGTTCATCCTTTCGGGCAAGCTGCCCGGAGGCCAGTGGACGAGCTTCGGAGAGAAACTGCTGGCCGCCCTGCACGCGGCGGCAGAGGATCGCGGCTGGTCGATGCTCAGCGTCGGCGCCACCGGCCGGAGCACCCCGGACATCGTCGAACAGCTCAAAGCGGCCAGGGCCTCCGGGCTGGTCCTGGACACTCCGCACCATGCGCTGATCAAGGCGCTGGTCGGACTGGACATGCCCGTGGTCATGATCGAGGAGGCGGACGGCGGCGTGCGGCTCGACTGCGTGTCCCAGGACAACTTCGCGGGATCGGCCGGGGCGGCCGGATACCTGGCGGCGCGCGGCCATTCCCGGATCGGCTGGTTCGGTTCGCTGGAGCCGGACGTAACGAGCCGCGAGCGTTGGGGCGGGGCACTGGCCGCCATGCGCGACACCGGCGCGTCGCTCGCCCCCGCCGATTCGGTCAATGCCGCCGCGTCCGACGCCACGGAGAAGCTCCGCGCGCTTCTGGCGCGCCCTGATCGGCCGACCGCCCTTCTGGCACTGTGGTGGGAGCACGCGGCCCTGGCCGCCCGCACGGCGATGGAAGCCGGACTGGAGCCTGGCCGGGATGTCGAGATTGCCGGCTGGAGCTCGGAGGAGCAGTTGCCCGAGTTCCGGGCGGCGTATCCGGGCGGGAGGCTCCCGGCCACGGTGACCTGGAGCATGCGGCAGCTGGCCGAGACAGCCCTGGCGCGCCTGGCCGAGCGCCGCGCGCGTCCCGACGCTCCGCCGGTGCGGATCAACGTCGAGACGCAGCTGCTTGAACCGGAGAAGGGCTGAGGGAAGACGTCCTTTTGGGAGGAGGTGGGGGATGACCGGAAGACTCTCGATGGCATCGGCGCTTTGGTGCTCGCTTCTGGCGGTTCAGGCCGTCGCGCTCGCCGGGGAACCGGTGCAGCCGCCCTCTCCCGTGGCCGAAGCGGTCAAGGTGACTCCTGAGCTGGCCGCCGATCCCAAGGTGATGGAGATCGTAGACGGGCTTGGCGAGGGCCAGTCGGCGGAGCTGCCGCCCGTCAAGGTGGTCGGGGACATCAACGACGTGGCCAGTAAGTACGGCCTCGACAAGAACGGTCCCGGCGCGCGCGACTACTGCATCAAGATGGCCTGGATGCCCGACCGGCAGCGCGCCATCTTCTACGGCGCCAACCACGGCGTGCCTCACCGATTGAACGATGTCTGGGAGTACGACCTGCCCAGCAACACCTGGGTCTGCCTCTACGGCCCGGACCTGAGCAAGGGCGGGAAGGACGGCTTCTCGGACGTGGACCGCGACAGCGCCGAGACCAAGGCCGGGATCATTCGCACCAGGCGCGGCGGCCCGGCGATCATCCCGCACTCCTGGTGGAACATGACCTACGACCCGGTGCTCGGGGCCATGATCACGCCCTGCAGCTGGTCGATGTCCGACCCGGAGCTCTTCAAGCTGCTCCAGTCCGGCAGCCACAGGCCGCCGTTCTGGGCGTTCTTCCCCGAGAAGAAGCGCTGGGAGCCGATCCTCGGCGCCAAGGGCGACCTGCCCGGCTATGAGAACGCCCGGCAACTGGAGTACGTCCCCGAACTGGGCGGAACGGTCTGGACCAAGAGCGACGGGATGTGGCTCTACGACTCCAAGGCCAATGCCTGGAAACGCCTGGGCAAGTCCGCCGGCTACGGCGGCGGTCTGCCGGCGCGCGAGGCGGTGATGGCCTATCTCCCGGACCGCAAGATCCTGGTGGCCCACTCCCGGGCAGGCGCCGGCAAGCCCAGCGCCGGATACGACCGGTCCTGGACCAGCCACTACGACATCGCCAAGAACGAGTGGAAGAAGGTCTTCGAAAGCAAGGAGAAGGACAACCCGCCGGCCGGCATGGACGCGGCCACCAACTTCGCCTACGACACGGCCGGCAAGGTCTGCCTGCTGTGGGACGCTGCCTGGACCAAGGCCCTCTGGGCCTACGAGCCCGAGACCTGCAGGTGGACCAGGCTGGAACCCAATGGCCCGCCGCCGCCCGGCGGCAGGGGCGGGCTGCTGGCTTACTACGACCAGACGCGGAACGTCTTCGCGATTCCCGGCAAGTGGGTCTACCGGCACAAGGCCGCGGCCAAGTAGCTGAGTACAGGAGAACTGACCGATGAGCAGGATCGCGACGACGCTGTGTCTGGCGGCTCTTGTGTCCTGGTCCGCGCTGGCGGCTGAGCCAGCCGCGCCGGCGGCTCCAGAGGGGCCGGCCTTCAAGATGAACCCCAAGCTGGCCGGCGTCCCCGACAACACCTGGGTGAAGATGGCCCCGAAGATGGAGCCGGATCATAAGAACTTCGGCGGCTTCGGCCACCCCAAGGGCGAGAGCTTCCTGGTCTACGACGAGTCGGCCAACCTCACGGTCTGGTTCGGCGGCTGCTCCGCCGGCTACACCAACGCCACCTGGCTCTACAACTGCTCGGAGGATTCCTGGAAGGAGGCCAACCCGGGCACCTGGATCACCGTCCAGGGCACGCGCGACCTGCCGGACGAGAAGCTCCCGCCCGGCTGCTGCCAGGCGGCCATCTGCTACTCCCCGGACGCGCGCCAGTGCCTGATGCTCAAGACCGGCGGAGGGTCGGACTGGACGGCCTGGAACCAGCGCCTGGGTGCCAAGCACCCCCAGGTCAGCTGCTGGTGGTACAACGCGCGCGAGAACAAGTGGACCCTCAAGGAGTGGAAGAAGGAAGAAGGTCCGCGCGCGCCCATGTACATCTGCCACCAGTTCCACTACGACCGCGCCGCGAAGCGCGGCCTGGCCTTCGGAGGGCTGGGCTCCGGCTCGAGCGCCTGCAATGACCTCTGGGCCTACGACCCGGAGGCCAACCGCTGGACCGACCTCAAGGCCGAGAACCCGCCGCCCAAGCGCATCCGGATGTCCGCCTGCTTCGACGAGAAGCGCGGCCGGATGATCGTCTTCGGCGGCCAGGGCCGGGACGACACCTGGATCTACGACCCGAAGAAGAACGCCTGGCGCGAGGTGAAGAGCAAGGAGCACCCCTCGGCCCGGGAGGTCGCGGCCAGCTGCTACGACGCCGCCAACGGCGTGATGGTCCTCTGCGGCGGCCTGGTCCGGGAGGGCAAGGAGAAGAAGCCCCAGGGCGACACCTGGGTCTTCGACTCCGAAAAGGAGGAGTGGCACGAAATGAAGCCGGCCGGTGGGCCGGTCGTGCCGCGCGTCTTCCAGATGGCCTACGACCGGGTCAACAACGTCTCGGTGGTGGTGACCGGCAGCGGCACCTGGGTCTACCGCTACAAGAAGGCCGCCGGCGAGCCCTCCGCGGAGAAGCTGCAGTGAGCGGAGCCTCGTCCCGGCCCATGAACCTCCTGGTGCTGATGACCGACCAGCAGCGCACCGACACGCTCTCGTGCCTGGGCGAGACGCCCTGCCGGACGCCCAACCTCGACCGCGTCGCCGCCGGGGGCACGGTCTTCGCCAGCGCCTTCAACGCCGTGCCGCTGTGCTCGCCGTCGCGGGCGTCGATCCACACCGGGCGCTACCCGCACGCCCACCTGTGCATCGACAACTGCATGCAGCCGGAGGGCGGCACCACCACCGGCCTGCCCGGGCTCGACCCTTCCGAGAATACGGTGAGCGAGCTGCTGGCCGCGCGCGGCGTGGCCTGCGCGCACGCCGGCAAGTGGCACCTCGGCCGCGAGACCGAGCCGCAGCGCGGCTTCGGGCACTTCGTCAGCCACCGCGACCCCGCGTACCTCCGGGGCCTCGCCGAGCGCGGGCTCAGCTGGGACGAGATGGCCGTCTTCGAGGATCTCGAATATCGCCCGGGCGCGCCCTTCTGCGGCAGGAGCCCCCTGCCGGCCGGGGAGAACCGCGACGCCTTCGTGGCGGCCAACGCCCTGGCCATGCTCGACGAGCTCGCCGCCGGCGCCGGCAGCGGACGCGAGCCCTTCGCGCTGTGGTGCTCGTTCTACGGCCCGCACCAGCCCTTCTCGGTGCCGGAGCCCTTCGACCGGATGTACGACCCTCGCGAGGTGCGGCTCCCGGCGAGCTTCGCCGACGCCTGCGAGGACAAGCCCGGCCACGTGCTCCGCAGACGGCGCACGCACGCGGCCTCGACCGAGCTCGGCGAGGACGGCTGGCGCCGGGTGATCGCCCACTACTGGGGCTACGTGAGCTTCCTGGACTCGCTCTTCGGGCGGCTGCTCGACCGGCTCCAAGACCTCGGGCTCTTGGAGAACACGGCGATCGCCTTCATCTCCGACCACGGCGAGATGCTCGGCGACCACCGGCTCTTCGGCAAGGGGCACTACTTCTACGAGGGCATCATGCGCACGCCCCTCATCCTGCGCGTGCCGGGCTGCCCCGGCGGCCGCGTCGAGCGGGGGCTGGTCAGCCTCGTCGACTTCGCCCCCACGGTGCTCGAGGCCATGGGCGCCGAGCCGCCGCGGAGCATGCAGGGCCGCAGCCTGCTGCCCGCACTCCGCTCCGGGCGAAGCTGCGACCAGGGCGCGGTCTTCGCCGAGCATCACGGCCGGCCAAACCCCGACGGGCGGCTGGTCTCCTGTCGGATGGTCCGCACTGCCGCCCACAAGTACTGCCTGTACTCCACCGGCGAGGAGGAGCTCTACGACCTGGCCGCCGACCCCGGCGAGACCCGCAACTTGGCCGCCGCGGCCGCGAGCGGCGGCGTCAGGGCGGAGCTTCACGGCCGGCTCGAGGCCTGGATGCGCGAGACCGGCGACTTCCACCCGAACGCTCCGGAGGAACTGGTCCCGTGAGCGCCCCGATCGGACCTGGCGGACGGCGGCCTGCGGGAGGCGCCCCTTGGCTCCGCTGAACATCGTGATGATCCTCACCGACGACCTCGGCTGGCGCGACCTGGCCTGCTGCGGGAGCCGGTTCTACGAGACGCCGAACCTGGACCGCCTGGCCGGGGAAGGGATTCGCTTCACGCAGGCCTACGGGACCTGCCCGGTCTGCTCCCCGTCGCGCGCGAGCATCCACACCGGGAGGTATCCGGCCCGGCTGGGTCTGACCCAGTTCATCGGCTGTCCCCGCGACGAGGGCCGGCTCTTCGACGCGCCCTACATCGACCACCTGCCGGCCGGCGAGCATTCGCTGGCCGAGGCGCTCCGCGCGGGCGGGTACCGGACCTGGCACGTCGGCAAGTGGCACCTCGGCGACTCCCCGGAGTTTTTCCCGGACCGCCACGGCTTCGACGTCAATGTCGGCGGAGCGGACTGGGGGCCCGGCAGGGGCGGCTACTTCAGCCCGTACCGGCACCCGGCGCTGCCCGACGGCCCGGCCGGCGAGTACCTCACCGACCGGCTGACCGATGAGGCCATCCGGCTGATCCGGAGCAGCGACGGACGGCCGTTCTTCCTGCACCTGGCCCACCACGCGGTGCACATTCCGATCCAGGCCAAGCCGGCCGACATCGCCCGCTTCGAGGCCAGGGCGCGCGAGCTGGGCCTCGACCGGCAGCCGGCCTTCGAGGAGGGCGAGCCCTTCCCGTTCAGGCGCAAGGCGGACAAGCGGGTCGTCCGCCGGCTGGTCCAATCCGACCCGGCCTACGCGGCCATGGTCTGGAACCTGGACTGGAACGTCGGACGGCTGCTGGCGGCCATCGAGGACGCCGGGCTGGCCGGGGACACCGCCGTCGTCTTCACCTCCGACAACGGCGGGCTGGCCACCGCCGAGGGCTCGCCGACCTGCAACCTGCCCCTGGCCGAGGGCAAGGGCTGGATGTACGAGGGCGGCACGCGCGTGCCCCTGCTGGTCAGGTGGCCCGGCGTCGCGCGCCCGGGCGAGCTCTGCGCGGTGCCGGTGACCGGCACGGACTTCTATCCGACGATGCTGGAGATGGCCGGCCTGCCGCCCATCCCGGAGCAGCACTGCGACGGAGAGAGCCTGGTCCCGCTGCTCCGCGGCGAAGGCGATCTCAAGCGGGACGCCATCTTCTGGCACTATCCGCACTACGGCAACCAGGGCGGCACCCCGGCGTCCTCGATCCGCTCAGGCGATCACAAGCTGATCGAGTTCTTCGAGGACGGCCGCCTCGAGCTCTACGATCTGCGGGTGGACTCCGGCGAGGACCGCAATCTGGCCGGAGACATGCCGGCCCTGGCCGGCGAGCTCCGCGGCCGGCTGCGCGATTGGCGCGCGTCGGTCAGCGCCCGGTTGACGGAGCCCAACCCGGACTGGCGGCCGCGGTGAGCGGGAGGGCGACGCATGAGGGCGATGCCATGAGCGGACCGGTGCTGCGCGACTTCGGAGGGCGGCAGCAATTGGGCGCCCGTCGCCCGGAGTTGCGCGCGATCTTCACCGGTGACCTCTGCCCGATTCACCGGGTCGAGCGGATGCTCGCCGCCGGCGACCTGGCCGGGGCCTTCGGCGATACCTTGGGGCTCTTCGCCGCCGCCGATCTGGCGGTCGTGAACCTCGAGGCGCCGCTGTGTCGGGCGCGCTCGCCGATCGCGAAGTGCGGGCCGAACTTCCGCTCCGATCCGCGCGTGGCCGGGGCGCTGGCCGCGGCCGGCGTGGACGTATGCTGCCTGGCCAATAACCACATGATGGACCAGGGCGCGGCCGGGCTCCGGGGTACGCTCGCAGCGCTCGACGCCGCCGGCCTAAAGCACGTCGGCGCGGGGCCGGACCAGGCCGCGGCCGGCGGCCCGCTCGTCGTCCGGGCCGGGGGGCTGCGCGTCGCGCTCCTCAACTTCGCGATCGTCGAGGGCGCGCTCCGCGCCGACGGCCCCGGCGCGGCGCGGATCGACGTCCTGGCCGCCCGCCGCGCGGCGGTGCGTGCGGGGGAGGGCGGGGCGCTCGTCATCCCGGTGCTCCACGCCGGGCGCGAGGAGGTGCTCTTCCCCTCGCCGGGCCTGCGTTCGCTCTGTCGCGAGCTCGTCGAGGCCGGCGCAGCCGCGGTGGTCTGCCACCACCCGCACGTGCCCCAGGGCATCGAGCTCTGGCGCGGCCGGCCCATCGCCTACAGCCTGGGCAACTTCCTCTTCGACTGGCCGGAGCCCGAGGCTCACACCGACAGCTCCTTCCTGCTGGAGCTGGGCCTCTCGCGCGGCGGAGTCGTCGAGCTGGCCGTGCATCCCTTCCGGAAGGGCCCGTCCGGCGGAGCCGAACTGCTCGAGGGCCGGGAGCGCGCCGCGTGGCTCGGTTTCCTCGGGGACATCTCCCGGCCGCTCGGCGACGAGCGCCTCATGAAGCGGCTGTGGGCCGAGCAGTGCCGGCCGCAGCTCGACGCCTGGTACGTCCGGCGCCTGGAGCGCGCTGCGAACCTCCAGTCGACCTCGGCCGCCGAGCGCCGCAGGGCCGAGGTAACGATCCTGAACCTCATGGAGGACCTGGAGCACGGCGAGGTGGTCAAGCAGGCGCTCCGTGAGCGGACCACCGGCGGCGAGCGCGTCGACCGCGTTGCGCGGCGGACGCTGGACGGATTGAACTGCCGGCTACGGGCGCTGGCCGTGCCGGCGGCCGATAGGAGGAAGAAACAGGCGTGAACCTGAAGGCCGAGCTGAAGCTCTCCCCGTCCATCCATCACCGCATGCTGGCCGATGCCGTCGAGCCGGCGCTCGCCTGGAAGGGCGGCGACGTGCGCGCCTGGCAGGGGCGGCTTAGGAAGAAAGTCGCCGCTCTCACGGGCCTCTCGCCCATGATGCGCGCCCCGCGGATGCCGCTCGCCGTCCGGAGCCTCTGGCGGCGCGAGGGCCGACTGGGCTCTGTCGAGAAGATCGCCTTCGCCGCCGAGCCGGGCGCGGACGTCCTGGCCTACGTCTGCCTGCCGCGGAAGGCGAAGCCGCCGTACACCTTCTTCATCTGCCTGCAGGGACACTCGAGCGGAATGCACAACTCCATCGACGTCGAGCGGGAGGACGACGGCTCGCCCCGCGACGCCGGCGGCGACCGCGACTTCGCGCTCGGCTGCATGCGCCGGGGCGTCGCGGCGCTCTGCATCGAGCAGCGCTCCTTCGGCGAGCGCCGCGAGAAGGTCCAGAAGCGGGTCGCGCCCCACGGCTGCATCGACGCGGCCATGCAGGCGCTGCTCTTGGGGCGGACCTTGCTCGCCGAGCGGGTCTTCGACGTCGACCGCGGGATCGACTACCTGGCCGCGCGCGGCGACGTCGACATGGCGCGGCTCGGGGTGATGGGCAACTCCGGCGGGGGCACGACGACGCTCTTCGCCGCCGCGCTGCTGCCGCGCGTGAAGCTGGCCATGCCCTCGTGCTACTTCTGCACCTTCCGCGACTCGATCATGGCCATGTACCACTGCGTCTGCAACTACGTGCCGGGCCTGCTCCAGCACGCCGAGATGGCCGACGTCCTGGGGCTTTTCGCGCCCCGGCCGGTGGTGGTGGTGGCCGGCAGGAAGGACCCCATCTTCCCCATCGCGGGCGTGACGGAGGGCTTCCGGCGGCTCAAGGCCGTCTACCGCGCGGCCGGGGCGCCCGACCGCTGCAGGTTGGTGGTCGGCCCCGGCGGCCATCGCTTCTACGCGGCCCAGGCCTGGCCGGTCATGCAGAGGGAGCTCGCGAGGTTGGCAAAGTAGCCGCGGGCGGCAGACGGAATACCGGGAGAAGGCGAAAGAGGAGAAGGGAGTCGAGGAGATGTCAGTCAGCCCCAGCCCCAACCGCAATCCCAGGCCCAAGAACATTACGGAGCTCTACGGCGACGCGCTCATCGAGCCGGCCGGCTCGCCCCCGGAGGGCGCGCCCAACATTCTGATGCTCTTCTCCGACCAGCACCACTGGGCCTATTCCGGGTTCAACGGTCACCCGGTGGTGAAGACGCCCAACCTCGACCGGCTCTCCCGGCGCGGGGTCAACTTTACGAACGCCTACTGCAACTCGCCGCTGTGCTCGCCGAGCCGGCAGTCCTTCATGGGCGGGATGCACGCCCACAAGCTCGGACTCTGGAACAACTGCGCGGGCATGCCCGAGAACACCGTGACCTGGGCGCACGCGCTCTCCCGGGCCGGCTACGAGACCCTGCTTTGCGGCAAGATGCACTTCAACGGCTACCAGAAGATGTACGGCTTCGACCGCCGCCCGGTGCTCGAGGCCAACACCGACGGAGAGATATTCCACTCCTACGGCCTGAGGACCAGCCACGATTGGACGCGGCCGCTGCCCTACCGCTGCGGGAAGAAGGCGCCCTTCCACGGCGCCGGCCCGGACGCCGACGAGCGCCAGCCGATCTTCCGGCACGACCGCCGGATTGTCGAGGGGACCATAGAGGTCATCCGCGAGAAGGGCCGGGAGCGGCCCGGCCGCCCCTGGGCGCTGTGCTGCGCGACGATCCTGCCGCACCCGCCCTACAAAGCGCGCCGCGACCTCTTAGAGCGCTACGCGGGGCTCGCCGAGCTGCCCGTCAACATGCACGGCGAGGGGCTCGGCGTGGTCGACCGCGCCATGCGCGCCTTCCACTGGATGGACGGCGACTACGCGGCCGAAGACATCCTGCGCATGCGCCAGGCCTACTACGGCCTCATTACTGAGTACGACGAGTACGTCGGGCAGGTGCTCGAGGCCCTGGAGGCCAGCGGGCAGATGGAGAACACGGTCGTCTTCTACTTCAGCGACCACGGCGACATGGCCGGCGAGCACGGCATGGTCTGCAAGTGCTCGCTGCGCGAGGGCTCGGCGAAGGTCGCCATGCTCGCGAGCTGGCCAGGACATTGGCCGGAGGGGAAGGCGATCGAGACGCCGGTCTCGCTCGTGGACCTCTTCCCGACCTTCCTGGACCTGGCCGGCTGCCGGCTCGCGCCGGTGCTGGCCGAGGAGCTCGACGGCCACTCGCTCCTGCCGCTTCTCGAGGGCCGGCCCGGCGACTTCGCCGGCGGCGAGGTCTTCTGCGAGTTCGAGGGCGAGGGCTGGAACCACCCGCGCTGCTTCCTGCGCCAGGGGCAGTTCAAGTACGTCTACAACCATACCGCGGCCCACGAGCTCTACGACCTCGGCGAGGATCCGCAGGAGATGGACAACCTCATCGGCAGGCCGGAGCACGCCGCCGCCGAGCGCCGGTTGCGCGAGAGGATCCTGGGTTTCTGGGACCCGGAGGCCATCGAGAAGCAGGTGCTTCGTACCCAGGCCCGGCAGAAGCTGGCTTACAACCGGAACGTCTGCAAGGACCTGGGATGGTGAACTTCAGAAGGGAGCGGTCCATGACGAGGAACTTGATGGCGATCCTGGCGGCGCTGGCTTTGGTTGGCGCGTCCCCGGCTGCTTGCTCGGCGGGCGCCGAGCCCACGGGTGAAGCTCAGCCCGCGGCGGGCAAGGTCGAGCCCGAGCTCGCTGCCGATCCGAAGGTCCTGGAGATACTTAACGGCTTGGGCGAGGGCTGCTCGGCGGCCCTGCCTCCGGTGAAGACGACCGGCGACATCAACGACTTGGCCAGGCGCTGCGGCCTGGACAAGGCCGGCCCCGGCGCGCGGGACTACTGCATCAAGATGGCCTGGATGCCCGAGCGCAAGCGCGCCATCTTCTACGGCGCCAACCACGGCGTGCCCCATCGCCTCAACGACGTCTGGGAGTACGACCTGCCCTCGAACACCTGGGTCTGCCTCTACGGCCCGGACGCCAACAAGGGCCACGGCGGCGACTGGTCGGACGTCGACCGGGAGAGCGCCGACACCAAGGCCGGGGTCATCCGCACCAAGCGCGGCGGCCCGGCGATCATCCCGCACTCCTGGTGGAACATGACCTACGATCCGGAGTTCAAGGCCATGATCACGCCCTGCACCTGGTCTATGTCCGACCAGGAGCTCTTCAAACTGCTCCAGACCGGCAAGCACAAGCCGCCGCTCTGGAAGTTCACGCCGGAGACGGGCAAGTGGGAGCCGATTCTCGACAGCAAGTTCGATGGCAAGGTGCCGGGCTACGAGAACGCCCGGGCCATGGAGTACCTGCCGGAGCTCGGCGGCACGGCCTGGATCAAGAGCGACGGGGTGTGGCTCTACGACTCGAAGAGCAACACCTGGAAGGACCTCAAGCCCAACGGCGGGGACATGAAAGCTTACTGGGCCAACATGCCCGACCGCGAGCAGGTGGCCGCCTATCTGCCGGACAAGCACCTGATCGTGGCCCACTCGCGCCACGGCAAGGGCTTCCGCACCACGCACTACTCGATCGAGAAGAACGAGTGGAAGGTGGCCGTAGAGGGCGAGGGCGCCGACGCCGTCCCCGGCGGCTTCGACGCCGGCACCAACTTCGTCTACGACCGCGTCGCCAAGGTCTGCCTGTTGACCGTTCCCGACAAGCAGGAGCTCTGGGCCTACGACCCCGACGCGGCCAAGTGGACGAAGCTCGAGATCAAGGGGCCGCCCATGACCAAGGGCCGCGCCGGGCTCCTGGCTTTCTACGACATCGCGCAGAACGTGCTGGTCATCCCCGGCAGGTGGGTTTATCGCCACAAAGCGGTGGCAGCGCAGTGAGACGCTGAGGGACTGAGGCACTGAGTGCACGAGGGAGGGACGGACTGATGAGAGAGTTCATGGACGGAGCGGGGCGCGCTCTTCGAGGTCGTCTGGCTCGTCGCACTAAGTGCCTCAGTGCCTTAGTGCCTCAGTCCCTCTTCGTCCTGTTGCTGACCGGCAGCCTCGCCGCAGCCGGAGAGCCCGGGCAGGCGGGCTTCTCCGCGAAGCCCACGGCGGTGCGGGACGGCGACAAGGTGAAGATCAGTTTCACCGCCTCCGCCCCGACCGACGTCGAGGTGGCGGTGCTCGACGCCAGGGGCAAGGTGGTGCGCCACCTCGCCGCCGGAGTCCTCGGCGCCCCTTCGACAAGCTCAGGGCAGGGCAAGCCCCCCGCGCCCCTCAAGCCGGGCCTGGCCCAGTCGCTCGAGTGGGACGGGAAGGATGACTACGGCAAGCTTCCACCTTCCACCCTCCACCCTCCACCATTCAGGGTCCGCGTCGCCCTGGGCCTCAAGCCGGTCCTCGACCGGATGATCGGCGACAACCCCGGCGCCGTGCTCTGCCCGCAGGGGCTGGCGGTGGGGCCGAAGGGCGAGCTCTTCGTGATCCACATCTTCGGGCGCATCCACCCCGACGACAATTCCGCGGCCTGCACGGTCTATGACCGCGAGGGGAAGTACCTGCGCACCATAATGCCCTACCCGGCGAACCTGCCCGAGGAGAAGCTCCCGGGCATCAAGCGCGCCGAAGTGGCCCCGGGCATCAAAGCGCCGTTCATCTATAACGGCGAGACCCGCGACATCCTCGCCGGCTTCGGCAACATCGTCGCCAACCAGCCCGTGGTCACGGGCGACGGCCGGCTGGTCTTCGTCGCCCACCAGGAGAAGCCCTCGGGCGCGCAGCTGCGCTACAACAACCCGGGCGTCAAGGTGGCGACCGTCGTCAACGTCGACGGCAGCATGCCGCCGGGCGGGCCGCACCGGACGGTCCTGGCCGAGCGCTCCGGCTGCGGCGGCGCCCTGGCCGTCTCGGGCGACGGCAAGACCTTCTATGCCGCGGGGATCTTCGACGGCAAGGCCAAGGGCGCGACGGCGGTACTGCGCTTCGGCCTCGACGACCCGAAGCCCGCGGTCTTCAAGGACGGCTTCAAGTCAGCGACCGGCGTCGCCGTCGACAAGGACGGGAACGTCTACGTGGCCGACTTGGCCACCGGCCGGGTGGCGGTCTTGAAGCCCGACGGCGCGGAGCTCGGCGAGCTCAAGGTCGAGAAGCCCGACCAGGTCGCGGTGAACAGCCGCACCGGCGCGGTCTACGTCTTCACCGAGGACCGGCGAGTGCTCAAGTTCGCCTCGTGGAAGGACGCCGCGCCGGCCGCCGAGGCCAAGGTGGTCCTGGTCTCGAATCAGAAGGAGCACAAGGCTCTGCTCCTGGCCGTGGACGCATCTGTCGAGCCGGCGGTGCTCTGGGCGGGAATCGGCGGCGGGCACTTCTCCTCCGGGAGCGTCGGCGGCGTCTGGCGCTTCGAGGACAAGGGGGCGGCCTTCGGCGACCTCGTGCCCCTCGGCAAGCTCGGCGACAACGGCCGGCCCTCGGCCGGGCCGGTGCTCTCGATGGCGCTCGACCGGGCGGGCGGGCGCCTGCACGTCGATAACCGGGTCTACGACCTGAAGGCCGACAAGTGGTCGACGGGCCTCAAGAGCATGAACGGCCGGCAGACCGGAACCGGCCAGTTCGGCCTCGACGGCAACCTCTACGTGCAGAGCTTCTACAACCAGACGGCGCGGTACTCCCCGGACCTCAAGGCGCTGCCCTTCGCAGCAGGGACCGGCGGCCGGATCGTCCACCCCAAGGGCGGCGCCGGCGAGATCCACAACAGCGGGGCCGCCGCCGACCCGGCCGGCAACGTCTACCTGCTCTGGAACAAGGCCGGCAAGCCTGACCCCGGCGACGTGCTCCACGCCCATTCGCTGGCGCTGCACAAGCCCGATGGGGCGCTGGTCAACGCGAACCTGGTCAACTCCCAGGTCCGCCAGCTGTGCTCACCGCGGGTGGACCTCCAGGGTAACATCTACCTGGGCATCGGCATCCGGCCGGCCGGGAAGAAGGTCCCGGACGGCCTCAAGGCTGAGTTCGGCAAGGGCTGGTCCTCGACGCTGCCCTCGAGCGAGCTCGAATGGTACCAGTTGCTCTACGGCTGCATCGTCAAGTTCGGGCCGGAGGGCGGGGCGCTGCGCAAAGGCATCGGCGGCACGCCGGTGGAGTACAGCTGGTCCGGCGACAAGAACTTCGCCATCGAGCTCAAGGGCGCCAGGTGGATGCACTTCGGGGCGAGCCCCATGGTCAGCTGGCGCAACGGAATGCCGGACGTCTGTTTCTGCGAGTCGCCCAGGTTCGACCTGGACCTCCACGCCCGGGTCTTCTATCCGGACGTCGCGCGCTTCCGCGTCGGAGTGCTCGACAGCGAGGGCAACGAGATCTGCACCTTCGGTGCCTACGGCAACGCCGATTCGGCGGGACCGAAGAGCTCCATCCCGGCGCCGGCGATTCCGCTCTTCTGGCCCTACATGATCGAGGCCGACGACGGCATGGTCTACGTCGGCGACCGGCTCAACCGCCGGGTGGTGGCCGTGCGGCTGGAGCACGCGGCGGAGGAGATGGTGGAGGTTAGGTGAGAAGGCACTGAGGCACTAAGGCACTGAGGGAAGGAAGGAACTCGATGAGAAACAGCGCGACGGTGCAGGCGGCTCTCCTGTTGCGGACTCAGTGCCTTAGTGCCTTAGTCCCTCAGTGCCTCCTGCTCGCGATCCTCTCCTGGCCCGTCATCGCCGCAGAGGCCCCCGCCGCCACGGCCGCGCCCCTCCTCGACACCGACAGCTACTGGCGCTGCTTCACCGTGCTGCGCGACCCGGTCGTGGGGACGGCCGGGAAGGCCGAGGTCGCGCCGCCCGACAAGCGCTCCGGCTATCGCTTCAACACTGCGCTGCCTCCAGCCGATTGGCGCAAGGCGGACTTCGACGACGGCGAGTGGATGCGGACGCGGGGCCCGTTCTACTTCCTGAAGACGGCCAGCGCCCCAGGCGGCTTCGGCTTCCGCATCCCGAGGCAGATCGCGCTGGTGTGCCTGCGAGGACGGTTCGACGTGGCCGACCCGGCCGCGGCCGGGGACCTGGCGCTCTCGGCGGACTTCCGCGGCGGGATCGCCGTGTACCTCAACGGCCGGGAGGTCGCCCGGAAACACCTGCCCGACGGCGAGTTGACTCCCGAGACGCTCGCCGAGGACTATCCGCCGGAGGCCTACGGCACGCCCGAGGGCAAGGCCATCAAGGCCGGCTTCGGCGAGCCGGCCAAGTACCTGGACCGGCTCAAGCTGCGAGTGCGCCGAATGGAGAACGTGGTCGTGCCGGCGAAGCTGCTGGTGAAGGGCGAGAACGTCCTGGCCGTCGAGATCCACCGCTCGGCGATCATGCCTGGCGAGCCCGCCCTCAAGTCTCCGAAGGACTTTGGCTGGACGCTCTTCAACACCGCGGGACTGAACAGCCTGACGCTCTCGAGGCCCGGCGGGGCGGCCGCCGCCGGGGACGCCGCGCGAAGCGGCGGGCCCGAACTCTGGAACGTCAGCACGCTGCAGGGCGTCTACGCGACCGACTGCGGCGAGCCCGGCGCCGCGGTCCGGCCGATCCGGCTGGTCGGCGCGGCCAACGGGACCTACTCCGGACAGGTGGTCGTCTCCGGCGACGGACCTCTTGCCGGCCTGTCGGCGAAGGCCGGCGAGCTCAAGCTCGAAGGGGGAGCCGGGAGCATTCCCGCCTCGGCCGTCGAGGTGCGCTACGCGCTCTCGGCGGGCCCCCGGGGCCGGGAGGAGAACTACTTCGACACGCTCTCGCCGGTGCCGCCGGCCGGCGAGGCTGCCGCGGACAACCAGCCGATCTGGGTGACGGTCCGCGTGCCGGCCGACGCCAAGCCCGGGAAGTACGCCGGGACGCTCTCGGTGAAGGCCGGCGGCCGGGACTGGACCGTGCCGGTGAGCCTGGAGGTCAAGGCCTGGCGCCTCCCGGACGCGCACGACTTCGCCACCTTCGCAGACTTCATCGAGTCGCCCGAGTCGGTGGCCATGCAGTACAAGGTCCCGTTCTGGTCGGACGAGCACTTCAGAAAGCTCGAGACGGTTTTCAATCAACTCGGCCGCGCCGGCAACAAGACGCTCTACGTCCCGCTGGTCTGCCGCCACAACCTCGGCAACGCCGAGACGATGGTTCGATGGATTCGGAACGATGGGGCGGGGGGCGTGGGGCGAGGGTCGGGGGAGGGCGGCGGAGCGGAGCCTGGCGCCAAAGGCGAAAGTCCCACCCCCCGCCCCTCGCCCCCCGCCCCTTTCTCGTACGACTTCGCCCCTCTCGAGAAGTACCTGGATGCCTGCATCGCCGGCGCCGGCAAGCCGGAGCTGGTGGTGCTGGTCATCTGGGACGGCTTCATCTGCGGCAAGTCCTGGGGCGGAGAGGTCACCGACAAGCCCATCCCGGTCACCCTCCTGGACCCGGCGACCGGCAAGACGTCCGAGATGGCCGGGCCGAAGTACTCGGACGAGGCGGCCGCCGAGGCCTTCTGGAGGCCGGTGGCGGAGGGCATCAGGAAGCGCCTGGCCGCGCGCGGGATTGAGAAGGCCCTCTGTGTCGGGATGAGCTACGACGTCCAGCCGGCGAAGAGCGTCTTCGACGTCTGGAGCAAGGTGCTGCCCGAGGCCAGGTGGTTCCACCAGGGCCACGGCAAGGCCACCGGGGCGCAGTACCGCTACTCCTCGACGGTCTGGAACGTGGTGGCGCCGGACGACCCGTCCAAGGGCCGAAACCACGGCTGGAAGCGCGCCGGCGACTACGTCTGCGTGGCCAACGACCGCGACATCTGGAAGGCCGACTACGACTATCAGCTGGTGCTCAGCCGGACGATCGGCGAGTACAACATCCTCGGCAAGCAGAACGGCTTCGGCCGGATGTGCGCTGACTTCTGGCCGGTGCTCTCCGGCAAGAATAGCGGCGGGCACGTCCCGCCGGGCAACCTCTCGGCGCGCTACCCGGAGTCGAGCTGGTCGCAGCTCAACCTCCGGCAAATACCCTACCTCGGCGCGGGGCGCGACGGGGCGCTCTCCACCGCGCGCTACGAGGCCATGATCGAGGGATTGCAGGAGTGCGAGGCCCGGGCCTTCATCGAGAAGGCGCTGCTCGACGAGGCCGCCCGCGGGAAGCTCGGCGCGGACCTGGCCGGCCGCGCGCAGGCGCTGCTCGACGAGCGCGCGCGCTGGCTCATCTGCCTGAACCTCACCCGCGGCGCCGGCAACGAGTTCTGCAGCCTGGCGGTCAACTCCTGGCAGAGTTGCTCCGAGCGGCTCTACGCCATGGCCGCCGAGGTGGCCGGCCGGGGCATTTCAAGTAGGCGTTGAATGACTCTTGGCCACAGATGAACACAGATGGACACAGATAATAGTAATGGCAGGGCATCGCGCTGCGCCTGGGGCAGGCCTCGAGCGTAGACGCTCGGTCTCCGCCCAGGTGCATCGCCAGAAAGCTACGCGTCCCGAAGCCGCCTCCCGGCCCTCGTATCTGTGTTCATCTGTGTCCATCTGTGGCTCGTATCTCATTCCTGGTCGATGGTGTCCTGCAGTGGCCGTGGCGGCCGGCTCGCGCACTTGCCGCGCGGCCGCCTCCCGCTAGACTCGTTTCGCAGGAATCGGGAACAGTGCGGCCGGCAGGCCCGGCCGCCATTAGGAGGACAGGATTCCATGAAGCGGTTCGCCAAGCCCGGGGACATCAAGGTCGGCGTGATCGGTTACGGCGGGGCCTTCAACATGGGCCGCGCGCACCTCAACGAGATGCGCAAGGCGGGCATGACCCCGACGGCGGTGGCCGAGATCGACCGCGAGCGCCTCGCGGCCGCCACCCAGGATTTCCCGGGCATCGAGACCTACGGTTCGGTCGAGGAGATGCTCCGCAAGTCGGAGGTGAATCTCCTCGCCATCATCACCCCGCACAACACCCACGCGCCGCTGGCGCTGCGCTGCCTGAAGGCCGGCCGGCACACGGTCTGCGAAAAGCCCCTGGCCATAACGGCCGCCGAGTGCGACGCGATGATCGCCGCCGCCCGGAAGAGCCGGGTGGTGCTCTCCACCTACCACAACCGCCACTGGGACGGCTGCATCCTCGAGGCGCTCCGGCGCATCCGCTCCGGCGCCATCGGCGAGGTCTATCGCATCGAGGCGCACATGGGCTCCTGGGGCCAGCCGTCCGACTGGTGGCGCACCAGCAAGACCATCTCCGGCGGCATCCTCTACGACTGGGGCGTGCACCTGCTGGAGTACTCCCTGCAGATCGTCGACTCCCCGGTCTGCGAGGTCTCCGGCTTCGCCAAGGCCGGCTTCTGGGCCGCGAAGACCGCCTGGAAGCGCGACACCAACGAGGACGAGGGCTTCGCGGTGGTTCGCTTCCGGAGCGGCGCCTGGGTGACGCTCTGCATCAGCCAACTCGACTCCAACCCCAAGAAGGGGCGGCTCGAGATCACCGGCACCAAAGGCAGCTACGTGATGGAGGGCGACGCCTTCGAGATGACCACCCACGACGCCCAGGGCCACACGGTGGTCACCCGAGGGAAGAACCCGCCCTCGGAGGGCTGGCGCTTCTACCAGAACGTCGCCGACCACCTGGTCAAGGGCGCGAAGCTGGTCATCACCCCGGAGTGGTCGCGCCGGCCGATCCAGATCCTGGACCTGGCCGGGCGGAGCGCGGCGAAGGGCGCGAGCCTGCGGGTCAGGTAGGCAGAGGCGGGCCGGACGGCCCGGCCGGAAACTGGAGGTCAGTGCGATGCGGCATCGAACGATCATCTGCGTCGCGCTCTGCCTGGCGGCGTCCTGCGCCGCATGCGCTTTGGGAGGAGAGGGCGTGACCCCTGCGAGCCCCGAAGCTGTCGCGGTGGAGAAGGCCGTTGCCGGCTTCGAGGAGCGTCACCGATTGCTCCTGGAAAATGCCGCCGGTCGCGGGGCCACCGCCGAGCAGATCGCCGACCCCGGGAAGGACATCTACTGCAACCGGGCCATCGCCAATCTGGTGCTCGGCCGTCACGCGGCGGCGGCCAACGCACGGCTGCGTCGCACTTCCGAGTGGTTCGCGCACCCCCACCCGTCCGGGCGCGACCTCCGCGGCGAATGTGACTTCGCGGCCATGAAGCTGTGCCGGGCCTGGCACCTCTTCAAGGGCACGGACAAGCTCGAACCCGCCACTCGCGAAAAGATCCGGAGCTTCTTCCTGACCGCCGACTTTCAAAGCAAGTACCCCTCCGAGAACCACCTGCTGCTCTGGCGCACCAGCCGCTACCTGATGGCCGGGGAGTGGCCGGACGAGACCTTCAAAGCCTGGAACCGCAGGGGGCGTGACCTCCAGGCCGAGGACCGCGCCTGGCTGGACAACTACATCCGCTTCCGCGCCCGCCGCGGCTGGGGCGAGTTCGACTCGCCCTGCTACTTCGCCCCGGAGTGGGAGTGCCTCACGGGCCTGCACGACTACGCCCCGGACGGCGAACTCCGACGCCTGGCGGGGATGATGCTCGACCTCCTGCTCCTGGACATGGCGGTGGACTCCCTGAACGGCATGTACTGCGGGGCCCACGGGCGGATCTACGCGCCGCACGCACTGGATCATCGCACCGAGAACACCTGGCCTCTGCAGTTCCTGTACTTCGGTGCCGTGGAGGCCAAGGCCGTGGGCGGGACGGGCACGCTGGTCGACGCGCTGGTCTCGCCCTACCGGCCCAGGCGGATCGTCCTGGAGGTGGCTCTGAGCCGCAAGTCCGCCTACGAGAACCGCGAGCGCAAGCACCTGCACAACCCGGACGACGTCATGCCTGCCAAACCGCTGGACGGCAGCATCCGCAAGTACACTTGGTGGACGCCGCAGTTCGCCATGGGTTGCGTGCAGCGTCAGGACCCCTACCCCGCGGGGTGCATGGGCGCCTGGTACGCCCATCATGAACAACACGAGTGGGACCTGTCCTTCGCGGCCGGGCCGCGGGCGAGGATCTTCACGCATCACCCCGGCAGGGACGGCAACGAACACGGCCACTGGACCGGGGACCTGCGCTGCGGCTGCGGCCACTTCTTTCAGAACCGCGGGGCGCTGGTGGCCCTCTACGAGATTCCCGCCGGGCAGGCGCACCAGTCCATCCACGCCTACCTGCCCAAGGACGCCTTCGACGAGGTGGTCGAGGAGCAGGGGTGGGTCTTCGTGCGCTCCGGCGGGGCCTGCGCGGCGCTGAAGCTGCTCGGCGGCCAGAAGTGGACCCGGGACAACGGCGACTGGAAGAAGCTCCACGACTGGACCGCCCGACAGGACTGGGGGCTGTGCGAACTGACCAGCCCGGGCGGCCGCAACGGGGCGGTCTGCGAGGCGGGCCTGATCGGCGACTTCGGCTCGTTCGCCGCCTTCCGCGCGGAGATCGCCGGCAACCGCCTGGAATTCGACCGACAGAAGATGCGCTTGACCTATGTCTCGAAGCGCGCCGGGGAGCTCTTCATCGATACCCGCGGAGCCCGGCGCCTCGACGGCAAGGACGCCGCGCTCGACTATGCGACCTACGACTGTCCCTACCTCAAGTCCGACTGGGACAGCGGCGTGATCGAGGTGGTCAGTGGCGAACACCGCGAGCGGCTGGACTTCCGCAAGGATTCAGCTGGTGGCGGCAGGTAGCGGGCGGGCGAACACGGCGTCAGCCGTACCGAACGACTCGTTCGCCGAAAACGGATCGTCGCGTTGCGGCCCGTGACGTCATGCCGTCGGCTCATCTGCCCGAATCTTGCCCGTGACGCCGGCGACCAGTTCTGCAGCTGCCGGGGACGCACTCCCATGGCCTAGTCCTGCGGCCTGACGCCGGCTCGGGGCACTTCGTAGAATAGCCGATAACACGAACGGATGTCTATGCCGTCTCCCTGAGGGGGGGAGTGGCTGGCAAAGGAGGCCGGAGTATCGTCCGGGGTGGACTGCTCGCTGGTCCAGAATCCGCGCTTGCTGCCGCGACTCCAGGCCTTCCTGGCCATCTCCAGCCACTTGGGGTCGCCGCTGTTGGTGTAGGCCATCGCGAAAATCTCGGCCAGGAACATGGTGTGGTAGCCGTTGTGCTTGGCGCCCTTGCCAGTGGCGCAGTTCGCGTGCAGGTCGGTCCAGTCCGCCTCGTCGTAGACCTGGCCCTCGATGGGCATGCCGATGTGCGGGTTGTGGAAGTAGGGCGTGTGTTGCTGGCAGGTCTTCGACCAGTAGTGCTTGAGGGTGCCCTCGGCCAGCTTCAAGGTGACCGCGGCCATCTCCTTGTCGTGCATGACCTCCGCGTAGCGGGCGATGGCGTCGACGCTGGCGGCCAGCTCGAAGGACTGCGGCGAGGTCCAGACCTCCCAGGTCTTGCCTTCCTTGTTGGTCAGGTAGAGGTGTTCATCTTTGTATTTCTGGGTAATGCCGTGCTCTTCGATGTACTGCCGGCACGCCACGGGTGCCGGCTCCTTGCTCTTGCCGAAGAACGACGCGATGTAGTCGCCGACCATCAGAGGGTGCATCCCGACGCGGAAGAGACCGCTCTCGTCGAGGTTGGGGGCCTGCTTGACCATGTCGGCGAACCGGTCGGCGGCCTTCTTCCACTTCTCGTCGCGGGTTACCTGGTAGGCGCGCAGCACGGACATGAAGTTGCGTCCCCAGGCCCGGCTGGGGCTCAGTGGCGCACCGGGCTTCGTCGCGGAGTTGAGCATCACCGCCTGTTCGGCACAATCGATGCCCGCCTCCAGAGCATCGACGTCGCCGGTCAGGCAGTAGTAGTCGAAGACGCCGGCGCCCCAGAAGTGACAGGGGCACCAACGGGTCTGGGCCCACTCATAGTCGCGGGGCACGTACCAGTCGAAGATGGCGCCGTTGTTCTTGCGCTTGCTGTTGATCGAAACCTTTTTGGATACGTGCCCGTGATCCCAGCCGTCATATTCGAAGCCGTCGGAGCGGAAGGTGTAGTGGCTCTTGAAGTAACGCGCGTAGGCCTCGCCCTCGTCGAGGAAGCCGCGCTGCCCGGTGCGTACGTACATCAGCAGCCCCAGTTCGGCCGAGTCAGATTCGGTCACGGAGTGGACCGGCAGCTGGCCGAGGCTGCAGTCCGGCTTGTGAGGTCTGATTGTCGACTCGCGCTTGCGGGGATCATCGATTCCCGACCAGCCCCACTTTCTGTAGGTGGCGATCTCGTCCTCCAGCGTGCCGAACTTGCCGAAGCCCAGGCATCCGGTATCGCTGATCTGCCGCGGGTCGGCCAGAACGTGCAGCCAGGACATGTAGGCCTTGCGCCGCTTCTCGGCTGCGGCGGCATCGGTGCGGAAGTCGAACCATATCTGCGAGTCCTTGTGCGCGCAGTCGGCCAGCGCGAAAAAGCCGTCTCCATAGCCGTAGACGTGCCTTCCGCCCTTGCCTTCGGGCACGACCCAGGAGGTGGCCCTGCCGGCCGAGACCTCCGCCTTGTCGAACTCCGGCCTGGTTGTGGGGAAACAGCCTCCGGTGTGCCGCTGGGAGATCAGCAGCGTGGACCTTTCGCCTGCAGCTGCGGCCCATCCCGGTCCTCCGGCCTGCTGCTCGCCCTTGTATCCCAACGAGACCGACGCCGACTTGATCTTGACGTCGTTGCCTTCCTTCGGATCGGAGTTGCGCACCGACTGGTCGACGCGCACCGCCGCCAGTCCGGCCCAGAAGCTCAGCCGTGTCGTGTAGGAGATGAACTGCGTCCTGCCTTCGCCGAGATACTCGCCGTCAACGCGTAGGGTGGCGCGGATCGGTCCCTGGTACTCCCAGGAGATTCGCGTGGGCTTGCCGGCCCTAAAGGCCTGGCCCTCGAAGCTGACGATGTCCAGCGAGCCTGGACCGGCTATCCTTCTGCCGCCGATCTCCACAGACTCGAGGAGGTGGAAGTCCGCCTTGTTGACCGTGAACTTCGCGGCGCCGGCGTCCACCACGATCTCGGCGTCGGTCTCGTCGATGCTCAGAGGCCGTGCTGGTGCGGCGGTCTTGCCGCGCTTGACCACCAGCTCGATCTTGCCGCCGGCGGGTACGTCGGCCAGCAGGTCAACCAGCGCCCACTGTACCGAGCCGTCCTCGTAGCCGGCCAGCTTGGAGAACTGGGCCGGGACTGCCTTGCCGTCCGCCGTGAAGAGCGCCAGTTCCTCAACCGACGCGACCTCGCCCGGGTGGAAGGGAATTCCGCCGGTGGCCGGTTCGGTTCGGCGTTCGATGCCGGCTGGTTCGGATACCGTTGTCTTGACGGCCAACTCGGCGGCCGCCGCGCGCCGAAGCGGTGCGACGGTGAACGCCGCCGCGCAGGTTGCGCAAACCACGCAGATCAGGAATGCGGTTACGCTCAGAGGTGTCGAGGCTTTCATCGGGCTCCTCCCCCTGTCTCTCTTGAGTTATTTCGAGGTCCCGGGCAGCTTGCCGGGCTGGTCGGAGAACTTATACGCGTAGGTGTTCCAGCGAGTGGAGGTGACGATGTGCACGTTGTCCACCGGGTCGTACACGTGGTGGTGGCGCATGGGCCGGTTGTCGAAGTCCTTGCCGAGCTGCTGGTCCAGCTTGTACCACTTGTTTTCTTTGGGGCTGTAGTAATGGGCGAGCCCCTGGCTGAAGCAGACCATGACCTTGTTGATCTCGTCGTAGACGATATTCGTGTCGTAGGTGCTGGGCGCGTCGCCGGCGGGGGTGAGCTTTTCCCACTTTCCGGCCTTGATGTCGAACTTCATGATCACTGTGTTCTTAGGCTGGCCCACCGGGCACGGTGCCACGTAGAAACAACGGTCCTCGGGGTTGTAGGCTATTCCGCCCAGTCCGCCCAAGGTCATGTTGGGGAGCCCGCGGGTTTCCTCGGTCTTCCAGTTGATCATCTGGATGGACTTATAGCCCCAGTGATAGATCCAGTCCGGCTGCTGCGGATCGCAGACCGAGCTGCCGTAGTTCGAGACCAGTCCGGCCTTCTTGGAGACGCTCCACTCGCGCTTGACGGGATCGAAGATCCACAGCCCGCTGCCGCCCTGGTAGTTATCGCGGTAGAGCTTGCCACCCTCCGGCATCCGGCCAGCGGCGCCGGCGAACTCCATGCTGGTCCCCACCGCCATCAGGCTGGTTCCGGGGAGCATGACCAGGCCGCCGTAGGTGTGCCGGCTGCCGGCGTGGATCTTGTCCTTGTACTTCACGCCGCCCAGCGCCGTGCCGTCCGCGCTCTTCACGGCGTTTTCGGCGCTGAGCGCCTCGGGAGGCACTTCCTCCGTCAGCTGGGTCCACTTCAGGGTCTGGAGGTCGAACTCGTGCACGCTGGTGGGGAAGTCCTGAGTGGCGTGCCCGCCGCCGAAGGTGAGGATCTTGTGCCGCAGCGGGTCATAGACCATGCCGCTGAAGTCCAGCACGGCTGGGGAGGCCTTGTGTCCGCTGCTGATCAACTTGGCGGTGCCTTCGGGCAGATCGGCCAGCTCAGGGTTCTTGGGGTGTTTGACCGCATCCTCGCCGGACAGGGAGGTTCCGGCCAGCAGCCCCGGCAGGACCAACGCTGCCAGCAAGGCCGCTCCAAGGTGCTTCGCTCTGCTCATCGTCGTGTTCTTTCCACTCATCCTTCTTCTCCTTACGTGCTCCGGTCAGGCTTTTGCTGATCCCGGACTAGGCTCCCGGGTATCTCCTGGAGGACAGGTGCTCGAACGGACCATCAGCCGGTCGGGCACGATGATGGTCCGGGCTTCGTTCTCGTGGACTCTTCCCAAGGCGGCGCGCACTGCCTCGCTTCCGAATTTGCGGGGATAGATGCGGCAGCTGGTCAGATCATCGCAGATGCCTTCGCGCGCGGCGACATCTCCGAATCCGGCCACGCTGATGTCCCGTCCGGCCTTCAGGCCGCGACTGGCCAGCACCTTGATCAAGGTAAGCGCGCGATGGTCGCGGGATGCGACGATTGCCGTGGGCGGGTCCTTGAGCTTCAGCAACCGGTCTACACTGAATTCCGCGTAGGCCTCTTCTGGCTGCGCGCTCTCCGGCACCGCCAGAAGCTCATCCTCGAAAGGGAGGCCGGCGCTGAGCAGTCCCGAGCGATAGCCATCCAGCTTGTCGGGGTTGGCTATTCCGCGTCCCAGTTCGTGGAAATAGGCGATGCGCCGATGCCCTTGGGAGACGAGGTGCCTGGTAATCGCGCGCATGCCGTCGAAGGCGCCGTCGATCACCATGGTTACCGGCAGGTTGTTGATCTCGCGGTCGATGACCACCACCGGTCCGCGGCGCAGATCCACCAGATGTTTGACCAGCACACGGTCCTCGACGTTCACCAGGATGAAGCCGTTGAACTCGCTCATCCCGCGGGTGTCCCAGATCCGTTCACGTTCCGCCGGATCGTTCAACGCCAGCACGGTGCAATCCGACTTGAGCCGGTGGCTCTGGGAGAACGCGCCGCGGATCATCTCCGCCTGGTACTGCCAGTCGGTCCTGTGCTCGAAGTGGCGGTCGGTCACGATGGCCAGGTGGCCGGTGCCGGCCCGGCGCTGCGCGGCGTCCCTGGAGCGCACCCAGGTCCCCGAACCGTGGCGCCTTTCGAGGAGGCCCTGGGCCTCGAGGTCGGCCATCGCCTTCTGCAGGGTGCGGCGGTTGACTCCCAATTCCAGGGCGAGGCTGCGGTCACTCTGCAGGCGCCGCCCCCAGAGCTGCTGCGCGGAGATCAGCTCTTCGAGGCGGCCGCGGAGCTCATCGCGCCTCCAGGCCGGCATGTTTCTCGTCAGTTGGGGCATCGCTCCTCCGTTAAGGCTTGCGCCACTTATGCGCCACATGTCTGGATACCCCGCTGGCCCGGACTAATTGCAGAGAATTCCGTGGAAAATGCGCGATGATGTAACGCCAATGGTTACAGCCGTTTGGTGCAATCGTTCGCTGCTGGCGAGCGCGTCTTGTCGATGGCCTTGAGGCGAAATGCGCCGGCCTCGATAATGCGGACGCGCTGCGTCGTCTTGTCGCGCTGAAGCCTCATGCGAAGTTGGAGGCGGCGTCAGTTGCGAAGCCGGCCTCGTCCGCCGGAGCTTCAGCGAAGTCAGGCGTGTTGCGCCGTGGCGGCGCTAGCCGCGCAGGCGAAAGTAGTGCGTCCGCGGCGAGGCGTTGGGCGTCACCTTCTCGATGAGGCCCTCCGCACAGAGCGTGCGGAGGTCCCGCGTGGCCGTCACCGAGGACACGTTCAGGAGCCTGACCACCGTGACGGCGCGCAGTTCCCCGCGCTCCTTGAAGAGCTCGCGCAGCCGCCGCATGCGCACCACCAGCGAGCGCTCGCCGGCCGTCGGCGGGGATGGCGGCGGCGCGGCGGCCGGCCCCCCTGCGGATGCGACCTCGCCCTGCGGCGGCGGCGGTGAGGCGCCTCCCGGCGCGGGGCCGAGGTCGGCCGTGTCGTAGGCCAGCTTGTCGGAGTTCATCAGCCGCATGCGCTCGACGACGTTGCGCAGCTCGCGCACGTTGCCTGGCCACGCGCGCGCCATGAGCGCGCGCTCCAGGTCGGCGGACATCTCCGGGCGGGGCGCGTCGCTCCGCCCCTCGGCCAGAAAGTGCTCGGCGAGCTCCAGCACGTCCCGCCCCCTGGCGCGCAGCGAGGGCACGGCGATGTCCAGCCGGTGCAGCCGGTAGAAGAGATCCTGCCGGAAGCGGCGCTCCCGCACCATTCCGGCCAGGTCTGCGTTGGTGGCGGCCACGATCCGGCAGCGCGCCGGGCGCGGGCGGCTCGAGCCGACGGGGCGGATCTCGCCGCTCTCCAGGACCCGCAGGAGCGCCACCTGCAGCCTGAGCGGCATCTCGCCGATCTCGTCCAGGAAGACGGTCCCGGCGCCGGCCTCCTCGAAGATGCCGCGCCGCTCCCGCTCCGCCCCGGTGAAGGCCCCCCGGGCGTGGCCGAAGAGCTCGCTCTCGAGCAGCGTCTCGGCGATGGCGCCGCAGTTGACGGCGATGAAGGGGTGTTCGCGGCGGGGCGACTGCTCGTGCAGCGTCCTGGCGACGAGGTCCTTGCCGACGCCGGTCTCGCCGGTGATGAGCACGGGCGCGTCGAGCGGGGCCATGCGCCCGATCGCCTCGCGCAGGGCCTCCATGGCCGGGCTGCGGCCGATCAGCCGGGGCGTCGAGGCGACCGGCGCCGGCCACGAGAGAGGCCCCTCCCGGGCCCGTTCGCTTTCGGCGGCGGCCAGGGCGAGACGCATGGCCACGTCGGGCGGCATTTCGCAGGCCATCCGCAGCTCGAGGTCCAGCCGTGCCTCGGCACGATAGCGCGCGCAGAGATTTCGAACCATGGCGAAGTGGCGCGCGGCCGAACGGAAATCGCCGTCGAGCGCATCGATGCGCGCGGCGAACAGATGGTCCAGATAGTGCAGGTTGCCCAATTCCCGACGCATGGCCATTATGCGCCGGGCCGCCCCGGCGTTGCCGCACGCCAGCTCCGCACGCAGGAGGTCGAAGGCCAGGAAGTTGGCCGCGGTTACGTAGGCCCCCGGCTCCTCTTCCTCCTGCAGCCTGGCCAGCCGCAGAGCCTCCCTGGGATTGCGGTCGAGCAACGCCAGCAGGACCGCCTCGTCGGAGGCGTCCCCGGCGGACCTCGCCTCGCGCGTATCGTTGTCCTCGACGGCGTCCAGCAGGAACTCCATCAGTTTCGCATACCGGCCGAAGGTCGTGCGGTACACGACCAGTATTTCCGATTCGAGGTTCACGTGCGGCGCGAGCTCCCGGGCCTCGCGCAGCCGGCAGGTCTCCACCATCTGCACGAAGCGAACGTAGGGCACCTCGGCTGCGTAGTCCGCCGGGACGTTCCGGGACTCCTCGGACAGCTTCCCGTCGACCTCGGTCTCCCTGCCTGCGTGGGCGAGAAACCGCGCAAAGACGAGAAGGTAGATCGCGCGGCGCGGCGCCCCCGCCGGCAGGATCTTCATCGCCCTCCTGAGGGAGGATTCCGCCTCGGTCTTCTTCCCTCGAAGCGCGAACGCGTGCGCATCGGCGAGCAGGACGTAGGCCTCGATTTCCGGGCGCGTGCGCGCTCCCATCAGGGGGCGGATTCTCCGCAGCAACGCCTCCGTTTCATCGACGCGCCGCAGGCGGCTCGAAACCTCGGCCCAGACGGACAGGAACAGCACGGCCAGGTCCGGCTCCACGCCGTCCAGTTGCGCGTCCCCGGCCTGGCGGATGGCGCCGAGCCGTTCCCCGGCGTCCCCGTTGTAGGCCTGCCTCAGCGCCAGCATGGCCGACACAACCGGCTCGCGCGGCTCGGGCTGTCCTTCGAGGATGTCGAGGAGCGTGTCGGCGCTCTCGACGAAACGCCGCACGACCGGGTGGCCTCGCTCGCCGCTGTTTCGACCGCCTGCAGACACGACTGGCGACCTCCCGAAAAGTGTAGCACCTGGTTCTTCTGTAACAACCTTAAAAATATAAGCTAACACATGGAGTGAGTCAAGGCCGGAATTCAGGTCGCGGTGCATAACATCCTGAAAAAGAACGCCTTGCGCCGCCGGTTCGAGTCGGCATCCGTGGCCCGTGGCTTGCAAATGCCCCCGGAGCGATGAACGGGACTGGGGGATGCCGATGCTGACGAGACTGCTGGGAGTCAGGATCTTCGACCTGGAGGCCTCCTCCCGCTGCAACGTGAAGTGCCGCTACTGCCCGCGCGAGCTCCTGCCCGGGGAGGGCGCCATGAGCCGGGAGACCTTCTCGCGCTTCCTCGACGGAGTCGAACTGGGCGCGGCCGATACCGTCTCCTTCGTGGGCATCGGCGAGCCGACGCTCAACCCGCGCCTGCCGGATTTCGTGGGGCAGGTCAAGTCGCGCTTCCCTGCGGCCCGCACCTGGGTGACGAGCAACGGCACCAACCTGAACGCGCGCACCGTGCCGCCGCTCTTGGCCGCCGGGCTCGACACGCTGGACATCAGCTTCAACGGCCTGGACGCGGTCAGCTACGAGTCCAACATGCGCGGCGCCGGCTTCGAGGACTCCCTGGCCAACGTCGAGTACGCGCGGCGGGCGGCGGAGGCGGCCGGCGGCCGCACCCGGGTGCAGATCAACTACATCGTGACGGCCGAGAACGCGGCGCGTGAGGAGGGCATCCAGGCATTCTGGCGCGCGCGCGGCATCACCGAGTTCCGGCCGCAGCGCATGCACGACCGCGCCGGGGCCGTCCGGCTCGGGGACATGACCCCTTCCGATACGCCGGGCCTCGGCGGGCGCCCCTGCCGGATATTCCAGACCATGCACTTCATCACCTGGCGGGGCGAGGCGCTCTATTGCTGCCACGACATGCGCCGCGCTCACGTGATCGGGGACGTCAACCGCGAGAGCTGGGACGACATCGAGGCCCGCAAACGGGGGATCGTCAGGGCCGGGCTCTGGCCGGCGATGTGCTCCGGCTGCGCCGATCCGCTGCGCCACGACCTCCACGGGCAGCTCGACCGGATGATCCGCCGCGAGATGGCCGGCCGGATGATCGGCGGGCTCCGATCACTGCGGCGTTTGGCGGCGGTCTAGAGAGGAGCGGATCATGGTCAGATTCGGTGCACGTCCCCGCCGCCGCGTCCTCTTCGTCGGCGAGGCGGTGAGCCTGGCGCATGTGACCCGGCCGCTGGTGCTCTCCGGCGCTCTCGACCGGGACCGCTTCGACGCATGCTTCGCGACCGACCGGCGCATGGCCGCCCTGGTCGAGAGCGGGGGGCTCGAGGTCCACGAGCTGGCCTCCATCGCCCCGGAGGAGTTCTTCGGCCGCATCGCCAGGGGCCGGCCGGCCTACGACGAGGAGACGCTGCGCGGCTACGTCCGCGACGAACTGCGGTTGCTCGCCCGGCTGTCGCCCGATCTCGTGGTCGGCGACTTCCGGCTGTCGCTGGCCGTCTCCTGCCGGCTCGCCGGCGTGCCCTTCGCCAACCTCTGCAACGCCCACTGGTCGCCGTTCTCGGCCTTCGACTTCCCGGTCCCCGACGTGCCCCAGACCCGGATAGTCGGCCGCTTTCTCTCGAGGCTGGCGCTGCCCTTCCTCCTCGCCCGCCACGCCGAGGTCCACAGCCGCCTGCGAAGGTCGTTCGGGCTGCCGCCCGTGAAGAGCCTCTTCGAGGCCTACGCGTCCGGCGACTGGACGCTCTACGCCGACCTGCCGGAGATCGCGCCCACGCACGACCTGCCGGAGAACCACCGCTACCTCGGGCCTATCCTCTGGGAGGGGGCGGGGGAACTGCCCGAGGATGCCCACCCGGTACCCGGACGGCTATGCGCCTACGTCACCGCCGGCTCGAGCGGCGGCTCCCGGCTGCAGCAGCTGGCCGAGATCGGCGCGCGCGCGGCCGGCTGCGAGGTGCTGGCCTCCCGGCCGGGCGCGCTCCTGCCCGGCATCCGCGCGGCGGCGGCCAGCGACGTGGTCGTCTGCCACGGCGGCAGCGGGACGGCCTACCAGGCACTGAGCCGGGGCGTCCCGGTGGTGGGGCTGGTCGCCAACCCGGACCAGATGCTGGTCATGCGCGGAGTCGAGCGGTCCGGAGCGGGGCTGGGGCTCCTCGCCCGAAAGGCCACGACGGCAGCAGTGGCCGGCGCCGTCCGCCGGGTGCTCTCCGAGCGGAGCTTCCACGACTCGGCTCGCATCCTGTCCGGAAGCATCGCCGCCTGCGACGCCCGGGCGGCCTTCGCCCGCTTCGCGGAGGAGGCGCTCGGTCCGGACCGGCCGGCCTCCGCCGCCGAGGATCTGCCCGTGTGTGTTCGGACCTCGCGTGCGTCCCTGACCCCGGCGCCCCAGTCGCGCAGTCGTCTGACCGAATGCCTGCGTCGCCTGGAGGTCGAGGCGGACCTCTCCGCCGACGGCGACTACCGTTTCGGTCCGGGCGGCGAGTTTTCGGTCCGGGTGGCATCGAGCATCGAGGACCGCCTGGCGGCCTGGCAGCTGGCCTACCGGGTCTACCGCGAGAAGGAGTATGCGCGGCCGAACCCTGATGGACTGTGGTACTCGATCCACGATGCGCTGCCCGAGACGGTGACGGTGCTGGTGGAGAGAACGGCGGTGGAAGGTGGAGGGTGGAAGGTGGAAGGCAGAGGCAACCAAGTTGCTTCCACCCTCCACCATCCACCCTCCACCGTTGTCACTCTCATCGGCGCCGTCACCGTCGTCCCGGACTCGTCCCTGGGCCTGCCCGTCGATGCCACCTTCCCGCAGGAGACCGCCCGGATGCGCGCCGAAGGTCGGCGCCTGGCCGAGGCGGTGAGCCTGGTGCAGGGCAATCTCTCCGAGCGCTCCGGGATGCTGGTGGCGGCCAGGCTCTGCGAGTTAACGTGTATCGTGGCCCAGCGGCTGCTGGGCGCAACGGACCTGGTCATCACCGTGAACCCGCGGCACGAGAACTACTACCGCCGCGTGATGCTCTTCGAGAAGCGCGGCGGCGAGGCGGCTTGCGACAAGGTCTCCGGCGCCCCGGCCGTCTTCCTGACGCTCAACTTCGCCGAGATGCAGCGGCACATCGAGCGGACGGAGCTCCCCGAGGCGCCGAAGACCATCTACCGCCGATTCATGAAGCCTGCCGAGGCCGGGGCGGTGGCCCATCATCTTGCCAGGCAGCGGCGGCCGCTGGACGAGGCGGCGCTGAGGAAGTACTTCGCATTGGATCGGCCTTCTTTGGCCACGGTCGACACCTGAGCGCTGCGTTCGCGCGAAGGCAGTGCGTCACGGCCGGCGCGGCGGGCCGGATCTGGCGGGCGGCGATTTAGAGCCCCAACCCGGAGGGACGCCGGTATTTTGCCTTCAGCCTTCGTCGTTCGTCGTCCAGCCTTCGCAGCCGAAGCGACTGCTTCGGCGGAGTAGGCTCGCTGGCTCGCTTTGGAGCCAGCCCGCCACGGCGGGTAAACTTCCTCCTCTCTCCTCGTCTGAAGACAAAATCCGGGCGTCGCGGCCCCGGGATCATTCTGTTAGGGGCTCCTATTCTCCGCTGCCGCCGTTCGTCTTCTCCTCAAGCGTGAAATAGAAACTGCGGGTGGAGCCGGAAGGCTCCACCCGGCGGATGAAGCCCTCCCGGCAGAGCGTCTTCAGGTTGGCGGTGGCAGTGGTCGGTGAGATATTCAGCGTCCGGATCAGTTCGCTGCGGGTGAGCGTCCGGTGCTGACGGAAGAGCGCGCGCAACCGCTCCAGGCGCCTGAGCGAGGTGCGGCCCCCCTGCAGGAAACCGGTCGTGTCCTCCGTCGGCCTGGCAGGGGCGCCCGGGGCGGCGGCGGGAGATGCGACCGGGGCCCGGTCGGGCGAGGTTGCCGTTCCGCCGTCGGGCGCCGCCTGCCTGGAGCGTTCCGGCGGACAGGCCCGGTTGAGCACCTCCAGGCCGTAGAGTTGGGCGTCGGAGTTGAAGAGCCTCATGGTCTCGACCGCGCTGCGGAGCTCGCGCACGTTGCCCGGCCAGTCGCGCCGGAGGAGATCCTCCCGCAGTTCCGGGGTCATCTCCGGACGCAGCCCGTCGGCGCGGTCCATGGCCAGGAAGTGGCCGGCCAGGGGCAGGATGTCCTCCCGTCGCTCGCGGAGCGGAGGGATGCGCAGCTCCATGCGCCGCAATCGGAAGAGCAGGTCTTCGCGGAAGTCCGCTCGCCCGACGAGGGACTCCAAGTCGCGGTTGGTGGCGGCCAGGATCCGGCAGCGGGCCAGGCGGGGCGCCGCGCTGCCCACCGGCCGTATCTCCCCTGCCTCCAGCACCCGCAGCAGCGCCACCTGCAGACGGGGAGGAATGTCGCCGATCTCGTCGAGCAGCACGGTGCCCCGGCCGGCCTCCTCGAAGATGCCCCGATGGGCCTTGACCGCGCCGGTGAAGGCCCCGCGCTCGTGGCCGAAGAGCTCGCTCTCCAGGAGCGGCTCGGCGATGGCCCCGCAGTTGACCGCGATGAAGGGATCGTCCGCGCGGGGGCCGGATTCATGGAGCGCCCGGGCGACCAGTTCCTTGCCGGTTCCGGTCTCTCCGGTGACGAGCACACCATCCGGTTGGCCAACGATCTCGAGAGCCGGAAGAAGGCCTACGAGCTCATCTACCGGCTCTACCTCGAGAAAGAATACGCCCGGCCGCACCCGTCGAAGATGTGGCTCTCGATCTTCGACGCGCTGCCGGAGACGGTGACGTTGCTCGTGGAGCGAACAGCGGTGGAGGGTGGAAGGTGGAAGGTGGAAGGCAGGAGTAACCCGGCCACTTCCACCTTCGACCCTCCACTCTCCACCCTCCACCTTCCACCTCCGTCCCCGAGCCTCCACCCTCCACCATCCACCGCCGCTACTCCCGTCGGGGCACTGACGGTGGTCTTCGACTCTCCCATGGGCCTGCCGGCCGACAAGCTCTACAAGCCCGAGCTCGATGCGCTCCGGGCCTCCGGCCGGAGGCTGGCCGAGGTCGTTTCCCTGGGCGTGGCCGACGATGCCGGGGTTGGGTCCGAGGTCCTGGTGAAGCTCTTCGACTTCGCCTATTTCGTCGCCCGCGGGATCCGCGGAGCCACGGACTTCGTGAACACGGTCAATCCCCGCCACGCGCGCTTCTACGAGCGACTGATGCTCTTTGCGCCGGCCGGTCCGGAGCGCGACTACGAGAAGGTCGGCGGCGCGCCGGCGGTTCTCCTGCGCCTGGACTTCGACGTGGCGGAAGCGCAACGGCAGTTGTCAGTCGGCAGTTGTCAGTTGTCAGAACACAAGGCCACTGGCAACAGTCGTTCCATCTACGGCCAGTTCCGCGCCGTCTGGGAGGAACGGAAGACTATCGCCGCGCTGGCCGGGCAATTGCGGCCGATGACTGGCGAGGAGTTGGATTACTTCCTCGTGGCCGAGACCGATCTCCTTGCCCAGGCCGCGCCTGAACAGCGCGCCTACGTCCAAACCTGCCATCCATTGCCGGAAGCGGCCTTGATGAGTTGAGTTTCCGTCCGCCGCCGCTTCACGAAGTCCGGTGAGGCGCGTCCGTCGCGGGCTGTTGTCGACTTCCCGGCGCGACCGGCGCCGAAGCCCGATCGTGAGGGGCGACATGGCCCCGGCGAGCCGGGGCCGCCCAAGAGGCCCGCTCGGTCAAGGCGTGGTTTGTGATTCGCTGCGCAGCTGAAAGTAGTGCGTCCGCGGTGAGCGATTGGGCATCACCTTCTCTATGGACTTCTCGCGGCCGAGGATCTGCAGGTCCCGCGTTGCCGTGTAGGCTGATACGCCCATGATCTCGGCGACCTCGATTCGCGTCAGCCGGCGGTGTTCGGCGAAGATCTCGCGGAGCCTGGCCAGCCGGCGCATGCGACCCCTTCCTTCGCGCAGGTAGTCATCGATGGCCGCGCCGCCCCGGTCGGCGAGCCGCGCGGAGCCGCCCCGGGGCCCGGTCTGCGGACGGGAGGGCCTCGCGGGGCCTGCCGGGGCCGCGTCGTCGGTTGCCCCTTCCCGGCCGGAGGACTCCCCGGCGAGCATGGGCAGGGCGAGTTGCACGGCGGCCAGGTCGTAGCGGAGGCGGTCGGAGCTCATCAGCCGCAGACGCTCGACGGCGCTGCGCAGCTCCCGGACGTTCCCGGCCCAGTTGCCCGCGGCGAAGGCGTTCATGGCCTCGGGCGACAGGCTAGGCGACTCCCCGGCGGGACGGCCCTCGGCCAGGAAGCTGGTCACCAGCGCGGGGATGTCCCGGCGTCGCTCGCGCAGCGGCGGGATGTGGATCTCCATCCGGCACAGGCGGTAGAAGAGGTCCCTGCGGAACTCGTCGCGCTCGGACATGCCCTTGAGGTCCGCGTTGGTGGCGGCCACCACCCGGCAGGCGGCCCGGCGCGTCCGGCTCGAGCCGACCGGGCGGATCTCCCCGGTCTCGAGAAAACGAAGCAGGGCCACCTGCAGGCGCGGGGCGATGTCCCCGATCTCGTCGAGCAGCACCGTGCCACGGCCCGCCTCCTCCAGAAGCCCCCGGCGCGAGCGGACCGCGCCGGTGAAGGCGCCGGCCTCGTGGCCGAAGAGCTCGCTCTCGAGCAGGCTCTCGGCGATGGCGCCGCAGTTGATGGCCACGAAGGGCTCGTCGCGGCGCGGCCCGGCCTCGTGCAGGGCGCGGGCGACGAGTTCCTTGCCGGTGCCGGTCTCCCCGGTGACGAGGACCGGCACGTCCAGGGCCGCGAAGCGCCCGACGGCCTGGCGCACCGCGCTCATCGCCCGGCTCCCGCCCAGGAGCCGCTCCAGGCCCCTGGCCGGCGCCCGGTCGGCCTCGAGGGACTGCTGGGGGATGCCCTGCGGAGGCCGGGCATTTTCGGCGCCGCGGAGCAGGGCCATCAGGTCCCCGGCCGAGAGCTCGCAGCTCAGGCGCAGCTCCAGGTCCAGACGCCCCTCGGCCCGGTACCGGCGGCAGGCCGAGAGCACGGCCGCCATGTGCCTGGCGGCGGCATCGGCATTGCCGGCCAGCCGCTCGACCCGGGCCAGGAACAGATCGTCGATGTAGTGGCGGTTCCCGATGGCCTGGCGCCGGCCGATGATCCGCCGCGCCGCCTCCCCGTTGCCGGAGGCCAGTTCCGCACGCACCAGGTCGAACGAAGCGAAGAGCCCGTTCTGGATCGCCTCTGAGGGACGTCGGGACGCGTTGGCGCGCGCCGCCTCCAGCGCCAGGTCCGGCCTGCGGGCCAGAAGGTGCCCGGCCACCGATGTGTCGCCGGCGCCGTCTCCCGGGGCAGGCGCGGTCATCAGGGCAAGCAGCTCCCGGCACGACGAGAGGTCGTTTCCGAAGTAACCGAGCGTCGGCGAATCGGCGTCGAGAGAGGCCAGGACCGACTGCGCCTCTGCGACCTGGCCGGTTTCGGCCAACTGCACGAGGCGCACCAGGCGCGCGAAGTTGGCGAGCACGGGATTGTCGCCTTCGGCCAGCGCCCTGACGCGGTCGTCGACTTCCGACTCCATGCCATGGAACGCCAGATGCCGGGCGAGGTTGAGCAATATCCTCCTGTGATGCCAGGAGGCGCCCGGCAGGAGCTTCAGGGCATTACGGTACCTCTCCGCGAAGTCAAGCGGGGTGGCGGCCTGAGCGCTGGCTGCCAGGTCGGCCCTGAGGACTGCCGGGGTCTCGTCCGTAACCGTCCCCGCCGTGCGCTTCAGCAGGGCGTCGCGCTCCGAGGTCCGGCCCAGGACGCTCGAGAAGTTGGCCCACTCCAGGAGCAGGAGGCAGCAGAGGTCGGCGTCCTTCTCTCCGAGCAGGGCGCCCTGCGCGGCAGCCACCGCCTGTTCCACGGGGAGCCTGTCGCTCCGGGCCTCGCGCAGGGCGGTGATGGCCGCGGCCACCGGGTGGGCGCGTAACTCCGGGCTGCGGCAGACGTCCGCCAGGCCCTCGGTGGTTCTCACGTAGGCCCTGATCAGCGGATGCAGACGGTGCCTGTCTGTGGTCATGCGCCATCCTCCCGAAAGCGGCTCTGAGCCGGCCCTCAGAAATGGACACTTATCAGGATGTTATTAAAGGCGCATTGGGAGCATTCGCAACAGGAAAATCCTCAGAACCTGTCCTGTTCATATGTATCTGGCGCAATGAGGCCTGTTGCGCCAGGTGGTGATCGCGGTCCGACACTTGCTCAACTCCGACGGACAGGGTCCGACCGGCCATCGACAGGGGGTGAGCGATGCTTAACGGGATGTCATCGTACCGCAAGTTTCTCGAGGTCATCTGCGGAGAGATGCACCGGGTCCTGCCCTTCTATCTGGTGACCGAGGTCGACATGGCGGCAGCCGAAGCGCTGCGTCGTGATTTCGTGCACGCCGGCCGGCACGTCACCTACACGGCCATGGTCTTGAAAGCCATCTCCCGGGGAATAGCCGAACTCAGGGTTCGTTACCCGGTGCTCAATGCGCACTACTTGCGGTTTCCCTTCCGCAGGCTGATTCCGGCTCGGGAGCTCAAAGCGGCGGTGATGGTCGCCCGCGAGGTGTGCGGCGAGGACTACGTGTTTGCGGGAACGGTCTCCGATCCGCAGGTAATGGGCCTGGAGCGGATATCGTCGCTGTTGGCGGAATTCGCCGAGGCCCGGCCGGATGGCACTCCGGAGTTCCGCGATCAATTGCGGTTTTCGCGGCTGCCGCTCTTCCTTCAGCGCGTGTTGTTCTTCGCGATGCGCAACCTTGCAGGGGTGAGGGCGAAGTACCATGGCACCTTCGGTCTCACGACCGTGGGCAAGTTCGGTCCCGACATACAGATACCCCCGACCATGAATCCGGTGTCGTTCGCGTTCGGATCCATCCGCCAGCGGGTAGTGGCGGTCGATGGTTGTGCGGAGGTACGCCCGGCCATGTTCCTGACCGTGACCAGCGACCGCCGCGTGCTCAACGGGGCGCCCGGCGCCCAGTTGCTCATGCGCATCCGGCAGATCCTGGAGGCCGCGGACTTCGGCGAGCGCCCGATGCCGAGCCGGGCCCCCGCCCCGGAGCGGAGGGAGCCGGCATGCGTATAGCGAACGACGGCCTGTCCGCTCCGGCCCGGCTCAGCGTGATCCTGCCCTGCCGCGGGGTGGACGGCGAACTCTCCGACTGCCTCGAGGCCCTGGCCTCGCAGGACGTGTCCGACTACGAACTGCTGCTGGTCACCACCGGGGACGACGCCTCGCTGGGGCTGCTCCGCGCGTGCGCCGCGCGCCACCCGGACAGGGTCCGCGTGGTGATCGCCCCGGCCACTCCCCCGACGCGCGCCCAGAAGCTCACCAATCAGCTCGCCGCCGTGGAGGCGGCCAGTCCGGGGGGGCTGGCCCTGGTCTTCGTGGACTCGGACATCCGGCCCGGCCCGGGCTTCCTGCGGAGTCTGGTCGCGCCCCTGGCCGATGCCAGAGTGGGCGTGGCCACCGGGTTTCGCTGGTACGTTCCCTCCGACGGCCGGGCGTCGTCGTATGTCCGCTCCGCCTGGAACGCCGCGGGTCTGGCCTTCATGTTCGACGAGACCGTGAGGTACGCCTGGGGCGGGGCCATGGCCATCCGGCGCGAGGACTTCGACTCCCTCGGCGTGGCCGGGCGGTGGGCCCGGGCGCTGTCCGACGATCACACCCTGACGGCGGCGGTGCGGGAGGTGGGGCTCAGGGTCCATTTCGTGCCGGAGTGCCTGATGCCCTCCTCGGGCAACTGCAACTGGCGGGAGCTCCTCGAGTGGACCACCCGGCAGACCAAGATCAGCCGCGTCTACGCCCCGCGGTTCTTCTGGAAGACGGTCCGGTCCCACGTGATCGGACTCGCGGTGCTGGCGGCTGTCGCCGTCGTCGGGGCGCTCACCGGCTGGTGGGCGGCGGCCGCCGGGGCGCTGGCCCTGACGGTGCTCCTGCAACTCGCCGGGTTCGCAGCCACGCTCAAACGCGCCCGTACGCTGCTTGCCGGTGAGGCCGGCCGGCACTTGTCCATCCACGCCTGGAGGTACCTGGCGGCCGCCCCCGCGGCCCTGACGCTCTACGGCCTGAACGTGGCCAGGGCGCTGGTCTCCCGGCGGATAGCCTGGCGGGGAATCGCCTATCTGATGGCCGGCCCCGCCGACACCCGTGTCGTGCCGGAGTGCAGGCGGACGGCGGGATGCGCGATGCGCAGCCGCCGGCCGCTTTCGATCAACAACAGCCTGGTCCACGGCATCTGCAATTACAACTGCCGGACCTGCGGCGTGAACAAGGCCGCCTACCGGGGCCCGCGGGAGTTCCAGCCGCGGGAGGTGACCGCCCGGCTGATCCGGCGCGTCGAGGAGGCCGCCCGGGCCGGCATCCGGGTGCGCTACCTCGCCAACTCCGGGGACGGCGAGCCGACCCTGCATCCCGAGTTCGCCGGGCGAATGGCCATGTTCGGCCGGATGCTCGACGAGTGGAACGCGCCCGGGGTGGGCGCGCCGGAGGTCGGGGTGGTCACCAACGGGTTGCGCCTGCTCGAACCGGGCGTGCTCGAGGCGGTGGCCGACAACGGCCTCACGCTGCTGGTGTCCTTCCCGACGCCGGACCCGGAATCGTACGGCCGGCTGGTCATGGGTCGTCCAGGGTTGGGCGCTGCGCTGCTCGCGCGGGTGCTGCCGGGCATCGAGAGGGCCATGGTCATGCGCGCCGCCGGACGGCTGCGCGCGCTGCACTTCCACGTTTCGCCTCCGGACCGGGAGATCGTCAGGCGCGACTTCCCGAGCACCGTCGAGTGCCTTTCGAGGATGGCCGGTCGCGCCGGGCTCGTGGCGATCAGCCTGATCATCTTCCCGGCGACCAGCAACCGCTCGGGGCTCGTCCGCAACGAGGTCCGCGGGGTGGACTTCTGTCGCGACCTCTTCGAACGGTTCGACGGCCGGACGGTCAATGGGGTGAGCGTGCGCCTGACCGCCTCCTTCCGGAGATTCTTCCCGAGGATCGGCGAGGTGGCCGATCTGGTCCGGAGCTTCAGCCTGCCGTGCATGTGGAACGCGCACCTCTTCGTCACCGCCTCGGGCGACTCGATCTGCTGCAATGACCAGGCGGTGCGCGAGCCCATGGGGAACGTGCTCACCGGCTCGATTGCCGAGCTGATGCGCGCCAAGGAGCTGAGGCTGCCGGGCGGCACCTGCGTGGCTTGCGATCAGCGGCCGGAGCGGATGACCGGGTCACCCGCCGTCCGGCTCTTCGCCCTGGCCGCGGGGGCCAGGCTGGCGCTGGCGCGCGTGTGTGACGGGAAGGCTGCGTCCGCGCCGGCGCGAAAGGAGGTCGACGATGTCGTACTTGCTGAGGAAAGCCGGACGGTTCCTGACGGTGGTGCGGCGCGCGGCGCGCTGCCGGATGCTCTACCAGGGACCCGGAATCGTCTCCTGAACTTCGAGGCCGGGGCGGACCGGGCGTTGGCCGCGGTCTCTCCGCGGGAGGCCGAGCGGTGAGCGCCGCCGACCGCGTCACCCGGCGGCTGCAGTCCCTGGACGATGGGCTCTCCGCCGGCGCGGCGTGCGCCGGGCCGATGCCGTTCGGCGACGGACGATACTCGATCCGCGTGGCCAACGACATGGAGAGCCGCCGGAAGGCCTACGGGCTGGTCTACCGGCTCTACCTTGAGAAGGAGTACGCCAAGCCGCACCCCGCCAGGATGTGGCTCAGCGTCTTCGACGCGCTGCCGGAGACGGTGACGCTCCTGGTGGAACGAACGGCGGTGGAAGGTGGAGGGGGGAAGGTGGAAGGGGCGGGAGCCGCCGGGCAAAAGTCCTCCACCCTCCACCCTCCACCCTCCACCAACTCAGCCGTGCCCTCAACCCCGGTCGGCGCCCTCACCGTCGTTTTCGACTCCCCCCTGGGGCTTCCCGCCGACAGGCTCTACAAGCCCGAGCTCGATGCGCTGCGGGCCAAGGGGCGCCGGCTCTCCGAAATCGTCTCGCTGGGCGTCGCCGAGGACTCCGGCGCGGGCTCCGAGATGCTGGTCAAGCTCTTCAACTTCGTGTACCTGGTCGCGAAGAAGATCCGCGGGGCCACCGACTTCGTGATCACGGTGAACCCCCGGCACGTCCGCTTCTACGAGAAGACCCTGCTCTTCGAGCCGGCCGGGCCGGAGCGGGAGTGCGACAAGGTCGGCGGTGCCCCGGCGCTGCTCCTCCGGCTAGACCTCGACGTCCCCGAGGAGCGCGTGCGCATGGAGCACGGGCCGGCCGAACGGCGCCCGCCGCGCGCACGCACGTTATACCCCATGTTCGTCGCCCCGGCCGGGGAGCCGGCCTTGGTCGCCGGCCTCGCCGCCTCGCTCCGGCCCATGACCTGGCGGGAGTTCGGGCGTTTCTTCGTCGCCGAGACCGATATCCTGGCCCGCGCCACTCGCGAGCAACGGGCCTTCATCCGCGAGCGGTACGCCGTCGTAAACGCCACCGACCGGGAGCAGGAGGCGGTCGTAACCCTGCCGCGCGCGGCGGCTACGCTCGCGATCTGCGATGCCGATCGCAAGGAACTCTCGCGCCAGGAGGACGTTGCCGCCGGCTCGGAGATCGGGCTGAAGCTCGAGCCCTTCGGCGTGCGCGTGCTGCTCGAGCGCTGAATCAAGGGGGGACGCAGTGCAGAACTCCACCATCGCTCGCTGTGCGGCGGTTGGCCTCTTCATGGCCGCGGCGCTCCTGTGCGGGTGCGCCCGGTTGCCGGCGCGGGGCGCCGAGCCGCGACTCGGTGCGACCATCCAGAAGCGCTACCCATCGGCCGCGGCGGCGCTCGCAGCCGCGGCGCAGGAGAAGGCCCCGGGCCTGGCCATCGAAGTCCGGCTGCTCTCCGAGCTCCCGGCCGGCGAGGTGCCCGAGGAGGTCCGCCGGAAGCTGGCCCATCCCCAGGCCTACTGGCTGCGGGTCGACAAGGACCGGGCCCGGGTGGTCGGCGCCGACGAACCCGGGGCGCTCAACGGGATGATCGCCCTGGAGGTCATGCTCGCCCGGGGCGCGCCCGAGGCCGGGGAATGGATCGACTGGCCGGAGCTGCAGGTCCGGGCGCTGCACTTCACCCACCTGCGCGGCCTGGGCGTGGACCGGATCAAGGAACTGGTCGGCCTGGCGCGCCGGGCCAGATTCAACCTGCTGGTCATGGGCGTCTCCGACGGCATGAACTTCAAGTCGCTTCCCCGGCTCGATGACGAACGCAAGCTCAGCCGTGAGCAGATCCGGGACTTGCTCGAGTACGCCCGGGGCAGCGGCATGGAGGTCGTCCCCGAGGTCAAGCTGCTGACCCACCAGGAGAAGTTCCTGGCCGACAAATATCCGGAGATCATGTACAACAAGAGCACCTACGACCCGTCGAACCCCAGGACCTACGAGATCGTGCTGCCGGCGCTCGACGAGATCGTCGAGGTCTTCTTGCCGCGCGCGGTGCTCGTCGGCCACGACGAGGTCGCCGGGCACAACGAGAACGCCCGCAAGAAGATGCTCCGGGCCGGCGAGAAGGTGCTGCCGCCGGAGCTCTTCCTCAAGGACGTCGAGACGCTCGACGGGCATCTGCGCAAGCGCAAGGTCGAGACCTGGATGTGGGGCGACATGCTCCTGGCTCCCGCAGAGTTCCCGGACATGTTCCAGCGGCACCTGCATGGCGCGAGCGGCTTCGCGGCGCTACGGGGAAAGATCCCCAAGGACGTGACCATCTGCGACTGGCATTACTTCGGCACCGAGAAGGAGTTCCCCTCGACCAAGGCTTTCGCCGACGCCGGGCATCGCGTCTTCGGCTGCACCTGGAAGGACGGCGGGGTCATCCGACACTACAGCCGCTACGTGCGGGGACTCGACACCCACGGGGGCGGCATGATGGCCACCACCTGGCACTATTTCGGAGGCGAGCAGAAGCCGGTCTTCACGCAGATCGTCGAAGATTCGGGAAGGGCATTCTGGGGGGCCGGCCGCGACGAGCCGACCCCGGGTGCGAAGGCCGGCGCGAAGGCGCCATCCGCCGGGGAGTTGATCTTCGAGAACGACGCCGTCAGGCTGACGCTCGACGCCCGGGGCCGGAGCGTCTCGCTCATAGACAAGGCCACCGGCAAGGAGCGCATCGAGGCTCCGGCTCCGTTCGCCTCGGTTACCGTGGCCGGCAAGTCGGAGGGCTGCACGGGACTGAAGCTCGATGACGGCGTGCTGCGGGCCGCCTTCGGCCGGTCTGAAGTGAGCGTGGACTTCAAAGCGAAGTCCACTCCCGGCGGGATCGCCTTCGAGGTGGCCAGGGTGGAAGGCGCGGGCCGGGAGCGTCTGGAGCAACTCGACTTCCTGGGGCTTGACCTCAAGCCGCTGAAGCAGGCCGGGTCGCTGCTCGCGGTCCGCTGGGACGACGAGTTCGCGGCCTGCCTGATGGCGCTGGACGACAGGACGCACGCCCACCTGGCCTCGGGCGACGCGAACATGCTCTGCTCCGCATGCCTGGGCTTTCCTTCCGGTAACCCGCACGACCGAGCGGGTTGCACCGGACGCGAAGATGGCCATCGCCGGCGGCCTGCCGGAGCAGCCGCTGCGCTTCAGGCTCCGGGCACTGCCGCCGCTGGCCGCCCCCGGAGACGCGGGCAACGTCCGCCTGATGCGTCCCGGCGCGGCCATCGACCTCTTGACGCACCGCGCGCTGGTCGTGAAGCTGAAGGTCGAGGGGCCGGAGCCCGCGAAGGGCGAACTCCCCCCGGTGCTCAACCTGCAACTGGAGTCCTCGTCCAGGATGTACCGGGACTACTACGTCGACCTGGACTTCAGGGGCGAGCGGGAGATCGTCCTGCCGGAGTCCGACGACGGGCGCATGCTGGCGGAGTTTCGTCCGGCGGCGGCGAACTACAAGTTCAAGCACGCCGGGTACTGCTTCGATTATGGCCGGATCCTGGCTTTGAACGTGCGCTGGATGCGCTGCGACGAGAAACGGCAGGTGCGCTGCACGCTGCTGGCCGTCGAGGCGCTGGCGGAGAAACCGGCGGTGCTGAAGAACCCGGTCATATCCGGCGACGGCTGGCGTTTCAGGATCCCGGCCGGGCTACGTCCCGACGACTACGCCGAGTTCGACGGCCGGGGCGAGATCGGCATCTTCGACGCCGACGGCAAACGGCTGGCCGGCGTGAAGCCGGTCAATCCGGTGCCTTCCGTCGGAGCCGCGGAGTCGCAGCTCTCGGTCACCGCGGACGAGCCGGCCACGGTCCGGATGTCGGTCTGGCTGATGGGCAAGCCGCTCCTGGTGCCCCGGGCTCCAGGGAAGGAGTCCCCGCCCGCGGAGGACCGGAGCGCGGATGGCCGGAAGTGAAGGTCTCTGCGAAACGCAAGGCAAGTGGAGGATAGACCGTGAAAGACGGCATGAAGCGGATGAGATCGACGGTAGCTGCATCGATGGCGATGACGCTGCTGCTATGCTGCGCGTGCGTCGGCGGGCTCCGGCCGCCGTCCCAGGGCGCTGCTAACGGTGCGGAGCAGCCGCAGCCGCTGCCGCTGCCGTTGCCCGTGGATATTCCATCCGGCCCGGCCGATGTCGCGGCACCCGGCGGCAGGGACTTGCCGCGCATGGATGGGCCGGCCGCGCCGGACGCGCCGGCCATCTCGATGATCGGCGACGCCACGCTGCCCGATGAAACGCTGGCGATCGCCGGGCAGGGTCTCGACGGCGCGAAGCTGCGCATCTGGGCCGAGGGAACGGTCCGGGACGTCGAGCCGCTGCGCACCGCTACCGACCGAATGCAGGCGGTGGTGCCGGCGGACCTGCCGGCGTCGGCGATGCTCGTCTGGCCGGTCAAAGGCGGCAGCGCGGGCGCGCCGATCCGCGTCAATGGCGCCACGGTCTGGTGGGCGTGGCCGGCGCGCTTGACCGTGGAGGACGCACGCCGGCCGCAAACCGTGCAGGCGATGGGCAAGAACCTCAAGCTCGGTTCCGCCGCGCCGCGGCTGTATCTGGCCGGACCGGATACGGCACAGTGGCTTTCCGTGACGTCGTCCTGCCCGTATTGCGTGACCGCGGAACTGCCCAAGGGGCTGGCGGCGGGCCAATACCGGGTGTGGGCGCACAACGGCACCGGGGGCAGGTTCGGCTGGAGCCAGCCGGCCGCCTTCGAGGTGGTCGAGGCTCCGGCCCGGGGGGGCCTGCGAACGTTTCGGGTGGACGATTTCGGCGCCGTTCCGGACGACGAGCGGGACGATGCCGAGGCCATCGACAAGGCAACGAAAGCGGCGGCCCAGGCGGGCGGCGGAGTCGTGGCCTTTTCCGCGGGCGTCTATCGCGTCAGCCGGCCGATCGTCACCCCGGACGCAGCGGGGGCCGGGATCCAATTCGCCGGGGCGGGCATGGGCGCGTACGATCCGAAGATCCACGCGATCGCCGGCACGCAGTCGACCATCCGCCCGATGGACGGCGCGCCGCCGCCAGCGGCCATTCTTCGCCTGACACGCCGATGGTCCGGCCTGCAGGATCTGAACGTGGTCAACGGCAACGACGGCATGGAAGATCGGAAGATTAACGAGCGCAAGGTTATGGGCCAGGTCGCGGTTCAAGCCTACGCGTCCGATCTGACCATCGAGCGGGTCCGGTTCGTGCTGCTCGACGCGCGGCCCGAGGTGCCGGTCGAGCGCCGGAAGAACCTGCAGCTCTACGACGCCGCCTTGCACATTCTCGCCCCGGGCGTCGCGAACATTGCGGTCGACGATTGCGAGTTCCATTCGGCCGGCTCGGGCATCGAGGTCGGCACGCTGCAGCCCGGCCACCACGACGCCGATCCGGCGGACCCCAGCACCGACTTCGTGCGCATCGAGCATTGCGTCTTTCGGGGCTACTCGCGCGGCTTCTACAAGCCTCCGGATTCCGCGTACGGCCACAGGAGCATGGGGGCGAGGAACCATGGGGTAATCAACGAGAACGGCGTCAACCTGATTGTCGCGCATTGCGACTTCGCCGGCGCCGACCGGCGTGGCGGCCTGATGATGAACCGATCGATTCTCACTTACAATACATCCATCCGCAATGCGTTCTACGCGCACAACCGCTGCCGTGACGTCGGCATGGTCAGCCCGCGCCAGGATCGGCGCGTCAACCAGGGCGAGCAAATCCTGTTTCACTTCAAGTATCCGCATGGCGGATATTTCGACGTGCTGGCGGCGGGGGAGCGCTCGGTGTCCGTCAATCCCCGGGACCCGCGGAACGCTGGCGAACAGTCCAACGCGTTCGGAGGCGGCAGTCGCGCGGGCAGCCGGGTGTTGCCAGAGGTCGGCCGCAACGCCAACTGGATCGTCTTCGTTGCGGCCGGCAAGGGCGTGGGGCAGTATCGCGTTGTGGTCGGCCGGCAGGATGACGAGCGCGGCGCGGTCCTGCTGCTCGACAGCCCGTGGCGCGTCGTGCCGGACGGCTCCAGCCGCATATCGCTGGGCGCCGCGTATCGCCACAACATCGTCTACGCCAACGAAGTCGACCCGGGGTTCATAGATCCGTGCTCCAAGACCAGCGGCGTCCTGTTCTGGTACGATGCGTTCGAGAACATCGTGGCCGGCTGCACTTTTCGCAACGTTAACTACGGCGTGGGCTTCCACGGAAGTTTCCGTAATCCGGTCTGCTGGAACCTGGTCCGCGACAACGTCGCCGAACACATGGGCGGCATGTCGGTGGAGCCGGCCGAGCCGGTCTGCTTCATGGACTGCTGCATGAGCACGCAGCCCACGTTGTGGCAGCCGAAGTCCGATCTCAACGGGTGGTTCGATGCCGGCAACGCGTTTCGCTCCAACACCGGTCGGGATGCCTCAGCGGGCATCGTCGTTCACGTCAAGCACGGCAAGAAGGCGGGCGAGGCCATCGCCGATATCCCCGCCCAGACGGATGGCGGCATCGTCATGCCGGTGATCGAAAACAATCGTTTGAGCGCCGTCGGCAAGGGCGTGACCTTCAACCAGGGGTGCTGCTGGGCGGTCATCCGCAACAACACCATAGCGACTACCGCCCCCGACAATCCGGCCGTCTACGACGACGGCGGCGGCAAGGCCGCCGACGCGATGGTCTTGCCCCCGGTCCCGAGCGCGGAGGCGTCGCCGCGGTCGAAGTAGGGCCTCGACACGGCGAAGGCGGCCATCGGCGCCGACGATGCCGGCCGCGCCCCATGAACCAGGAGGGGCCAACGCTGGCAACCGAGGAGGAGAGGATCGTGCGGAGGTCTTCGAAAGACAGACCGGAGGCCGCCCGGGGTGACAGCGCGGAGGTCGGCCGGTTTCACCATACAAGCTCACGACCATCCGGGGGGAAGAGGCGGGGATACATGGCAAGGGGTTCTGGCATGGCGGTTCATCTTGGGTCCTGCTGGTTTCCGGCGGCCATCTGTGGCCTGGTTCTGGCCTGCGCGGCCGGGCTCCATGGGTGCGCGGACAGGTCCGGCACGAGCGCGGATGCGGACATGATCCTCAAGCTGGCGGCGACCCGGCCACGAGCCGGCGCGCCGGCGGCCTATCCGTACAAGACCGGCCGGCTGTCCTTCCCGAAAGACGAGGGCCGGCACACGCTGCTGGATCTGCCGATCACGCTGGTCGAGTGGCATGCGCTCTACGCCCACCTGGCCGCGGAGGACGGCTCCCGCTACCTGCTCTTCACCACCTTCGTCTCCTTCGACCCGGTCGAACCCCTGCTGCGCGGCAAGTTTCCGCACTGCATCGCCACGCTGGTCGACGTCACCGGCAACGCCACCCACCATCACTACAGCATGGACAACCTCAAGCGCTTCGCCGATGGACACGCCGACGACGAGACCGCCGAAGGGGACCGCTTCCGCTGGAAGGGGCCGGGGAATCCCTTCGAGTACGACTTCCACGTGGCGTGGAAGGAGGCGGACTTCGACTGCGCCGCCGACCTGGACCTGAAGATGGTCAAGCCGCCCCTGGTGCTCAACGGCACCGGATACGTGCAACTGCCCAGCGTGAATAGCGGCTACTACTCGCAGACCCGGGTCAGGGCCGACGGCCGCCTCGTCGTCAATGGCGTGGGCCGCAAGGTCTCGGGGGTCCTGTGGGTCGACCGCCAATGGCTGGGCCTGCCCACCGCCGACGGATCGAGCTACTGCTACGACTGGTGGGGACTGCAGCTGGACAACGACCAGGAGGCCATCATGTTCCGGATCTGGGACACCCGGACCAGGAAGGTCGCCGCCTCACGGCTGGAGATCAACCGGGCCGACGGCACTCGCGAGCCCGTGGAGGAGTTCACTCTGGAAGACACGCCCCGGGGCTGGCGCGTGCAGGCGCCGGAGCCCGGCTGGGACCTGACCATCGCCCGGGTCTGCCAGGGCCATCCGGACGGCGGGAAACCCACGAAGACCTTTGTGGACGCCCGCTGGTACAGCTGCGACGTCCAGGGGACCGTGGCCGGAAAGACGGTCGGAGGCGTGGCCGTGGCGGAACTGGTGCCCGGCAATCCGCCGGCGGTCTCGGCGGCCGACGTGCTCAAGGCGCTGGGAGGACAGCCCAAGGCAAGGTAGCCCGAGGTCGACGCCAGCGTGGCCCGGGAGCCGGTCTTCAGGGCGCCGGCGTCATCTCGATCCGCTCGAGCTTCACCGCCTCGCCGCCGCAGTCGAGCTCGAAGTCCTGCGGGAACTTCCCGGCGGTGAAGGTGCGCTCCTTCTTATCCCACTTGTCGCCGGTCTTCTCCTCCCAGGCGACGGTCACGGCGAGCTTGGCGCCGGCCGGCTGGGGCTGCTTGTAGAAGGCGTACAGGCGCACTCCTCCGACCGAGAAGTACTTCGAGCCGCGGACCATGTCGAACTTGACCAGGGCCTCCTTGGCGCCGGACTCGTTCTTGAGCTCGACCTTCCGGTCCATCTCGAACTGGGAGCTGCCCCAGTTCTTGTGGTTGGGGAGCTTCCAGGCCGAGGTCCAGGTCTTGCCGCCGTCGAGCGAGTAGAGCGCCTCGACGTACTGCGCGTCGCTGCCCGGGTCCATGGTCACGTGCGCGCCGACCGAGAGGGCGGTGAGGGCCTCGGGAGCGGTGAGCTTGTATATCGCGTAGCCGGCCTCGCCGTTCTTGGGCGGAGCGATGGACTTGACCGGGTCGCCCAGGCCCTTCTGCTCGACGAGGTAGCGCTCCTTGGCCTCCTTGCCCCTGCCCAGGACCAGCTGGACCGCGCCCTCGTCGGGGCCGCGGAAGACGGTGAGCTTGTTTTTGCCGACTTTGAGCCTCGGCAGGGCCAGCGGGGCGCACTGGAAGAGGTTGTCGAAGCCGATGCCGCCGAGCGAGGACTTGTCCATCGTGACGCGCAGCAGGTACTCGTACTTGCCGGCGATCTGCTGATCCAAAGCGATCGTGCCTTCGTTGACGCCCTTCTCGTCGTTCGCCCAGGCCGGCTCGGGAAGCTCCGCCCAGGCCGCGCCACCGTCGACGGAAAGCTCGAGCTTGGGCTTGGCTTCGGTGTGCAGCGAGACCAGCGCGACCTTGGCCTCGACCAGCACGTACGGGCACCAGACGCGGAAGACGGCCACCGCCGGCTCGCCGTCCTTCTCGGCGACCAGCCTGCCGCCGTCGAGCTTGACGTTCTTCGAGCCCATCCAGAGCAGTTCGGCCGCCGAGACTGTCGCCAGGTCCGGCTTGTAGACGAGGTGGCCGTTGCCGTAGGTGATCTCCTTGGAGACGTTGATTGGCCCGGAGGCGACCGCCGTATCCGGCATGGCTCCGAACTTGTACCACTTGCCCTCGTTCGCCGCCGAGAGAGAGATCCTCTCGCCGGCGCGCAGGGTGAGGTACATGGGGTGGCCCATCACCGCGCGGCGGTTGTAGCGGTAGTTGTCCTTCTTCGACAGGTACAGGTCCATCATCTTCGACGGCGGCCCCCAGGGCTCGAGGGGCTTGACCACCGCGTCGGGCGCGCCGAAGGGGTAGAAGGGGTCGGACTTCTCCTTGGGGTCGGTGAGGAGCTTCGCGTCGCCCGAGAGTTCTTCGACCGAGGCGATCTGGCCGTCGTCCTTGCGGTGCCAGCCCCGCGCATCGGCGTCGAGCATGTGCCAGGCCCCGCCGTACTTGACCTCCGGGATGGAGTGCCCGGTGATGGTGTACGAGCGGGTCTCGAAGCCGCAGGCCTCCCACAGGTCGGTGAGCACCGGGGCGTTGACGAAGCACGGGCCGAAGCCGTAGCTGTTGATGGCCTTGGCGAAGTCGCGGACGTACTCCGGGACGCACTCCTCCTTCGGCGGGTACCAGTGATAGTAGTGGTCGAGCATGAAGCGCCAGCAGGCGACCGCCTTCTGCTCGTCGGTCATGTCGGGCCTGGTGATCTGCTTCACGACCGCCTCGGCCGAGGAGCAGTCGATGGAGCTGTCGGTGGTCACGCGGGGATTGACCACCTCGGGCTCGCCGGAGCGGGCCATGGCGCCGAAGAGGACCAGTGTGCCGATTGCCAGAACCAGTGCGCGCATCGTTCTTCCTCCGTTGCGATCGGGCATCCCGCCGCAGGGGCGGCTCTCGAGCCCGCCCCTACCGGACCTCGACCTTGACCACGTTGCTGATCGGGCTCTCGTTATTGTACTCGTCCCGAGCCTTGAGCGCGAAGTGGTACGTGCCGGGCTTCAAGCCCTTGACCGTGAACTCTTCGCGCTCGCCGGCCTTCTTCGGCGCCCTCCTTCGCTCATCCTGGGCTTCGGAGGGCTCCGAAGCCTTGGCGAAGGAGCCCGGCTCGCCCGCGACGTTCTCGGCCGCCCAGAAGGAGCACTCCCCGCCGCCCTTGGCGAGCTCGACGATGGGCAGGTCCGACCACTTGACCTGATAGACCGCCGCCTGGCCCTCGGCGCCGTCGTCGCCGGGGGCCGTCCAGGCGAGCTTCGCCTCGCCGGCGCCGGTCGGCTCGGCGGCGAGGTCCTTGACCGCCGCGGGCGGGATCTTGTCCGGCCGGGGCTTCATCCACAGCCAGGCGTTGCAGGCCGGGTAGTAGTCGTCGTAGCCGCCCTCGCCGAGCTTGATGTACTTCCCGGGCTTCTCGCTCAGGTACTTCGCGTCGCCGGTCTGGTCCCAGGAGAAGGAGTTCTGCACCGGGAACTTCGACTTCTGGTCGGTGCGGCCCTGGGCCAGGCCGATGACCAGGTCGCGCATGCGCTCGTCGCCGGTCACGTTCCAGGCCAGAACCACCGACCGGCTGAAGACGTTGTAGAACCAGTCGTTGTCGTACTTGATCCGCGGCGTGGAGCGGTTGGCGCGGGCCACCTCCCAGAAGTTGTCGAGGGCCTTCGCGACGTAGGGCTTGCACTCCTCCGAGCCGGTCAGGTCGTAGTAGCGCATCAGCGTCCGGAAGCACCACCCGGTGTTGCGGTGGATGCCCACCTTGCGCAGGGCCACGAAGGCCCCGCCGACCGCCGCGGCGTTGCGGCCGGCCGCGAGCGCCCGGCCGTCGCCGAAGAGGCAGTAGAGGTCGTAGTGCTCGTCCATGCCCAGGTGCTCGGGGTTGGGCAGGTACCACTCGGTGCGCTTGTACTTTCCGGCGCTGTACTTCTTGAGCTCTTCGTCGTCGGGGACGGCGCGGTGGCACCACTCCTCGCAGACGTTCGCGCGGTTGAACTCCTCCCAACTGCCGTATTCGAACGGCTTGGTGTCCTGGATGTAGCAGGCGCGGACGTTGCGGGTGTGCATGTCGCGGCGCCACCCGAACTCCATCCAGGTGGGGTGCTGGGTGTTGATCGCCCGCCAGAGGTAGTTGGTCGACCAGATCGGCTCGTAGTTCCAGGGCGAGTGCCCGGCGTACTCCTCCCAGCGGCAGCCGAAGACCTGCCAGCCGAAGGCGTTGCCCTTGAGGTAGTCGGTGGTGAAGTAGCGCCGCTCGGTGACGGCCAGCGGGAAGCCGCTCTCGTCGGGGATGGACATGTAGGCGCCCACGTCGGCGAGCGCCCCGCAGGCCGCGTAGTGCTCGCGGGGCGCGAGCGCCCAGAGCGGCGGGTTGACCATGTCGGCGATCACGTGAGGCCAGGGCCGGTCGCGGAGCAGGCTCTTCCACTCGCTCCGGGTCTGGTTGTCGCGGGGGTAGTCGAAGCCCGCGCCCTTCTTCATGCCCCGGGCGTAGAAGCACAGCCACAGCTCCTGCCCGGCGCCGCCCGCGTCGGGCAGCCAGTGGACCCCCTTGTACTCGCGCGGCAGGACGCCGACCCGCACGGTGCCGTCGAAGGCCGCCTCGACGGCCTTGGGGAACTGCCGCCAGAAGTACCGGGGCACCACCACGACGCCGAACTTCGCGCCGCCGACCGCGGTCAAGCCACGGGCGTGGTCGCCGGCGGCGAGCGTCTCCTCGCCTTCCTTGCCGCGGCGCACGACCCGGTAGCCGCGGAAGGAGCTCAGCTCCCCGGTGCCGGCGCCCTCCACGCCCGGGTTCACCTTCCAGGTCTCGGCGCCGTTCGAGTCCTGGTAGACGGCGACGCTCTGGCCCTCGCGGAGCTCACCGTCGATGGGCGCCCCGCCGTAGGTCCGGTACATGACCAGTTGCGGCGCGGCCGGATCGTCGGGCTTGGGTTCGGGCTTGAGGTTGAGCTTCGTGATCAGCGAGTAGTCCTCGAAGGTCGGGCTGCCGATGGGCCGGGCCGAGGCGTTGTTGATGCAGGCGTCGAGCCGCACCAGGCACTTGTCCGCGTAGAAGTGCATGCGCAGGTCGAAGCCGTACATCCCGCGCGAGCAGCCCTTGCCCTCCGGCGCGCGGTGGACGCCGCGGGCCGAGACGCAGACCCGGACCGGGCCGGCCTCCTCGACCTTGACCTCGGCCGTGCCCTCGGAGGACAGGTACCTCTGGCCGAAGGTGTCCTCGACCACCGAGCCGTTCTCGGCGCGGGGGCTGACCGCCTCCTCGTCGTCGGCGAACCGGCCGTCGCCGTTGGCATCGATGCGCACCCGGTCGAAGAGGTTGAAGCGCTTGCGGTTGATGACGAACTGCGCCGGGCCGGTGGTGACGGTGATGGCCTCGTCGGTCTGCTCGACCTTGAGCAGCGACTCGTAGTCCTTCTCGCGCCCGTCGGTGAGAGTGAAGGCCTTGCGCTCGTACTCGCCGATCCCCGTGTGGAAGTCGAGGAGCGCCCAGCGCACGCTGTTGTCCTTGTACCACCAGCGGGCGAGCTCCCGGAACTGCGCGGGGACCTCCCTGCCCTCGGCGTCGAGGAGCCGGAGCGCCTTGACGTCCTTCACCTGCCCGGGCAGGAAGGGCACGCCCATGGTCACGCACTCGCGAACCCGGCCCTGGCCGGCGGTTTCGGGCACGGTCAAGGGAATGCTTAGCTCGGCGGCGCTCGCCGTGTGCCTCTTGGACGGCGCCACGGCGGCTGCCGTGACCGCCAGTGCCAAGCCGAGGATCGGAGACCATCTGGCAATCATGCTCTTGCCTCCCAAGCGACCATCTTGCGCAGGATGCGGTGCAATGTCAACGTGGTTGAGTGGTTGAGCGGTCAACCCTCACGGAGGCAATACCCCGATCCCCCGGGAGAGTTCGCGGAATCGGCGGAAAGTCCCGGAGGCCGGGAAGGTGTCCTTGACTCTCATGATGGCTGGATGTAGGTTAAAGCCCGTCAAGCCAAGGCGCCAACATCCCAGGAGACCCATCGTGTCCTCAGAGTCCGAGCAGGACGGCACTTCAGGGCCGGAAGGCCCAAGTTCCCGGAGACAACCCACTTCCAACGGCCAGACGGCGTTCCTGCAGCGCGCGCCTCACTGGTTGATCATCTTCCTTAAGCGCGTCGGGATACTCCCGGCCAGGCGCGGGCATTTCCGCAACGTGGGCCGCATCGTGCTGCTGGCCGGGCTCGTCGGTTTGGTTGCGGGGCTCGGGGCGGTGGCCTTCCAGTACCTGTCCCATGCGGTGGTGCGCTTCGGGCTTGAGGCCGTGGCCGGCTTCGAGCACGGCCGGCCGGCCGGAGAGGCGGCGCTCTTCGCCGCGGGCCAGCCGCTGGTCGGGCACTTCTCGCCGCTCCTGCTGCTGGCGATCATGGCCCTGGGCGGCCTGGTCTCCGGCTTCCTGGTCTACAGGATAGCTCCGGAGGCCGAGGGCCACGGTACCGACGCGGCCATCCGGGCCTATCACCACAACAACGGCGTCATCCGCGCGCGGGTGCCGCTGGTGAAGCTCTTCGCCAGCGCCATCACCCTGGGCACCGGCGGCTCGGGCGGCCGCGAGGGGCCCATCGCCCAGATCGGCGCGGGCTTCGGCTCCTTCCTGGCGACGCGGCTCAGGCTCTCGGACTACGAGCGCCGGCTGCTCCTGGCCGCGGGCATGGGCGCCGGCGTGGCGGCCATCTTCCGCGCGCCCCTGGCCGGGGCGATCTTCGCCGCCGAGGTGCTCTACCGCGACGCGGACTTCGAGGCCGAGGCGATGATCCCGTCCTTCATCGCCTCGACGACCGCCTACTGCGTCTACGGCCTCTTCATGCAGAACCTGCTGGGCATCCCCGGCTTCCGGCACATGTTCGACATCATCCCGGGACTGCGCTTCAACAGCCCGGCGCTGCTCGGGCCGCTGGGCGTCATGGCCCTGGTGGTGGCCGCCGCGTCGGTGCTCTACGTGCGGACCTTCTACGGCATCCACAACTTCTTCAAGCGCCTGAAGGTGCCTCCGTCCTTCCGCCCGGCCATCGGCGCGCTGGCCGCGGGGGCCTTCGCCGTTCTCCTCTACTATGGCGTCCGCTTCTTCGGGGACAACGCCTCGCGGGCCAGCCTGAACGTCCTGTCCTACGGCTACGGGGTGCTCCAGGACGTCTTCGATCCCCACAAGAGCGGCATCATTCCCGAGGAGGGCCTGGCCCCGGCGGCCGCCATGGCCGCGGCGGCGGTGCTCCTCCTGATCGGCCTGGGCAAGATCCTGACCACTTCGCTGACCATCGGCTCGGGCGGCTCCGGCGGCGTCTTCGGCCCGAGCATGGTCATCGGCGGAACGTTGGGCGGGGCGTCCGGGCTGGTCTTCCACGCCCTGGCGCCGGCGCTGGTGACCCCGCCGCAGGTGGTGGTTTTCGCCATCCTGGGCATGGCCGGCTTCTTCTCGGCGGCGGCCAAGACCCCGATCAGCACGATCATAATCGTCTCGGAGCTGACCGGCGGCTACGAACTGCTCGTGCCGGCCATGTGGGTCTCGGCCCTGGCCTACCTGCTGAGCGGCCGGCGCTCGACCATCTACCGCGAGCAGGTGCCCTCGCGGTTGGCCTCCCCGGCCCACCAGAACGAGCTGATCGTCGACGTGCTCAAGGGCCTGAGCGTGGGCGACGCGGGCCTGAAGCCCCGCACCGACTTCGTCACCATCCCGGCGGGGACCTCGCTGGAGGCCATCACCGGGATGCTGCCGGGCACCACCCAGACGGTCTTCCCGGTGATCGACCGGGACGGGAAGTTCTGCGGGGTCTTCGATCTCGCTGACGTGCGCAAGTTCCTGTACCGCGAGCAGGCCGGTCAGATCATCATCGCCCTGGACCTGATGGCCGAGGGCGTCGAGCCGCTCAAGGCCGACACCGACCTCTCCGCGGTCATGGCCCGCTTCGCGCGGCTGAAATACGACGAGTTGCCGGTGGTCGACGCCACCGGCGCGAAGATCACCGGCATGCTCAGCCGCAAGGACGTCATCACCGTCTACGAGAAGCGCCTGCTGCGCGGCCGCCGCAACGGGGCGTAGCTCCCCCCCCCGATAAACCGGAGCCGCTTCACCGCGGAGGCACAGGGGCGCGGAACTGGCTCAGGAACGCGGCGAACAGCTTCTACAGGGAAGAACCTCGGCCGCGAACAAGATCTTGCCTCGGCGGCTCCGCGTCTCGGCGGTAAACGTCGATTCTTGCTTTGGCGGGCTACTTGCGCTCGGGCAGGCCCATCTCCGGGGCCGGCTCGAACTGTGCGGGCTCCCGGTCGAACTCCGGGCTCTCCGCGATTATCCGGCGGGCCAGCTCGACGGGGTTCTCCTCCCTGGGGAGCTTGTCGCGCGAGGTCACGTAGATGGCGCCGTCGGTCAGCATCCAGGCGGTGCCGGAGAGCCGCACGACCCAGTCCAGCACCTGGCGGCAGGTCATGCCCCGGGCCTGGAAAGACACCCGGGTCTTGAGCTTCTCGGCGCAGTCCGGGTCGGTGACGATGTTCACGCCGGCGTACTCGGAGATGAAGGTCAGCACCTCGCTGGCCGGCGTGCCCGCGAACTCGAGCACGTCTCCGTCGCTACGCGAGGCGCCCTCGCTCGCAGCCCGGGCGGCGCCCGCGGCGGGCCCGACCCGCACGGCCGGGGCCGGCGCCTCGGAGGCCTTGGCCGGTGCGGCGCGCCCATCGTCCTGCTGCCCGGCGGTGGCGGCTGTGGCCGGGGTTATCTCGATGTGCGCCTGAGGCTTCCGCGCGGAGGCGGGATCGGTCCCGCCCGCCGGTTCCGCCGCCGAGACGCCCAGCGCGGCGGGACACAGCAGTGCGGCGGCGAAGAGCGGAGCAAGATCGCGGGCCTTCATGGTCGAACCTCCTGCGGGCGGCGGCGCCGTCCACTCAGAAAGACGCGGCGGGGGCGGGGGCTTTAGCCCGAAAACCGGACAGGTGGCACAGGGCCAACATCAAGCAGGCTTTTTCACCGCGGAGACACGGAGGCGCAGAGCTGGCTCAGGAACGCGGCGGCCAGGCCTCCGCAGGCAAGAACCTCGGCCGCGGACGAGATCCTATCTCCGCGTCTCTGTGCCTCGGCGGTGAAAATCGGTTTTTGAAATGGCCCGGTTGCGCGGTGTCCCCACGGTTGACAACCTAACGGATGTTAGCTATATTGTTTTCAGGCCGCAGAAGCGCCGGATGCGGGAATCATCGAGCACGCAGGGAGCCCGGCAGCTCCTCGGTCAACCAGGCGAGACATCCGAGCCTAAAGGGCAGAGATGCCTTTACCCCTCGCGAGAGGGAATTAAGGTCCGCGTCCGGGCGAGCGCTGCGGGACGGCGGGCCTCCTTTTTTGGGGCGGCTGGCGGGGCGGAGCGATGACGAGCGAGGACCTGGACGAGCCGGTGGCCGTCCGCGCCGACTTCATCGGCGGCCGGATAGTGCCGCGGGCCTTCAAGCGCGGCGGGCGCTCCTACCAGGTGGAGGCGGTCAACGGCCACTGGGTCGACCGCGAGGGCGACGCCCCCCGGCACTGCTTCTCCGTGCAGTCCGGGAGCGAGACCTACTTCCTGTCACTTCGCACCGCCGACATGGCCTGGAGGTTGGAGAGGGTGGTTTTTTAGGAGGGACAGAGGGACTGAGGGAGTCAGAAACTGAACACAGGAGAACGAAAATGGCGAAGATCAAGACCTACAAAGACCTGATCGTCTGGCAGAAGAGCATGAAGCTGGCCTTGCTGATATACGACATCGCCAGGAACCTGCCCAAAGAGGAACTGTACGGCCTTTCCATGCAGATGCGCAAGGCGGTCGTTTCCATTCCCTCGAACATGGCCGAGGGATATGGTCGGAGGTCAGGAGTCGAATACAGACGATTTCTGAACATCGCCATGGGGTCCTTGTTCGAATTGGAAACCCAGTTGCTGCTTGCCAGGAGCTTGGGATTCGTGGAAGACAAAGCTTGCAGAGAAGCAGCTGGCGCAATCGATGAGATCGAACGCATGTTGCGCGCCTTGATCGACAAACTGCCCCGCTCCCTCAGTGCCTAAGTGCCTCAGTGCCTTAGTCCCTCGCACCCACCCCATGATCGCCCACCTCGACATCGACGCCTTCTTCGCCTCCGTGGAGCAGCGGCTACTGCCGGGGCTGCGCGGCCGGCCGGTGGCCGTCGGCTCGGGCTGCATCGCCAGCTGCAGCTACGAGGCGCGGGCCTTCGGGCTGCACGCCGGGATGTCGCTGGCCAGGGCCCGGCAGCTCTGCCCCCGGCTGGAGGTCCTGCCCGGGAGCCACGGCATCTACCGCTGCTTCGCGGCCCGCATCTGGGAGCTCTGCCGGGACTTCGCCTCGGGGCTCGAGACCCATCTGGACGACGCCTATCTCGACCTCGCCGGCATGGAGAGGCTCCACCCCGACCCCTCGGCGGCCCTGGCGCGCCTTCGCCGGCTGGTCCGCTCCGAGACGGGGCTGGCCGCGACCGTGGGCATCGGCCCCAACCGGATGCTCGCGCGGCTGGCCGGGAAGACCGCCAAGCCCGACGGCCTGCGCCTGGTCGCCCCCGGCGAGGCGGAGGACTTCCTGCTCGGCCGGCCGGTCGGCGAGCTGCCCGGCATAGGCCCGCGCAGCGCCGAGCTGCTGCTCCGGCTCAACGTGCGGACGATCCGGGACCTGCGCGCCCTGCCGGAGGCGGCGCTCACCGCCATGTTCGGCAGGAACGGCAGCGCCTTCTTCGAGCGCGCCCGGGGCCGCGACAGCCGCCCGGTGCACGCCCGCGAGGTGCCGAAAACCATCTCGCGCGAGACCACCTTCCACCGGGAGACCACCGACCCCGCCGGGATCCGCGCCATGCTGCACTACCTGGTCGAGCGGGCCATGAAGGCCGTGCGCGAGCTGGGGCTCGAGGCGCGCACGGTCGGGGTCGGCCTGCGCTACTCCGACTTCAAGGGCGCCGACGGCGGCCGCCGGCTGCCCGCGCCGACCGACCTGGAGGGGCCGGTCTACGCGGCGGCGCTGGAGCTGCTCGCCGGATTGCACTCGCGCCGGGTCGCCCTGCGGCACGTGGGCGTGACCCTCTCGGGCCTCGCGCCCAGGGACGAGAACCAGATGCTCCTCTTCGCACCGGAGGCCGCCGTCGCGCGGGACGAACGGCTGGCCCGGGCCGTCGACGACATCCGCCGGAAGTTCGGCTTCTCGGCGATCACCGCCGGGCCGTCCCTCGATCTGCTCGGCAGCCTCCGGCAGGACGCCAACGGCTACGTGCTGAGGACGCCGTGTCTTACGAAGTAGTGTGGGGGCGAGGGACTAAGGGACTAAGACACTAAGGGACTGAGGCACTAAGGGGGAAGGACTGTGGCCAAAAACTTAGTGCCTCAGTGCCTTAGTGCCTCAGTGCCTCACTGCCTTCGCTCCTCAGTGCCTCAACGCCTTCGCACCTCAGTGCCTCCCAGTCACCCCTTTGTCCCTCTCCGTGTCCGTTCCAATTACTCCCTCCTCGCCGGGGCCTCCACGCTGGATGCGCTCCTGGCCAAGGCCGCGGACTGCGGGATGCCGGCGCTGGCGCTCACCGACGAGGGTTCGCTGGGCGGTGCGGTGCCGTTCTATCGGCGCGCCCCGGACTTCGGCGTGCGCCCCATTCTGGGGGCCATCCTGGACGGGCCGGACGGGCAGGCCGTCTGCCTGGTCGAGAGCGCGGCCGGCTACCGCAACCTCTGCGAGCTGCTGACGGCCCGGAACCTGGCGCCGGGGTTCTCCATCGCCGGAAGCCTCCCCGGCCGCCAGGAGGGGCTCCTGGTCCTGACCCCCTCCGCGGGGCTGCTCGCCGCCCTGGCCGGGCGGCTGGACCGGGGGAGGCTCTGGGCCGAGCTGCTCCGCCCGGCGGCCGGTCCGCGGACCGAGGCGGCGCTCGTCGCCGCGGCCCGGGCGGCTGGCGCCGGGCTCGTCGCCTCGACCGACGCGTTCTTCGCCGGGCCCGACGACTTCGAGACGCACGTCCTGCTCCAGGCGATGAAGGAGACCGGGTTGCTCGCCGAGGTCCGGCCCCGCCTGGAGCTGCGCCGCGAGGCCTGGCTGCGGACGCCCGCCGAGATGTCCCGGCTCTTCGCCGACCGCCCGGAGGCCCTGGCCAACACCGTCCGCCTGGCCGAGCACTGCCGGTTCGACCTGCTGGGGCTCGAGCCGGTCTTCCCGAAGCTGCCGGGGGACTCCCCGGCCAGGCTCCGCGAGGAGGCCTTCGCCGGGGCCCGGCGGCGCGGCGGCGGCTCGGTCCCGGCGGCGGTGGCCGCGCGGCTCGACCGGGAGCTCTCGCTGATCGCCGGCAAGGGCTTCGCCGACTACTTCCTGATCGTGGCCGACATCGTGCGCCACGCGCGCAGCCTGGGCACGCCGGTGGCCGGGCGCGGTTCGGGGGCCAGCTCGCTCGTCGCCTACCTGCTGGGCATCACCAACGTCGACCCCCTGGAGTTCAACCTGCCCTTCGAGCGCTTCCTGAACGAAAGCCGCGACGACTTCCCCGACCTGGACATCGACTTCTGCTGGCGGCTGCGCGACGAGGTCATCGCCCACGTCTTCCGGACCCACGGCGTGGAGCACGCGGCCATGGTCTCGACGCTGGCCACGCTGCAGCCCCGGGCCGCCTTCCGGGAGACCGGCGGGGCCCTGGGACTGTCCGGCCCGGCGCTGACGGTCATCGAGAGGCAGCTCCGCCACGGCCTGCCCTGCGACCGATGGGACACCCTGCCGGCCGAGCCGGCCGCGGTCGAGCGGCTGCTGGCGCTGGCCCGGCGGATCGAGGGCTTCCCGCACCACCGCTCCGTCCACTGCGGCGGGGTGGTGATCGCCCCGGACCGGATGGCGGGCCACGCGCCGCTCCTGCGCGCGGCCAAGGGCGTGATCGTCACCGAGTTCGACAAGGACGGGGTCGAGGCCGTGGGCCTGGTCAAGCTCGACCTGCTGGGCAACCGCTCGCTGTCGACCATGGGCGAGGCCCTCCGGCTCTCCGGCGCCGGGCTCGCGCCCGACGCGCTGCCGGCCGAGGACGGGGCCGCCGCGGAGCTGCTCGTCTCCGGCCGGACCGTCGGGGTCGGCCAGCTCGAGAGCCCGGCCATGCGCCACCTGCTCAGGCAGATGCGCCCCCGCAACGCCCGGGACCTGATGAAGGCGCTGGCCCTGATCCGCCCCGGGGCGGCATCGCTGGGCATGAAGGAGAGCTTCGTCCGCCGCGCACGGGGGGAGGAGCCCGTCCCGCCGGGCGACCCGCGGCTGGCCGGGACGCTCGACGACACCTTCGGCGTCATGCTCTACGAGGACGACGTGCTGATGGTCGCCTCGGCCCTGACCGGGCTGCCCCCCGCCGAGGCCGACCGCTTCCGCCGGGCGGTGACCAAGTGCCGCTCGGACCGGGATCGGCTCGAGCTCTCGGCCGGGTTCCTCTCGCGCTGCCGGGCGGCCGGCGTCGGCCGGGAGCTGGCCGCCGACCTCTGGGTGCAGATGGCCAAGTTCAACGCCTACAGCTTCTGCCGGGCCCACGCGGCGAGCTACGCGCGCCTGAGCTGGGCCAACGCCTGGCTCAAGGCGCACCGCCCGCTGGAGTTCTGGGTCGCGGCCCTGAACAACAACGCCGGCATGTACCCGCATTGGGTCTACGTCGAGGAGGCCAAGCGCGAGGGCATCCGATTCCTGCTGCCCTGCGTCAACCGCTCCGGCCGGGAGTTCCAGCCCGAAGGCGGCGCCGTCCGCGTCGGGCTCGGCCGGGTGCGCTCGCTATCCGCGGCGGCGGTCGAAGGCATCCTCGCCGCGCGGCCGTTCGCGGGGCTCGCCGATTTCCTGCTGCGCTCCGGGGCCGCCCCGGCCGAGGCCGCGGCCCTGGTGCGCTGCGGGGCCCTGGACTTCACCGGCCACCCGCGCCCCGGGATGCTGCTCGAGCTGCACACCTCGTTTCCGAGGGAGCGCCGCGGCGGCGGCGAGCCGCTCCTGCGCTTCTCCGGGACCGCGACCGGCCTGCCGGCGCTCGGCGACTACAGCCCGCAGCAGCGGCGGCGCGACGAATGGCGGCTGCTCGAGCTCTGCACCGGAGCGCACCCCCTGGCCGGCCGACGTCCGGCCCTGGCGGCGCTCGGCGCTGTCACCAGCGGCCGGCTGCCCGGCGCGATCGGCGAATCCGTGCGTCTGGCCGGCGTCGTCGCCACCGGCCGCACGGTCCGGACGGAGTCGGGCGGGCCGATGTGCTTCCTGACGCTCTCCGACGAGGACGGCGTCTTCGAGGCCACCATCTTCCCGCCGCTCTACCGCTCCGCGCGGCGGATGCTCGCCGGGGCCGGGCTGGGCCCGCTGCTGCTCGATGGCGTCGTCGAGTCGCAGCACGACGCGATCAGCGTCACCGTCCGGCGGGTGGGCCGGGCTCCGGCGTGAGAGAGTGCCAATCGACATCATCCAGGCCCAACTCGGGCACCCCAACGTGGCCACGACCAGCCGCTACATTGACCAGGTTGCGCACCAGGAGCTTATGATGGCCGGGAGGCTGTACAGGGATAGTCGGCGCTGTTGCCTGATAACCTTGCCCTTGCGCCGCGCTGAGGGCGCGGGGAGAATGGGTGTGGCAGCCTGGAGCGATGACGAGCATGAAAGTCTACCTGGATGACGAGCGCCCGGTCCCGTCGGGCTGGGTAGGCGTCAGATGGCCGGATGAGGCCATCCGCCTCCTGGAGACTGGCAAGGTTACCGACCGAGCCTCGACCACGACCTGGGGGATGACGCCCGTGGCACCGGGTACGATGTGTTGCTGTGGCTGGAGGAGGCCGTGGCACTCCGCGGGTTCGTGCCGCCGGTCATCATTATCCACACAGCCAACGCATCAGCCCAGCGGAAGATGACTCTGGCGGTTGAGAGCATCGCAAGACTCGCCTCTCGAGGGGCTGGGTGAAGGCGAGAGGCCACCCGCCCTTGCGCCGCGCCACAGGGCGGGGCAGGCTGAAGGCGTCAGGAGGACTGCGACTATGTCCGAAGAGTTGGCCACTGTGAACCACAGAAAGAGCTCTGGTCGCCCTTGGTGCTGGATTGCCGGTGGCGGACTTCTGGCTGTAATAGTGACACTTCTTGTTCTCTACACCTGCTGTTGGCGTGGGAAAGAGTGTGGCATGGAAACGGGTGCAGTCGCGGCAATGCGGGCATACGTGGAAGCCCAATACGAGTACAGAAGTGCTCACTGCAACCCCAAGGGGCAACCCGTATTCGCCGACCAACTTCTCAAACTCAAAGGCTTGCTGCCTGACGACTTCATCGCCGCCCGTGGCCCGAACGGCAGACCATACCACGGCTACCTTTTCATGGAAATACAGAAGTTCGATAACGGTGTCCCCGTAGACCCATCCGGGGACTTCGCCATGTGTGCTACTCCGGCTGTGTACGGACAGACCGGGTACAGGACTTTCATTGTGGCAACCAACGGACTTGTGATGGGAGTGGACTTCCCGGATGGTCGCAGGTTTGTAGATGCCTATCCCGTGGACCCCATGGCGACCATCCCGTCCTGGTTGATTGACCCTGGCGATCCAGAACCAGACCCCATGGTGGACCCGAAGACAGGCAAGTACCGCAGGGATTTCCAGGGCCGGATCGTTCCGTAGCCCAGCCCCGCCCTTGCGCCGCAGGGCGGGGCGGGGAGGATGGAAGTCTGCCGGATACGACGAGAGGCCAAATGAAAGCCGAAGAAATACGCGCCCGACTCAAGCCCATGATCCAAGAAGGCATCCTCTATGGAGATTTCGAGCTGTCTGGCGGGAAGAAGTCCGACCTGTATGTCCGTGGTCGCCATGCCATCCTCGCCGGGCAGGGCATATGGCTTCTCGCCGAGGCCGTCCTGTTGCTGATCGAGGGCAAGAACATATCCGGAATCGGCGGAATGTCGCCCGCCGCAGATCTCATCACGGGTGGCGTTCTGGCACTGGCGGGAGAGAGGTGCAGGCGGCTCGCCGGCTTCAGCATCCATCCCGAGCCCAAGGGCGATGGGATCGACAAGCAGGTGGAGGGGGCTCCGATTCCTCCCGGCAGCCAAGTGGTTCTTCTGCAGGATGTGATTTCGAGCGGACGAATGGCTGTCCGCGCGGCGGAGGTAGTCCGGACAGAGCGGGCCGCCAAACCCGTGGCGGTCATCACGATTCTCGATTGTCTACAGGGTGGAGCCAAAGCGCTCTCCGATGCCGGCGTCGACTTGTGGCCGATATTCACTCGCAGGGACTTCGAGCTCGGCGGTCTGACACGCTTCGTTGCGGAGATCCCAGGATAGATGCTGCAAGTAGCCGCGGTCACCTCTCCACCTCAACCTGATTTCACGGTTGGCGCCTTAAGGGCGTCGCGCCAGGCTTAAGACGTGTCCGGCGTTGGGCGAGCATCAGCACCGCATGGCGGCGTTGCGGTCACAAATGCCTTGATTTCTCGCGGCTCGGGCCTAGAATGCCGGTCCGTTGGCCAACGGCTTCCCCGGTAGCTCAACGGTAGAGCGGCTGACTGTTAATCAGTAGGTTCCTGGTTCGAATCCAGGCCGGGGAGCCATCTCAAAAACTACCGACCCGACGGGTCGAATCCGTTAACGCAAGGCCCCGCGGCGAGAGTCCGGGGCCTTTTCGTATCCCTCTCTATGGAGGACGCTACCGACACCGCCCGGAAGGCCAAATTCTCTGGTTCGAGAGAGAGCGCCCGGGGTGCGGGTGAAACCATCATGGTTGCGCCCGATGCCCAAGAAATCGCTCTCGAACTCTCAGAATCTCTGTTTAATACCCCCCTCAAATTTAACGACCCCGTTACGCTCGCGGGCCGAGTGTAACCGGCTCGAACTGGCGGATCGACCTTACGCTGATCTCGGGGAACTCGCCTCAGCCCCGACCGCTCCACGGTCATTTTGGCGGTGTCCTGGGCTTGGCCAGTTCTTGTCCAAAAGCCTTCTCGACTTCGGTCATGGCTTCCTCAATCAGCCGACGGTGATCCTCGAGCTTGAGCTCTCGCATGATCACGTGGCTGGCCAGCTCCCCGGCCAACTGCACCATCTGCTCGCGCAGGTCGTGGACCGCAGCTTCTTTGGTTAGTTGGATCTCGCGCTTGACGCGATCCATGGTCTTAGCACTATCCGCGACAGCAGCGGCCATGGTCTCCTCGCGGACCTTCTCGGCGCCCAGCTTGCCCAGTGCGATGATCGCGGCGGCATCATCTTCGGCGGTGGCGATGCGCCGCTCATACTCCCTAAGGCGGTCCTCTGCAGTCCGGCGCAGTTCCTCGGCGTCGCTGATTCTCTTGGCGATACGCTGTTCCCGTTCCTCCAGCGCCCGCATCAACGGCCCCCAGGCGAAGCGCCACAACACCGCCAAGAGCAGCAGGAAGACGATGACGGTGTAGAGCATCACCTGAGCGTCGAAGCTCATGCCTGTTGCCTCATGGCGCCTGCTTGCGGCGGCCGATACCGACGCCAGCCAGAAGGCCGCTGGACCTAACTCACGGCGATCTGATGTCTAGTGGTGCTCGCGACGGTTGTACCTTGCCCAAGTCGGCATCCGTTTGTGGCAACGCCCACTTGTTGCAGCCGCCGACTAGTAGCCGCAAGCGCCGAAGCACCCTTGAGCCCAGTCCGGTCCCTCGATAGAGACGTGGCCAGAATAGCCACCGGCAACCGCACTTCGTGCAGCGGTACTTCTGCGGGGCGAGGATGTCACGAGTCTCTCGGAGCAAGAATACTCCGCCGCGGACTACACTCTCGTTGCCAGCACTGCACTTGGGGCAACGCAGAGTTCCGTTCATCCGCCTATCCTGGTTCCGGCTCCGCTTAGGAACAGTTGAACCGCCAACTCGTAATGGTCCGCGGGACATGGAAGCCCCCCCAGACTCGATGCTCTGGACCACAGGATGCTGAGGAGCATGTCGGCCAGCACTTCAGGTCCGATATCGCCTCGAATCTTTCCCTCATGGACTCCCTGACGCAGGAGTTCGGCGCAAGAGGCGCAGATGCGGCGCCTCCAACTCCGGCCAATCGTACCCATTTGACTGGGTGGGGGTCTCCTGTGAGAAGGTGTCGAGGCCAGTACTGTCAGGAGATGTTGCTTTTGCTCAAGAAGACCACCGAGCCGCGAGCAGGCCCGGGATAGGCGCCGCTCAAACGGTTCTGGAGACATGGGACTATCCGCTAGACTTCGGCTCATCTCGTCGACGCCGGCGGTGATGGTTTGGAGGATGAGCTTGGTCTTGCTCGGAAAATAGAGGTAGATCGTGCCCTTCCCAACGCCTGCTGTCTTGGCAACATCGGCGACGCTGATCTTGTCAAGAGGACGGCTCTTGAGAAGCTGATCGACTCCTCGCATTATGACTTGGCGTGTTGCGGCAGAACCCACGGCACTGGCCCTAACGCCATCCACCGCCCAGCGCGGAATAGAGGCGTATGTGACTGGCCAGTTGCACGAGCTGGAGGTTCACTAATGCCTGCTGAGCACCGTAAAGAGAACGCTGTGCGTCCAGAACTCCAAGGTAGTCGTCCACGCCCTTAGCATAGCGCGCGTTCGACAGCCTAGCGGTTTCGGTAGCAGCATCGACCAAGGACTGCTGGGCGGATACCTGCTGGCTGATGGTGCCGCGCAAGGCCAGGGCATCGGCCACGTCGCGGAATGCGCTCTGAATGGTCTTCTCGTACTGTGCCACGGCGATTTCCCGCTGCACCTTAGTGACCTTCAAGGCTGACCAGGCGCGGGTATCGAAGATGGGCACCATGATCTGAGGCGAGTAGCTCCAAGTGTCGGTGCCGCCCGTGAACAGCCCGGAGAGTTCGGTGCTGGCCCTGCCCACGGAGGCGGTCAGTGATATCCTGGGAAAGAGCGAGGCTCGGGCGGCACCGATATTGGCGTTGGCCGCCTTGAGCAGTCCCTCGGCCTGGAGCACATCGGGTCGTTCGAGAAGGACTTCGGAGGAAAGGCCGGGCGATACTTCTCGCGGCGGCTTGACCTCAGTTAGCTTACTAGGTCGCAATTCACTTGGAAGTGGAGCGCCGACCAACAGATTCAAAGCGTTTTCGTCTTGCGCCACCAGTTGCGCATATCGAGCGACATCGCGGCGTGCGCTATCCACGAGCGTCTGCGCGCGCCGCAGGTCCAACTCCGTGGCCACTCCAGCCTTGGACTGTCGCTCCACGAGATCGTAGGCAGTCTTGTTGGCCTGGAGCGTTCTCTCAGTCAAGGCCAGTCCCTCTCGGTCTGCAGCCTCAGTCAGGTAGGCATTGGCCACCGCCGAAACGAGCAGAATCTGCGCTCCCCGGCGAGCTTGCTCAGTGGCCAAGTATTCCTCGAGAGCCTTGTCTTTCAGGCTGCGGATGCGGCCGAAAAGATCAATTTCCCAGGCAACGGCACCAAGATCGACCTTGTAGGTATCGCTGACTCTCGGCGTCAAAGGTGGGGTAAGGTCGGCCGAGGCGCGCCCTTTGACTTGGGCGCCCGTCGCGTTGATCGTCGGCAGGAGCGCGTTGCGCTGTATGCCATAGGCGGCCCGTGCGGCCTCAACGTTGAGGGTGGCCAATCGGAGGTCCCGATTATTAGCTAGTGCCAACTCGATTACCTTCGTAAGTTTGTCGTCTGCAAAGAACTCCAACCAGCGCAGATGCGAGGCATCCGGGGCATTCGCGTATCTTGCGGCTCCACCGTAAGCCAATCCGCTCGGCCACTCAGCGGGGATCGGCGCAGCTGGCCGGCTGTATCTCGGAGCCATGGTACAGCCAAACAAGACAAACCCGGTCCCGGCCAACAGAAGGCAGTTATGTTTGCTCATGTTAGCGACTCCCCGACAGAGCTGGTGCGGCGCCTTCGGCGACCGGACGATTCTTCCTGCCGAAACTCTTTTCGATCAACACGTAGAAGACGGGTGCAAAGAAGACTACCAACACGGTCCCGGTGATCATTCCGCCCAGCACGGAAGTCCCGATGGCATTCATGGCGCCAGCGCCGGCACCCCTGCTGAGCGCCAAGGGCAAGACGCCGAACCCGAAGGCCAGCGAGGTCATGACAATGGGCCGCAACCTCAGTTTCGCCCCCTCTACGGTCGCATCAATCAGCCCCATCCCTTCTTCAACTCCGGCTTTGGCGAACTGGACAATTAGGATGGCGTTCTTGGTGGTCAATCCCAGGGTGGTCAGCAACCCGATCTGGAAATACACGTCGTTCGGCAGCCCTCGCAGACTGGAGGCGATGACGCCACCGATAGCTCCTAGCGGCAGAACGAGGAGAATGGCCGTCGGTATGGGCCAGCTCTCGTAGAGAGCCGCCAAACACAAGAAGATCACCAGGATGGAGAAGACATACAACGGAGCCGCTTGGGCACTTGCCTGTCGCTCCTGGTAAGACAGGCCGGTCCAATCGAAGCCGACCCCCTGTGGAAGCTTCGATGCAAGTTCCTCCATGGCATCCATGGCTTCGCCGGAACTTCTGCCCGGCGCCGGCTCACCCCAGAGGTTCATCGACGAGAATCCGTTGAAACGCTCTAACCTGGGAGAGCCAGAAGTCCAGTAGCCGGATGCGAACGAGGAGAACGAGACCATCTTCCCCTGTGAGTTCCGCACGTAGAGTCTCTTGATGTCTTCTGGCAGTACGCGGTAAGGCGCATCAATCTGTGCGTAGACTCGCTTGATACGCCCGCCCTGGATGAAGTCGTTGACATAGGCACTGCCGAATGCCGTCGAGATGGTGTTGTGGATGGATGTGATCGGCACGCCTAACGCTCCCGCCTTCCCCCAATCCACGTCCAGTCGATACTCGGGCACATCTTCCATGCCGTTGGGTCGGATGCGGAGCAAGCGTTTGTCCTGAGCGGCCATTCCCATTAGCTGATTCCGAGCATCTGTCAGTGCGGCATGGCCTATGCCGCCACGATCAATTAACTGGAAGTCGAAGCCCGTGGCATTGCCTAGTTCGACGACAGAAGGAGGCGGGAAGGCAAACGCGATGGCATTGCGGAACTTGGAGAACCTCCTTATAGCCCTGTCGGCAACAGCCTTAACCCGCAGGTCGTCGCGCTTTCGAAGCTTCCAGTCCCTCAATTTTACAAAGACCATGCCGTTGTTCTGTGCCCGTCCGGAGAAACCCATCCCCACAATAGTCATGCAAGAATCCACGGCTTCTTTCTCATCTTCAAGAAGATAGCGCTGGACTTCATCCGCAACTTGTTGAGTCTGCTCCAAGGTGGAACCCGTCGGCAGGAGAATCTGAGCAAGCATGATCCCCTGATCTTCGTCCGGCAGATACGCCTTGGGCATCCGAAGGAATAGCCCTCCAAGAGCTCCGACGATTAGCACATAGATCACGCCGTAGCGCAATTTCCTGGTGAGTGAATGGCGCACCACTTTGACGTACATGTCCCTGCTCCGAAAGAAGACTCGATCAAATAGGAGAAAGAACGGACGCAGGAAGAAGATGGCGTTCTCCGCTGGCTCATGTCCTTTGCGCACAGGTTTGAGCAAGGAAGCGCACAGCACCGGCGTCAAGATCAAGGCTACTACCACCGAGAGCAGCATGGCTGCGGCGATGGTCACTGAGAACTGGCGATAGATGATGCCGGTGGACCCGCCGAAGAAGGCCATGGGGCCGAAGACCGCAGAAAGCACCAGCCCGATGCCGATCAGTGCGCTGGTGATCTGGTTCATCGATTTCGCGGTGGCCTCTCGGGGCGAAAGACCTTCCTCGGCCATTATCCGTTCTACGTTCTCCACCACCACGATGGCGTCATCGACGAGCAGCCCAATGGCCAGGACCATGGCAAACATGGTCAGCATGTTGATGGAAAAACCGCATATTCCCAGCACGGCGAACGTGCCCAGGATCACTACCGGCACTGCAATAGTGGGGATCAGGGTCGCGCGGATATTGCCCATGAATAACCACATAACCAGGAAGACCAGCAGAATCGCTATGAGCAGCGTCTTGATAACCTCATCAATGGCTACCCGGACAAAGAGGGTAGTGTCATAAGGGTAAATGACCTTCATGCCCGCCGGGAAATACCGGCTCATCTCATTCATCTTCTCCTTGACGGCATTGGCGGTGTCCAGCGCATTAGCACCTGCCGCTTGGCGAATGGCCATGCCGGAGGTTGGCTTCCCGTTGCAGAACACTACTCTGTCGTAGGACTCGATACCTAGTTCTGTTCGCCCCACATCCTTGACTCGGACAACGGAACCATCCGGATTGTTGAGGATGGGGATGGCATCAAACTCCTCCGGGGTCTTCAGCATGCTTTGAACTATGATCGAGGCGTTCAGCCTTTGCCCCTTTACGGCCGGTGCCCCGCCGAACTGTCCCGCGGACACTTCCACGTTGTATGCGCGCAGAGCCGCAATCACATCCTGCATGGTCAGGCGATATTTGTTGAGCTTGTCTGAGTCTAACCAGACGCGCATAGAATACCCGGAACCGAAACTCATGACCTCGCCAACGCCCGGGACCCGGGCCAGTACCTTCTCCAGGTTGGACTTGGCATAGTCCTGCAAGTCCATGTCGTCCATGCTGCCGTCTTCGGAGACCAAACCTATGATGATCAGATAGTTCCGAGTAGACTTGTTGACCGTAACGCCTGAACGCTGAACAACATCTGGGAGGCCGGACATCGCTAGCTGTAGCTTGTTCTGCACTTTGGCCCAGGCCAGGTCCGGGTCGGTACCCGGCTTGAAAGTTAATTCGATGCGGGAGGCTCCAGACGACTCACTGGTGCCGGATAGGTATAGCAAGTCTTCGAAGCCAGTCATCTTCTGTTCGATAATCTGAGTGACGCTGTTTTCGACCGTTTCCGCCGAAGCTCCAGGATAGAATGCATCAACAGCGATGGTTGGCGGCGCTATGGGCGGATACTGCGAGATGGGCAGATTGTAGATGGCCAGCGCGCCCATCACCATGATGACAATGGCAATGACCCATGCGAAGACCGGCCGCTTAAGGAAGAAGTTCGACAGCATGGAGTGCCTCCGCTACTTGCCGTTTGTGATGGTCGGGGGCGCCTTACCAGACGGCCCGGCCGGTCGACTGTCGGAGCCCATGGGGGCCGCTTTGACTGGAGTACCAGGTCGCACACGCTGAAGCCCCTCGACGATCAGATGCTCGCCAGGGACAAGGCCCGAACTAACCAGCCATTGATCGCCAATGGCTCGGTCGGTGACCAGCATCCGCTGCTGCGCCTTGCCTTCGGAGTCCACCACCAGCACCAAGGGGGCGCCTTTGGGGCTACGCATAACCGATTGCTGCGGGACCATGATGGCCTTCTCGTTGGTCCCTTCCTCCACAAGCGCCCGAACGAACATGCCCGGCAGAAGAACGCCTTCAGGATTGGGAAATACCATCCGCAGGATCACCGAACCAGTACTCGAGTCCACGGATATGTCCTGGAACTGAAGCGTGCCCTTTAGGGGGTATCGCGTGCCATCTTCCAAGATGAGCTGCACAGAGTTCTGGTTGGCACTCCGGCGCGTCAGTCGGCCGTCGGCCAGCCGCCCTTTCAGGCGTAGAAGCTCGGCGGTGGATTGAGGCACATCCACGTATATAGGATCAAGCTGTTGCACCGCAGCCAGCGCCACTGGCTGGTACGCTGTGACAATGGCGCCGTCAGTGACGGCCGACTTGCCGATTCGCCCAGAGATCGGCGAAGTCATCCTGGTGTAGGCTAAGTTGATCCTGGCCGCCTCAACGCTGGCCTTCCACGACTGGACGTCGGCCTCAGTCTGTTTGAGCGCAGACACAGCATCGTCCAAGTTCTGCTGGCTGACTGCCTTTTCGGGCACTAGTTCCTTGAACCGTGCCACCCGCGCCTGGAGGGCAGGAAGATTTGCCTCTGACCGACTTAGTGCGGCTAGAGCATTGTCAACCGCCGCCTTGAATGGCGCGGAGGAAATCTCATAGAGCACGTCACCGGCCTTGACGTCCGATCCTTCGACGAAAAGGCGCTTCTCTATGAGGCCGCTCACCTGGGGCCGGATCTCTGCGATGCGGTAGGCTGCTATGCGTCCCGGCAACTCCGTCGTCAGCACAACAGCTTGAGGTTGAACAGTCACTATCCCGACTTCCGGTGGCGAAGGCGGTGGCGGAGATTGCTTGTCGCAACCAAGCAGAAAGACGGAGGCCAATAACACGGTCCCTAGGCCACACGCCCATCCACAAGACTTGATGCACGTGCTTCTGCATTCTCGCTCACCATGGCCGCTTCGCGGAAACCAGTAGCTGCCAGGAATGATTCTCTGCTTCTTCATTTTCACCAGGCTCCTTTCCCGGGTTTAGCACAGGGTTTGCACGGGGGCGGGCAGGTGTGGGGGAACCAAGTTGATCGGCCTGGCCTCAGCCCCCGTGCCAATCTCTAGGTCATTGGCTAGCGGTTTTCTCGCCATCCACTCCCTGAGGGGCTCGCTTGGGACTCGCAATTTGCTCGATGTGCAATGGGTGCGATCCCGGAGCAGGCTTCGGTTTCTCGTCGGTGGCCAGTATGGTTCTTTGTGTTGCCGGCGAGCAGATGACGAATGACCTGTTCGCAGTCGGCCATCGCTACGGGTTTGGCTATGCAATCTTCGCATCCCGCATCTCTTGCAGCCGTCATCGTCGCCTTGTCGTCGGCGGCAGCCAGAATGCACAATGCCGTGTCGCAAGCCTCTGGAATCTCTTTGAGCACGCGGCAGAGGTTAATGCCGTCCAACTCCGGCGGGCACGCATCCACAATAGCCAAGTCCGGGATGGAGCTTCGGGCCTTCTGTACTGCCTCTTCCGCAGAGGCAGCCAATGTAACTACACACCCGCAGTACTCGACCACGACACCCAGGAATCCGGCAACGCTCCGATCTGGCGTGACAACCAACACGCGTGGCCTCGACGCAATGTCTTCTGGAAGGCGGGATTCCTCTCGCAGGATCGCAAGCGCATCGGCTACAGTGTCTGCCAGCGGAATCCCCACGCCGATACAGCGCAGCGCAAAAGCCCTCACCCCGGCCGATGCCGGAGGCACAATGATCAAGGCCCCTCCCTTAGCCCGAAGCAGCTTGTGATAGTAGACCATGATGCCAAGGGCATTGCTGCTGATGTACTCACAGTCAGAAATGTCGATGACGAACTGCTTGTGATCGCTCTTGAGCCCTTCTTCGAGAAGGGCCGTGTAGCCAAGATAGTCATTGAAGAAACGGTCTGAGAGTGCAATCACGACCGCATCTAGCCCTTTCCCGAGGCTAACTATCCTGACCTCATCACGATCCTGGCTTGTCATGATGCGCCCCTAGCATGCAAACTGGGCCGAGACAGTTGAACCGGGGAAGAACGGCTATCCCTTGAGTTTCAGCACCACTCCCTTCGAGGTGTCTTCAGAGGTTATCTTGCCTTCCCTCGCGAGCCACCCGATGGCTTGGGCCGTTAGCATTGCCGAAAGCGCAGCAACAGAGGAAAGCCGCGTGACTGTCATGGGGCTTTTGTGTAGAGCCTGCCAAACCTTGCCTGCTGCTTCTCCGATCTGCTTCTCCACGTTGATTCCTTTCTTGCGCTCAGCGCATCTTGGTGCGGTACAGGGGATGATGCCGGTAACCAGGAGGGGGCTGGTGGTATGCGGGCATCAGAGCCCCCGAGTCGACACCCTTGGGGCGTTCGCATCGTTTGGACACAATGGCCTCATGTCTTGTGGCGAGCGCCTTGCTCTGACAGACGCAGTTCCTCCTCTTCCACCAGCCTTAGGAGCTCATTGGCAACTGATTGCTGCTCCTTGAGACTACGTCTATCTGTGCCAAGAACCTCCGCAATCCACATCCCCTCGACGGCTAGTGATACCACTGCCGCAAACTCCTTGGAGATGCCGCGGCTGCAGAACACCTCGGCAGCCTTCGCCCGGACTGCTTTGACTGGCTCTAGCAGCTTGGGATCCTGCGCTCCAGCGGCAAGTAACGCCGGCAATACACTTGACACTCGCGTATCTATTAGGGCCATCGCCCGAATGTGAGCTTTGAGCCCCTTACCAGGAGTGTCAGGCAGCTTGTCCTCTTCCGCCTTCCTCAGTGACTCTAGATATTCGATCAACCGATCAATCATGCCAAGCAGAAGCGCCTCTTTAGACGGGAAGTGATAGAGAAGCCCACCTTTGCTGACTTGGGCCTTGGCACTGACCGCATCCAGAGTCATGTGCGCTGCCCCTTGTTCACGAACTATGCCACCAGCCGCGACTAGGATAGCGTCTCTCAAGCTCATCTTCTGGTGCATGTATGGGCTCCTTCCTGTGCCTTGCCTACTTGTACTATACCGTCTGGACGGTATGGTGTCAACACCTAAATTCCAGAAAATGCCTGTCAACGCACAACCCAAGTTACGCCTGGTAAGGAGAGTCTCACTTCCCTCCGACATTTCGCCCTTCCGCCGGGTAAGTAAGCATATGGAAGGTTGTTAACCCGCCAGACGGCGTGCCGGAGGCCAGGCCAAGGGCGTCGTGGGCTGCAAGGAGCCGCCCGTGGACGACTGCCCTCTATCACCGGAAGAACGCCTGACCGAGGTCGCCGCCATCCTGGCCGCCGGCCTTCTGCGCATGAAGACCGCCCCACCGGCCAATGCTCCCGCCCCGGGGCAATCTGCGGAATCCTCCGAAAAAGCCCTTGAGCTTTGCGCCCCGTCGAGGACTCATCCGCCTGCCGGTTAACGGGCCGGAGAAGGGAGAGCATGCGCATGAGTCTGAACATCTCCAGGGAAGTAGCCGCCATGCGGCGCATGACGGTGCCGGAACTCCGGGAGAAGTACGCCGACGCCTTCGGCGAGGCCACGACCTGCCGCCACAAGGCCTACCTCAGCAAACGGATCGCCTGGCGCCTCCAGGCCAGCGTCGAGGGCGGCCTGTCCGAGCGCGCCCGGCTGCGGGCCAAGGAACTGGCCGCGGGCGCCGACGTGCGCTTGACCGCGCCGGTGCGCCGGGACACCCCGCCGCCGGAGCGCACCAGGGTTTCGCGCCTGGCGCTGCCCCAGGATGGCCGCCTGCCCATGCCCGGGGCGGTCATCACCCGGGAATACAAGGGCGACACCATTGAGGTCCGCGTCCTGCCGCACGGCTTCGAGTACCTGGGCGAAGTCTACCGGACCTTGAGCGCCGTGGCCAGGGCGGTCACGGGCACCCACTGGAACGGCTACCACTTCTTCGGGCTGGGTCGAAAGGACGCCGATGGCCAGGACTGAGATCGCCGCGCGGGCCATCCGCTGCGCCATCTACACCCGGAAGAGCACTGACGAGGGGCTGGAGCAGGAGTTCAACTCCCTCGACGCCCAGCGCGAGTCGGCCGAGGCGTACATCGCGAGCCAGCGCGGCGAGGGCTGGGAATGCCTGCCCAGCCGCTACGACGACGGCGGCTACACCGGCGGGAACATGGAGCGTCCGGCCTTGCGGCGCCTCATGGCCGACGTGGAGGTTGGCAAGGTCGACTGCATCGTGGTCTACAAGGTGGACCGCCTGAGCCGGTCGCTCTTCGATTTCGCCCAGATCATGGGCAAGCTCGACAAGCACGGCGTCTCCTTCGTGTCGGTTACCCAGCAGTTCAACACGACCACCTCGATGGGCCGGCTGACCTTGAACGTGCTGCTCTCCTTCGCCCAATTCGAGCGCGAGATCATCTCGGAGCGCACCCGCGACAAGGTCGCCGCCGCCCGGCGCAAGGGCAAGTGGTCCGGCGGCTACCCGGTCCTCGGCTACGACGTCGTGCCGGACGGCGGGCGACTGGTGGTCAACGAGGACGAGGCCGCCCAGGTCCGGGCCATCTTCGAGCTCTACCTGGAGCACGAGTCCCTGATCGAGGCCATCAAGGCGCTGGACGCCCGCGGCTGGCGGAACAAGATCTGGACCACTCGGGAGGGCCGCGAGCGCGGCGGGAAGTCCTTCAACAAGGTCTCTCTCTTCCGCCTGCTCACCAATGTCCTCTACCTCGGCAAGATAACGCTCGGCAAGGAGTCCTTCACCGGCGAGCACCCGCCCATCGTGGATGCCGAGGTCTTCCGCCGGGTGCAGCTGCTCCTGCGCCGGAACGGCCAATCCGGCGGGAAGCACGTCCGGAACCGCTTCGGGGCCCTGCTCAAGGGCATCCTGCGCTGCGCACCGTGTGGCTCGGCGATGGTCCACTCCCACACGCTCAAGAACGGCAACAAGCGTTATCGGTACTACGTCTGCCTCAACGCCCAGAAGCGCGGCTGGCACGACTGCCCGTCGAAGTCCATCCCGGCCCCGGAGATCGAGAAGTTCGTGGTGGACCAGGTGCGGGCCATCGGCAAGGACAAGACGCTCGTGGCCGAGACGCTCCGGCAGGTGCGCCAGCAGGGCGGCAAGCGGCTGAGGGAGCTGGAGGCCGAGAAGATCGCCCTGGAGCGAAGCCTGGCCCGCCACAACGAGGATCTCCGGAAGCTCGTGAAGCACCTTGGCCGGGACGGCACTGCCCCCGACCGGATGGCCGACGTCCAGGAGCGCATCCGGGCGGCCGAGCAGCGGTCCACGGAGGTCCGTGAGGAACTCATCGCCATCGGCCGGGAGTTGCTCGACGAGAAGGAGGTCGCCAAGGCGCTGGCCCTCTTCGACCCGGCCTGGGACGCGCTCTCGCCGCGTGAGCAGGCGCGCATCATCCACCTGCTGGTCGAGCGCGTGGACTACGACGGCAAGAACGGCACGGTCTCGGTGACCTTCCACCCGGCCGGCATCGAGACGCTGGCCGACGAACTCGGGGAGAATGGCAAATGACCAAGGGCATGACCGTCACCAGGCAGGTCCACTTCAAGCACGGCAACGGCAGCCGGAAGGTGCTGAAGGAAGGCGAGGCGCCGAAGCCACAGCCGGTCCCCGGCAGCATCCCGCGCGTCTCGCGCCTGATGGCCCTGGCCATTTACATGCAGGCGCTCGTGGACAAGGGCGAGGCGGTCGACTACGCCGACCTCGCGCGCCTGGCCCACGTTACCCGGGCGCGCATCACGCAGATCATGAACCTGCTCCACCTGGCCCCGGACATCCAGGAAGACCTGCTGCACCTGCCGCCCGGCAACGGCGGGCGCGACGCCCTCCGAGAGCGCATGATGCGGCCCATCGCGGCCGTCCCCGACTGGCGGAAGCAGCGGCAGATGTGGCGGGAAGTTACGTTGCAGCCGGCGGCCATGCGCTGAGCCTGCCGATCCTCAAGCGTATTCGAAACCCAGCTTCACCAATAGGCCAAACAGGTGGAACCCGAACTCCGTCCGGCCCGTGGAGTAGTACGTCGCGTTGGCTGGACGGAAGCTGTCGAGATTCGGCGGGTAGGGGATGATCGCTACTGAATAGGCAGGGCTCGCCCCCTTGGCGGGTGGCGCGATATCCAGCATGACCGTGCCGGACCGGAACCAGAAATAGTTCTCATCATAGACCGGCACCTCGGCAGGCTGCCCTGCCGGATAGACGTGGTCCACTCCATTCAGGCGCACGGTAACCGAGAACTCACTCTGAGTCTTTGTCCAGCGCTTGTCGACCTCGATAGGCATCTTGGCGGCGACGATGTCTGGGACGTAGTTGGGCAGCGGCACCGTCGTTGTGAACTCGCCCGCATCGCCCCAATCGATGCCGTAGGACAGGCTGCCAGAGAGGCTGTAGCTCTGCAGCAGGAAGTGCGGCCCGCCGCATGCGTTTCCGGCCCGGGACGTGCGCGCGGCCCCGTTCCAACTGGACTTGGCATTGGCCCAGGCGGTGCTCCAGGAAGTACCGAAGCCGTAGCCGGAGCGCCCATAGAGCGTCCCCGAGAAGTTCATGCAGCTGCCGACAGGCCGCAGCCATAGCAGATTGCGCACGGCCTCGCGGACTTCGTTGACGTGAACGGCTTTGATCTTCGTGGCCGGGTTGTCGGGAAGAGACTCCTCTCGCTTGCCCACCAGCACCGGATCGGTCCAGTTGCTCTGGCCGACGAAGCGCGACAGGAAGCCCTCTTTGCCCAGGCTGATCTGCCACGCCGTTGCCGTGTCGGGGTCGTAGTAGTAGTTGAGCAGAGTTTCAACGGTTGAACGCAGAGCCCGCATGTTCTCGACGAAGATCTTGTCGTCCTTGGCCACAAGTGAGAGCGGCGAGATGGCCAGTCCATAGGTGATGTTGGCCGCGAGGACTCGCTCGTTCACCGCTTCAACAAGCTGGTTCCAGCCGCAAAGCCGCTCAGCGTCGGCGTAGATCACGGTCTCCTGAGCGACAGCGGGCCAGCCAGTGAAAGGCACGTTGCCGGCCTCCTCTATTGGTAGACGATCTCGGGCGTTTCCCCGCCGCCCCCACCGCCGGCAGGGAAGCGCACGAGGGCCCAACCCTCTCCAGGGCTGTTCTCGGCCCACAGTATGGCCGCGCTGCCGTCCTTGGAACTGCGCAGGCTCTCTGGGCCGTCGCCCACGTCGGCGAACTTGTCCACGTCCTCACCTTCCTCGGGCTCGGAAATGACCAGCCTGACCGGGGTGATGCCCACGGCCAGTGCCCGGGCAAGCTCTCCGGCCCTCACCGGTTCCATGAGAACCACGAAACGCCCCTTGTGGACGTCGGCTGCCGGCGTCACGCCGACCAGCGCCGGCCGGTTCTTAAACTCGTCGAGGTTGTCGGCTGGGCCGAAGATCGGGCCATCGACGCCTAGGATCTCAAATCGCTCCCGGTCTGCCCCGCTGTCGTTCCGGACCAGCACCACACCGCCAGGCAATGGCGCGGCCTTCGCGGCCGACGTCTGGTCTCTCTGCCGACGCTGGAAGTCCTGGGCGGCGTCAATGAAGGCATTGTAGGCCCCGGCCGGGATGCGGAGGCTCTCGCCCGGAGCTACCTTCCGCAGTGCGTCGCCGGCCACGGGTCAGGCCCCAATACCCAGCAGCGAGAAGTCTCCGTCCTCGTAGACCTTCTCGACGTAAATCGCCACGGGCTTCTTGATGAGGGTCTTGGCCGCCGCGTCCTCGGCGTCGGCGTAGCGCACCCACATATACTCCCAACCCTTCTTCGAGATCCCGCCGATGCCGCCGACGGTGATGCCGGCTCGGTTGGGGCTGGAGGCGAACTTGAAGCTGATCTCCCAATGCTCGGTGCCGCGCTTGCTCCCAGAGGCGCCCAGGAACAGGCACTCGCCGGGCTGGAAGCCGCGGAAAGCGGCCTGGTTCACCCGCCCCGTCAGCATGAAGAGCACACCCTTGTATGGGTTCGTGACCACGCTGTCGGCCAGGTAGTGGGTCTCCGAGAATGCGTAGACCGGGACGGTGATGTCCACGCCCTCGACGGCGTCGGCCGTGACCCCGATGGCACCCCTGAAGTCCGGGGCGTTGGCGCCGTACCGGCCGCTGGTCGAGATGCTCTGCGTGATGTGCTGGGTGCCGCCGCCGGTGTCGAAGCTGAAAACCGGCTCGTCGCCGGCGCTGCCCGGCTCCGGGGTCTCGTACCGGACAACGACCTTCCAGGTGCGCTCGTTGATCCGTTCGGCGACCTCGATGGACTTCCGGGGCAGCCCGGCATAGCTCGAGGGCGTGCCCACCGTGGCCACGGCCTTGACCTCGTCCTCGTCGGCAGCGTCCCGGACCACGAAGGAGATCTCGGCCGAGGACTTCTCGGCCATGGTCTCGGTGCGCCCCGAGAAGAGTTCCTCGATCACGGCCGGCATCAATCGAACTCCTGGCCGTTCTCAGCCATGCGGTCGACGATCTTCTTGGTGTTCTTGGCGGTCTCCTCAGCCGCCTTGGCGGTACGCTCCTCCACAAGCGTTGGCCCAATGGCCAGCCCCCTGGCCGCCTCGGCGCTGAACGTGCCCACGACCTCGATCTTGGAGATCCGTTCCACGGCCGGCAGGATCTCGTCCTGGAACTTCTCCCGGGGCGGGATGGTCGGCGCCTCGGGCGGCGGCTCCGGCTTCTTCTGCTCCGCGGCCAGGCGCTTGGCCCGGGCCTCGGCCACGGCCGCCGCCCACTCGTCCTTGGCCGCCTTGAGTGCGGCCTCGGAGTCGGCCAGGTCCTTGTCGTAGCTCTCCTTCCGGGCCTTGTCCTTGGCGTCGGCCTCGTCGAGGACCATGTTTATGACTTCTTTTCGCTCGACTTCGATGGCGGCTAGCTCCTTGTCGCGCTCCGCGCGGGTTGCTTCGCTCCGCACGTCGGCCGACTTGTTCATGGCTTCGGTCTGGCGGTCGATGTTGCGGCCGACGGCCTCGACGTCGATGCTGGAGTCCAAGGTGCCGAGCACCTTGGCCCACTGCTTGGCCATGAACCCCTGCACCCGGTTCCAGATCTTGAGCACGGCCGTGGAGAACCGGGTCCATAGGTTCAGCAGGAAGTTGATGGTGCCGGTCCAGATCTTCCGCAGGCCGTACCACGCCTCGGCTACCACGATGGTGAGGCCGTCGAAGGTGTCGCTCGAAGTCTGCAGGAACCAGTACTTGAAGGCGTACCAGTAGCCCTTGAGCCAGTTGATGCCCGCCTGCCAGACTACCTTCATGGATAGCCACATGATCCTGGCCGCCAGGGCGATATCGCCGGCGGCGAGCGCGTCCTTGATGCCCTGGAGCGAGTCCAGTGCGAAGGTCTTGAGATCGTCGAACCTCGCGCCCAACCACTCGAGCGCCTTCCCGCCCGCGCCGGTAGCCCACACGATATAGGCAGCCAGGCCGGCGAGCGCCGTCACCACCAGCCCCACCGGCGATAGAATGAAGCCCAGTGCGGTAGAGATCACCGAGGCCATCACGCCGAACGCCGTCCCCACCGCCGAGACCACGGGCCCCAGGGCGGTCAGCGCCGCACCCACGCCGATCAGCACCGCCCCGATCTTGAGGATCGAGACCACCAGGCCCTTGTTCTGCGACAGCCAGTCCCGGAAGGCGGTTATGAGCTGCATGACCTTACCGGCCATCTCCACCAGGAGCGGCGCCAGCGCCGAGCCCACGGTGACCACCAGGCTCTTGAGCACCGCCGTCACCCGGTTGAAGGCGTCGTTCAGCTCTGCCGCGGCCTTGGCATCCTGCGTTGACATGACGACGCCGAGGCGCCTTGCCTCGGCCCTGGCCTCCCCCAGGCCGTCGATCATGGGCAGGAGCATGGTGCCGGACTTGCCGAAGATCTCCATGGCGGCGGCCGCCTTGAGCGTGGGGTCGGTGATCTCGTTGAGCCGCTTGGCGATGGCCAGGAACTGGTCCTCGGGTTTCAAGAGCTGCAGCTGCTCGGCGTCGAACCCCAGCGTGGCCAGGGCCTCGGCTGCCGTCTTCGACCCGTCGGCGGCGTTGACGATCACACGCTGCATGCGCTTGGCTGCGGCCTCGACCTCGGTCAGGTCTGCGCCGGCCAAACCCGCCGCGTAGCCCAGCTCAGACAGCGTCTCCACGCTGAACCCGGTGCGCTTGGACATCTTGTCGAGCTGGTCGCCCATCTCGGAGTAGCCCTTGGCGCTGGCCAGCAAGGGCGCCACGATACCGGCCCCCAGGGCCATCATCTTGAGTCCGGAGGCTTGCAGGCCGGCGCCGAAGGCCTTCAGGCGCCTGGAGGCGCCCTGCAGGCCCTTCACCAGCTTCGCATCGTTGGCGTAAAGCTCGATGAAGGCCGCGCCGGCCCGGATGCCGCCCGCCAGAGCCATTGGCTACTTCCCAGGCCCCGGATCGGCTAGGGCCCACCACCCGGCTGGAAGATCGACCACGGCCGGGATCTCCTGGCCCTTGCCGTCAGCCACCCAGACCTTGACGCCCCTAACCGTCTCCCTGAGCCGCACCGGCTCCCCCGCCGGCACCACGATCACGTGACTCCCGCAGCCTGCGGAGAAGACGCTCGCGCAGATCGTCGCGGCGAGCACCATCTTCCACAGTGTCGGCCAGCCCCCTGCGAATCGCATCGGCCATCACCTCCACGAGCACCGGGGCGCACTCGGCGAGCATCGCGCCGAGGAAGCGCCCCAGTGCGACCGCCAAGCCGCTCACTTGGCCCCCACGTCCTCGGACGTGACTTTGTTGTCGCGCGCGGCGATCAGACCGATGCCGGCCGCGACGGCCGCCAGCGTCGCCGTCCAGTCCGGATTGGTCGCCGGGTCGCCGTCGACCAGCAGCTTCACTGCCCCGGCCACGGCCGTCAGGATCGCGCACACGCCCATCACCGTGGTCTTCCAGCTCTTCACGTCATGCCTCCTTTCTGCCTGCCTTGCCATCCACGAAGACCGCCTTCAGGATGGATAGGTCCTTGGTCTTGGGCACCGCCTCCCGGCCGCGGGTCCGGTACGGATGGAAGTCATCCGCGCCGTAGGGGCCGTGCTTCTTGGGATCGCGGTGGACGTTGGCGAGGATGGCCATCACCGCTGCCGTATGGTTCCAGGCCTCGCGGCTACGGCCCTCGGCCATCCAGGCCAGTTCACGAAGAGTGAGTGGCCCGGGCGCTACCCCGATGACGCCAGCGAGCCGCCAGATGAGCTGCCAAGTTCGGCCAGCGCTGCCTCGAACTGCCGGTCGAGTTCGGGGCTCGCCAGGCGCTCCTCGGCCACGGCCAGCGCCTTGGCTTGGAAGACGCCCAGCTTGTCCATCGCCTTCCGGAGCACCTTCCGGCGGCCCTGGGGGAAAAAATCGACCAGGTCCTCCAGGAGCGCCGCGGTCGCGCCGTCGAGCGCGTCCCCGCCCATCGCCCGGCCGAAGTCCTGGTCCGAGATCTTCTGTGCGTCGGCCTCGGGCTTGACCACCGCGTAGAGCACGTCGCAGAGGAACACAGGATCGCCCGAGAGCCGGTCGATCAGCTTTCCTTCCAGCACTTCGAGTAGGTCCACGTCCAAGAGCGAGCGCACCCGCTTGAGCGCATCGACGTTGATCTGCACCGACCAAGCGCGGCCGGCGTTGTCCTTGAAGGTCCGCATCGCCATCCCCCTCTCAGGCCACCTTCATCCACTCGGGGGCGTGCTCGGCGTAGGTCGGCTTGATGGTCACCGACACCGACATGGCCTCCTCGAGCGGCTCCTTCCGGCTGAAGGAGATCACCGACATGGTCGCCCGCAGGCCCTGGCTGCCGGTCTGGGCGATGGGGCCGTCCATCACCGCCATCTCGACCGGCGTGTCGCCGAACCAGGCGTTCTGCAGGGCGGTGAAGCCGGCGTCCTCGGTGTCCCAGACCATCTCGAACTCGATGGAGCCCTCCTTCAAGGTGCCCACCGTCGCCTTCCAGCCGGCGTTGCCGCGCGTGGTGACGTCGGCCTCGCCCTTTTCCAGGTTCAAGGTCACGTCCTTGGCGTTCTTCAGCTCCTTCCAGTCCGGCGTCGCGTAGTCGCCGGCGTTGTAGTAGAGCTTCCCTTCCATGCCGAGTCTGTTCATGCCCTCACCCTCCTAACCCCGCACCGAGTTGCGCCAGATCTTGGCCAGCTCAGGCCGGCCGATCTCCAAAGCCGGCCCCATGAACGGCCGCCTGGGATACCGGCGCGGCTTCGTGCTCTGCACCGGGCGCTGGGCGGCGGGGAGCTTCTTGGCCTCGGCCTCCGCCCGGGCGACCTGCTTCTGCGTCTTCAGCTTCACCACGACCGGCTTGCCGCCGTCCACCGCGATAGGCCCGTGGCCGCCGACCTCGAACTTCCAGTTCGCCTTGCGGCCCTTGCGCTTCTTCGGCGGCTCCGTGCCCCCGAACTCGTGGGTGCGCCCGATCCGGCCTATCTCCGTGGCCGACGGCCCGATCACCACCCGCTCCTGGCCCTTCTCCACCGCGTAGAGAATGGCGTTCTTGAGCCGACCCTTCCGGCTGTGCGGCTGATGCCCGGGCACCGCGGGATCGGCGGAGACCTTGATGCTCCGCCGGGCGATGCCTCGCAGATAGGCGCCGGCCTTGCCCAGGCTCCGCGTGGAGCCCGAGCGGCTCGCGCGGACCACCCGTCGCGAGTCCATCCGCGTCCGCACCTTCATCCCGACCACGGTCAGAACCCCTGCGGCATGGCCCCGCGCGGGAAGCGCAGGTAGTGAGCCTCGAGCCAGGCGCTACCAGCCGGCTGGCCGGAGCCGTTCTTCACGAAGGCCACGAGCCGGCCGCCGCCCGGGATGATCACCCGCTTCGTGACGTAGCAGTCCAAGAGGTCCAGGTCCGAGCCCGACCGCTCCTTGGTCATGGCCAGGTCCACCCAGGCCTTGTCAACGCCCACGATGGGTTCCATCTGGAGCACCGCATAGCAGGGCGCGCTGTTGGGGACGTAGACGCTCACGGCACTCAGCAACCAGTTCTCGTCGGCGGGCACCGTCGAGCCGTGAATGGTGACGCTCCCGCCCGCTGGCACCACGCCCTCCACTTCCTCCAGGAAGAGCGGCGGCATTCGGCCGATGTCGAGGTTCCACATGGCGTCACTCCGTGATCCGGAAGGTGAAAGTGAGGACGCTGGTGAACTGCCGCAGCTCGGCCAGGTGCTCCTGGCTGTAGATGGGCACGTTCTCGGTCTTCCGCCAGACGGCCTGGTGGTAGGCGCCAAGGCGCTTGAGCTTGAAGAGCTCGGCGATCTCCTCGACCAGGCCCACGAGCGGGTCGATCTCCGCGGCGTCTGCCGTCTGCAGCTTCTTCTGGACCGCCACGTCGACCTTGATCTCGCGCGGCGTGCCGGCGCGCGAGCCGAGTTCCTGCTCCAGCCCCTTGGGCACCACGGTCACGTGCAGGTCCTTCATCTCGGCCAGGTCGAAGACCGGCGCATAGGCCCGCGCGGCCGTGACCGGCATGGAGAGCGTCGCCGCGTTGATCTCGGCAACCACCGCATCGGCCACGCCAAGGAGTGCCGCGGTCACGGCCGCCTCACCAGGCCAGCTTCACGAGGATGGGCAGGAGCGTCAGCCCGAGGGCCACGGCCGCCACTACCACCGCCGCCCGACATGCTCCGCAAGGGTGCTCGCAACTCATCGGTTCTCCTTCCCGCGCAGGCCGGCCATCTGCTCCAGGGCCCGCGTGTTCTTCTCCAGGGCTTCGAGCAAGGTCTCCCGGACCCACTTGTGGTCCCGCTCGATGGCCTCGCTCATGCGCTTCTCGCGCAGCCAGTCCCGCCAGAGAACGTAGCAGACCACCAGGCCCGCCAGGCCCCACTGGCACCACATCGCGCTGTCCCCGCCCACCGGCAGCGAGACGGCGAGCAGCGTGCCCATCCCCGTCTTCAAAGCGATGTCGGTGATCACGGCGCGTCCTCCACGCCGACCTGCTTGGTGTGAATCCGGAGCGTGTGGCGGTAGAGGTCGGAATACCGCCACTCCGGCTCCTTGCCCGGAGCCATGACCTCGTAGATGAAGACCTTTCCGCCGGAGATCTCGCGCACCTGGTCGCCGCGCTTGGGCGTGGCCTCGGCCCCGCCAAGGACCAGGTCGCGGGCCAGGATCAGGAAGTCACGCGTCTCGGTGTGCTCCGCGACCCCGTAGTCGTCGCGGACCTCGAAGACCGTCTTTCCGACCGTGGCCCGGACCTGGATGGCCTCCCCGGCGCGGGCATAGAGGACGTTGCGCGAGGCATGCTTCACGCGCTCGCGCTCCAGCCACTCCAGTCCGCGCCGGAGGAGGTCCATGGCCCGTTCCCTACTGGCTCAGCCGGCCCCGGACGACCGCGTCGGCGTCTGCCGCGGCCTTCACCGCCTTGCCCAGGTACTTGTTGGCCCCGGCCTCCGAGTCGGTCTTGGCGACCGCCTCGGCGACGTCCCAGTAGAGCCTGATTCCCGCCGGGATGGCGCTGCCGGCGCCCGTCGCCTTGGGGAACTCGTAGACGCCGGTCACCGCGAGCGCCCCGGGCTGCCCCGCCTTGATCTCCCGGCCGGCCACGCCGACCAGGTCCTCCTGGACCACCACCGACCCGGCGGCCACATCCGCCGCCGGGGTGTAGTCCACGCTGTCGCCCCTCTGGATCAGCATCACCATGGCCATCTCCTCCGTTTACGCCTCGCCCTTGTTCTTGAGCCCGCCGCGCGGGTCCTGGAGCGCCACGCCGAAGTCGTGGTAGCCGCGCATCCGGACGCCGAGGACGTTGAAGTCGGCCTCGGCCGTCTCGATCACCGGCGACTCCTGGCCGTTCAGGAAGGCGACCTCGATCACCGGCAGGTCGTTCGGGTCGGCCAGCAAGTACCAGGCCTTCTGCGAGAAGCCCGCGTACTTCGGGTTCGAGAGGTAGCGGCTGACCTCCGCGCGGAACTTGCCCTGGTGCGGGTTCGAGACCGGGTACTTCACGCCGGCCGTGGTGTCCCGCAGCTCCAGGCTGCGGTTGAGCTGCGTGGCGATGGCCGAGAGCGCCGGCGGCACCAGCACGATGGCCGGCATCACCCCGATAGGCTTGCCGTCGGAGTCCACCTGCTCCATGAAAGTCGTCTCGGCCTTGGTCAGGCCGTCGATGCCGAGCTGCGTGTCCGCGCCGACCAGAAGGTTCTTGTTGCCGGCGGTGAAGAAGGCGGCGTTGGCCAGGAACGCCGTCCAGAAGACGTCGTTGATCTTGAGCCCCGACCCGCGCCCCAGCTTCCGCGGCACCAGGGTGATCGCCCCCAGGTCGTCGTTTATAATGTCGCGCCGGTCGATGCTGAGCAGCAATCCGTAGGTGTCGGCCTTATTGGTGTAGCTCTCGTTTCCCAGCGTCCCGTGCTTCAGCTCCCCGCCCGGGGCGACCTGCTCGTACTGGTCGCGCCCCACCAGCCGGTAGCTCGTCACCGTCTTGAAGTCCGGGACGTTCCGCACCGCGCAGATGTTCCGCCAGGCGCGCTCGACCGAGAAGAAGCCCTCCAGCAGGAACTTGTTGGCCACGTTCGAGAGGATGCCGCCCAGGTCCACCGCCGAGAAGCCGGCCCGCACGTCCCGCCCGAAGGCGTAGCGCAGCGCCTCCCGGCTGTCCCGGAAGGTCCGCTCCGAGTAGCCGTTGGCCCAGGCCGCCTCCAGGAACAGCTCCTGCAGCCCGATCCCGCCGCGGAACCGCCGGCCAGCCTCGTCCAGGACCTGCTCGTCGTAGTGCTTCTCGGGCGCGGCGAGCCCCGCGGCCAGCGAGCAGGCCGCCTCCAGCATGGCCGCGCTGCAGGAACGCGCCTGGCTGCGGCCCGCCGAGATGCGCACGTCGGCCTGCGGCCGGCCCTCGCGCATGGCCTTGAGCACCTTCTGGCTCGTCTCCTCGACGTCCCAGCCGGAGCGGATCGCCTCCCGCTCGATCTTCGGGAACTCCCCGGCGCAGACTTCCTGGATCGCGGCCACGCGCTCGCGCTCCGCGGCCACAGCGCCCTCGGCCGCCTCCCGGGCGGAAGGCGCAGCCGCGGTGACGGTGCGCGGCCCGGACGGCCCCTCGGCCGCGCCGTCGCCGGCAGCCGCCGCCTTTGCCGGCGCCTGGGGCGCCTTCGCCTCCGGCTTCCGGCCCTCGGCCAGGTCAGCCTTGCCCGTTGACGCCTGGGCGGCAGCCGGAGGCTCCTCGCCCTTCTCGAAGGCGGCCTTCAGCACCGCCAGCCGCTCCTCGCCGAGGCCCTCGGCCTCGATCCCGTGCTCCTCCAGCCACTTCTCGAACTCCATCGCCTTCCCTCCGTACAGGTTGAACCTTGCCGCGAGCTTCAGCCGCGTTGAGGCGTCCGCGCCCACGGCGACGACCGACACCTCCCGCAGAATCGACTTCTTCACGTGATAGAAGGGACCGTCGTGCATCTGGCCGTTGACCGACCGGCTCCCGCGCACCAGCTCCGAGTCGACGACCTCGGCGCCGATGGAGAGCTGCCAGTCCGCGCCGGCCCGGGCCTGCTCGACAATCCCCTGGGCCTGGCCGCTCGAGGAGAGGATCTCGCCCTCGATCACCAGGGCGCGGTCTTCGACCCGTCCCCGGACCATGCCCACCCGGCTGCCGGTGCGGTTCTCGTGGTTGGTCAGGAGCGGCACGCTCTCCGGGATGGCGAGCCCCGAGAGGTCCACGACCACCGGGAAGCGCCAGCCGGGCAGCCGCATCTTGCCGCCCGAGTAGGCCACGCCCATGACCCGAAGCCTGCCGGCGGCTCCCTCGCCCGCGGCCTCGACCATCACGAACTCGTCGGCAGCGCCCTGGGCCTTGTCGGCGGCCGGCTCGAAGAGGATGGGCTCGTGCCCGTGTTCCTTGAGCCACGCCTTGGCTTCGGCGGGGGTGAACCTCTCGGCATCGAACCGGATCGCCTGCAGCTCGGCCTGACCGTCCCGGGTGATGCCCCACACCGCGTCGATCCCGGGGCCGAAAGCGTCGTTCTCGCGACGGAACCGGACGTACTTGTCGGGGTCCTGGAGCCTGCCCGAATGCTCTCGGGGCAGAGGCATGCTACTCCTCCTCCCCGTCGGCCACGGGCGCCGCCTCTGCCTCGGGCGCCGTCGCGGCCGCGCCCTTGGCCGAATCCCACGGCTGCGGCAGGCCCCGGCGCTTGCGACCCTCGGCCTCGCGCTGGCGCTGGGCCTGGTGGTCTTCCCAGTCCACCCCGCGCTTGGCCTGGTACTCGGCCTCGGTCAGGAGCCCGGCCTTCAGCAGCTTCTCAGCCGCCGTCGCCTCCTTCGCCGGGTCTACGTGCTCGAAGCCGTCCCAGAACCACTGATGGTCGGGGAGAATGCGCTCCAGGCCCTCGCCCGGCACATAGTCCACCGCCCCCACGGCCAGCGCGTACTCCCAAAGCCACGCGGCCAGGATGCGGTCGAGCACCCGCTCGGCCATGAAGGACTGCTCCACGCGGATGCACTTGAAGTAGGTCTGGTGGTCGAGCCGGCCGGAGGCGTAGTTGTAGCCAGAGGAGTTCCCGGCCGCGATGTTGTAGGGCATGCAGATGCAGCGGACGATCTCGTTCAGGATCTCCTTCTTGAACTCCGCATAGGTCGTCGCCGGCTGCATCGGCTCGACCTGAGCCATCTTCCAGCCGCCGGGCATGGTCAGCAGCATGTTGCGCTCGAGCTCGATGCTGTCCATCGGCTCGACCGAGTCGGCCTCGCCGTTGGCCGGCGCGTCGGTGTAGAGGATGCCCGCGAAGTCGGCCGCCGCCTCGGCCGCCGAGATCACCGCCAGAGTGAAGCGCCTGAGCTGCGCGAAGAGCGGCAGGGCCGGCGTGATCTCCGGCACCCCCCGGTGCTGCCCCGGCCGGTCCATCCGGAAGACGTGGATCATGTGCGACGCCGGGATCGAGAAGTACTCGTCCCGGAACCGCCGGCCGAGCGCCCCCGGATGCTCTGCCAGCACCCGGTAGGCGACGGGGTTGCCGTACTCGTCGAGGACCACGCCGTCGACCTCCGTGTCGTCGAAGAGGCCGCCGAACGGGCTCGTCACCTGGTCGGCCTCCACTAGGCGCAGGTCGAGCTTCACCGCGTGGGCGAGAGCCGGGTTATTGGCCAGGATGGCGAAGGCCTCGCCGTCCTGCACCCGCGCCATCCGCATGGTCCGGAGCTTCTCGGCCAGAGACACGGCCCGCGCCCAGCGGTCGAACTCGCGCTCCACCTGGCGGTTGGCGGCGGCGTCACCGGTGAGCATCTGGAGGCGCGGACCGGTCCCCACCGTGTCGTTGGCCAGTGTCAGGACGATGCCCTTGGCGTAGGAGTTGTTCGCGACCTCGTAGCGGCAGCGCATCCGCAGCGTCCGGCGCACCTCGGGGCTGGCCGCCGCGTCCGGCGAGAGCGAGTCGGCGTTCGCCCAGTGGCGGCGGTTGTCGTCGGTCGTCGCGGCCGAGTCGAACCGAGCACGCAGCCGCCGCACGGGCACCGCCCGCCGGTGCGAGAGCACCACCGACTTCCGGTCCGCGGCCGTGGCGATCATCAGCAAGCCCCCGGCGGGACCATCTTGGTCCGCCGCACGCCCAGGCCCTTCCGGGCCGCGTCCTTCGAGGCCAGATACCGGGCGGCCTCGATCTGCTCCTTCAGGGAGTGCTGCTCCATCTCGCCAGAGTCGCCCTTGGCCCGCTTGGGGCCCCTTGCGTTCCGGCGGATGGAGTTGGCGAGATCTCTGCCCATCGCGCGGCTCTCCCGGGCGGGGCCGTCCTGGTCCACGAGGAACAGGGCGTACCACCTGCCAGGGCGTTACTTACCCGGCGAAAGCGCGAAACGTCGGCGGGAGGGTCATTTTTCGGTCGATTGTTACACCGGTAGAACCTAGAGCTGATAGATCGTGCTTGTCTCCAGGATGTGGATGGTGGCTATAGACCGCACCCAGCGAGCAGCTCACGGTCAGCAAGGACAGTTGCTGTCGGCCCGTCAGCAGCAACCCGCCCCTCATGCAGAACGATGGTCCGGGCGCAGAGGTCCCGTATCATGTCCAGGTCGTGCGCGGCGACGATCTTGGTGTGCTTGAATCCCTTGAGCAACGCGATCAGATTCCGCCGGGCGCGAGGGTCGAGGCCTGAAGAAGGCTCGTCCATCACCAGGATGTCCGGCTCCATGGCCAGGACCCCGGCGATGGCCGCGGCGCGCTTCTCACCGCCGGAGAGCCGGTATGGCGGCCGCGCGCGCAAGTGCTCCGCGCCAACCGCCGCGAGCGACTCGCGCACCCGGCGCTCAACCTCCTCGTCCGGCAGCCGCATGTTGACCGGCCCGAAAGCTACGTCCTCGCCGACCGTGGGCATGAAGAGCTGGTCGTTGGGGTCCTGAAATATGGTCCCCACGCTGTGTCTTACCTGGGGCAAGGTGGCCTGCGTCACGGGCACGTCTCCGACGCGTACCGTGCCCTTCGACGCCAACAGGCAGCCGTTCAAGTGCAACAGCAGAGTGCTTTTGCCGGCACCATTGGCCCCGACCAGGCCAACCGACTCGCCGTGCTCTATGCGGAAGGACACGCCCCGGAGCGCCGGCGTGCCGTCCGGGTAGGAGTACTCGAGGTCCTTGGCCTCGACGATGTGGTGGCTCAATGTAGTGTCTCCAAAGCACAACGGCCAAGAAGCTCTGACAGATGCCCGAACCGCACCAGGGCGAAGAAGGCGAGGCTTCCGACGAGGAAAGCGGTATCGGCCCAGGCCCAGCGCAGGCAGCGGAGAGGCTGAATCGAGCCATCAAACCCTCGGGCCAGCATGGCCGAATGCACCCGCAGCCCGCGGTCGTGAGCGCGGAGTAGCAGGTGTCCAGCCATCGATCCCCAAACCCGCACGGTGGCCGGTCGTCCCGAATCGGAGCGCAGCGCATGAGCGCGGACTGTCCGGGCTCCTTCGTCGGCCAGGACGAAGATGTAACGGTAGAGCAGCAGGAACTGGGTGACCAGCGCCCGTGGAGCGCCGAGCCGCCCCATCCCGGCGCACACGCCGACGTATCCAGTGCAGGCCAACAGCGTCAGCGCCGCGCCAACCGTCAGGGCGAATCGGAGGAGAATGGACAGGAACGAGAGCCATCCGCCGGTGACGGCAAGGCCGCCCCAGTGGGCGACGACCTCACGGTCCAGCAGCGGGTTGAAGATGCCTACCATCACGGCGAACGGCGAGGCCATGAGCAGGTAGCGGCCGATCAACCCGAACGGCACCCGGCCGACAGCCAGCAGGGCCACCGGGAACAGGAAGAGCGGCATCAGCTCGGCGACCTCCCGTTTCGGGAAGGAGACCGCCGTTACCACAAACGCCATTGTGGCGATCAGCTTGGCTCGGGGATCGAGGCGATGTACCGGCGTGTCCTGGGCTGCCAGGGAGTCTAACGCGCCGATCTCGCGCAGGGCGGTGTCGATCCGGGGCATCTAGCCGCTGACCCGCTCCGGCCGCCCGAAGAAACGCAGGCCCAGGCCGATCAGCCCGGCCAGCACCAGGACGATGGCCCCGCCGACGACGCCGGCAAGCGAGGTGCCGGCACTGACCGCCGGCCAGGGCTCGACATTATCTTTGCTCTCCGCGGTCTTCTCACCAGACTGCGCTGCCGGCCCCTCTTCGGCCGCCTTGAAGCCGTAGTCCGGCATGAAGGCCGTCTTCTTCTGGACCCCCGCCAAGCCCTCATGAACGCCGTCGGCCGGGGCTTCGAGTTCCTCCTTGCCGGAGGTCTTGCCCATGGACCACTCCAGGCCATCCGGGTGCGCCGAGGCGAACCAGGAGAACAGCCCGCCGGTAACGAGCGCCATCACCGCGAAGGTCACGAGCACCGGCCGCACTGAAGCCGAACGCGCCGCCGGATCGGCCACGGAAGGCATGACCAGTTCCGGCCGGGCCTTCCACACGAAGGCCAACAGTGCCGCGGTCACCGCGCCCTCCACAATGCCGATGGCCAGGTGGATGGGTTGCATGAGCAGGACGAAGGTGCCGAAGGGCAGTTCCGTGATCCCCGAGAAGAGCGTCTGTAGCACTACTCCGAAGGCGCCCAGTTGGAGAGAGACAACTCCCGCGAGGATAGCCGCGAAGGTCAAACGGCCGCGGCTCGGCTTGTCGCCCAGCATCTTCTTGAAGAGCAGCGGATAGACCACGAAGCACGGCCAGAAGCCGAGGTTGAAGACGTTGCAGCCCAGGGCCAGCAGCCCGCCGTCGGCGAAGAATAGAGCCTGGACCGCCAGGATCGAAAACATCGTCAGGAAGGCGGCGTAGGGCCCCAACAGGATGGCCAGGATCATGCCGCCGCCGAGGTGCCCGCTCGATCCGGTGCCGGGGATGGTGAAATTGATCATCTGCGCAGCGAAGACGAAGGCGCCGACCACCCCCATCAAGGGGGCCTTCGTATCGTTCATCTCCTTCTTCAGCCGGTGCGCCGAGTAGGCGGCCAGGCCGGCCGAGGCCACCCACATCGTGCCGCCCACTGCCGGGGAGATCAGTGCATCTGCCATGTGCATGACTGCGTTCCTTTCCTTCGAAGTCTATCAGAAAGCAAACTTGATGCCCAGGAAGAACGACGTGGCCTTGTCGGTGTTGCGCCCCCACATGCCTTCCTGGACGCCGATGTTGATGCGCATCGAGTCGCTCACCGGCATAACCAAGCCGGCTGTGCCCGCAATCAGTTCAGGGTCGTATTCCTCCCGGTCGAACTCCCGCTCGTAGTTGAGTTCCAGTTCCGGCTGCAGCCAGGAGAGAACCTGGTATCCGACGGCCAGATTGCCGCACAAGACACCGCGGGAATCGTCGCGGTGCTCTCCGAAGGGCAGCGAGTAGCCGGCTTCGGCGTTGGCGGTCCACTTGCCCCAGTCCTTGCTGACGACCAGCGACTGGTTGAAGCTCCAGAACTCCTGGCTGGTGCCGATCTCCCGCCGGCAGTTGCCGCTGCCCGTGGGCGCCGTGAAGCCGGCTATGTAGGCTGCCTCCAGGTTGTTCTTCTCGTCGTTCAGGAACCGGTAACGAGCACCGAAATCCAGGTCGCCGAAGTGGTCGCCGTGGCGGGGACCCAACTCTCCATCGGTCTCGTCATAGTCGTTTTCGTCGTCGCGCAGCCACGAGTAGCACGAGCTGATGTTGAGGTCCAGATTCTCCGCCACGCCGGCGGTGACCGCCAAGCCCACACAGTGCTCGCGGGTTAGCTCGCGCTTCTGCGTGTCCTCGTCGCGGTCCCAGAGGCGTTTGGAACGGCTGTAGAAGTAGCTGGCCTCCACCTCGAAGCGCCCGGGATCGACCGGCGATGCGTCGGCGGTGTTGATCTTGCCGTGTTCGGGGCCGGCCTTCTCCTCGTCTCCGCCCGAGGTTGGTTTGGCCGGAGCCGCGTCAGCTACCGGCCCTGCCGGCTCCCCCGCAATGCCAGGACCGATCCCAAACAACAAGAACGCTACGGCGCACAACGCTCCCCATCCCCGGCCCACGATCCCTCCCTCGTGCGGTCTTACTAATATCTGATTAGTAATACCGCACAGCCAAAAGAAAAGACAGCCACCGGGCGCATCAGCTCACGCCCTCTCCTGTAGTGGCCATCATCAGCGACGTGTGTTTGATGCCCTTGGTTGACTTCAGGGCAACGAGCAGCTTCTGAATCTCGGCGGCGGCCCCGCGCACGACGACGATCTCCATGCAGTTGTGATGATCCAGGTGGACATGCTGGGTGCACACGATCAGTGCGCCACAGTCGTGCTGGATGCTCACCAATCTCTTGAGGACGCCGCTCTTGTGGTGGTCGTAGACCAACGTGACCGCGCCGGCCACTTCCTTGCCCTTGACCCACTCCTGCTCGACAAGGGCCTTGCGCATCAAGTTCTTGACGGCCTCGGACCGCGTGGGATAGCCATGGCCCGCCAGATGCTGCTCGAACTGGGTGAGCAGATCCTTCTCCAGCGAGATTGTCACTCGGGCAACCTTCGGCATCGTCACTTCTCCGGTTATTACGATGGGATATTACGTCATACCACGAGGATGTCAATGGCAAAACCGAACAGCGAGGCCGTGAAGGAGCGCAGCATGCCCGGTCACACTTGCCTCACGCGTTGGTCTCACTGCCGGTCTCTGGACCCATCTCATGTGTGGTCAGCCTCCTTCCGCAGTGCCTGCATTCGCGTCTTCGCCGAATCCGCCCACCCTGCACGGCCCGCGTATAGAGGACGTAGAAATGCCTACACCCGCACCGCGGACACTCCAGGCCCAGCTTCTCCGCCGGCTTCTTGGCTTCGGCCAGATCGCCCATCATCGCTTGCACCGCTGAATGTCCGACAGCTTCACCCTCGCGCGCCGGACGGCTTCCCTGGCATCCGTCCCGGGCAGGACCGCGCCCTGGACCGACGCGGCCACGGCGCAGCCCACCAGGCAGTCGAGCCAGTGGTTCTCGACGGCCTCCGGCCGCAACTTCCACTCGTCCACCACCCGCCCGCGCCCCTCGGTCTTGACCCGGTACTCCGCGGTCAGGTGCTCGGCGAGCAACCGGTGCGTCTCCGGGTCGCGGCCGAAAATCGACAGGCAGCCCTTGTCGCCCATCGGCACGGCCAGGCGCGCGTGGATGAAGCTCTTCCAGTAGTTCGAGTCGAAGACCACGTGCCGGACGGCGCGGCGGCCCTGCACGTTCGGGATGCGCCAGTTGTGGCCGACGCGGTCGCCGCGCTTGCGCTTGTACTCGCTGAACGGGATCGACGAGGCCCCCACGAACCGGCCGTGGCTGGGCAGCAGCACCGCCGCATGACGGCTCTGCCGGCAGAACTGGTAGACCACGTCCGTCGAGGTGCCCCAGTTGGCGTCGATCAGGCACCGGTCGATCCGGACCATCGCCCCGTCGTCCCTCCGCCACTCGCGCTCCAGGTACTGCCCGGTCAGGGTCTCCAGCCCCGCGTAGATCGCCCCCTCCAGGCCGGCGCCCTTGGCAACGGTCCCCAGCGTCCGCTGCGCATCCCGCAGCGTGAAGTAGGGCCTGCGCTGGTCCGGATAGGCGCCGTAGTCGATCACGTACCCGGTGAAGTCCTCCTCGAAGGCGGCGACCAGCCAGAAGAGCAACTTTCCTTGAACGTCGATGAACATCGCCAGCTGCGTCGCCCCAACCGGCAGCTCGCCCCGCCTCATCCCGTTCGTCTTCCCGGCAATCTGGTCGGCCGAGAGCAGCCCCTCGTCCTCCACGCCCTTCTCCGGCAGCGGCTCGTTCTGGTACTCGGCGAAGAACGCCGCCTCGTCCTGCAACTTCAAGTTCATCGCATGCTGGATGGCCGAGGCCTCGTCGTGGTTGAACCGCTCCGGCCAGGCGATCTGTGCGCCCTCGTCGAGCGCCTCGCGGTTGGCCAGGTAGAAGGCCGTCGCCTCCCGCATGTCGCCGTGCACGCGCAGGGACTCCGCGCGGACCTCCGCGTACTTCGCCCATAGTTTCTCGTTCGTGGGGAAGCCGTAGACCATCCGGGTCCTCTCGCCGTTCCATTCCGGGTGCTTCTCGCGGTCGAGGATGTTGTCGGCCATGTCGCCCGGCCGGATCACGGTGCAGGGCATGATCCCCGAGATCTTCTTCCCCGGCCCGGCCATGCCCAGCACCGCCCCGGCCAGAATCCGCTCCCGCGTGGCGCACTGCGAAAGGCTCCGGGCCGACTCGTCGGTCTGCGGGTCGTCCAAGACCACGAGCGACGGCCGCACCGTCTTGCCGTCGGCCCGCTTGTACTTCATGCCCCGAATGCGCCCCGTTATCCCCGCGACCTTGATGATTGCCCCGCTGGCCAGGCTGTCCGGGATGGTCGGCAGGACCACCTCGTTCGCCGTCCAGCCGATGTGGGTGCGCTCGCCCCTGTAGAGCTGGCCGGAGCACCGGTTGGCGATCCCGTCCAGGCACCGGATGGGATGGGAAACCTCCGGGAAGTCCGAGGCGAGCAGGTCGTTGCCGTCGAGCTCCATCTTGATGCTTTCGAGCATCTCGACCGCATGGACCTCGGACGCGCCGATCAGGCAGACGAAGTCCCGGTGCCCGTTGAGCACCGCCCAGAGGCAGGCGCACTCGGTGATGGACGTCTTCCCCGACCCGCGCGGGAGGGCCATCGCGAATAGCCCGCCGTGCAGGACCGCCGCCTCCACCTTGGCGATCACCTTCAGGTGGTCAGGCGACCAGGGCAGATGGAAGGTCAGCGGGAAATAGGTCTCGCAGAAGAACCGGAACTCCCGCTCCGCCCGGGCCCGCCGCTCCGGATCGCCCACCGCCGGCAGCTCGCCGATATCCCGGCCGGCCAGGGCCTTCACCCGGTTCCGCGCTGCCTGGGCCTCCTTCATGGCCTCGTACTCGGCCGCGGGGTCTCTGGTCGGCTTGGGCTTGTGCCGCTCGTCAGCGAGCCACGCCACGTACTTGAAGAGGTCCACCCGCCGGCCGTCGCCGATCCGGAAGCCGGCGCGGGTCCGGTGCCGGTGGAGCTGGCGCTCCTCGATCACCGCCCCGAGCGGCGTCGAATTCAGGAGCCGCGCCAGGTCGCCGGGCTTCAGTTGCCGGGGGTCAATCGCCACGACCGGCCTCCTTGGCAAGCCAGGCCGCGTAGTGCAGGAGGTTCACCGTGCCGTCGGGATTGACCGGCGCGCCGGCCGCGATATCCCGCCGTAGCGCCTCCTCGGAAAGGTGCCGAGAACCGGCCTTCCGAAGCACCGCCAGGAGGTCGGTAATGGCCAAATGGCTAGGCGTAAGCGTCGCATTATGGCCGGTTACGGGCATGCCGAATCCCCCCGATTACTTGCGAATTGACTTGATGTTTCGACCGAAACATGGCACTGTGTGTGTAGAAGGCAATACCAAGAGCGCATTGAGCGCCGGAAAGGAACGGAGGAGAAAGATGGACGCCAAGACCGCCAAGAGAAACGAACGCCGCGACCTGGAGCGCCTGGCCCAGGCCATCGCCCGGTGGGAGCGCCAGGGCCAGGAATGGGCCGCCGAAGGCGACGCCGAGATGGCCCGGGTCCACGCCAAGGACGCCGCCGACCTGCGCAAGGTCGCCGAGGCGGTCAAGAACGGCGACTACGCCATCGCCCGGGCGCGGGTCCAGCGGCTCGACACCATCGTGCGCGGCCAGGTGCCCTGCCGCCTCTACAACCGGCTCTTCGACCTCGGCTGACGGAACGGAAAGGAACGGACCATGGCTACCAAGACCAAGAAGACCGCGGCGCAGACCTACGAGGAACGGGCGCAGGACATCGGCGCCCTGCTGGGCTGGCTCCAGGACGAGTTGGAGGTCCACGAGGAGAAGGCCAAGGCCGCCCCGGCGAACTGGGCTCTGGTCGGGGACCTGACCGAGGTGCGGATGCGCCTGGTCGACGCCCTGACCTTCCTCTCCGGCAACGACGACAAGGCCATCGCCGAAGCGCTGGCCGACCTTCGGAACTGAAAGGCGCCACCCATGAAGACCACCACCAACCAGCAGGCCTTGCCCCGCTTCATCCACCTGAAGCGGGCCTGGTACGCCGACGCCAACCTCCCGCACCTTCGGAAGGAGGGCATCGTCGACCAGGTGACCTTCGGGCTCTACCACGCCGACGGCGGCTGCTCCGGCGAGATGTGCATGAGCTGGCACTGGCTCGTCGGCAACGAGGACGGCGTCGCGAGGCTGGAGGCCTTCAGCGACAGCTTCGCGGCCCTCGGCCGCCCGGAATTCAAGCGGCTGCTCGGCCGGCTGGCCCGGCTGCCCAAGGACGCCGCGGACCGAATGGACCCGGCCGGGTTCTGCGCGCTCCTGGCGGAGTGCGGCTTCGAAGACACCACCCCGGCCAAGCCGTGAAGGAGACCAACCATGAAGAAGCGTAACGCCGAACACCAGACCGCGACGGAGGCCGCCCGCAAGGCGGCCCCCGCCGCCTGGCGCGTCGCCATCCTGCTCCAGGGCCGGCGCGTCGAGGTCGCCAAGGCCGACGCCGACCGGATGGCCGAGGCCGGCATCCCCTTCGTCTACCTCTGCAAGAAGGACGGCCTGACCGTAACGGTGCCGGTGAACGACGACCAGAGCGAGCTGGCGGCGGTCGCCGACGAACTGCTCCTGGCCGCCTACGGCGCGGCGAACCAACTGGCCGACGGCAACCGCTACCGCGCCCAGTGCGTGGCCGCCTGCGAGAAGGTCAAGGCCACCCTCAACCGCCGCGACGCGGCCGAGCGCGCCAAGGGCGAGCCGATGGCCGGCGTCGAGGCGCAGCCGCTCCACAAGCGCGGCACCTGCAGCCTCCACGCCGAGCATGCCAACGTCCACCTCTGGCGGGTCTCCTGGGGCGACGGCGTAACGATGGACCTCTGCACCCGCTGCATGGCCTCGCTGGTCTTCGAGGAGTAGCCCATGGAACTGCGCGAATTCACCCGCCACGACTTCGACGCCTTCGGTGGCGCCGAGCGTTGGCCGGATGCGGAGCCCCTCCTCGCCGAGGGCACCTTCACCAACGGCATGCGCTGGGTGCTGGTCCTGGACCGCCAGGGTGCCTGCCTGGTTTGCGAGGATGCCCAGGCCGCGTTCGGCGGGTACATGCTCGCCCGGCCGTTCCTGTCGCCTGCCGAGGCGCGCGCCTTCGCGGCGAGCCTGGGGGAGCCCGCGACCCGCGGCGAGTTCTTCATCGCCGGGTTCACAGCGGTCTAGGGAATCACACGGATTGAACCGCGGCCTGTCGCCGCGGATGGGAAAGGAAGGAGAAGGACCATGTCGAGCAGCAAGAAGCATCCCAAGACCAAGGGCCACAGCAAGAAGGCCAAGCCCGAGAAGCCGGAGGCGGCGGCTGCGCCGGCCCCGGCGAAGCCGGCCGGCGACGGCCGGATGTCCGGCCTGGACGCCGCCGCCAAGGTGCTGGCCGAGGCCAAGGAGCCCATGAACGCCAAGGCCATCGTCGAGGCGATGCTGGCCAAGGGGCTCTGGCAGACCGAGGGCAAGACCCCGGCGGCGACCATCTACTCGGCCATGTTCCGGGAAATCAAGGCCAAGGGGGCCGAGGCCCGGTTCAAGGTCGCCGAGCGCGGGAAGTTCACCGTCACCAAGTAGCATCCAGCATCTCCTCAGACCGAACGCCCCGGCGAGCCCGCCGGGGTTCGGTCGTTCAGGCCACCCGCTCGTCCTCGTCCCGCGGGTCCAGGCCGGCCATCATCGCAAAGCCCACCGCCAACTGCTCCCCGAAGGGCTCCTCGGCATACGACTGCGGCTCGCGGTAGGCGCGCTCGTCGGCCGCGTTGATGGCAGCGGCCTGGGCCGGCGTGATGTCGGGGATGTAGGCCAGCTTACAGGAGTCCGAACAGAACCCGCCGCGGACCATCCTGACCCCTTCCGCCAGGCGCAGGCCGCAGTTCCGGCACATCAGGCGTCTATTGCGCATGGACCACCCCCGCGACCGGGACGCGCTCGGCCTTCTTCCCGGTGAACTCCTCCCAGCGCCGGACAATCACGTCGCAGTAGAGCGCGTCGATCTCCATGAGGTAGGCGTGGCGCCCCGTCTTCTCGGCCGCGATGAGCGTGCTGCCCGAGCCGCCGAAGAGATCGAGGACGTTCTCGCCGGGCTGCGACGAGTACTGCATCGCCCGGACCGCCAGCTCCACGGGCTTCTCGGTCAGGTGGACCATGCTCTGCGGGTTGACCTTCTTCACCGACCACACGTCGGGGATGTTGTTCGGCCCGAAGAACAGGTGCCCGGCACCCTCCCGCCAGCCGTAGAAGCACCACTCGTGATTCCCCATGAAATCCTTGCGGGTCAGCACCGGGTGCTCCTTCACCCAGATCACCATCTGCGAGAAGTACAACTCGCAGGCCTTGAGCACCGGCGGGTAGTTCGAGATGTTCGAGTAGCCGCCCCAGATGTAGAAGCCTCGGCCCGGTTCCAGCACCCTCTGTATGTTCCCAAACCAGGCGTGGAGCAGCCTGGCGAACTCCTCGTCCGACACGAAGTCGTTCTCGAGCGGCCGGTCCTTGGCCCGCATCTTGGCATGCGTGGGGTTGGCCGCGTTCGGGTTCCGGTGGACGTCCCGGCCGGGGTCGGTGTTGCCGTAGCCGGCGAAGGAACTCAGGCCGGCGGCGATGGCGTTGTTCGACCGCGGCTCGACCATCACGTTGTACGGCGGGTCGGTGTTGACCAGGTGGATGCGGGCCCCGCCCAGGAGCCGGTCCACGTCCTCGGCCTTGCTCGAGTCGCCGCAGAGCAGCCGGTGGTCGCCCAGCACCCACAGGTCGCCCGGCTGCGTCACCGCCGCGTCAGGCGGGTCGGGCACGGCGTCAGGGTCGGTCAGGCCCTCGTTGCCGTGGATGCCGGCACCGAGCAGCTTCTCCAACTCATCCGGGGCGAAGCCCAGCATGGCCAGGTCCACGTCCATGCCCCGCAGCTCGGAAAGCTCGATGGGCAGGAGTTCCATGTCCCACTCGGCCAGCTCGGCGAGCTTGTTGTCGGCCAGGCGGTAGGCCTTCACCTTCTCCGGCGGCAGGTCCAGGGCCACGTGGACCGGCACCGTCTCCAGCCCCAGCTTCTGAGCGGCTTTCCAGCGGGTGTGCCCGACGATGATGACGCCCTCGGCATCGACCACGATGGGCTGGCGGAAGCCGTACTCGCGGATGGAGTTGGCCACGGCGTCCACCGCGCCGTCGTTCACCCGCGGGTTCTTCTCGTAGGGCTTGATCTCGGCCAGCCTGCGCATCTCGATCTTCACGGTTCGCCTCCTACTGCCGCGCCTTGGCGGCCTTGTCCTCGCGGGCGATGAGCAGCAGGACCAGGTAGCCGACCAGGTCCAGCACGGGGTCCTCGCCGAACGCGGAGGGGTTGTTGCGGATGCGGCTGAGCTTGTCGTCGAGCCGCACGCGGATGAGCGCCTCGGCGTCGCCGTCGCTGAAGACCCGCACGGGCTCCAGCGCCGAGTTGCCGTAGGCCTTGTTTTTCGCGGCCAACATCTCCGCGATCTCAGTGCACTTGGTGCGTATGCGGCTGGCGGTATCCCGTTTCACGGCGTCACCTCCGAGTTCTGGCCCAAGGGTTGGCCACGGGGCGCGCACGGGCGGCCCACGTGGCGAGATCCCGGCTGGATCGGCTCCCGGCACGCCCGGGCGGCCGGGGCGCGCACTGTGCGCGGAAACCGGGCTCCGGCCAACAAACTCTGTCGAGAAGCGCGACGGTTCCGCCGCGCGTGGTTTCGCCCGGGGGCCCGGGAGGAACCGTTGCTTCTTGTCTTCTTGCACCGCGTGTCTCTCGCGCATACGCGTGCGCGCGCGTGGGTGTGTGGGTATAGGCAATAAGTAAAGAAGAAGAGAGTAGTATTCTTAATGTATATATTCATGAGACTTACGCCCCCGCCTCGGCCGCACTTCTTGGCGATTCGCCGGCCGCAATATCGGTGTCACTATGTGCAAGATGCCCCGTCCCAGGCTCTGCCTCGGCCACTTGTTCGCGGCAACAGGTCGACTCTTCGCGCTTCGAGACCAGGATCCTGTAGGTCCGGGCAGGCCGTCCGGCGGTGGGCGCCTCGCTGTACTCGATGCGCCGCTGCTCCTGCAGCGACTTGCGGACGTCTTCGAGATCGCGCGAGGACAGCTTCATGCGCCTGCTGACCCGCCAGGCTTCCATCCAGCGGTCGCCGTGCTTGGATCTCCAGTCCTGGAGGATCGAGAGCATCCGCTTGCAGCGGGCGTCGAAATCGTTCTCGACCACGTGGCAGCCGGCCTGGTACAGCATCTGTTTGGTCTGGTGGTGCACGATGGTCCAGGCCCACTCGACGGCGACGCGGGTGATCACCGGCGCTTGGTGGTTCTCGCTGCAGGCGTAGACCAGGGCCAGGCGCCGAACCTTCTCCCCAGCTCGCGCCCAGATGGCCATAGCGACCGGATCGTTCGCCTTCTGCGCGGCGCTGTAGGCGGCAGCCTCCTGCGACCGGAGGTCCGCGAAGAACTCCGTGACACCCGGCCCGAACGGCACCTCGATAGGCGTGGGGTGCTCGTTATCCAGGTTGCCCTGCCCTGGGCGAAGCGCGGCCCAGTAGCGGGCCTTCTCCAGGATGCTCGCCGGGACCGGCAACTCGCGCGGCTCCTGCCCGGCCCCGCGCAGGCCGGCTTCGAAGACCAGCATGCGGGCGAAGAAGCCGTTGGTCAGCATCTTGTCGCAGAGCGACTCGTAGTAGTGCTTGGGGATGGCCGTGCCGAAGAGCACCACCGCGGGCTGATCGATGGTCCCCGGCTCCTGGCCAGCCTTGACCCGCATGTGGTAGAGGCTGGCGGCGGCCGAATAGAGCTTCAGCAAGATCTCCATGATGCGCTCGGCCCGCCCGTCCCGGCTCTTCGAAATGGCCAGGAGCACGGCGTCGATCTCGTCGGTCTGGAAGAGCACGGTCTTCGAGGCCGCGACCCGGTCCTCGATGCCCTCGCCGGAGGCGAAGTTGTCGGCCAACTGGTTGGCCAGGCCCGACTCCAGCATGATGCGCTGGTTTGTCTTCCGCGGGTGGTCCTTGCCGGTGCCGGAGTTCGCCAGGCCCAGGAGGTAGAGGCTGGTGCGCGCTCCACCCGGCTCGCGCACCTTCCGGGCGCAAAGCGCCGCCTGGAGCGCCAGGGCGCCGCAGAAGGCCAAGACCCGGTCCGGGTAGGGCGCCGTGGCCAGGGTGAAGTCCATGACCTCGGCGATGAAGCCCGGGACGTGCAGCAGGTGCTCGGGCAGCGGGCCGGGGTCGTCGCCGGCCGCATGTTCCTCGACATCCGTGTCGGCCTGGTCCTGCTCCCAGTGCCCCTCGACGGCCGCGACCATCACCTGGTCGGGCTCGTACCTGGCGATGGACGCCGCGACCGAGCGCACCTCGGCCTCGCCCAGCGGCGGATTGCAGCGTTCGCGGTTGGTCTCCAGGAGCGCCGCCAGGATCGCCGGCTCGCTCATCCCCGCTCGGCGCATGGTCCCGGCCAGGCGCGCCAGCGTGGAGTTCCGCTGCCCCTCCGGGATGGCGTTCTCGCCGCCGGGTTTGACCTCCGACTTGGCGGCCTCGGCCAGGTAGTTGGCCCATGCCTCCGGCAGTTCGGCGACCTCGATGGCGTCGGGCGTCAGGTTCGTCCATTGATAGGTGCCGCCCGATATGTGCGCCGACGGCGGCATGACCGCCTGGCCGCCCTCGCCGCGGACGTCGATGCCGGTCTTCGGGACGCCCAGGATCTCCCGGCCGATGTTGGTCAAGTTCCCGATGGGCAGCGTGGTGCGGAAGACCCGGTGCTGCCCCCCGCCGCCGCTCGACCAGCTGACCGAGTCCGGCAGCGGCCCGAGCTTGGCCTCCAGCCTGGCGATGTTCTCGGCGCAGTCGACCTCGGACTCGATATCGACCAGCCCTCTCCCCATGGCCATGCCGATGTTGGCGTCGGGCCAGCGGGCCCACCAGGCCCGGATAGTGGCCTCGTCGGTGGTCGCCTGGTTTGTCCAGTCCTTGATCCGCGGGTGCTTGCCCGGCGCCTCGCAGCCCGGCCGCAGGCAGGTGCACTGTCCCTTGCCGTTGATGTGGTGCAGCGGCACGATCCGCCAGCCGAGCTTGGCGTAGGCCAGGGCATGGTCGAGGTGTGTGCTCATGACCCCGCCCCTAGAAGGGGATTTCCTCGTAGTTGTCAGCGCCGACCGGGGACGGTGCCGCCTCGCCCTCCTCGTCCCACCCCGGCTCGCGGTAGTCGGGCTTGGGCCCGAGGTCGTAGCCGACGATGCGGGAGTACTTCTCGCCGGTCACGCTCCGGACCGTCACATGCCTCGTCTGGCAGAGCGCCCCGGCCTGAGCGAGATCGACGGCCTCTTCGGCCGTGGCCGGCGGCGGCAGGTTCGAGCGCTGCCTCCACCAGGACTCGGCCTTGCTGCGCGCCCAGCCACCGTGCTCGAAGCAGACCCATTCGGACTGGTACTTCTGCCAGCCGATCAGGTAGTCGACGCGCATGGTCCTGGGGTGCTCGGGCGGCGCATCGCGCTTGGCGTGGACGCTGTAGTAGGTCTCCTGGACCTCCTGCTCGTCCACGGTCACTTGGCCGGAGAGAATCCCGGCGGTGCTCGCCGTGGCGGCGTGCTGCAGGCGCTCGGGCGGCGGGAACTCGTAGCCGCACTGCGGGCAGACGGTGTAGCCAGCGGCGATCAGCGCGCTGCACGCCGGGCACTTCTTGGCCGACGCCTGGCCGTCGCCCTCGTAGTCCTTCGCCTGCACCAGGATGTCGTCCACCGGGCCGTGCCGGAGGACGTTGCCGCCGAAGTCCAGGACCAGGCAGTCGGCCTTGCCCTCGCAGAGCCGGAAACCGCGGCCGACCATCTGGTAGTAGAGGCCCGGCGACATGGTCGGCCGCAGCATGGCCACGCAGTCGACGTTCGGCGCATCGAAGCCCGTGGTCAAGACGTTGACGTTGACCAGGTACTTGACCTTCCCGCCGCGGAAGTCGGCGATGACCTTGGCCCGCTCCTTATCGGAGGTCTCGCCGAAGACCGTGGCGACCACGCCGCCCTTCCGGCGCAGGGTCTCGGCCACGTGCTCGGCATGGTCGACGCCGCTGGCGAAGACCAGGCAGGCCTTGCGGTCGCGGGTGTAGTCGATGATCTCGGTGCAGGCGGCCTCGACCCGCGAGTCCTGGTTCATCAGGGCCTCGACCTCGTCGGCCACGAACTCGCCGGCCCGGACGTGGAGGCCCCCGGTGTCCACGTCCTCGCGCCCGCCCTTGGTGACCAGCTTGCAAAGGTAGCCCTGGACGATCAGCTCCCGGACGCCGATCTCGTAGCAGACCGAGTTGAGCAGGTTCTCTGGCGCGCAGATCGAGCCGGTGGTCATGCGGAACGGCGTCGCCGTGAAGCCGATCACCCGGATGCGGGGGTTGACCTTGGCCGCCTCCTCCAGGAAGGTCCGGTACATCCCGTCGCCGTCCGGCGGAATCATGTGCGCTTCATCCACAAGGACCAGGTCGAAGCCGTCGAGCTTGCAAGCGCGCTTGTAGACCGACTGGATGCCCGCCACGATTATGGGATGCGCGGTGTCCCGCCGCTTCAAGCCCGCCGAGTAGATGCCCACCTTGTCCCAGTCGAGCAGGCGGTTCAGATGGGCGACCGACTGCTCGAGCAGCTCCTTGACGTGCGCCAGGATCAGCACCCGCCCTTGCCAGAGGTCGACGGCGTCCCGGCAGATGGCCGCCAGGCACGGGGTCTTGCCCCCCGCCGTCGGGATCACCACGCAGGGGTTGTCGTCGTGCTCGCGGAGATGCCGGTAGACGGCATCCACCGCCGCTTGCTGATAGCCGCGTAGGATCATGACACGTTCCTCCATATCTTGTCGTGTCGAATCTCGGAGATGATCGACTGGTGAACTCCGAAGCAGGCAGCTATCTCATGTTGCGGCTTACCTTCGCGTAGCAAGGCGCGTATGGCTCGGACCGAGGTCGCAGTAAGTTTGGCGTTCGTGCTATTCTGCATGTTTTCCGCGGGAGACACCCATCGACAATTCCACGGCGCGTAAGGGCCATCGTTGTCTATGCGGTCGAGCTGCAGCCCCGGGCAGTAGCCATTATTTGACGCCCAACTATTGA
>CALGYR010000154.1 GCA_937935355.1 uncultured bacterium | reverse complement strand
CGAGCTCGATCGCCTCGTCCCAGCTGCCGCCGCAGGCCACCGGCACGTCGGTGTCGGGATTCTTGAGGATCAGCTCGACGGTCTTGAGCAGCATGTCGGTGCCGCCCGCCCAGGTGGCCTCCATGTGCGAGTCGATGCAGTCGACCTCCCAGACGTCCTCGCCCCGGTCCCGGGGCGGCGGCTGCGCGGGCGGCTGCTCCGGCGGCGGAGGCCGATCTGGACCGGTGGCCCGATCGGAATCGGCCGGCGCGGTCGGCGGCTGGTTCTCCGGAGCCTGCCGGGAGACGGCTCCGCTTCCGGCCAGGGCGCGGACAGTCAGCGGAACGGCGGTGCCGACGGCGATCGCCGCTGCCACAGCCGCGGCGGCCATCTGCACCTTGTGCCAGAAGACGGCCTTGAGCACGCCGTTGGCCAGCGCCACGACCGGAGGCGCCGCGGTCACGGCGCCCTTGGCGACGGAAAGAGTGGAGGCCAGGAAGCCGGCCGGCAGCGTCGCCGCGCCGGTCGCCGAGCCCAGGAGCAGCGCGCCCAGGGCCTCGGCGCCGAGCACCTCTCCCGGCCGGCCCACCCGGCGGACGAGTTGCCCGCGCAACCGCTCGAGGCCGCGCTTGCAGTAGACCGCCACCGTCCCGAGGGGCATCTCCAGACGCCGGGCGGCCTCGCTCTGCGACAGGTCCCCCAGGTAGCAGAGAACCAGCACCTCGCGCAGACGTCCCGGAAGCGCCTCGATGGCCCCGTCCAGGCCGGCCAGGAGCTCGGCGTGTTCGGCGGCACCGGCGGATTCCACGGCGGCGTCTCTCCGGCGCATGGCGGCGGCCTCCTCCTCGTGGAGCCGGCGGCGGGAGCGCTCGCGCAGCGCCGTGCCCGAGACCATCCGGGCGGTGCGGTGCAGCCAGCCGGCCAGGCTCTTCTCCGGACGGAGCGCCGCGGCCTTGCGGGCGAGCACCACGAAGACCGCCTGGGCGGCGTCCTCGGCCTCGGCCGGGCCCAGCGCGCGCCGGCAGGCCGAGATCACCATGGCCCCGTGGCGCTCGACGACCTCGGCGAATGCCGATTCGTCGCCGGCCTGGTGCCGATCGAGGAGCTCGCCGTCCGTCATCCGCTCGAGGGGCTTGATCAGTTCAGCCACCGGGACTCCCTCCGTCCGCCATAACCATTGCCGGCGGGGTTCGACCGCTTACACGAATTCCGGATTATGAAGAACGAAGGCGCAAAGGCAAGGGCCTCACGCCTCGCAGCAGGGCCATTGCAGGGAACGATCTTCACCGTCGACTCTGCTTCGCCCTGCGTAGCGAAGCCGGGCTTGCTCCTCGAGCAGGGGACACAGAGACGCCGAGACGGAATGCTGTCCGCGGCCTGGGTATGCCCTACCCGGAGCGCCCCTGCCGCGTTCGTGAGCCGGCTCTGTGCCTCTGTGTCTCCGCGCCTCGGCGGCGAGCATCGCTGCCGACAGGGGCCGCGGGTTGGCGTGGCGCCGCCTTGACACTGCTCCCTGATGGCCTATACTTTTCGCCCGGGCGCAGAGGGGGCTTCCCACTAATGATTAAAGTCATTCTCGTGACCTGTCCGCCGGAGCGCGCCAGCGAGGTTGCCGGCCACCTGCTCACCCAGCGGGCCTGCGCGTGCGTCAACATGGTGCCCTCCATCACCAGCCGTTATTGGTGGGAGGGCCGCCTGGAGAGCGCCGAGGAGTCCCTGCTCATCATCAAGTGCGACGAGGCGCAGATCGACGGCGTGATCGCCGGGGTCAAGGAGGTCCACCCCTACGAGGTCCCCGAGGTGGTGGTCCTGGACGTGACCGGCGGCAACCCCGACTATCTGGAGTGGGTCCGATCCGCGCCGAGCACCGGCGGCAGTGCGCCCAAGCCCTCTCCCGAACCCGAGCCGGGCGCGCCGGCCGCGGACGACTCGCCCTTCGCCGCCCTGGAGGAGATCGACCGGGCCTTCACGCCGGCGGTTGGAGCCAACACCATGGTGATGGTCGCCGCCGGAGCGACGGCCGCCCCCAGGCCGGGACGGGCCCAGTCGCTCTCCCCGTCGGAGGCCTTCCGGGAGATCCTGGCCTCCGTGCCGGAGCCTGCGGCTGAGTTGCGCGCCCACGTGGGCCGCCTCAAGGTCGTGCTGCTCGGCCCCCCGGGGGCGGGGAAGGGCACCCAGGCGAAGCTGCTGGCGGCCCGCTACGGGCTGCGCCACATCTCGCCGGGCGACATCATCCTCAAGGCCGTGCGCGGCGGCACGGAGTTCGGCAAGCGCGCCCAGGAGTTCACCAAGGCCGGCCGGCTGGTGCCCGACGAGGAGGTCAACGCGCTGGTCCGGCAGTACCTCGGCGCGCTGGGCGATTCCGGCTGCGTGCTCGACGGTTTCCCGCGGACGCTCTCGCAGGCCGAGAGCCTGGCCGGCGCCGCCCAGCCGGACTGCGTCTTCTACATCAACGCGCCCCAGGAGGTGCTGATCGACCGCCTGACCAAGCGCAGCTACTGCGACTGCGGCGCGGCCTACGGTCCGGCCCGGCCGCCGACCAAGGCCGGCGTCTGCGACGTCTGCGGCGGCAAGCTGTTCCAGCGCGATGACGACCAGCCCCGGCACGTGCTCACCCGGCTCGACGAGTACAACTCGAAGACCAGGGAGCTCCTGCGCTTCTACCGCGACCGGCTCAGGCCGGTGGATGCGTCCCAGACCATGGGCGAGATCTTCCGGCAGCTGTGCAAGCTGCTGGAGAAGGCGTGAGAAAAGGGGACATTCTGCTTTTCCTGCGAGAAAAGCAGAATGTCCCCTTTTCTCTCTCACCTTCCTCTGAGTATCGATTTGCCAGGCACCGCCTGCTCGGGCAGTGCCGGCGCTCCTCGTCCGTCGATGATGCCCTGGACTTCCGGGTTCTTTTCCGCGCCCCTGGCGGCGGCCAGGGCCTTCTTGGCTTCCGGCGTGCCCAGGCGCCGCAGGGAGTCGGCGCACCAGGCGCGCACCCACGGGGAGGCATCGGTCGAGAGCGAGCGGACCAGCTGGCCGACCGCGGCGTCTCCCGCTCCGCGCAGCGCCTTGGCGGCCAGGGCCCTGACGCGGTCGTCCCGGTCCCAGGCGAGGAACTTGGCCAGTCCGTTCACGACCCGGTCGCGCGCCGCGCCCTTGAGCTCCAGGGCGGGTAGCTTCACGGCCCTGGCCAGGTCCGCGAGCTCCGGGGCGACCCTGGGGCCCAGGCCCAGCGGGTCCTTCCCGACGGCGTGGGCCATGGCGAGCGCCGGCACCCCGCTGAGGCACTTCTCGAGCCGCCAGACCGCCGCGGCCCGCACCCGCGACTCGAGCTTCTGGTCACCGGCGGCGGCCAGAAGCACGTCCGGGGTGCGTGCGTCGCGCAGTTCGACGAGCGCCTCGATGACCGTCAGGCGCTCGACGGCCGGGCGGTCCTCGTAGACCAGCTGCTCGACGAGCGCCGGCAGCGCCCCCGGCCCGAAGCACGAGACCAGCACCTGGGCCGCATCCCGTCCAGCCCAGAGCGCCTCGCCCCCCGCGGCCTCGGGCGCCGCGGCGCCAGAGCCGGTGGGGTCGGCGGCGTGCTTGTCGAGAAGTTCGGCGGTCCGGGCGTTGCCCAGCCGCCAGATGAGCGCGTCGCAGACGAGCCTGAGCGCCGGATCGTCGCCGGCCTCCTCGGAGTCGCGGATAGCGGCGATGTCCTCGGCCTTGACCGTGCGGAGCACTGCGCCCCGGGCCTCGCGGTAGTCGCGGCCGCGGAGCTTGAGGAGCTCCCGCATCATCCGAAGCTTCTCAGGGGGCTGGGGCTCGGCGGCCGGCTCCCCGACGGCGGGGGGCTCCTCCCTCGGCTGGGCGGCCTCGCTCTCCTGGGCGGAGGCGGCCGGGGCCAGCGCGACCATCGCGGCCGTCAACGTCAAGGCGGCCGTCAGGAATAGGGCGGCTGTCCGGGTCATGCCGCCGCCTTCAACGTGGCGTGCCACGTCTGTATTCCGGTCAGGACCATCTGCACGGCGATGGTGGCGACCACCATGCCGGTGATGCGGATGAGCGCGCCCATCAGGTTGTAGCGCCGCAGCGCGCGGCTGATGCCCGCGGAGAAGAGCATCACCACCAGATTCACGAAGAGCGCCGCGATCATCGCCGGGATGGCGATCCTCATGCCGTAGTGCGCCGGGAATGAGATGGCCGCGGTCAGGGTGGCCGGGCCGGCGATCATCGGCGAGGCCAGGGGCACGATGGCCATCTCCGCCAGGGACTTGTGCTCGTCCTGCTCGTAGAAGACTCCGCGGGTCAGGGCCTTGAATCCCGCGAAGAAGAGCACCAGCCCGCCGACGATCTGGAAGGAGTAGAGCTCGACGTGGAAGACCATGGTCAGGAGGGCGTTGCCCAGCACCGCGAAGGCCAGCAGGATGACCAGGGCGATGCCCGAGGCGCGCAGGGCCAGCGAGCGCAGCCCGCTCCTTCCCAGGTCGTTGGCCAGGGTGGAGAGCACGAAGACCTTGCTGATGGGGTTGATCAGGGCCACGATGTAGAGCGCGGCGCTGGCGAAGAGCTTCAAGTCGGTTGCGAAGCCGTCCATGGCGGCGGATTCTACCTGCCGGGGGCGGGCACTTCCAGGGCCAACCGGGAGTGCCGGGGCCGTGCCGAGGAGACCCGGTTACACTGCCGAGGCGCCGAGACGCGGAGAACGACCGCGGCGGCAGTGGGCATTGGGCGTTCGGCATTCGGCTTTCGGCTTTAGGAACAGCCGCTATCACGAAGGCCGAAGACCGAAAGCCGACAGCCGAAAGCCGGCCTCTCTCCGCGTCTCCGCGTCTCGGCGGTGCAACGGACTTCTCGAGATGGTCGTGTCTCAGTACCCGTGCCGACGCCGGCGGAAGCGTCGCGCCCGCATGGCCGCGCGGGCCTGCTCCGGCGGGCGGTTGAGCCTGACCTTCTCCTGCTCGCCGCTCTCGGCGGTCTCGTGCAGGGCCTCGTAGGCTTGGGCTTTCTCGATGAGCCCGGCCTCGCGCGCGATCCGGGCGGCGTCCCGGAAGCGGCCCTCCTGCTCGTACTTCTCGAGCAGCCGGAGCTTCCGGGCCGCCTCGGCGTCCCGGGAGACGATCGTCCCGGCGAGCGCCTCGGCCTTGTCGGCTAGCCCCGCCCGGCGGTAGAGCTCGATGGCCTTCTCGATCATGCCCGCGTCGCGGGCGGCCTGGGCGGCGACGCCGAACATCTCGGCCTTCTCGTAGAGCTCGACGGCCAGTTCCGTGCTGCCGTGCTCCTCGGCCAGCCGCGCGGCGTCGGCGAAGCAGCGGGCAGCCTCGTAGATCACGATGGCCCGCTCGACGCGGCCGGCGGCCACGGCCACCCGCGCGGCGTCCCTGGTCCGTCCGGCGCGCCGGTAGGCCTCGATGGCCCGCTCGACTAGCCCCGCCTCCTCCGACACCCGGGCCGAGTCCAGGAAGCGCCCGGCCTGCTCGTGGATCACCGCGGCCCGCTCGGGCATGCCCGCCTCCACGGCCAGAGCGGCGGCCTCGGCGGAGGCGCAGATCGGAAGAGCACACGTCTGAACTCCAGTCACCGAATACGATC
>CALGYR010000153.1 GCA_937935355.1 uncultured bacterium | reverse complement strand
GCTCCAGAGGCGTTCGTCTTTACTACTCATTCAGATTTCCCGGCAACTTGTGTTACCTAAGATCGTTCGCACGATAGTGGCCAATCGAATTGCACTGAAGCGCTTTATTCGACGCGAGCATCTGACAGCATACTGGAAGATAGTTGGATGCGTGTGCTCTCCTATGGCCGTAGCATATCTCCCATCTCCCCTCTTGAGTGATTTGTCACGTACGGGGTTCGGAGTGGAGGTGTCCACGTATCACGTGTGCCGACGTACCTGGAAACAGTGCCGCGGTCTCGGAAAAGGTGGACGAAGCGGAGCCCGAAAAGGAAGTCGAAGATGATGTGGCGGATGGCAATGAGTGACCGCTACGCAGCGACGGCCTTCGGCGAAATACCCGGGGCGCCAGCCGCTGGGGCGGGGAGGATGGACCAGCTATGAAGAGGATAGGACGCCTCGTTCCCCTGCTCGCCTGTGTCTGGCTGCTGGCACTCGGCTGTGACTCCCATAGGGAACCGCCGCTCTTCACTGACGCCCAGTGGAAGGCTCTGTCCGAGGGCAGGCCCGCCCAGGGCGAGTTGTCGATGGAACTCACGGTCATCGATCCGCCTGCGGAAGGTGGCCGGCAACTCATCGCCTTCGAGCTGGCCCTGAAGAAGGATCAGCAGGGTAAGACCGTGCCTGTCCGCGTGGAGCGTTGCTGCAAGGTGGTAGGATTGGACTCCTCTCTCGAAACCAATGCCATCTGCCGTTCACAAGCGTTGATGGCCATGGTCTATTACCGCGCCTCGGGCCGTGGCAGCCAAGCGAAGGTGAGGCTCGAAGGGCAGCAAATCCTGTGCATTCATCCAACTCCCGAGAAACCTGCGGATGGCTCCAAGCCTGCACACCTGTGGCTCGGCGAGTTCCGGAACGTCCGGCTGGTCGACGGCCGCCTGCATGGCGAACTGAGCCTGGACAAGGCCGCCGTCATGGCCGAGATCGATGAAGCCCTGGCATGCTCAAGCCAGGAGTGCGGCGTCGTCTCATGGGCTGCACACGCGGTGCTGGTGATCAGCTTCGACAACCGGTCCCTTGTGGCGGAACTCCCGGACCGGCGAAGCCACGCGCTGTTCAGTGCTTGCGGCATCGTGCGCGACTGGATGGTCCGGAATGCGCCAGAGTAGACCACCCAGCCATTGCGCCGCGCGGCGCCGACAGGGAGAATGGGTTGCAGGAGGCATCGCCCAATGGCCCGTGTAGCGACGGCCTTCGGCAGATTGCCCGGGCCGCCCGCGGGGGCTTAGGATGCCATGCCGAACGTGACTGAGCAGCCGCCTAAGTCGCCCCGCACCTGGCGGCCCATGGCCCTCTGGATCGCCGGTATCCTCCTGGCCCTCGGCCTGGCTTGGTTCATCGGGGCGGTGGTGGTGCCGGTGTGGCAGGTCAGGTCAGTCCTGAAGCGGGGGCCCATCGGACACATCTGCGACAAACCGATCGGCGCACTCGGCGGCCCGGACCGGGCGGCCAGAAAGCTGGACCTATACCTGCGCATGCCGCATTGGCTGGCCTCCGAGAGGAAGACGGCTGTCGCGATCCTCGGTCACTGCGGCAGCGGGAGAGTGCCGGCGCTCTCGCGGGTGCTCCGGGACCAGCGGGAAGCGGTGCACGTGCGGGAGACGGCCGCCCGCGGGCTGGCCGAGACGGCCGACCTCGGCCAAGCCGAGCTACGCGCCGCACTGCGCTCCCCGGACAGCACTGTCCGGCTGCTGGCCACCGGGACGCTCTATTTCTTCGCGCCCGTGCCCGAGATCGAGGCCATGCTCGACGACCCCGACCCGGCCGTGCGCCGGCGCGCCCTGGGGGTGTTCTACGCCTGCTTCTCGTGCCGAGGCGACAGCCGTCTGGCCCTGTCCGCCATGTGCCGGGCGGTGCGCCATCCACTTCCGGACGTGCGCAGACGCTCGGCGGCGGAGTTGGGAGCTCTCTGGATCGTGATATGTCAGAGAGACGGCCAACAGGAAGCCGGCGCCGCCCTGGCCGGGGGCATCGACGATCCGGACCTCGCCGTGCGGGTGTCCGTTGCCAGAAGCCTCAGCAAGTACGGGCCCCAGCCGGAGAAACAGCGAGCCATCTTCCGGGCGGGCCTGGCCTGCGATGACCCCCTGGCCCGTGCCGAGTCGGCGTCAGGCCTCTGCGGGGGAAAGGTGTGGACCGACGAGATGGCCCCGCTCCTGATCACGGCGCTGGGCGACCGGAACCCGCTGGTGCAGATCTGCGCGGCCCAGACGCTGGGGTCCCACGGCGGCCAGCGGGCGGTCGGCCCTCTCATGGCGCTCCTGGCGGCCACCGAGCAGCGCATCGACTCCAAAGAGACTGCGGGATTTCGCTTCGACGTCGAAGCCAGCACCCGCCTGGCGGCAATCCGCGCCCTGGGATTCCTGGGCTCCGTGGCGGCCGAGGCCGTCCCGGCCATCGAACCTCTGCTCAATGATTCCGCCCCGGCCCTCCGGGCTGCCGCCGCCGAGGCTCTGAAGAAGATCAGGGGGGAGAAGCCCAAGCCATAGGCCACCCGCCCTTGCCCTGCAGTGGAGCGCCACAGCTTTCACTACAGGGCTTGCGCCACGCCGCGGGGCGGGGAGAATTAGGGGCAGGAGGCACTGCCCAATGGCCTGTTCGCCGACGGCCTTCGGCGAATCATCCGCCCCGCCCCCTGGGGCCTCAGGGTGCCATGTCGGACGTAGCTGAGCAGCCGGCCAAGCCCTGTAGTGAGGGCAACGGCGCTCTACTACAGGGGGCAAGCCCCGCCGCACGTGATGTCCTATGGCGATGGGCAGCTCCGTCGTGGCCAGCTTGCGCGCGACCGCCGGGCGGGTAAGCTGACGGCGGATGAGGTGTGATCTGAGGCCGGCATGATCTGTCCGAAGGCAACGGCCTGGCTCGGGGCCGGGTTCTGGAACTGGGATGAGTAAGCATGGGCAAGCGACTATCCAAGCGTGGCGACCGGGACTTGTTCGGCAGGATCGCAGCCATTCTCGACCGAGCCCGATGGCGCGCCGTTCGCGCCGTCAACGCCGAGGTGGTCACCGCCTATTGGCTGGTGGGACGAGAGATAGTGGGTGCGCTCCAGGGGGGCGAGGCCCGGGCGGAATATGGCGCCCGGGTAATTCGGGACTTGTCCCAGCGCCTGACCGAGCGCTACGGACCGGGGTTCTCGGCAACCAACCTCAAGTACTTCCGCCTGTTCTATCAGGCTTTTCGTGACCGCCTGCCCAGAATTGGTCACCCAATGGGTGACCAATCTGCCCTGCCCAAGAAAGGGCACCCGCTGGGTGACGAATCGGCCGCGCGTGCAGAAAGCGCCTCCGACCTGGCCTGCCCCGGATTTCGCCCCACCCTCGGCTGGTCCCATTACCGCGCACTAATGCGAGTCGAAGACCATGGCGCCCGGGACTTCTATGAGGCCGAGGCGGCTGAGGGCGGCTGGACCAGGCGGGAGCTCGAACGGCAGATCGCCAGCCGGTTGCACACGCGGTTGTTGGCCAGCCGGGATAAGAAGGGGATGCTCCGCGAAATCAGGAAGAAGGCGGGCGAAGCGGCCAATCCGGTTGAGATGCTCAAAGACCCCTATGTCCTGGAGTTCCTGAACCTGCCCGACCTGCCGCGGGCACACGAGTCCGACCTGGAGGCTGCCATCATCGACAACCTCCAGGCCTTCCTGCTCGAGATGGGGCGGGGCTTCTCGTTCGTCGCCCGGCAGAAGCGGCTGCGCTTCGACGACCGGGACTTCTATGTGGATCTGGTCTTCTACAATTACCTGCTCAAGTGCTTCGTGCTCATCGACCTCAAGATCGGCGAGCTGACCCACCAGGACATTGGCCAGATGGACGGCTACGTCCGCATGTTCGAGGAGCACGGCAAGCCGGAGGGCGACAACCCCACCATAGGCCTGATCCTCTGTTCCGAGAAGAACGAGGCCATCGTCAGGTACTCGGTGCTTCACGAGAGCCGCCAGCTCTTCGCCTCGCGGTACAAGCTGTACCTGCCCTCCGAGGAGGAGCTGAAGCGTGAGTTGGAGCGTGAGCGCCGGGCGATCGAGGAGCGAGCGGATAGTCGCGCAACCGCCAGGAGGCCGGCGCGACGCCTCATCGACCGCGGCAAAGGGCCAGGACGCGGTAAGTAAGATGTCGAAAGGCGGTGACTCCCAGACCAAGTCCCGCACCTGGCGGCCAATGGTGCTGTGGACCGCCGGTATCCTCCTGGCCCTGGGCCTGGCTTGGTTCGTCGGGGCGGTGGTGGTGCCGGTATGGCAGGTGAGATCCAAAATGGGGCACGTGCAATGGTTTGTGAGTGGGCCGGTGACCAAGGTGGCCGGAGGTGAAGAAATAGTCGCAGACCTGGGCGGGCAAGAAACCGCGGCACGAAAGCTGACATTGTACCTGTGCATGCCGCGCGCTGTCGCACCCAACAAGCACTATGCGGTCGTACTGCTTCGTGACATTGGCCCGATTGCCAAATCGGCGATCCCCGCGCTGGAGCCTCTGCTAAAGGATGCGGATGAATCCATGCGCTTTGCCGCCGCCGAAGCGCTAAAGAAGATCAGAAGCGAGGAGGAGACCAAGCCATAGGCCCCCCCCATGCCCCCCGCCCGTCTCTTGAATCCCGCCCCCCGGCGTGTACCTTTGTCAGGCGGACAAACGCCGCCGCTCCCCTGGCCGCCCCTGCGGCCGGAAGCGGCGCTGGCGAGATGAGGACGAGAAGGAGAGGACGATCATGTCGGTAGCCAAGGAAACCCTCGAGAGGATCCGCGAGCTGGGCGTCGTGCTGGTGGTCCGCGCCAAGGGCGACGAGAACACCATGAAGGGCCTGCAGGCCATGGTCGACGGCGGCGTGAAGGCCCTGGAGATCACCTTCAGCGTCCCCAACGCCCCCGAGGTCATCAAGGCGGTCAAGGCCCGCTTCGGCGACTCGGTGGTGCTGGGCGCCGGGACGGTGCTGACCACCGAGCAGGCCAAGAACGCGGTCGAGGCCGGCGCCTCCTTCCTGGTCGCCCCCAACACCGACGCGGACGTGATGGCCGCCGCCAGGAAGTTCGAGGTGCCGATGATGCCCGGCGCCTTCACCCCCAGCGAGATCGTCAACGCCTACAAGATGGGCGCGGCGGTCGTCAAGATCTTCCCCGCCTCGGTCGGCGGCCCGGCATACCTCAAGGCCGTGCGCGCCCCGCTGCCGCACATCCCGATGATGCCCACCGGCGGCGTCGACGACCAGACCGCCCCGGCCTTCCTCGAGGCCGGCGCCTTCGCGCTGGGCGCGGGCTCCAACCTCTTCGACGCCAAGAAGCTCGCCGCCGGCGACTTCAAGGGCATGACCGAGCTGGCCGCCCGGTTCGTGACCGTGGTCACCGAGGCCAGGAAGAAGCTGGCCGCCAAGAAGTAGTCGCGACTGAAGCCAATCGTTCAAAGCCCCGCCGGGCTCAGCCCGGCGGGGCTTTTACTTTCACACCTAGCGCAAGCTTCCATTCGCCGATCGGAATCGCATCATATCTTCTGCAGACAGAGGGCAGGGGGCGGTTCTCTCCGGCGGGGGCACTCCGTGGTGAAGAAACGCGCAGCGTTTCT
>CALGYR010000152.1 GCA_937935355.1 uncultured bacterium | reverse complement strand
CACAAGCGGGATTGACCATCCGACACAGTTGACGCTATTTATGCGACGATCTGTAGAAGGTCAGCTTCAGGCCGGCCTCGAAGAGGTTGATGGTCGCGTCGAACTCCTCGATGTTGGAGTCGTGGTGCTCCGGGACGTAGTAGATGCCGACGGTGCTGTGGGGCAGCAGCCGGAAGTCTAGCCCCAGCCGGCCGCGGGCCACGAAGTCGCGGCGCTTCCTGCCGGTCACGTCGTCGCCCTGGTCGAACTGCTCCACGCCGGCCGAGGCCCCGTAGACCACCCGCACCCAGCCGCTGCCCTGCTCGACCTTGAAGCCGGCGTCCGAGACGCGCTTGTGCCCGGACTTGTCGTAGAGGTCGTCCTCCAGCCGCGAACGGGCCCAGAGCTCGCCGACCCAGAGGGGCCCGGCGTAGGCGAAGTCCAGCTGCCCGACGAGCGCGGTCTCGTCCAGATACCCGTCGGTCTCGTACCAGCGCCGGGTGAAGCCGACCAGCGTCCGGAGCTGCCAGCCCAGGCCCTCGTCGTAGGCGCCGCGGCGGATCCTCTGCATGCAGTTCCAGCGCGGACCGACCATCAGGGTGAGGGCGTCGTAGTGCAGGTCGCCGGACACGAACTCGCCGGCGGCGAACAGGTCCAGGGGCTCGAAGCCCTGCTTGCCGGCCGCGTGGCGGAGGCTCCAGTCGTCGCCCAGGGCGACGGTGTGCCGGGTGGTCTCGATCCGGTCGGTGACGAAGCGGGAGGTGTCGGAGACGTCCTGCAGCCGGTACCATAGCGAGCCCAGCACGGCGGTGAACTCGACGTCGCTGTAGTCCTCCTCGTCGTGCCGGTCGTAGAAGCTCTGGCCGGCGGCGAGGCCCAGGCCCCAGTGCCGGTCGAGGCTGCCCCAGAAGAGCCCGACCTCCGGCCGGAACCACGAGTCGCCGACCTTGTCGTCGTGGCGCTCGCCCAGGTTGTCGGTGTGGCCGTAGACGGCGCCGACGTCGAGGGAGAAGGCCCGCGGGCTGACCCGATCCTCGTGGAAGCGCCAGAGCGGCTGGTCGAGCATGGCCTGGAGCCGGTCGCGCTCGGCCTCGAGCTCGGCGATCTTCTCGGCGGAGGTCGGCGCCGGTTTGGGCTCCGGCACGCCCTCCAGGCGCCGGCGCAACTCCTCTATCTCCCGGCGAAGCTGGCGGATCTTCTCGGCGTCGGCGGACTCCCTGGCGCCCGAGCCGGTCTTGGGTCCCGGAGCCTCGGCCCGAGGGGGCGGCGATGGCGGCTCCTGCTTCGGCGGGGTGGACTCCGCCCCGGACCGGGGCTGCTGCGGCCCGGCGGTGCCGTCCGCTCCGTCGCCAGGAGCCTCGCCGGCCCGGACGCCCGGAGCGCGAAGTCCGCCCACGATGAAAGCCAACGCCGCCGCCAGCATCAGTCTGCGCACCGGACTCCTCCGATCGTTGCCCATATTGCGGATTGTCAATGCCGGTCCGTACGATTCCTCCACCGGTCAGGCAGGAAGACGCGCGCGGCCCATCCGCTATTCATGGCAGCGTTCCGAAAAGTCCGGCCTCCAGGAGGCAAAGGCCTTCGCGCGCCGGGAAGACGGACATGCAGCAACCAACAGCCAACAACCAGCAACCAGCAACCAGCAACCAACAACCAACAACCAACAACCAACAACCAACAACCAACAGTCAAGAAACAACAAACAAGAGCCAACGTCTTTGAGGGAGACTGGACGACGCGGGGCGACAAGGAGCAGATATCTCTCCACGCTGTTGCATCATTGAGCTTGCGTTTTCTGTTGGCTGTTGGCTGTTGGCTGTTGGCTGTTGGCTGTTGGCTGTTGGACGTTGGTTGTTGGACGTTGGTTGTTGGCTGTTCCCTGTTGAGCCATGGATCTCCCGTCGGACCACGAACACCGCCCCAGCCGCCTTGGCAATAGACTGGTCCTCTTTCTGTCTTGCCGCCGCCGCACGGGGCGCTAGCATAGTGCGCGTGCCGGCCGGCAAAGTCCGGTCCACTTCCCGGCTCATGGAGGTCCGCCGATGCCCTCACGATCTGCTCGCAGGACTGGCTCCACCGACGTCAAGGCGGCCGGCGCGGGGAAGACCCCCAAGCCCGCCGGGCGCTGCCTGCACGTCATCTGCGGCACCCACTGGGACCGCGAGTGGCGGTACAACTACGAGCAGTCGCTCATCCGCCTGGCCGAGCTGATCGACGCGGCCGTCGGCATCCTCGAGAAGCACCCGGAGCTCGGCTGCTTCCACCTCGACGGCGGCACGGTCATGCTCGAGGACTACGCCCGGGTGCGGCCGGAGATGGCCGGGCGGTTCGAGAAGCTCGCCCGCGCCGGCCGGATCGTGACCAGCCCCTGGTACACTCTGCCGGAGATGTTCTCGGTCTCGGGCGAGGCCGTGGTCCGCAACATGGCCGTGGGCCAGCGCGTGGCCGCCGCCTTCGGTGCGCTCATGAAGGTCGGCTACACCGCTACCGGCTACGGGCAGCTCTCGCAGCTGCCCCAGCTCTACGCCGGCTTCGGCATCTCCGACGTGCTCTTCTACCGCGGGCTCAACCGGCACGCGGCGCCGCCGCTCTTCTGGTGGGAGTCGCCCGACGGCACCCGGGCGCTCGACTTCCGGCTCTTCGACGACTTCGCCCGCTCGAACTTCTACTTCCGGGTCTACCGGCGGCTGCTGGCCGGCCGCGAGCCCGGCCAGGGCGAGCACCGCGAGCAGCCCGGCCGGCTCTTCCACGTGGCCGGCGAGGACTCCTACCGCGACGAGTACCGCCTGCTCGACGCCGGGCCCTGCGCCTACACCGATGGCCAGCTCCGCGCGGCGGTCGACGACATGGTCGAGAACGCCCGGCAGATCGAGCTGGTCCCGGGGCATACGCTGGCCATGCAGCAGGAGGACAACGCCGTCCCCTCCGAGGACCTGGTCCGGCTGCTGGCCGACGTGCGCCGGGCGTGCCCGGGCGTGGAGGTCCGCTCCGAGTCGCTGGCCGACTACATCGCCCTGGTGCGCCGCAGCCTCGGCGCGAAGGAGCTCGAGAAGCTCCCCGTGCTCCGCGGCGAGATGCGCCACTGCGACATCGACGGCTTCTGGGGCGGGCTCTTCGCCGGGGCCATCGCCGCGCGCGCCGACCTCAAGGTGGCCAACGAAGCGGCCGAGAACTCGCTCGAGCGCCGGGCCGAGCCGCTGGCCGCGCTGGCCTGGGCGGCGGGCTCGCCCTATCCGGCCGAGCGGCTCTCCTCGGCCTGGAAGGCGCTCCTCGAGAACCACGCCCACGACTCCATCAACGGCTGCTCCATGGACCAGGTCCACAAGGACATGGCCTACCGCTTCGACAAGGCCCGGCTGATCGGCGCGGAGCTCGCCACCCGCTCGATGGCCGCGCTGACCGCCGGCATGGGCCACCCGCTGGCCCGGCCCGGGGACCACCTGCTCGGGGTCTTCAACGCCACCGGCTGGGAGCGCGACGCGGTCGTCACCTGCCTGGTGGACCTGCCCGCCGCCGGGCCGGTCGAGCGCCTGGAGCTAGTGGCCCCGGACGGCTCGACGGTCGACGCCCAGTTCGAGAGCTGCGGGCCGGTCAAAGGCCGGGTGCACTCCGCTGTCGTCGCCGGGCTGCGCTTCAACGCGGTGCGCTGGAAGGTCTCCTTCGAGGCCCGCGGGCTGCCGGCGGTCGGCTGGCGGACCTACCTGGTCCGGCCGGTGGCGACCGCGCGCATGTACGACTCGACCCGCCGCGACTTCCGCTCGCAGCTCTGTGGCCCGGCGGCCATGGAGAACGAGCACCTGCGCGTCGAGGTGCGCGCCGACGGATCCGTCGACCTGCTCGAGAAGGCCACCGGCCGGCGCTTCGAGCGGCTCAACCACTTCGAGGACTCCGGCGACACCGGCTCGCCCCAGACCTACTCGGCCCCCGCTCGCGACGAGACGGTCACGAGCCTGGGCGGCGCCTGCCGCACGGTCGTCGAGGAGGACGGGGCGCTGCGCACCGTCCTGCGCGTGGAGCTCTCGCTCCGCGTGCCGGTCGAGGCCGAGATGGATTGCTCGGCTCGCTCGGCGGAGCTCGTGGACCTGCCGGTCTCGAGCCGGCTCATCCTCAGGAAGGGTGCGCGATTCCTCGAGGTCGAGACCGAGTTCGAGAACCGCGCCCGCGACCACCGGCTGCGGGCGGTCTTCCCCTCGGGCCTGGCCGGCGCGACCCGCAGCACGGCGGCCGCGCCATTCGACGTGGTCGAGCGCCCCATCGCCGCGCCCGACAGCCGCGCCTGGCGCGAGGGCTGGTACCCGACGCACCCGGCCGGCTCCTTCGTCGACGTGACCGACGGAGGCGCGGGCCTCGCGCTCTTCGCCCAGGGACTCAAGGAGTACGAGGTGGTCGACAACCCCTCGCGGCCGATCGCGCTCACCCTGCTCCGCGCCCAGCGCGGCAGCATGACCGTGCACGCGCCGGAAACCCGCGAAGACCTGCGCCGCGCCGGCCGTTACTGCCTGGGCCGCCACGTCGTGCGCTACGCGCTCGCGCCCCACGCCGGCGACTGGCGCGCGGCCGAGCTGCACCGGCTCTATGCCGAGTTCCGGAACGCCCCGGAGGCCGTCCAGTTCCAGCCGCGCGGGGACGCCACCAAGCTCGCCGCCGGGCGCACGGCCCTGGCCCTCGGGCCGGCCGAGCTCGTCCTTTCGGCGCTCAAGAAGGCCGAGGACCGCGAGTCGCTGGTGGTGCGCTTCTTCAACCCCACCGACCGCGACCTGGAGGCCGCCATCGACGCCCGGGCGTTCGGAGTGCGCGCCGCCCACCTCGTGCGGCTCGACGAGGAGAGGGTCGGGAAGCTCAAGGTCGGCGCCGACGGCCTCGTCCGGGCGCCGGCCGGGCACAAGAAGATCGTGACCGTGGAGCTGGAACTCGGCTGAGGACGTAACCACCAAGGCACCAAGGCACCAAGACGACACGAAGAACGGCGGACTGGCTCACGTCCGCGGCGGAGGCCCGAAGGTTCCGGGCGATGATCGCCGCGCACTGCAGCGCCAAGCCGTTCCTGGTGTCGTCTTGGTGTCTTTGTGTCTTGGTGGTGAAGGTCGCGCCTCGATGGGCCGACCGAGTCACCGCCCGTCGATGACCGCCAGGATCTCCTCGAAGCTCCGGCAGTAGCGGCTGCATAGCCCGCGCGTGCCACTCTCCTCGATGTTGCCCTCGTGGATGCCGACGGCGGCGAAGCCGGCCAGGCGGATGGAGACGACGCCGGCGCCGCTGTCCTCGATGCCCAGCACCGAGCCGCGCTCGGCGAAGTCGATGCCCAGCCCCACGCGCGCGGCCTCGGCGTAGAGCCAGGGGTGGGGCTTGGCCTCGAGCTCCCCGAGCGTGCCGACCTCGCCCTTCCGGATGGCCTGGCCGGCAGTGATGATCGCGTCGTAGAACTCCCTGGGGTCGCCGAGGTCGAGCTGCCGGAAGGCCGAGAGGATCTCCGGCCAGGCCTTCTCGTAGAGCCCGGAGGTCACCAGCGCGATCCGGATGCCGCGGGCCTTCAAGGCCAGCAGGAACTCCTTGATGCCGGGGGAGGGCGTGAAGGCGTCGGCCTTGCCGCCGCCGGCCATGATGGCGCGCATCTCGTGGTCGGTGATCTCGAAGTAGATCCGCCGGGCCTCCTCGACCGTCCCCGAGGGACAGTACTTCCGCAGGCAGTACTTGAGATGCTCGGAGACGCTGTGGCCCGAGACGAAGGGCCCATCGGCGGGCTCGAGCCGGAAGCCCTCGTCGCCGAGCATCCGCGCGGTCGTGCGCTCGATGATCCAGACCCAGAAGCTCTCGCTGCGCACGGTGGTGCCGTCGAGGTCCATGAGCACGGCCTTGACCGGCCGCTCGACCGAGACGGGCAGCAGCGGATAGGCCGCCGGGTAGCCCATGCGGCTCCGGACGTAGGCCCAGACGCCCGAGTCCCAGCGGACCAACTCCACCTTCTCGTCGCGGGTGCCGAGGATCTCGCGCACCCCATCGACCCCGACGCGGAAGCGCCCGTCGCCGCCGGCGGCGAGCGAAACGAGCCCGGCACGGTCGGCGGGCAGTGGGTCGGCTGACTTGGCATGGGTCATGGCGGAGTCGGCTCCTCTCCGGGGACGCGGGCGATTCTAGCCGCGCCCGGGGAGCGCGCAAGGCGATGGCCGACGGGGGTGGTTCACCACCAAGACACCAAGACACCAAGAACTGCCGACAGGTTCCGATTCGCGGCGAGAGTCATTCGAGGAAAGAAGCGGCCGCGCCGCGCACTGCGCGCCCAGACTGCCCTTCACGACCAGCTTGGTGCCTTGGTGTCTTGGTGGTGAACCCACCCTGTGCCGGCCTACCGGCCCGCCGGAGATATCCTGAGCGCCCACACGGCCCCTGAGGTGTAGTCGGAGTTCCGGGCGATGAAGCACTTGTTGGCCGCGTCGTACCGCAACTGCGTCAGGTATTCCTTGGGCCTGTCCGCCGACGCTATCTCGAACCAGCTATTGCGCCTGGCGTCATAGACCCAGGCGTCCTGGCGGCGGCGGTCACCCAGGATCGCTATCAGATCGTTGTCCGGGTCGTAGGCGATGGTCGAGGCCCAGCGCGGCGGCGGACTGAAGGCCGGGCGCAGGTCGGTCCAGGTCTTGCCGTCCGGGTCGTACGCCCAGGTGTCGTTGAGCATGTAGGACCCGCTGAACATCACGAAACGCTTGCGGACGGAGTCATAGGTCATGGCGTCGCCGGGATAGACCCGGCCGGGGGGCATCTTGCAGGCCACGTCCTCCCAGACGCCCTTGTCCGCGTCCCAGCTGGAAAGGCGGCAGTCCCGGGGCGAGCCTCCGCTGTGCAGGGCCAGGATCCGCCCGCCGCCCGCGGCCATCGCGGGCAACGGGCCAATCCGGCCCTTGCAGGCCTTCCAGCGGCGCTCGGCCAGAGAGAAGACCAGGGTGTTGTCCCCGCAGTTGCCGCCCACGACGAGCTCGTCGCGGCCCGCGTCGTAGACCATGCCCGCGTCCGTGAACCTGACCGCGAACTCCGGCAGGTCTCCCGGCACCGGCTTGTAGAAGACCTCGGTCTTGTCCGCGGCCAGGCTGTAGGCCGTGAGCGTCCGGTCGTCGCTGACGGCCAGGTACTGGCCTCGCTTGGTGTCGAAGGCCGCGGCGCAGTGACCCGTGACGGGGATCCGGGCTTTCATCCTGGTCCAGGCGCCCTGCCAGGGGCTGGGGCGGCCGACCAGCGACGCCGCCGCCTCCAGCCAGGTGCGATCCAGCACGCCGGTTACCTTGAGCCCGGTCACGGCGATCATGGTTGCCCCCTGGCCGGAAGAGCGGAAGGCCAGGACCGGCCGCGCGGCCGGGAGGGTCAGGCCCTTGAGCTCGCCAAGGAGCCGCCCGTTGAGGCTGCAGGTCGCCCGCCCGCCGGAGATCGCGGCCTCCACCGACGCCGGAGCGCCGATTCGCAGATCGGGCACCTGCTGATCGCCATTGACGCGGCCGTGTTCGCCCGTGTACATGATGTGTCGCATGTTGACGCGCGACTCAGGCCTGCCGCTGTAGTCGACCAGCGACATGTAGGCACCTATCGACTCGAGCCCATACCCCAGGCCCGCGTAGAAGCCCCGGTCCTTGAGCACGGTGACCGAGCAGACCATCCGGCACTCCGGCGCAATAATGGCCCTGAGCATGGCCTGGCCCGAACCCTGGGCGGCAGCGGCCTCGCCCACCAGGGAGCCGTTCTCGATCTTCCACTTGCCGCCCGCCAGGTCGAAGTCCTCGAGCTGCGCCGGGTCGGAGAAGTCCCAGGATAGCTCCACGGCCAGGGTCCGGGGGTCGAATTTCTCGACCTTGCCGCGGAAGAGCTGGCGGACCTTGTTGCCCAGGCCCTCGGGGCTGGCATCGATGACCGCCTCGGCCGCGGAGCGCAGCTGCCCGAGTTCGGGCTTGATCCCGGCGGCGAACTTCGTGGACCCGTGGGCCTTCTCGAAGCCCTCGAGCGCCGCCAGCAGCCCCTTGGCGCCGGCGACGTCGTACCGGGGATGGACGAGCGGCCTCACCTCCGACTCCCACGCGCCCTTGGCGGCGGCCTCGACCGCGCCGAGGACCAGGGTGTCCAGGCGCGCCCGGACGCGGCCGGCGAGCGGATGCGCCCCGGCGGCGTCCAGCGCCTTGGCTGCCGCGGCCGTGTCCCCGCCGTTCAGGGCCAGCACGGCGAGTGCCAGCTGGCCGTCGGCCCCGCGCGTCTCTGGCGGAGGGAGCACCCGCTCCACCTCCCCGGGGGCGAGTTCCGCGAACTCGATGCGGTACTGGGTGCGCTTGCGCTCGGTGCCGACCGTGTACCAGCGCTCCACCTCCAGCCCCTTCTCGTCGGCCGCGGTCACCGTGACGCGGTGCACGCCGGACCTGGCGGTGGCCAGCGTCAGCTCCTGCCCTACGAGCTTGCGGAGCGCGGCAGCGTGTCCGGCCGCCAGCTTCCCGAGCTCGCCGGCCACCCGGCCGGCCGCGTCGAGGGCGGGGGCGACCAGCGCCAGCTGGGCGGGATCGAGCTCCTTGCGGCCGGCGGAGAGACCCTCGGCCGCGCCGGAAACGTCGCCGTCGGCGAGCTTCGCGGCGAAGGCGTCGAGGATGGCGTCACGTCGGCGGACGGCCTCGGCGGCCAGGCGCTTGCGCGCTTGCTCGGCGGCGTCACGCCGGTCGGCCTCCAGCCGGTCGCGCAGCTCGGCGACCCGGGGCGCCAGCGAAGCGAACTTGAGCGCCGAGAGCTTCTCGAGCTCGGCCAGCCCCTTCCCGGGTTCGCCGGCCTTGGAGGCCTCCTCGGCGGCGCGCAGGGCCGGCCCGAACCTGCCCTCGGCCTCCTTGCGGACCGCCTCGCGCTCGGTCTGCAGCCGCGGCCGGAGCTGGCCGGGGAAACGGGGCGGGGGCGCGTCCAGGACGGCCAGGGCGCCGTCGTAGTCCCCGACGGCGGCGAGCCCGGCGGCGCGCTCCTTCAGCGGCGCGAAGGCCGCCTCGATGGCCTCGCCGCGGGCCTTTTGGACCTCGGCGATGGCATCGTCGGCGGCCAGCGCCCACTTCGTGCCCTTGGCTTGGCCGCGGACCGTCCGGAACCTGGCGATGGCCCCCTCGAAGTCGTCGGGATGCTTCTCCCGGTACTCCTGGGCCTCGGCGAAAAGCTTGTCCGGGCCCTTCTTCTCCGGCACCGGCTCGAGGACCGGCGGAACCGGATTGGCCGGGGCGGTCTGCCCGGGCCCGGTGACGGCCACCGGACCCGACGGGGCCTCGTCCGGCTTCCAGCCCAGCGCGATCCCAGCCACAACCGCGGCCACCAGCACCGCCGCGGCGGATGCGATGATGATCACCAGGCGCGTGCGCCCGGGCCTGGCCGCCACCGGCTCGATCCGCCTGGTGGCCAGGGTGGTGCGGTGGCGCGTGGAGTGGCGCCGGCCTCCCGTGCCCGTCGGCACCGGAACCGTCCCGGCGCGGCCGACCACGCTGGGGCCGGTCGCGGCGCCGGCATTCCGGAGAGGCCGGCCGGCGAGCAGGCTCTCGATGTCGGCGATGAGCTCCGCCGGGGTCTGGTAGCGGTCGGCCGGAGCCTTGGCCATCATCTTGGAGATCAGCCGGCAGCAACCCTCGGAGACCCTGGGATTGGCGTCTTGCGGCCAGGGCACCTGCTCGGTCAGGTGCTTGCTCATGATCACCGCGGCGCTCGTGCCCTGGAAAGGCGTCTGCCCGGTGACGAAGTGGTGGAGCGTGGCGCCCAGCGAGTAGATGTCCGCGCGGACGTCGATGTTCGCCTCGCCGCGAGCCTGCTCCGGCGAGACGTAGTGCGGCGTGCCCAGCATCGTGCCGGTCTGGGTGATGTGCAGGTCGCTCTCGGTCTGGCGGGCCAGGCCGAAGTCGCAGAGCTTGGCCGTGCCTTCGGCGGTGACCAGGATGTTGTCGGGCTTGATGTCCCGGTGGACGATGCCCTGCTTGTGCGCGGCATCGAGCGCCCGGGCCACCTGCAGGACGATGCTCAGGGCCTGCTTCTCGTCCATGGCCTCGCCCTTGGGCACGGCGGCGAAGGCGTTGCGGCCCTCGACGTACTCCATGGCCAGGAAGTGGTAGCCGCCGGACTCGCCGACGTTGAGCGCCGAGACGATGTTGGGGTGGGCCAGCTTACCGGCCAGCTGGGCCTCGCGCCGGAAGCGGGCCACGAAGCTGTCGTCGCGGGCCAGGTTCTTCTTGAGGACCTTCAGGGCCACCAGCCGGTCCATGGAGACCTGGCGGGCCAGAAAGGTGGCCCCCATGCCGCCCTCGCCCAGTTTCTTGATGAGCTCGAAGCCCTCGATGGGCTGCTTGGGCGCTTCCTGGCGGTTCTGAGAGGAGACCAGCCCCTCGAGCTGGTGGCGAGTGATGAAGCCCAGTTCCACCAGGATCTCGCCCAGCGGCACCTGCGAGCCGGCCGCGCGACGCTCCTCGTGGACGCGCAGCGCCTCCTGGAGCTGCCCGACGGTTATCAGGCCCCGGTCCAGGGCCATGCGTCCGAGCTGGGCGGATTGCGTTTCCGGCAAGGGCATCCTCGAAGCCGAAGCAGGCCGCGGATGCGGCGCTGGTGCGTAATAGTCTATCCGGCGGAGGCGGCGGAGTCAAAGCGGTAGGTGAGAGGGACATAGGCACAGAGGCACAAAGGCACATAGGGACTGAGGGACTGAGGCACTCAGGCACTCAGGCACTCAGGCACTTAGGCACTTAGGCACTTAGGCACTGAGGCACTCAGGGCGCTTTCGGCGCGACGTGGGGGCGTTAGAGTTTTGCGGGGAGTTTCTAGAAGACAGGAGGTCGGGCAGACGTCAGAATGCCTGCGTCCGTGGCGCGCATCGCATCGCGTGGGGCGCATGCCCGAAGCACCACAGGGCGCCGGACCGCGAGATGACGGTCTCGCTTGGAAGCGGAGCCTGTCCTATGCGACTTCGCCGACTATGCGAGTGCCTGGCCGGCCGCCGCACGAAGCGGCGGCCGGTATGGACCACCCGAGCAGGCGCCGGCCGGCACCGCCATTTCAGCGCGTACAGCCAATGTATACAAGCCGTTACGCGCATGACGAGAAGCTGGCGCCCACTTCGGCGCGAACTGTCACATAAAGATTGTCGCGCCGCTATTCCAGTCCTCGAACCAAGCTCTTGATCCCCCAACTTCCAGTCTTCCAATCTTCCATCCTTCCCTCCTGTCGGCCACTCCGCCGGCCGAGGGCTCGCACCAGTGCCCGGTCTGCAGCGCCCGCTTCGACCCCGAGGGCGACGGCGACGCGCTCATGCCCTGCCCGCACTGCGGGGTGACCATGAGGCCGGTGGCACAATAATCAAAAGGATTCCCCCCCGCCCGCCGAATAATACATAGTGGACCAGGGAGGGCGCCCGATGGGGCGCCCGGCCCCGTCCGATAATCCCAAGCTGCCAGGGGGGAGTCACTTGCGCATCGTTTCCTGGGGACCTCGCGGCGCCGAGCGGGCCGGTCTGCTGGCCGGCGGCTCCTTCGTCGTGGACCTGAACTCGGCCGACGGGGCGCTGCCCGCCGACCCGCGCGACCTCTTCCTCGGCTGGGACCGGCTCATGCCCGGGCTGCGGGCGCTGGCCGCTCGACCGGTCGAATCGCTCCCCGCCCGATGCCGGCACGCGCTCGCCGACGTGCGGCTGGGCGCCCCCTCGCCCGACCCGGGCGAGATCGTGTGCCTGGCCGGCAACTACGAGGAGCACATCAAGGAGGGCGAGTGCGTCCGCGAGATGAAGCGCACCGCCCACCCCAAGCTCTTCAGCAAGGCCGGGGTGACCGCCTCGGGCCCGGCCGACGACATCGTCCACCCGGCCTCCGTCGAGAAGCTCGACTACGAGGTGGAGATCGCCGTGGTCATCGGCCGCCGCGCGAGCGGCGTGCCGGCCGCGCGGGCCGCCGAGTTCATCGCCGGCTACTGCGTCCTCGACGACGTCTCGGCGCGCTGCGCCCAGTTCGCCGACGGGCAGTTCTTCCGGGGCAAGTCCTTCGACACCTTCTGCCCCATGGGGCCGGCGCTCGTCACCACCGACGAGGCCGGGGACGTCTCCGACCGGCGGCTCCGCTCCCTGGTCAACGGCCAGGTCCGCCAGGACTCGCGCACGAGCCGCATGACCTTCCCGATTCCCGAAATCGTCTCGTTCGTCTCCGGGGTTTTCACCCTGCGCCCCGGCGACGTCATCGCCACCGGGACTCCCGCCGGGGTGGGAGTATTCATGAACCCGCCGGGGTTGCTCAAGGTCGGGGACCTGGTCGAGGTGGAGGTCGAGGGCCTGGGGCGCCTGGCCAACCGCGTCGCAGCCCCGGAGGCACGCAAATGACACAACATGCGATCAGGTCGCCACAGATGCACACAGATGAACACGGATACGAATGGCGGACAGCCGGATCTGACAGACTAATGACCCGGGATGCTTACTTCTCCCTCGGGCACCGATCTGTGTCCATCTGTGTTCATCTGTGGCAGATGGCGAGGGTTTCGGCCGCCCTGGCGATGGTGGTCTTGGCCCTCGCCGGGTGCAAGGCTTACTATGACGACGTGCCCTCTGCGGGGCTGGTGCCCGTCGTCTGTCCGCCGGTGACCACCCCCGGGGCCGAGCCCTGCTGGGAGCCGCCGGTGGCCGTGCACGCCTGGCGCTACATCGTCGTCCACCACAGCGCCACCCCGGGCGGCTCGGCCGCGCTCTTCGAGAAGTACCACCGCGAGCAGCGCCACTGGGAAAACGGCATGGGCTACCACTTCGTCATCGGCAACGGCGTGGACGTCTCCGACGGCCTGGTGGAGGTCGGCGACCGCTGGGTCCGCCAGATCCAGGGCGCGCACGTCGGCGGCGACTTCAACAAGGAGTGCATCGGCATCTGCCTGGTGGGCGACTTCTCCCAGAGGCGCCCCAGCGCCAAACAGATGGCCTCGCTCGACCGCCTGGTGCGCTTCCTGATGGCCCGCTGCGGGGTTCCCGCCTCGAGGGTCATCGGCCACTGCGAGGCCCGCCCCGGCCACACCGTCTGCCCCGGCCGGTACTTCTCGATGGATGCGCTCCGCAAGAGCCTCTCGGGCTCGACGGTCTGCCAGCTGCCGACCCAGAGCGAGCTCGAGACCGGCATCCCGGCCGGCGGCGCGCCGCCCCCGCCCCCGCCCGCGGCCCAGCCCCAGACCCAGTCGGCCCAGTCCAAGCCGGCCAACAACCCCCAGGGCTTCCGCATCTACGGATCGGTGAGGAGCCTGCGGTAGGTTGCACGGGAAGGCACTGAGGGACTAAGTCAGATAGAGGTGGCGGGACTCCCTTGCCAAGCCACTGCGACGCAAGACGCATAGCGCCATGGGCCAGGCCCACTACAACGTTTCCACCCTCAGTGCCTTAGAGCCTTAGTCCCTCAGTGCCTCCCAAGTAGGTGGAACTTTTCTCGCACGCGGATATGATTCCTGGCCTGTAGGCGTCCGGCATGCGGAGAAACGAGTGGCCCGCGAATACGCGCTCGAGGACCTGGAGCTCTACCTCCTCTCGGTGATCGAGGATCGCCGGCAGGGGCTCGTGGCCGACGGCCTGCGCGCCGTGGCCGCGGCGGCCAGCTGGCCCTTCGCGGGCGTAGCGGCGCTCCGCCGGAGCCTCTACCTGCGCAACCGGCTCAAGCGCCGGCGCGCGCCGCTGCCGGTCATCTCCGTAGGCAACCTGGTGATGGGCGGGGCGGGCAAGACGCCCTTCTCGTCGTACCTGCTCAAGGGCCTGGCCCGGCAGGGCCGCCAGGTGGCGGTCATCGCCCGCGGCTACCGCTCGGGCAAGTCCGACGCGGTCAACGACGAGCTGGTCATGCTCGGCCGGCAGGTGCCCGACGCGCTGACCCTGGCCACCCCCAACCGCCTGGCCGGCTGCCGCAAAGCCGCCGAGCTAGGCGCCGAGGTGGCGGTGCTCGACGACGGCTTCCAGCACATCCCGCTGCGGCGCGACCTGGACATCCTGTTGCTCGACGCCACCAAGCCCTTCGGCAACGGCCGACTCCTGCCGCGCGGCACGCTCCGCGAGCCGCCGGAGTGCGCCAAGCGCGCCCACGTGGCGGTGCTCACCCGCACCGACCTGGCCTCCCGGGCCCAGGTCGGCGAGCTGCGCACCTGGCTCGGGCGCCTGAAGCGCGAGATCGCCGTGGCCGAGAGCTGCTTCCGGCCGGCGACGCTCCGGGCCGTGGCCACCGGCAGCGCCCCGGCCATGGAGCCCGAGGCCCTCTCCGGACGGCGCATCGGGGCCTTCGCGGGGCTGGCCAACCCGCGCAGCTTCGGCCGGCTGCTCCGCGATCTGGGCGCCACGGTGGCCTACGCCCGGCGCTTCCGCGACCACCACCGCTACACCGGCCAGGATCTGGCCGACGTGGTCGAGGAGGCCCGCGCCGCCGGCGCCGAGATGCTGGTCACCACCGAGAAGGACGCGGTCAAACTCGAGCGCCTGGGCGCGCCGGAGCTGCCGCTCTACTACCTGCCCATCGAAGTGGAAGTCCGCGAGGGCGAGGACGAGCTCTGGGCCGCCGTGGGCCGGGCCATCGCCAAGTTCCACAGCCGGAAGTCCTGAGCCCGGCAACCACAACCTTCGAACCGCCAAGACGCCAAGGACGCCAAGAACGGCACCGGGCGATGGTGCGCGGCGAAGAGGGCTGTTCCTGCAAAACCTCCCGCCGCGCGCGGAAACGCCATTCCGCTCCGAGCCGTTGTTGTTCTTGGCGCTCTTGGCGTCTTGGCGGTTCGCTGCAGTTGTTGTTGTGGCTGTGGCTGTGGTTGTTGTCGCTGGCGGTTGCGCGCGGCTACGACTTCTTGAGCAGCACCATCCCGCCGGTGCGGGCCGATTCGTAGACGGCCAGCGCCGCCTCGAGCGGGGCGAGCGCCGCGCTGCCCTCGTTCTCCATGGGCCGGCCGCTCTCCAGACACTCGGCGAAGTGGCCGAGCAGCTCGACGTAGGGCTCCAGGCGCATGTCCGGAACGGGGGCGAGCTTGCGTTCGCCGGCGCTGCCGCCGTAGCCGCGGCGCACCAGGGAGTTGGCCGCGGGATCGAACTCCAGGGCCCCGGCGCCGCCCTCGATGCGCACGGCCGGCAGCGGCGCGGGCCGGAGCTGCCGGTCGGGCAGCGGACCGCTCCAGTTGATGTCCAGCGTGGCGCTGGTAGGCACGGGCCCCGCGCGCATCACCGCCAGGGCGAAGTCCTCGCCCTTGACCGCCGGGTTGAAGTGGCCGGTCGCGCCCCAGACCGACTCGATGCCCCCGAAGAGCCAGCGGACCAGGTCGAAGTAGCCGGTCAACCCCTCCAGCACCAGGAGCTGCCGGGCGCTCTCGAGCGCCGGGCGCGCCGGATCGATCGGCCGGACCCGCGACAGCGGCCGGCGCTCGAAGAACCGGGCGTAGTGCGCCGGACCGGCCGCGCCGGAGTCGAGGGAGCGCTTGAGCTCGCGGAAGGCGGTGCGCCAGCGCTCGGTGTAGGCGACCATCAGGCGCCTGCGGCGGTTCTCGGCCAGCTCGACCATCTCGACGGCGGCCTTCATGGAGTGAGCCAGCGGCGTCTCGGCGAGCACGTGCCAGCCGGCCGCGACGGCCCGCTCGGCCAGCGCCGGCTGGCTGTCGGCCCCGGCGACGATGTCCACGAAGTCCAGGCGCATCTCGGCCGCCATACGGTCGAACTCGGAGTAGTGGCGGCGCGCGCCGAAGTCCCGGGCAGCCTGCGCCGCGCGGGCCGGGTCGAGGTCCAGGACGCACTCGATGCGGGCGGTGCGGACCCGCCGCCATGCGGCCAGGTGCGTGCGCCCGGCCGGCCCGCAACCGATCACTGCGCCCGTGAGCAAGGTCCCGTCCTTCCCCGGCGTGCTGAAGTTTCAACGTCTGGAGAATCCAACGCCGCGGAGATTCTAGATATGCCCGCGGCGACGTCAATGACAGACTGGGAAGGGGCTGGGGAAGCAAGGCACTGAGGGACTGAGGCGCTAAGGCGCTAAGGCACTAAGGCACTGAGGCACTGAGGCACTGAGGCACTGAGGCAACAACCAACAACCAACGACCGGCAGACCATAACTGACAACCGAGGATCCACGACCGGACACCATTGAGGGGGGATGCTTCTTGCACCTCAGTACCTTAGTGCCTTAGTGCCTCAGTGCCTCAGTCCCTCTGTCCCTTTGTGCCTTCCCAGGCAGCACCATTTTGGCCTTGACCGTTCGCGGCGGCGGTGGTTCAATCCCTCTGAGTTGCTGGGCGCCCGAGCACGGCGCGCCCGGAGGAGCCGCGATGCCCAGAAGCCTGGCCCCGTCCCTGCTTACTGCGTTCGCCCTCGCCGCCGCCCTGGCCGCGCCGGCCTTCGCCGCCGACGGCCAGCCCGCGGGGGTCGGGCTCTTCAGCCGATCGGAGGACTCGCCGGTGGTGGTGACCCCCGGCATCTGGCTGACCCACGGCTTCGCCCAGACTGTCACCGAGAGCGAGAACAGCGGCAAGATCAAGCAGGGCGCGAACCTGATGGCCACGGCCGACCTCGACCTGCGCCTGCCCGGCCGCCCATGGCTGGGGCTGTGGGCCCGCGGCGGGACCACCGTCGCCAACCGCAAGGCAGAATCGGACACCGCCGACAACATCGACTCGGACTTCACCCTGGGCGAGGCCAACGTGGTGCTCACCCTGGCCGGCCGGGGCTCGCCCTTCTTCGAGAGCGAGGAGTATCCCCGGAGCACCCTGGACCTCTACGCCGGGGGCCGCTACTTCCGCGAGCGGTACGACGCCGACTTGGTCACCGGCGTGCGGCGCGAGGTCGACGCCCGCTGGGTCGGACCCCAGATCGGAATGCGCGGCGAGTGGTACCTGCAGGACACCTACGACCTCGACGCGCTGCGCGGCTGGAGCCTGACGCTCCGCGGCGCGGTCATGCCCTGGATGCAGATGGACAGCACCGACCGGCGCGACGGGGTCAAGGCCTTCGAGCTGGAGTCGAACCGCGCCTACGGCGGCGACGCGGCCGCGGGGCTGGCCTGGCGCCGCGGGCCGATCGGCTTCGGCCTGGGCTTCGAGGCCCAGTTCCTCCGCGCCGACAGCGGGCACGAGGAGGACGCCTTCGGCACCACCCGCAGCGTCCTGGAGGCGCGCTCCAACCGTTACGGCGCCTTCCTGACCCTGTCCATCAACTTCTGATCGCCGGGCCAGCCGGCCGCGAAAGAAACCGGCGCTCCCCTCGGGGAGCGCCGGTTCTTTGCTGGCGTTCCGGCGGCGCGGGGCCGCGCGGCTACTTCTTGCCGATCTTCGCCACGAAGGGGCTCTTCGGGTATCTGGTGGTGAGCTCCTTGAAGGCCCAATTGGAACGCTTGGTCCACTCCGGGCTGATGCCCGCGTCGCCCAGCCGGCCGGCCCACAGGCCTACGAAGTAGTAGGCCCGCTGCTCGGCCCAGCTGCTGCCCTTGTACTGCAGCACCGCGCGCATCATCTCCTCGATGGCGTCGAGGGCCTTCTCGCGGCTGGCGTCCTTGGCCAGCTCCACGGCCTTTTCGGGAAGCCCGGAGAGCATGCTCTCGCCGATGACCTCATGGGCGTCGGCGGCCGCGGTCAGGGCGCAGCCCTTGACCGCCAGGGCCTTCCTGGCGTACTCGGCGCCCTCGCCGGCCCGGCCGTCCAGCAGCAGGCAGCGGGCCACGCCCGCGTGCGCCTTGGAGAGCACATCGGGTCCCGGTCCGCCCTTGGCCACCGCCTTGTAGGCGTCGACGGCCTTGGCGTACTCGCCCTTGAGCTCCAGGAGCTCCGCGCGGTAGGCGCCCGCCAGGGCCTTGCCCTCGTCGCTCTGGTTCTCGAGCACGGTCAGGCTCTTGGCGGCGTCGTCCCACTTGCCGAGCTTCACGAAGCAGTTGAACTGGCCCTCGGCCACCTCGCGCTGGAAGGCGGTCTTGGGCATCTCCTCGAGGACCTTCTTGTAGGCGCCGGCGGCCTTCTCGAAGTCGCCCATCTTCTCGTAGCACATGGCGATGTGCAGCCAGGCGTACTGCCGGGCGTGCTTCGGGACGCCGGCGTCCTTGGTGGCTTCCTCGTACCTGCCGATGGCCAGGTCGTACTCCTTGGAGTTCTCCAGGGCGCGCCCGGCCTCGTAGTGCCTCTGCAGGCAGTCGTACTTGACCTTCGAGCGGATGATCTCGTGGAGCCTGAAAACCTGCTCGCCGGCGCCCCCGGCGATCCGCAGGGCAATGCCGTCGGTGTCGTCCGAGGAGATGACACCGGTCTGCTTCAGCTCGCTGCCGGTGGCGGTCCTGACGTAGACCTCATCGCCGCGGGCCCAGGGGGCCGCCAGAAGGACGAGCAGGGCTGCAGTCGAGAGCAGGCTCTTCATGTAACACCTCCGGTCCGCGGATGCCGTCCGCGGTGCATAAGTTATAGCCACCCCGGGGCGGTGTCAAGGCCCTGGTCCTTGACGCCCCCCCGCCGGCGGTTAAGCTTCATGCATCGCCGGTTCCGCGGGACGCGCCCGGATGCGGCCGCCGCGCCGCGGTTCCCGGCGAACGGAGCCCGCGATGAGCATCAACGTCGGCCAGCTCTTCATCCAGCATCCGAACCTGAAGCTGACGGTCCGGGTGGCGGCCGAGTACCTGCGCATCTGGCAGCGCGACGTCTTCTCGCGCCTGAGCAACCTCGAGAAGACCGAGCAGGGCGCCGAGCACTTCCTCGAAAAGCGCACCCGGAAGATCACCATACTCCAGCCGCTGCGGGGCTGGTCCATGCTCGTCGAGCAGTCCCGGTTCCTGGCCGACGGCGATCTGGCCCGGCACTTGTCCGAGGGACTGGGCTGCCGGGTGGTCTGGGCCGAGGTCCAGGGCGGCGCCCTGGGCTGGGCCTGCTTCGAGTTCGAGAAGGGCAAGCTCCTCCGCGGCCGGCTCGAGCCGGTGGCCGCTCGCGAGCCCCGGCTGATGGCCGCCGCCAGGGAGTGCGGCCTGGCCGCCCCCGGCGAGCTCGAGTCCCAGGACATGCCCGTCTACCCGTCCGACCCGGAACAGGCCGCCTGGAGCCACCTGCTCTCGCTCGAACTGCCCCCGGAGTACCTCTTCTTCTACCCCGGGGACCTCAAGCGCCTCAACGACGGCGGGGACGTCGAGGCCGGCTTCCTGGTCCTCAAGGACTCATTCTACGGCGGGCGGCTGCTCTCCTCGATCGGCCCGGCGCGGCTCCTGCCCCGCGCGCCGGGGATGCCCTGCCGCCCCGACCTGGTGGCCCGGACCGCCGGCGAGCCGGTGGCCGTGCACGAGGTGCGGCTGCTCTCCGGCCGGCCCCGCGCCGCCGCGCTGGACAGCGCCTTCGCAGCCGAGCTCGTCTGGCGCCGGCGGGCGCTGGCCTCCATCTCGGCCTCGAGCCCGGGGCGGCTGCCCGAAATGCTCTTCCGCTACAAGAGCCCCGAGCACCCCGACCTGGACCTGGACGCGGAGATGGAGCGGCGCCGTGCGGCCTGCGCCTCGCCGGTCGTCCGGTTGACCACCGCCAAGGACCTGCTCGCCCGCCGGGGCTTCGCCGCGCGGGCCGCGGCCGTCCTCAACGAGAAGAATGCCGCGCTCGAGGCCAAGCCCGACGAGTCGGGGAACCTCGCAGTGCGCCGCGGCGAGGAGACGGCCCTGGTGGACCTCTGGGCCGCCTACCGCCGCTACCTGGCCGAGCCCGCCTCGCTCGAGGCCCAGGCGATGGCGGCCCTCGAGGAATTCGAGGCTTCCAGGGCCCTCGTCTCGGCGCTCGGGCCCGACGACCGCGAGCGGCTCACCGTGCTGGTGCGCCCGGCCGCGGCCGTGGCCCCCGACGCGGTGAGCGCGCCGCTGGGCGGCGGCCTCGCCGCCGTGGTCACCGTGGAGCAGGGCGGGCGGATGGTGGGCGTGCCCCGCGCGGCCCTGGCGGCCCTGGAGCTCAACGAGGTCGAGGCCCTGGGCGCCGCCAAGGGCAACCTGGAGCGCGCCTGCGCCGAAGTACGCCCGGGCCCGGTGACCGGGGCCGTCGGCAAGGCCGAGCCCCCGGCGGGACTGCCGGCCTCCTCGCTCCTGGCCTGGCCGGGACTGGCCGCCCGTCTCGACGAGGCCGTCCCCGGCGGCGCGGTCGTGGCCGCGCCCTCGGCCAACACCCTGCTCTACGCGCCGGCGGCCGCCGCCGGCACCGCGGAATTCCGCTCGGCCGTCGCCCAGGGATATGACCTGGCCGCCGAACCGGTCTCCGACGGGGTGTTCAGGCTCTCGGCGCAGGGCCTGATGGCGGTCTGAGGTGCCCGCGCCGGCCTCGGCCGGCGCGGCGAAGGAGGTTATCATGCCCGAGCAGACCAGGATCAACCCCTTCCGCGAGGACTGGCGTCCGGTCATCAGCAAGGTGATGAAGGCGGCGGGCGCCGCGCCCGAGGCGGGCTCCGGCGCCTACAAGCGCAACATCATGACCGACGCCGTGTGGCTCGCCGGGCTGCTCGAGGCCGAGCACCCGGGCAAGCGGCTCAAGGAGCTCTCCAAGGAGCAGTACGACGCCTTCATCGCCAGGGCCGCCCAGTGGGGCAGGGACAACGGGAAGTTCGCGGCGAAGGGGTGACGGCCCGGCCGAAGCCTTGCGGAGCCGGACCTCGAACGAGGACCGGCATCGTGAGCGCCCGCGGCTGCACGAGGAGCCTTTGTCTCTGCAACCATGCGCCGTAATGCTTCCGAATCCAGCCAGACGGATCGCCGGATCTGGTTAGCAGCCGGGTTCTGGGGCGCGTCCATCGTATTGCTCGTCGCTGTGTTGTGGGCCTCAATTCGCATCATCGGGGACGCAAGACTGGTTGACAGCGTTCTGGCCGGGATGGACGGCGTTCACTGCTACGAGGGGAGTGTCGAGGAGCGCGTGCAGCACCTGGGCGGACCTGGAGTTGCCATAAACAGGCTGTCGCTCTACTTGGCCATTCCTGCCGGATGGGCGCCACGCAGAGTCGAGGCAACAACGCTGCTCGGGGGATGCGGAGTTGGGGCTGTCCCGAGGCTGAGATCGCTCTGCTCGGATGACGATTCCCGCGTACAGGCTGCAGCCGTTGCCGGCTTGGGACAGATCGGCGGCCCTGACGCCGTTGACTGCCTCGTGTGGATGCTCCGCAACAACAACGACTCCGCAACTCAGATACGAGTCAGGAATGCGCTCGCAGATGCAGGCCCGTCGGCTGTTGCAGCCCTTGTGGGATGCCTCGAAGACAGGGACGCAGGCGTCAGATGGGCGGGCGCGACTGCGCTTGGGAAGATCGGGCCTCCAGCCTTGGCTGCTGCTCCTGCCTTGACCAAGGCCCTGCGGTACCCTGATCGCAAGGCCTGTCTCTTCGCAGCCGGGGCCTTGGCGGAGATCGGGGCGCCGTGCGACGAGGCGGTGGTGGCCCTGCTGGAGCTTGTCGAGCCCGAAGACGAGTACGGGTTCATCGATATCGCCGAGTCCCTCGAGGCAATGGGGCCTCGAGCCCACAGTGCCATTCCAGCACTCAAGAATATCGCGCAGGACCCTGAATTCCCATCTGAGTGCCAGTGGGCGGCGGAGAAGGCAATTGCGGCGATTGAGGGCTCTGTCGGAGCTGCGGACCGCTAGTTGCCGTCGAGCCACACGGTCTATGGTGCTCGGGTCCAGGCACGCACTGCGCCTACGCTCTGCCCCCCACCGGCCTCCGGCTCTTCGCGTAGAACTCCCTGAGCAGCGCCGGGACGGTCCGGTCCCGCTTGACGGCCCGGAGCAGCCGGGCAACGTTCCGGGAGTGGAAGTCGAGCAGGTAGCGGCCCTTCTCCTCGGTGGCGTAGCGGGCGTCGCCCTGGTAGTGCCCGGGGTAGTCGGCGTACCAGTTGATCCCGGTGTTGACCGGCCCGAGATGCTTCAGCCGCCCGCGCGGGTCGCCCGGCCGCTTCGAGACGGCCTTCATCCTGACCAGCTCGGGATGGGTGGCCAGCAGGCAGCTCGTTTCGCGCTCGCCGGCGTGGCCATCGACCTTCGTCTCCTGGAGCGAACGCCAGCCGGGATCGTCCTTGGTCAGGTAGTAGGCATCGAGGTCCAGCAGGTAGACGGCGTAGTCCCGCTCGGCCTCGAGCGCCGACTTGACGAAGGGCACGAGGTAACGGTTGCCGCCGTGGCCGTTCAGGAGCACGATCTTCTTGAGGCCGTTCCGGGCGATCTCGGCGCAGACCTCGCCGAGCAGTTCGGTGATGAGCCGCACCGGAAGAGCCACCGTCCCGGGCAGGTGCCGGGCCTCCTGGATCTGCCCGAAGTAGTAGGGCGGGAAGACCACCGCCGGCTCGATCGCGGCGGCGCGAGCGGCCACCGCCGAGGCGTAGAGGTAGTCGGTCCCGAGCGGCAGGTGGTCGCCGTGCTTCTCGACGACGCCCACCGGCACGACGCAGAGGCCGCGGGCCTTCCGGACCGCTTTGGCGAACTCGGGGGCGGTGAGATCTTGCCAGTTCATTGTGAACTCCGTCTTCTCAATCGCAGCCCGGCGGTCCGGGCTTTTCGGGTTTCCGGGCGGGGGGCACTCCTGGGTGAAGAAATGCGCAGCGTTTCTTTACCCAGGACACGCCTCTCTGCGCCAGGCAGACCATGCCCGCATTCACTGGAAATGTGATTCAAGCCTTGCGTCCTTCGGCCGCAAGGTTTGAATCGGTGCCCCCCGCCCGGAAACCCAAAAAGCCCTCCACGTCCGGCGCGGATGGTTCCTATTCCGCCGTCAGTCTCTTCAGGCACTGTACGATGTGTATGAAGGCCCGCACGATGTGCATGGGGTCCTTGACGGGCAGCGCCACCACCGCGTCCTCCGGCTCGCCGGCGCGGTTCCTGATCTGGATCCACTCGCCGACCGACTCGTCGGGGTTCGGGAAGGTCTTGAAGGTGTAGTCGTGGAAGCGGGCGTACTCGTCGAGGGCGCCCGGGTGACCGGTCTGTTCGTGGACCAGAAGCAGGGTGTAGAGCGCCTCGGAGTGCGGCCACCACAGCTTCTTGTCCCAGAGCGTCCGGACCTTCTGGACCATGACCGCGCCCTCGAGCTCGGCCGGCACCGGGCCCTTGGGCTGGCCGCCGTCGCGGTCGCAGAACTGCGGTATGCCGCCGAACTCCTGGTCCCAGCCCAGCTGGCAGGTGGCCAGGGTCACCTCGGCCGCGCGGTCGACGACCTCGCGGTCGCCCAGATGCATGGCCTGATGGATGACGAACCACATGTCCTCCAGGGTGTGGCCGGGATTGACGTAGCGGCCGAGCAGCGTGTCCACCGGCTTGTACTCGTTGTCCAGCATCTCCAGGACGATCATGTCCGGCTGGACGAAGAGGTCCATCACGTCTTCCATGCACTGCCGCGAGGTGACGGCCAGGTCGCCGGCGAAGGCCTCGTCGCCGAAGCGCTCGGCGGTGCGGCGGAGCTCCTGGGACTCCTCGAGCAGGCCCATCGGCCCGCCGTGGGTCTTGTAGCCCCTGGGCGTGGGGTAGGGATAGTCGTGGTGGGCGGTGCCGGCCTTGATGCGGTCGCGCAGCGACTGGTAGACGTCCTTGGCCCACTCGTAGGCCTCGCGGTCGCCGGAGACCCGGGCGTACTCGCTGACCCCGTAGTAGGCGAAGTCGTCGGCGTTGGTGCTGTAATCGTAGTACTCGCCCTGGCGGATGGGCCGCTCGCGGCCGTCGTCGCCGATCATGATCGGCCGGCCGTCGCGGGAGAGCACGAAGGCGCAGCCGCCGCCCGGCACCCGGGCGTGGTCCATCAGGAAGCGCGTCGTGCCGCGCGCGGCCTCCAGGTACTTCCGCCGGGTCTCCTCGGAGACCTCGCCCTCGCTCGTCTCGTAGAGCCGCGCGCATTGCCAGGCGAAGCGCCCCTGGCTCCAGACGAACTTGTGTTCGTGGAGCAGCCGGTCCCCGCGGTTCGAGAGGCAGTTGAGCACCCCGCCGCGCTCCCAGTCGACCTGCTTGAGCCAGTAGGCCATGAACACGTCGTGCAGCTGGCGGCGGTAGAAGTCGAGCAGCTCCCGGAAATCTATCTTCTTCATCGGCGCTTCTCCTCGGTCAAGGGGGTCCCGCGGGGCATTCTAGGCCGCGGCGACGGCTTCTCAAGTCGCCCCGGCCGCAGAACCTCACACCAGCCACAGATGCACACGGATGGACACAGATGAGGACCGACCAGGACAACATCGCCAAAGACCTGATCGCCTCTATCCGTGTTTATCTGTGTCCATCTGTGGCTGAGAGGGGGAGACCGGGTTACTGTTTCTTCGTGGCCCTGGCGTAGTTGGCCGCCGCGAAGTCCCAGTTGACCAGGCTGTCCAGCACCACGTCGACGTGCTTGGCGCGGGCGTTGCGGTAGTCGAGGTAGTAGGCGTGCTCCCAGACGTCCAGGGTCAAGAGCGCGGTCTGCCCGTGTTTCATGGGCAGGTCGGCGTTGGCGGTCTGGACCACCTTCAGCTTGCCGTCCTCGAGGACCAGCCACGCCCAGCCCGAGCCGAACTGGGAGACGGCCGCCCTGGCCAGCTCCTCGCGCAGCTTCGCGTAGGAGCCGAAGTCGCGCTTGACCGCCTCGGCCAGCTCGCCGGCCGGCTCTCCACCGCCCTTGGGCTTGAGGCTGTTCCAGTAGAAGGTGTGGTTCCAGACCTGCGCTGCGTTGTTGAAGAGCGGCCCGGGCTCGGCCGCCATGATCAGCTCCTCGAGCGACTTGCCGGCCTCGGGCGTGCCCGCGACCAGCTTGTTGAGGTTGTCGACGTAGCCCTTGTGGTGCTTGCCGTAGTGAAAGCTGATGGTCTCGGCGCTAATCACCGGGTCGAGCGCGTCCTTCGACCAGGGCAGCGCCGGGAGCTCGAACGGACCGGCGGCCGGCCCGGCCCCGGACGCGCCCGCCGGCTCGGCAGCCGAGGTGCTGGCGCGGCCCGCGCCGAAGGCCACCAGCGCCGCCGCACCCGCGGCCAGCGCCGCGCACACCACGGCCACCTGCATCTTACGCAAACCCGACCTCGAGCTCATCGCTGTCCTCCGTTCGTAATCGGGACCGGCCCTCGAAGTGCCCCGCCGCCCGGATGGGCGGTATCCCGGCCGGGGCCTCGCGTGTTAGATAACCCCGTGAAGACCGCCGGCATTCTCGCTTTCCTCTGGCTGCCGCTGGCCGCCGCGCCGTCCGCGGCCGGCGAGCCCGTCGAAGGCCCTGCCGAGCGGCGGCCGGTCACCATTGTCGTCGACGGAGGACGTCCGCGCCAGGTCATCGCCGGTTTCGGCGGCGCCGTGGGCTGGATCTATCCGAAGGCCGAGAAGCTCCCGGAGGTCGCCGACCTGCTCTTCAAAGACCTGGGCGCGTCGATCCTGCGCGTCTCGGCGCTCACCAGGAACGGCGACGCCAGCGACGAGGGCTCGCCCGAGCCGGAGAACGACAACGCCGACCCGGCGCGCATCGATTGGAAGCGCTTCCACTTCGAAGCCTGCGAGGCCGAGCAGGCGGCCATCGCGCGCGCGGCGGCCGAGCGCGGGGTCAGGGCCATCGTGGCCGCCAGCTGGTCGCCGCCCGGCTGGATGAAGGCCAACAACTCGCGCAAGTGGGGCGGGAAGCTCAAGCCCGGCATGGAGCGCGAGCTCGGCGAGCTCTGGGCCGCCTACCTCGTCTGGATGAGGAAGCAGGGCGTGGAGATCTCGGCCATCGCCATTCAGAACGAGCCGGAGGTGCGCTACTCCTACCCGACCGCCGAGTTCCCGCCGGAGGAGCTCGACCGGGCCGCCCGGGCGGTGGTCGAGCGCATCGGCGCCGAGAAGGACGCTCCCCGCGTGAAGCTGCTCTACCCCGAAACCAGCCAACTCGGGCGCACCAAGCCATACCTGGGGGCCATGAGCAGGGAGACGCTCGCGGCCAGCGGAGCGATCTCGGTGCACGCCTACGACCTGTCGGTCGACTATTACGACATCGATGCCTACCGGCGGATGTGGCGCGAGGCCCGGCCGATGCTCCTGGCGCACCGCAAGCCGGTCTGGCTCACCGAGCTCTCCAACTCGACCGGGGCCTTCAGCGGCAAGAACCAGGGCTCCTGGGAGGAGGCCATGGCCTGGGCGCGGCACCTGCACCTGGCCCTGGTCGAGGGCGAATGCTCGGCGGTGCTCCACTGGGGCCTGTACTTCGACAAGAAGGGCGAGGCTCTGCTCTACGCCGAGAAGAACAAGGCCGAGAAGTACGAGATCACCCCGAAGTTCTACACGTCGAAGAACTTCTACCGTTTCATCCGTCCCGGCGCGGTGCACCTGGAGTCCTCGCCGACCGAGGGCGCAGTGGAGGTCAGCGCCTTCTGGCACCGCAAGGAGAAGCGGCTGGTCTGCGTGGTCGTCAACCACGGCGGCGAACGCCAGTTGGGCGCCTTCGAGCTCAAGGGACTCGAGGGCGAGCCGAAGTCGGTCGAGATGCACCGCACGAGTCGCGAGGAGAAGTGCGTCAAGCTCGACCCGGCCAAGGAACGCGAGGGGGAGAGCTACGCCTTCCCGCCCGGAAGCGTCACCACCCTCGTCTTCGACTATTAGCGGGGCACTCCAACGCAGAGGCCGCGGAGGGGCGCGGAGGGCGCAGAGGAAGGCTTGGCAGTTGCGACTTCTGGAACAAGACCTGCCAGAGACATGAATGCGCCGAGGGAAACGATCAAGGCTTTGCCGCAAAAATGCCTTTGTGCGCTCGTCTCCCGAACTGCCCGACAGTGGGCCCAAGATCAAAGCCACCAGCATGAGGACTATCGATAGCACCATGAGCCGCACCACGACTCTTGCCGTCGCACCGTGTCTGCTGTCAGGCGTCATTCGATCGCACCGGCCACAGACTCCCTCTGCGCCCTCCGCGTCCCTCCGCGGCCTCTGCGTTGAGTGTCAACGCCTACTTGCCGGAGAGGAACTCCCGGATCATCTCCGCCTCCCGGCTCGGCTCGGTGCCGGACAGGCCGATGATCCTGCGCTCGCGGACGGCGTTCTCCGGCGAGTCCGAGGCGTGGGCGCCGTTGCGCATCAGGTCGGAGCCGTAGTCCGAGCGGACCGTGCCGCCGGCGGCCTCCTTGGGGTTGGTGGGCCCGAGCCGCTCGCGGATCTTGGAGACCGCGTCGACGCCGCGGTAGAGCAGCGCCAGGCAGGTGGAGCGCCCGGGGGCCTTGCGGGCGTCCGGGGAGACCTCCTTGTAGGGGTCGCGGCCGGTCATGAAGGAGACGATCTGGTTGAACTCCCACTCGGCGTTCTTGTCCTTGAGGTGCTCGGCCATGGCGCCGATGTCCGCGTCGGTGACCTCGAATTGGAAGGCGCCCCTCAGCCCCTCGCGGAGCTTGCGCTCCACCAGGAACTTGAGGCGGTTGGTGAAGATCTGCCTCAGGGGGCCGTAGAACTCGTTGGCCTGGTCGAGGGACATGTGCACGAGCCGCGCGCCCACGATGTAGAGGCCGGTGCGGCTGAACATGTCGATGATGTTTCCGGGCCGCGAGGAGCGCTTGGCGAAGAGGTCGGGCTTGAGCATCACCAGGGTGGTCTCGGCCTCGGCCGGGAGCTTGACCGCTCCCTCGACCACGCCGCCGCACTTCGTGGCCTGGTCGGCGAGCAGCTCCAGCACCGCCCGCTCGGTGGCGGCGTCGGGCGCGCCCAGCACCGCCGGCTCGAAGTACTGCACCTTGCCGTCGACGCTTACCAGGTCGCCGTAGGTGCCGCGGATGTTATCGCCGCGGAGCTTCAGGGCCAGCGGCCCGAGGATGGTGTGCAGCTTGGCGAAGGCGTCCTCGCCCCGAAAGAAGAGCGCCAGCGCCCGGTTGGAGATGCCCATGCGGTTATTTGGGCGAAGGTTATCGTTGAGGTACTTCTCCAGAGCGGCCTTCATGGCCGGTTCGAGGCTGCTGCCGTGCAGCACCCGGACGTAGGCGTCCACGAAGGCGTCGTCGGGCGCGTACATCCGCGCGCCGGCCAGCTCAAGCTCCCCCCAGGCCAGCAGCCGGCCGATGATCCCGCCAGTGCGGCTCTTCAAGAGGCTGTAGGGGGTGATCAGGGTGTGGGCAATTTCCTGCGCCATTATCGGTCTCTCCAGGACTTCTTCGTGCAGTCGGACTCGGGTTGGAATTCCGGGTCTCCGGCGGCGCTCTCCGTCGTCGGAGACTGCGCCACCGGCAACCGCAAGCATATCGCCCGGCCAAGCGGCTGCAAGGGCAGCGCCTTGAAACGCGGTTATCGCCGGCACCTGGCGTCCACTGACGCATCCAGGCGTCGCCTTTCAACGCAGAGGTCGCAGAGTGCTGCCGGTGTGGCCAGGATGCGTGCTACCTGGAGCTCCGTTGTGCCGGGCTTCCGCCACGACTCCTCTTTGTTTGCGGCACGCAATGTCTGCCGGCAGTCCTTTGCGACCTCTGCGCTTCCTATGCGGCCTCCGCGTTGGAAATGCCCTCTCAAGAACCGAACGGTCGCTGAGCACAGAAACAGCCCCGCTTGAATCTCCCCGCGGCGGACCTAGAATCCGCGCTGACGATGGCCGGAACATTCCCGGAAAGGCGGAAGCGATCCATGGCGGAAATGACCTCCCACGAGCGCATCAAGCGGATGTACGAGCACCGCGAGGCCGACCGGGTGCCGGTAATGGATGACCCGTGGCCGGCCACTGTGGAGCGCTGGCGCCGCGAGGGCCTGCCCGAGGGGATGGACTTCAGCGAGTTCTTCGGCCTCGATTCCATCGCAGTCATCGGCGCAGACAACGGCCCGCGCTTCCCCGAGAAGGTCATCGAGGACGCCGAGGAGTACGACGTCCGGACCACCTCCTGGGGCGCCACCCGCCGCAACTGGAAGCACCGCGGCGGCGTGCCCGAGTATATGGACTTCAAGGTTACGACCCCCGAGGTCTGGGCCGAGGCCCGGAAGCGCATGACCCCGGACCGCGACCGGGTGAAGTGGGACCGGCTCAAGGTCGAGTACCCAAAGTGGCGCGGGGCCGGCCGGTGGGTCTCGGCGGGCTTCTGGTTCGGCTTCGACATCACCCACTCCCACTTCGTGGGCACCGAACGACTCTTGATGGCCATGTGCACCGACCCGGAGTGGGTTGTGGACATGTTCAACCACGAGCTCGACGTGGACATCGCGCTCTTCCAGATGGTCTGGGACGCCGGATACCAGTTCGACGAGATATTCTGGTACGACGACATGGGCTACAAGCTGGCCCAGTTCTTCTCGCTGGACATGTACCGCGAGCTCCTGAAGCCGGTGCACAAGCGGGCCTGCGATTGGGCGCACGAGAAAGGCTGCAAGGTGCGGCTGCACTCCTGCGGGGACATCCGCCCGTTCGTGCCCGAGCTCATCGAGATCGGCGTGGACATGCTCAACCCCCTCGAGGTCAAGGCCGGCGTCGACCCGATCGAGCTCAAGAAGCAGTACGGCTCGAAGCTCGCCTTCCACGGCGGCCTGAACGCCGTGCTCTACGACAAGCCCGACGCGCTCCACGCCGAGATGCGCAAGGTCATCCCGGCCATGAAGACCGGCGGCGGCTATATCGCCAGCACCGACCACTCCGTCCCCGACTCGGTCAGCCTCGAGAAGTTCGACGAGTTCGTCAAGCTCGCCAAAGAGCTGGGCAGCTACGCATGACCGCCCCGGCGCGCGAGTGGGACGGCGATCCGCGCCTGGCCGGCGCGCGGGCCGAGGTCCACCGGACGGTCGGCGGCGTCGAGCTCATGGCCTATGTCTTCGGCGCCGAAGAGCGCGGCGCGGGTGCGCCCATCGCCCGTCCGGGCATCGTCTTCTTCTTCGGCGGCGGATGGCAAAGCGGCACTCCGGCCCAGTTCGGCATGCAGTGCCGGCACCTGGCCGCGCGCGGCATGGTGGCGATCTGTGCCGAGTACCGGGTCCACGAGCGCCACGGCGCCACCCCCTGGGACTGCGTGGCCGACGCCAAGAGCGCCATGCGCTGGGCGCGCGCCAACGCCGGCCGCCTGGGGCTCGACCCCGCGCGGCTCGCGGCCGGCGGCGGATCGGCCGGCGGACACCTGGCGGCCTCGACCGCCCTGGTCCCGGGCTGCGACGCGCCCGGCGACGACCCGGCGATTTCTCCCGCGCCGCTGGCCCTGGTGCTCTTCAACCCGGTGCTCGACACCACGGCTGCGCGCTGGTTCGAGCGCTTCGGGGATCGGGCACGAGAGCTTTCGCCGCTCCACAACGTCAGGCCGGGCGCGCCGCCGGCCATCATCTTCCACGGCACGGCCGACGAGATCGTGCCCTTCGATCAGGCGCGGGCCTTCGCCGAGGCCATGCACACGGTGGGCAGCCGCTGCGAGCTCTCGGCCTTCGAGGGCGCCGGCCACGGCTTCTTCAACTATGCGAAGGATCCGCAGGGCGCCTACCTCGAGACCCTGCGCGCGGCCGACCGCTTCCTGGCCTCGCTAGGCTGGCTCTCGGGCGAGCCGGGGATCTGACGCTCCCCGATCAGAGCGCGAAGCGCTCGTAGTGGACGCGCCCACCGCTCACGCCAAGCTCCCACAGGGCCGAGCGCACCGACTTCATCATCCGCGGCGGGCCGCACAGGAAGACGTCGCGTTCCAGGAGGTCCGGCACCAGCCGGGCGATCCGCTCGCGGTCGATGTTGCCGGACTCGCCCGTCCAGGACTGGTCGGCGCTCAGGACGCGCTCGACCCGCAGCCGCCCGCTCGAGGCCGCGATTTCGGCGAGCTCCTTCTCGAAGACGATGCCCTCGCGGCTGCGGTTGCCGTAGAGCAGCACCAGGTCCGCGCCGCGCCCGGCGAGCTCCGCGGCGAGCGCCCGGATCGGGGTGATGCCGATGCCGCCGGCGATGAAAAGCGCCTTGTCGCCGCGGCAGCGCTCGGCGGTGAAGGCGCCGTGCGGGCCGTCGATGATGGCCTCCGTCCCGGCCGGCAGCCGCGGGATCCTGCGCGTGTAGTCGCCCAGGGCCTTGATGGACAGGCGCAGCCCGCGGCCGTCGGGCTCGGCCGAGAGCGAGAAGGGGTGCGCCTCCCAGCGGAAGCCGGGGGCCAGGAAGCGGACGATCACGAACTGCCCGGCCCGGGCCCGGAAGCGCTCGAGCGTCCGGCCCGCGATGTGCACCGAGGTGACGTCGCCGGCCTCGGCGACCAGTCGCTCGACCCGGAAGCGGTGCCGCCGCCAGTCGCGTAGCGGCCGCAGCAGCCGGAACCAGAGCAGGTTCGCGGCGACGAAGGCAAAGAGCCCGATCCAGTAGGCCCGGAACCACCCGCTCCGGTTGAGGTCGTTGCCCAGAGCCAGTTGGTGGCCGAAGGCCAGGGCGACGGCGGCGTACAGGGTCAGGTGGGTGGCGTGCCACCACTCGTAGCGCATCCGCCGGACGAGGACCACCACCGAGAAGGCCACCGCCGCCAGCATGATGCCCAGGGCGACCGCCGCACCGGCGGCGTCCTCCTCGGAGCGGACGATGTCCAGGAGTTGCGCGCCGAAGGAGTCGCCGCTGAAGCCGGCGCGGCCCAAAGTGACGAGCACCGGATGGGCCAGGATCGCCGCCAGGAGCGCGAAGCCGGCGACGTGATGGAGCCGGCTCAATCGGTCCAGGCCGAAGGCCGACTCGACCCAGCGCGTCCTGCCGACCAGGACGATCTGGAAGAGCGCGCCGAAGGCCGCCAGCATCCCGGCCAGCCGGCCCCAGGCCAGGAGCTGCCCGGGCGCGTCGCCAGTCAACTGGTTGCCGATGGGGTTGGTTACGTGGTTCCAGGCCCAGAACCCGACGACCAGCAGGAGCTGGGAGGCCAGCACCGCCAGCCACAGCGCCTTGGACGCGGCCAACCGCCGCAGGAGCGCCGGGCGACTCCGTTGCCTCTCCCTGACGGCTGTCGCGTCCAAGGCCGAGCGGTCCTCCTCGAAAGCCCTACTTGAACGACTCGAACTTCTCCCTGGGGGCCGCGCAGATCGGGCACTGCTTGACGTTAGAGTCGGTCATCACGTAGCTGCAGACCGTGCAGACCAGGAACTCCTTGTCGCCGGCCCTCCAGCCGTCGAGGTTGTCCCGGGCCTCGCCGAGCAGCTTCACGTACTCGCCGTCGGAGGCTATCGCGCCCTTGAAGAACATGGCCGCCTTCTTCTGCTTGTCGGCCTCGGCCTGCTTGACGCAGCCGGGCAGGACCGCGTCCTTGGCGTCGGTCTTGGCCTTGATGGCCGCCTCGACGTTCTCCTTCGTGGTCTTGACCTCCGGCTTGGCCGCCTCGGCCCTGGCCTCGACGCCGGCGTCCTTGAGGGCCGCGGCGTACTTGGCGACGTGGATGTCCTCGGAGCGGGCCGCGGCGCGGAAGAGGGCGGCCGCCGACTTGTAGCCCTCCTCGGCGGCCCTGGCGGCGAATGCCTCGTAGCGGGCCTTGGCGTCGAGCGAGGCCTGGTGAGCGGCCTTGAGGTTGCCGGCGGTGGTCGTCTCCGCGGCCGTGGCGGCGGACAGACATAGGGCGAAGCCCAGACAGGTCAGCGAAAGCAGGACGCGATTCATGGTCCGCCTCCAAAAGAAGAGCGACGCGTAGGTCTGCGCACCCGCGGGGCCCGCCGCGGGACCCGGCCGGGACGCATGGGGAATTGTAGGCCTGTCCGGCAACTGTCAACCGCCCTGCGCTTTCGAGGGCGGCCGTGCCTGGGCCGGCTCCCCTCCCGCGTGGCGGACCGCCGCGCGAAACTCGCCCGGCGACTGCCCCCCGGCGCGGCGGAAGACGCGGGAGAAGTAGTCCGGGTCGGCGTAACCGCAGCTCGAGGCCACCTCTCCGATGCTCAGCGTGCTGCTCTGGAGCAGGTAGCGGCCGAGCTTGACGCGCTCCTCGTTGATGAAGGCGTTGAGCCGCTGTCCGGTCTGACTCCGGAAGAGGTGGGACAGGTAGTCGGCGTTGCAGCCCAGGTGTTCGGCGAGCCACCCGACATTGAGGGTCGCGTTGCAGAGGTAGCGCATGACCTCCTGCCGGCAGAGGCTCACCAGCCGCGAGCCCTCGGCCGGATCTCCATCCGGCTCGGCGACGGCCTCGAGCAGCATGGAGAGGGCGGCGAGCAGCAGCCCGCGCACCAGCGCCGAGTCGGCCCCGCCGCGCTCGTAGCCGGCCACGGCCTCGGCGAGCATGTCGAAGATCAGCTCCAGGCCCTGGGGCCTGGCCTGGCCGTTCCCGGGCATGCGCCTGACGCCGGGGGAGACGAAGGCGAAGCCGTGGTAGGTGATGAGATCCCGGCTGACGTAGATGTTGAGATTGCAGCTGCAGGAGGCGCCCTTGCCCAGGCGCTCGGTGTGCGGCACGCCGCGCGGGATGAGCAGCATGGCCTCGGCTGGCACCTCGACGTGGCCGTCGAGCAACTCCCAGCGGGAGATCCCCAGAAGCTGCAGGGCCAGCTCGAAGCCCTGGTGGAAGTGCATCGCCCCGTAAGTCTCGAATGGCCGCCTGGTCATGGGCAGGACCAGCGAGAAGCGGTTCTGCCCCAGGCGGTCAACCTGTCCGGCCAGCGCCTGGCGGGTCAGGTCCTCCAGCCCTCCGGTGGCCGAGGCCAGGGTGACGAACTCCAGCGCATCCATCCAAGATTTCTCCAGCCAGGACAAGAATATTAGCGTCGGTACCCCCTGGATGTCAATGAAGCTGCAGGGTATTCTTCCGCAAGCGCCCGCGGAGCGCCGAAGATTTGTCCGACTCGGAGGCGGATCCCGCGGACGGAACGGAGCGCCGGCAATGGCGGAGAGACGCGGCAGGATCAGACTGGGAATCGCGGGACTGGGCATGGGCCTCAGCCACGCCCGGGCGGCGCTGGCCGCCAGGGGCGCGGAGCTCGTTGCCCTGGCCGACGCCAACGAGGACATCCTCGAGCAGAAGCGCGACCGGATTGTCAAGAGCTGCGGCCAGGACGGCTACGAGCGGCTGACCAAGCTGCCGCTCTACGCCGACTACCGGCGCATGATGCGCATGGCCGAACTGGATGCCGTGCTCATCGCCCTGCCGACCAGCATGCACGCGGAGGCCTCGGAGCTGGCTTTGGAGTGCGGGCTGCACGTCCTGTGCGAGAAGCCGCCGGCCACCAGCGCCTCCCAGATGGCCCGGGTGGCGGAGCTCGCCCGCGCCAAGGAGCTCACCTACATGTTCGCCCGGCAGCAGCGCTTCGACCCGGCCAAGCAGTTGGTGCGCCGGCTGGTCGACCGCGGGCAGCTCGGCCCCATCTACCACTCCGAGAGCAAGTGGATCCGCAGCGGCTTCATCCCCTTCCGCAAGGGCTGGGGCGTCAACCGGCGGCACGGCGGCGGGGTGCTCCTCGACCTCGGCGTCCACGCCATCGACGACGGCTGGTTCCTGATGGGCTGCCCGCGCCCCGTCGAGGCCTTCGCGGCGCTGCACTGCAGCTTCCCGCACCTGGGCGAGGGCAGGGGTCTGGAGCACGCCTACGATGCCGACGACTGCGCCACCGGCTTCGTGCGTTTCGCGAACGGCGGAAGCCTCAACTTCACCGTGACCTTCGCGATGAACACCGCCGGGCCGCACGGGGCGCCCCTCGTGGGCGAGGGCGCCGCCGAGTGGCGCGAGCTCGGGGTCTACGGGGTGCGCGCCGGGGCCTCGATCCACGACGGCCGGCTCACTCTCCGCAAGGGCCGCACCGAAGCAGTGAAGGTCCGCGAGCTCAAGGCCGCCATGCCCAAGGGCAAGAGCGAACTCATCCTCCAGATCGAGCACTTCTGCTCCTGCCTCCAGAAGGGCCGCGAGGTCCAGAACACTCCGGAACAAGCGATGATGCTCATGCAGATGCTCGACGCCCTGCGCGAGTCGGCCGAGACCGGCCGCTCGGTAACCATCGCCGCCCCTGCGGCGCCCGCGGCGCGCGAACGCAAGTCCTCGTCCCGCCGGCTGCAGGCGGCGGAGACCAGGGCTTGACTGGGCGACATGGTGACGCGGAGACGCGGAGACGCGGAGACGCGGAGACACGGTGACACGGTGACACGGAGACAGGGCGACACTGAGACACTTGTGCTCAGGGTCGCGCCCCAGACTCGGCAACCAGGAACTAGGAACTAGGAACCAGGAACCAGGAACCAGGAACAAAGGAGATGCCCATGGCTTCCTTCGGATACCAGGACACCCCGATCATCCCCGGCACCAAGTGGCACGTCCACGACGGCGAGCGCCCCCAGCCCCGGATCGTCAAGCCCACCAACTTGGGCGAGATCGCGCCGGTGGCGCCGCCGTCCGACGCGATCGTCCTCTTCGACGGCCGGAACTTCGACGAGTGGGAGTCGAACAAGGACGGCGGGCCGGTCGGCTGGAAGCTCGAAGGCGGCTGCATGGAGGTGGTGGCCAAGACCGGCAACATCCGCACCAAGCGCAAGTTCGGCGACATCCAGCTGCACGTGGAGTGGGCCGCCCCGGCCAAGGTGGAGAGCGAGAGCCAGGGCCGCGGCAACAGCGGCGTCTTCCTGATGGGCCTCTACGAGATCCAGGTCCTGGACTGCCACCAGAACCAGACCTACGCCGACGGCACCACCGGCGCGATGTACGGCCAGTACCCGCCGCTGGTCAACGCCTGCTGCCCTCCCGGGAAGTGGCACGTCTACGACGTCGCCTGGCAGGCGCCGCGCTTCGAGGGCGGCAAGCTCGCGAGTCCCGCCTTCATCACCGTCTTCCACAACGGCGTGCTCATCCACCACCACGTCGAATTGCAGGGCCCGACCCAGCACAAGGTTCTGGCCAAGTACGATCCGCACGAGGCGACCGGCCCGATCGTCCTTCAGGACCACGGCAACCCGGTGCGCTTCCGCAACATCTGGGTGCGGGAACTCGGGGGCTACGACCAGCCCTGAAGCCGTGCTGCTGGGACGGGAGCGAACTGGCCGGGAAGGGGCAGGCGCGAGAGACAAAAAGGGGACATTCTGCTTTTTCGACGCGCAAAAGCAGAATGTCCCCTTATCGGTCCGGCTTCTTCCCTTGCATCTCTGAGGCGGGACGACCCATGGCTGAGATGACGTCGCACGAGCGGATCAAGCGGATGTACGAGCACCGCGAGGCCGACCGGGTGCCGGTGATGGACAGCCCCTGGGCGGCGACGATCGAGCGCTGGCGCCGCGAGGGCCTGCCCGAGGGGGTGGACTTCAGCGAGTTCTTCGGCCTCGATGCCATGGCCTCCATCGGCGCGGACAACGGTCCGCGCTTCCCCGAGAAGGTCATCGAGGACACCGAGGAGTACGACGTCCGGACCACCTCCTGGGGCGCCACCCGCCGCAACTGGAAGCACCGCGGCGGCGTGCCCGAGTACATGGACTTCAAGGTCACGGGCCCCGACGAGTGGGCCGAGGCCAGGAAGCGGATGACCCCGGACCGCGACCGGGTCCACTGGAAGCGGCTGGCGGAGCAGTATCCCAAGTGGCGCGGGGCCGGCCGGTGGGTCTCGGCGCACTTCTGGTTCGGCTTCGACATCACCCACTCGCACTTCGTGGGCACCGAGCGGCTCTTGATGGCCATGTGCACCGACCCGGAGTGGGTGGTGGACATGTGGAACCACCAGCTCGACGTGGACCTCGCCCTCTTCCAGATGGTCTGGGACGCCGGCTACCGGTTCGACGAGATCCACTGGCCCGACGACATGGGCTACAAGCTCAACCAGTTCTTCTCCCTGGACATGTACCGGGAGATGCTCAAGCCGGTACACAAGCGCGCCTGCGACTGGGCGCACCAGAAGGGCTGCAAGGTGCGGCTGCACTCCTGCGGGGACATCCGCCCGTTCGCCCCCGAGCTCATCGAGATCGGCGTGGACATGCTCAACCCCCTCGAGGTCAAGGCCGGCGTCGACCCGGTGGCCATGAAGCAGCAGTACGGCCAGAGGCTCGCCTTCCAGGGAGGCCTGAACGCCGTGCTCTACGACAAGCCCGAGGCGCTCCACGCCGAGATGCGCAAGGTCATCCCGGCCATGAAGTCCGGCGGCGGCTACATCGCCAGCACCGACCACTCCGTCCCCGACTCGGTCAGCCTCGGGAAGTTCGGCGAGTTCGTCAGGCTCGCCAAGGAACTGGGCAGCTACGAATAGGGCGGGCAACGGCGGACCGCAGTCCGCCACAGATGCACACCGATGAACACCGATCCTGCTCGAGGCAGGGCCATGGGGTGCCCTCGCCCCGAAAACTTCTTCGGTTCAGGCTTCGCCTGCATGGATTCATCTGTGTTCATCCGTGGCTAAGTATGGTTCTTGCCAGCACCGCGCGCCGGCTATAATGGCCGCGCGCGCGGCCAGCTCCGGGCCACCGTCCGCGTCGCTTGAGCCACCCGGGTAGAGAAGGAAGGAAGTCAGATGGTCAAGTCCCTCGCAGGCGAGAAGGCTCCGAAGATCAGCGACCGCATCCGCGGCAAGACCATTCCGCACATCGGCGTGCTCTCCGCCGAGGAGCTCGAGGAGGTCATGGGGCTGGCCGAGTGGTTCCGCGACAACCGCTACGACCCGACCTACTCGACGCTGCTCCAGGGCCGGGTGCAGGGCCTGCTCTTCGTCTACCCCTCGACGCGCACGCGCCTCGGCTTCGAGACCGCCATGGCCCAGCTGGGCGGCTCGAACGTCTACATGCCCATCGAGCAGACCCAGATGGGTCGCGGCGAGAGCGTCGGCGACACCGCCCGGGCCATGGACCAGTTCCTGGACGTCTTCTCCGGCCGGCTCTGGAAACAGGAGGACATGGACGGCTTCGCCGCGGGCATGACCAAGCCCGTCTTGAACGCCTGCACGCCCAAGGACCACACCACCCACGTGATCGGCGAGCTCATGGCCATCCGCCAGTTCAAGGGGAGCCTGAAGGGCCTGAACCTGGTCTACACCGGCATGGCCCGCGGGATCATGCACTCCTTCTTCCGGTGCTGCCCGAAGCTGGGCATCAACCTGGTCGTGGCCATCCCGCCGAGCTACGCCGGGACGGTCGACAAGGCCATCTACGCCGAGGGCGAGGCCGTCGCCAGGAAGAACGGCACGCGCTTCGAGATCGTCACCGACCTCAAGAAGGCGGTCAAGGGCGCCGACTTCATCCAGGCCAGCACCCTGATCCGCTCGATGCTCGCCGGCGAGCAGTCGCCCGAGGAGAAGGCGGTCATCGATGACCTCAAGAACTGGACGGTCACCGACGAGGTTCTGGCCTGCGCCAAGCCCGACGCGCTCTACAGCCACTCGGGCCCGGCGCACCGCAACGTCTGCGCCACCGACGCGGTCATGGACGGCAAGAAGTCGATCATCCCCCACGAGGCCCTGAACGCCATCTACGCGAAGAAGGGCTTGCTGGCGATGATCGTGCGCTAGAAGACTTCGGGCGGCGTCGGGATGGGTTCGGGCGGCGTGGGCTGCGGCCGGGGCCTCGGGCCCGGCTTGGGCGGGTCGTAAAGCTTAAGTCCCTTCAGCGCCTCCACGACCTTGGGGTCGTCGGGGAAGCGCGACCGCAGCGCGCCGCTGATAGTCATAAGCGCGCTGCGGTCCTTCTCCACGGCGAGCCTGGCCAGCAGCAAGTCGCACGCCTTCTCGCCGCCCACGCGACCCAGCACGAGAACGGCAACACGGCGCACTGAGGCGTCCTGGTCGGTCAACGCCTTCTCAATCAAGGCCAGAGCCTTCCCCACCTGCTCGGTGGGCAAGTCTCTACCCATGCGCCCCAGCACCTGGACAGCAGAACTGCGCACGGAGGCGTTCTGATCAGTCAGCGCCCTCTCAATCAAGGGCAAGGACTTCTCGCCGCCCAGGAAATCCAGCGCGGAAGCAGCAGAACCGCGCACGGAGGCGTCCTGGTCGGCCAGCGCCTTCTCGATCAAGGGCAAGGCCTCCTCTCCGCCCACGCAACACAGCGAGTAGGCGGCCCCGTTGCGCACCATGGGACTATTGTCGGCCATGGCTTTCTCGAGGAGCGCCAGCGCCATCTCTCCGCCTACGCTACCCAGCGAGAAAGCGACCTTGCCGCGCACGTTGCTGTCCTGGTCTGCCAGAGCCTTCTCGAGAAGCGCGAGCGCCTTCTCGCGGCCTGCGTGAACCAGCGCGGAGGCAGCCGTACAGCGCACATTGGCGTCCTGGTCGGCCATGGCTTTCTCGAGAAGCAGCAGTGCCCTCTCTCCGCCCACGCTACCCAGCGCGGAGGCAGCCGTATAGCGCACATTCGCGTTCTGGTCGGCCAGGGCCTTCTCGAGAAGCGCCAGCGCCTTCTGGCCGCCTACGCGAACCAGCGCGGAGGTGGCAGAACGGCGCGCGGTGGCGTCCTGGGAGGCCAGCGCCTTCTCAATCAAGGCCAGTGCCTTCTCTCCGCCCACGCTACCCAGCGCAGAGAGAGCCTCACGGCGCACGGTGGCGTCCTGGTCAGCCAGGACCTTCTCGATCAGCGCCAGCGCCTTCTCTCCACCTACGCTACCCAGCGCGGAGACAATCTGCTGGCGCACGACGGCGTTCTCGGAGGCCAGGGCCTTCTCGAGGAGAGCCAGCGCCTTCTCTCCGCCCACGCGTCCCAGCGCAGATACGGCTCCAAGGCGCAGGGTCGCGTCCTGGACCAGCGCCTTCTCGAGGAGCGCCAGCGCCTTCTCTCCGCCCACGCTACCCAGCGC
>CALGYR010000151.1 GCA_937935355.1 uncultured bacterium | reverse complement strand
GTGCCTCAGTGCCTCAGTGCCTCAGTGCCTCAGTGCCTCAGTGCCTCAGTGCCTCAGTGCCTCTTCGTCAAACCCTGACCTTCATCACGATCTTGCGAACCTTGGCAGAAGCGCCGAGCTGGCATCCGGGCTTGTGGCCGTCCTCGGGGTAGAAGACCGCGAAGCTGCCCTTCTCGACCTTCACGTCGGTGCCGGGCGCGTCGGTGAAGTTGACCACGTCCTTCTCGGCGTTGTAGGGGGCGGCCGGGGAGAGTTTGCCCAGCGGCGCCCAGACCATGACCTCCTGGCCCTCGGCGACGTACTGGATGTCCAGGTAGTTCTTGTGGGCCTCCCACTTCTTCTCGGCCAGGGGCTTGGTCTCGTAGGACTGGACCACCGCGTAGATGTCCTTGCCCTCGAGCTCGAGCTTGCCGTCGGCCGGCACCTCGGCGGCGAGCCGGGCGAGGTGTTCGAAGGCCTTGGCGAGCCGGGCGTTGGCGCCCGCGTAGAGCTTGGCGTTCTCCAACCTGTCGACGATCATCTGCGTTCTCCCCGAGTCAGATTCCGGTCGGCCGGTCCGAACGAGCGGGCCCCGCGCGGGGCCGCTGCCGGCGCGGAACCAACTGTATTGGCGGCGCCGGGGAAATCAACAGCAACCGTTATCGCCGTCGTAGAGGCATATCGGCTTTCGAGTTTCAAGCCGCTGAAACAGGCCGCTTATCGACTTCGCCGTCGTGGCGATATGCGGTGATCCCGCGGTGGCCAAACTGTCCCGGCGCATGACCATGACGAGATTCTGATCTGGAGACGGTCAGATTCCAGGCCTGGTCAAATATCGGTTATCACACACGAACCCCTGATAACGGCCAAGATGGAACGCTCCCGAGGCCTGGAGGGCATGCGGTCACAATCTGTGACCTTGAAACTCCTCTGCGTGGAACATGTTCTGTTTAGGCATGGACTGGCGAGAAACCGCGGCGCCGCATTCCATCGCCGCGCATGGGATTGCAGACTTGATATCACAATTTGTGATATCATGTTTGACGATATCCGATCCTCCCCTTGGGCGGCTCTTCAACGTCTTCTTCCATGAGCTGCCGGATCGCCTCGAAGACCACGGCGAACTGCTTGTCGTACTTCTTCTCGAGGTCGTCCAGCCGCCGGGCAAGCTCGATATGGGTGGCCAGCAAATGCCGGAGTTTCACGAAGGCCCGCATGATCTCGATGTTTACCAGCACGGCCCGCTTGCTGTGCAGGACACTCGAGAGCATGGCCACTCCCTGTTCGGTGAACACGTAAGGGCGGTACTTGATGTTGCTCCCGCGCTTCAAGGTCACAATTTGTGACCTTGAAGCTGCATTGCGGGCGGCCAGTTCCTGGGCTTCCTCCCAGGAAAGCTGGAACATGAAGTCATCCGGGAAACGGAATAGGTTGCGTTTCACAGCCTGGTTGAAAGCCTTGACCGAGACCGCGTAAAGCTTGGCCAGGTCGCTGTCCAGCATGACCTTGTGGCCGCGGACCAGCAGGATGCAGCGCTCGACATGTTCCACCGGCACCAGATTGCTCATGGAAGCCTTCCTCCGGGGCCATACCCTATCCGGCGCGGCCCACCAGTCAAGTCTCGCCCTTCGGCCCGGCACCGTCCGCCGCCTCGTTCCCGGAACCGCGCCGCGCACACAGTCTGGCGCAGGAAAGGGCCCAAAGCTATGCCGAAGGAATGCTGAATTGCCGGTTTTGGCTGCCCCGAACCGCGGCGGTCATGACTCTGGGGCTCAAGACCGCCCATAGTCGACGCTGCCGTAGGTGCTCCTCTCGACGCCCTTGGCGTGGGCTGAGCCGAAACTGAATACATATCCACTCTTTCTGGTAACCAGAAAAGGCCCCCCACCCCTCAATGAGTGCTTGTAGTCCCCTGTATCAACAAAAGCACGTGAGTTATAGGTAAACACCCAGTAATGTGGACTTTCCCTGGTATACCTATCCAAAATAGCGAGCGGCACTGTAAACTTCCGGGAGAGACTCGCCATTACAGCTTCTGCCAACCGCCTAGCACCAGCGAAATCCATGCAATGCCTCCCGACTGCGTGCGTCCTCACACACAGCACGCTGCCAGTAGAATGGCAAGTGTCACCTTTTTGGCCCTGGAGTATAATGACGTTCCCATCCGTGTTAATCTGTGTTCATCAGTGGCTGATGTCTACCTCTTCGCCCGGAAGGCCAGCAGCGACCGCGTGGACGCGTCGAAGACGAAGATCGTCTCGTAGGCGCTGGCCGCCAGGTCGCGCGGCTCGGAGCAGCCCTCCGGGAACTGCGCCGTGCGGGAGAGTACCTCGCCGGTCTGGGGGTTGCAGAGCAGCGCGGCCTTCTCGCGGGAGTCGAGCGCGAAGACCGCCGAGCCGCAGGCCTCCAGGCCCGTCAACCCTTTGAAGGCCGCGGTCCAGGAGCCTTTGGCTCCGTCCTTGGTCAGGCGCTCGACCTGGCCCGAGGAGCCCGCCGCGTAGACGGTCTCGGCGGCGTCGACGGCGATGAAGCGCGGCTTGGCGGTCGTGAGCCCGAGCGCGGAGAACTCCTGTTTCTCGAGGTTCGCCCGGACGAAGGCCTTCTCCTTCCAATCGCAGGCCACCGCCACGAAGTCGCCGCGCAGCGCCGCCAGGGCCACGGCGTCGTCGAGCCCGGCAGGCGGGCGCTCCTTGCTCCCGATCTTGCCGGCGGGCTTGCCCGCGGCGTCGAAGGCCAGCACCGAGTAGACGCCGGCGTCGAGCACATAGATGGTCCCGCGCGAGTCGCAGGCGATGTCGGCCGGCTCGTCGAAGGTCTTGCCGCCGGCAAACTCGGAGAGCACCCAGCCGCGCGCGTCGATGCGGCGGATCAGCCCCGACTTGCAGTCCAGGGCCAGGCACTCGCCGGCGGGGCTGGCCGCCACCCGGACGCTCGAGCCGAAGAGCTCGCCGCCCAGGCGGCCCAGGAACGCCCCCGAGACCGAGAAACGGTCGAGGTGCCGGCCCTCGCCGGAGACGGCCAGGACCAGTCCCGCGCGGCTGGCCGCCAGCCGCAGGGCGCCGGCGAGCTCGCCGGGGCCGGCCGCGGTCAGGCCCAGCGACCGGTCGGCGCGGCGCTCGCCCGAGGTCGAGAAGGAGGCCACCTGCTTGAAGTTGGCGTCGAGCACCAGCACGCCGTCGGTGCTCGCGTCGCAGGACAGGTCGACGGGCTTGCCGGTCTTGTCGGCGCACTCGAAGGAACCGGCCGGACGGCCGGCGCGGAAGACCACCACCTTGCGGGTCGCGGTGTCGAGCACGTAGACCGCGCCGGAGAGGTCCACGTCGATGGCCACCGGTTCGCGGAGCGCCCCCGCCCCCGCCCCGCCCCAGCCGAAGCTGGTCACGAAGGCGCCCTCGGCGGTGAAGACCTGCACCGAGGCGGCCTCCGGCTGGGCGTCGAGCACAAGGAGCTCGCCGGCCGGGGAGACGGCCAGGTCCACCGGGTTCCGCAGCCGGCCGTTGCCCTCGCCACGCGCGCCGACGTCGGGCGCCAGCGGCTTCGTGAAGGGGTCGGCAGCCGAGAGCGAGAAGCGCTTGACGGCGCAGCCGCGCGAATCGAGGCAGTAGAGCACGTCGCCCCGCGCGGCCAACCGCGTGAACTCCGCCGGCCAACGGCCGGAGACCGCCGTCACCCGGAACTCCGGATCGAGCACCAGCACCCGCCGCAGCCCGGTGTCGAGCACGCAGGCGCGGCCCGTCTCGTCGAAGGCCACGTCGGCGGCATGCTCGAGAAAGTCGGCGCCGCAAATCCGCCCGAGCAGATCGTAGCTGGCCGGCGGCTGCGCCTCGACGCCCGAGCTCTGCACCTCGATGACGTGCGGTGCCGAGCGCTCGCCGCGCGAGGACACCGCCGTCGCGGTGATCTTGAAGGATCTGGCCTCGGCCGGGGCCGTCCAGGTCACCCGCGGCCCGGCGGTGCGCGGCGCGCTCAGGAGCCCGCCGTCGGCCGACCACTCGTAAGTCAGGAAGGAGCCCTCGATGGCCGGGACCTCGAGCGAGAGGGTCAACTCCCGGCCGGCCGCGACGCGGGCCTCCTTGGGCTCGACGGCGTGGCCGGCGATGACCGGGGCGGTCAGCACGCCGCGGCGCACCAGGGAACTGGCCGCCAGCATGCCCTTCTTGACCTTGCGCCTGGCCTCGGGAGTCACCTCCGCCAGGAAGGCGCAGCGCGCGGACTCGCGCTCGACCTTGACCACTTCAACGGCGGCCACCGGATGCTCCTCGACGAAGACCGGCGCGTCGCCGGAGAGCGGCAGCCGCACCACCTTGGCCTCGGCGAAGATGTCGAAGACCGTCTTCCCGGAGACCCCGTGGTCCGAGCCGCGGTCGATGATCACCGCCTCGCCCTCCACGTCCCGGACGCGGCCGGTCACCCGTCCGGCAGCCGCCGGGCGCTCGCCCGCCGCGGCCATCTCGATCTTGCCGTTGGGCGCCATCTTGGATATCAGCCAGACGCCGCGCACGCAGCTGAGGTCGATGGCCTGCGGGACGCTGCCCGTCACGGTCTTGCCGACCTCTCCCAGGCGCAGGCTGAACTTCCAGGAAGCCCTGGCCTGGGCCTTGACGGGCGCGCCGTCCTCGGCGCGCTCGATGACGTTGAACTCGCCGATCTCGTGGCGGCTCGACTCCACCGCCAGCCCCGAGCCGAAGAACTCGCGGGCGTCGCGCTGCAGGGCGATGGCCAGCTCGTCGCCGCCCTTGCCGGTCCGGTCCAGGAAGCGCGCCAGGGAATCCACCTCGCCCTTGGCGAAGGCGGCGTCGAAGGCCGCGAGCTGCCGGTCGACGCGCTCCTGTTCCTGGCCCTTCTCGGCCAGGGAGCGGAGTTCGCCGAGCCGCTTCTGGTCGTCGGCCGACAGGCCGGCCTTGAGCCCGGCCAGCGCGGCCAGGCACTCGGAGTACTTGCCCGCGGCGAGCATGGCCTCGGCCTGGGCCAGCCCCTTGTTGGCGCTGGCGGCCAGGGCGATCAGCTTGTCGCAGGCCGCGCCGCGCTCGGCGGCCTCGCGGCAGTTGGGACAGAGCGCGACCACCCGGCCGTACTTCTCCCTCGCCTCGGCGTAGCGCCTGGCCTCGAAGTCGGCCTCGGCCCCGTCCCAGGCCTTGCGCGCGGCGGCCAGCGAGGCCGAGAGCTTCTCCACCTCCGGGTCCCTCGCGGCCAGCCTCTCCAGGACCGCCAGGTCCTCGCCGGCCTCCCTCAGCCGGCCGCGGTCGAGGCCCTCGCGCAGGCCGGCCAGGGCCGCCTTGACCTTGCCGTCGTTCTCGTCGGCCCTGATCATGAGCTCCCGGGCGTCGCGATACCGCTCGTGCCAGACCGGCAGCGCGCCGAAGCCGTCTCGGGCCTTGGCCCACTGCCGCTCCTTGTAGAGATCGTCGGCCCCGGCGAACGCGTCGTCCCAGCGCTTCTTCTCCTCAGCAAGGAGCTTCTGGGCGCGCCCCCGGAGGGCCTGAGTCTCCTTGTACCCGGGGTCAAGGAGACAGACCTTGTCAAGCTCCCCCAGCGCCTCCAGCAGCTCTTTGTGCCCGGGGTTCTCCGTCATGAGCTTTTCGGCATTGCCATAGGAGTCGGACAACTCAGGAGCGGCGGAGAACTTGAGCAGTTCGGTCGAGAGGGCAGGCTCGACACCCGCCGCCGAGAGATGCAGTTTGACGGCCAGGTCCTCGTAGCCGGTGCGCCGGATGCTCAGCGTGTAGTCCCCGGCGGCCAGGCCGCCCACGTCCCGGAGGACGTTGCCCAGCGACTGGCGCTCTCCCGACGGCAGGAGCAAGGTCGCCTCGGCGCCCCTGGGCAGCTTCTCGCCCAGAGCGGAAAGCCCAAGAGTACAGGCAGCCGGAACCGGCCTGGGCTCCGGAACCGCAACCGGCTCATCCGGCGCCTTAGGTTCCGGCCCCGGCGCCACCACGACGGCGTCGGCCGGGTTGGATGCCGGCTCCTTGACGGCGGGATTCGGATCCGGCTCGGTAACCGCCGGGCCGTGCGCCACCGGCGGCTTGTCCGACGGGGCGTTGCCCGCTCCCGCGCCATCGGGAGACTTCCGGAGGTAGTAGGCCGCTCCGAATCCGAGCCCGGTGGCGAGCAGCACCAGCGCGGCCACGGCCACCAGCACCCACCGGCCTCCGCCGGCGCCGACCGGGGGGTAGGCTCCGGAGACCACGCCGGGCGGAGGCGTCTGCGCTCCGGGCTGCGCTGCCGCTTGCGCCCCTGCCAGGGCCGAGGGAGGGATCGTCGGCGGCGTCAGGTCTCTTCCGGAGCGCGCCGGCAACGCCATGGTCGGCTCGCTGCTGCTGCGCGACTTGCCGCTCATCATGATGGTCGGATCGGTCTGGGTCTCTCCAGAGCGGATCCGGGCGATGGCTGAGAGCATCTCGGCGGCGTTAGAGAAGCGCTCGTCGGGCTTCTTGGCCAGGCACTTGAGGACCAGGGCGTCGACCTTGGCCGGAACCCTGGGATTGACCTCGCTCGGCGGCTTGGGGGCCTCGTGCAGGTGCTTGTAGATGACCGTGCCCGGGTTGTCCCCGGTGAAGGGCACGACCCCGGTCAGCAGCTTGTAGAGCACCATGCCCAGCGAATAGATGTCGCTGCGGCAGTCGACCTCCGAGCCTTCGCCCTGCTCCGGGCTCATGTAGGCGGGCGTGCCCACCACCAGCCCCGGCTGCGTGATGTTGTTCAGCTCGCCGGAGGGCTTGGCCAGGCCGAAGTCCATGACCTTGACCACGCCCTTGCGGTCGACCATCACGTTGGCCGGCTTGATGTCGCGGTGGACGATGCCCTTCTCGGCGGCGGCGTCCAGGGCCCTGGCCACGTGCATGGCCGTGTCCAGGGCCTCGTCGACCTCGAAGCGCCGGCCCTCGGCCATCAGGCCCTCGAGGCTCTGGCCCTCGACGTACTCCATGGCGAAGTAGTGGACGCCGCGCTCCTCGCCGACGTGATAGATCTGGACCACGTTGGGGTGCACCAGGCTGGCCGCCGCGCGGGCCTCGCGGCGGAAGCGCTCCACGAACTCCGGGTTCTCCGAGAACTGCCGAGGCAGGATCTTGAGCGCCACCATCCTCTCGAGGCTCTCCTGGCGGGCCATGTACACGGTGCCCATCCCGCCCTCCCCGATCTTCTTGACGATGGTGAAGTCACCGAGTTTGACGCGCGAGGTGTTGGGCATGGCCGGCGCCTCCGAAAGCCTGGACCTGCGTGGTTTGCGATGGGCAATAGGGTAGCGCGCGCGGCAGGCGGCGCAAATGACTTTTGTGGACGCGATGGGTTCGGTGGACGGCGTGGACTCGGTGGACATGGTGGACGATGCGGACACCGGCTCCGAAGAAAGTCCACGACGTCCACCGGACGTCCACTCCCCAACCTCCTGTCACCACCCACGGCCACCGCCAGTAACCCCTCAAATATAAGCGTTGGCAGTTGGGGTTGAGTTGGGGGTGGGAGGCTGAGTGGGTCAGGCGCTTACACCCTGTTGACGCTGGCCGGCCGGAGGCTAGACTAACGGTCATCCTGCGTCCGCCTGGGGAGAGACTGCCGCCGTGAAAGCCAACCGCTACTGATGCTCGCGCCCAAGGACATCGAGGAGATCCTCGCCCGGCCCGCCGGCCGGCGCACGGCCATGCTCCTGGCCGGCTGCGGCTTCGCCGTGCCGCGGCAGGCCGCTCCGGCGCTCGCCGGGCTCGCCGGCCACGCCGGCTTCCGCGAGCTCCTGCCCGCGCTGCTCGACGACCTGACCTCGGCCGCCGACCCGGACGCGGCCCTGGCCGGTCTCGCCGGACTGATCGAGGCCTCGACCGACGCGCTGCGGGCGGAGACGGTCGCGCGGCTCGCCGCCGACCCGGAGACCCGCAAGGTGCTGCTCGCGCTCCTGGGGTCGAGCCGGGCCTTCAGCGCGACGCTCGCCCGCTGGCCCGAGTGGGTGGACGCGGTCATCGCCCCCGGGGCGGTCGAGCGCGCCCGGTCCGTCCAGGAGCTCTCCGGAGAGCTGGCCGACATGCTCGGGGACACGCCCGACCACGCGGCGGCCCTGAGCGCCCTGCGGCGCTTCCGCCGCCGCGAGATGCTGCGCATCGCCGCGCGGGACCTGGCCGGCCGCGCCGACCTGGCCGCCGTGACCTCCGAGATCTCCGCGGTCGCCGACGCCGTCGTGGCCGGCGCGCTCGAGGTCGCGCGACGCGAATGCAGTCGACAGTGGACAGCCGGCAGCGGACGGAAGGCAGAAGACGGTGCGCAGAGCGCAGTGGACGGCGAGCCGTCCGCCGCCGTCTGCCCACCGCCAACCGTCCACTGCCGCCTGGCCGTCCTGGCCATGGGCAAGCTCGGGGGCGCCGAGCTCAACTACAGTTCGGACATCGACCTGCTCTTCATCACCGATCGGACCTCTCCCGACGTCACCTGCCTGGGCGAGCAGCTCATCCGCGCGCTCGACGAGCCGACCGGCGAGGGCGTGGCCTTCCGCACCGACCTGCGCCTGAGGCCCGAGGGCTCGCTGGGACCGCTGGTGGCCGAGCTCGGCCCCGCGCTCGATTACTACCGCGAGCGGGCCCGGCCCTGGGAGCGCCAGGCCCTGGTCAAGTGCCGCCTGGTGGCCGGCGACGCGGAGCTCGCCTCCGAGTTCCTGGGCGGCATCGAGGAGTTCGTCTGGGGCTCGGGCCTGTCCGTCGCAGAGCTGGCCCGCGCCGCCGCGCTCCGCGCCGAGATGGAGCGCGCCGCGGAATCGAACGGCGCCGTCGAGGTCAAGTCCGGCGTCGGCGGCATCCGCGATGCCGAGTTTTCGGTGCAGCTCCTGCAGCTGGCCCACGGGGCGGCGGACCCCGGGCTGCGCCGCGCCGGGACCCTCGCGGCTCTGGCCGCCCTCGAGGCTGCGGGAATCGTCTCGCGCGAGCGCTCCCGGACCATCCGCGCCGGCTACGAGTTCCTGCGCCGCGTCGAGCACGCCCTCCAGACCATGGAGGAGCGGCAGCTCCACGCCCTGCCCTCCTCCCCCGCGGAGCTCGCGGCGCTCGCCCGCCGCCTGGGCTACGCCGGGAGTTCCGAGGCCGCGCGCACCGCGTTCGAGAAGGAGCTAGCCGCGCACTCCGCGGCGCTCCGGGCCATCTACACCGAGCTCTGCGGCGAGGGCGCCTCCGGGGAGGACCTGGCCGGGAAGCTCCGCGCCATGCTCGCGCCCGGAGCCGCCGAAGAGGACCTGGTCGCCATGCTGCGGCTCATGGGCTTCGGCTCCGGCCGGCGCGCCGCCGGCGTGGTGCGCGCCATGGCGGCCGGGGCCGGCGCCGCCCCGGAGACCCTCGCGCCCGTCCTCGAACGCCTGCGCAGCGGGACCGATCCGGAACGCGGTCTCGTCAACCTCGAGCGGATCGCCGCGGCGGCGGGCGGCGGGGAACTCCTGGCCAGGCTGGCCGCCGACGGCCGGCTCCGCGACGGCGTCCTGGCCGTCGCCGAGCGCAGCGATTACCTCTCCGCGCTGCTGGCCGAGCTTCCCGACCAGCTCGAGCTCCACTTCGGCGACGCCGCCGAGGCCGGCGTGGAGGTGGTCGACGCCATCCAGGTGCCGACGGTTCCCGGCGGTCCCCCGGCCGATCCCGAGGCGGTCGCCGCCTGGCTCGCCCGGATGAACCGCAAGGTCGCCCTCGGCGCCGGACTGCGCGACCTGCTCGGCGACGCTCCGATCGAGGAGACCTCCGCCGAGCTCTCCGCCCAGGCCGAGCGCGCCCTGCTGGTCGCGCTGCGCGCCCTGGGGGCGCGGCCGGGACTGGCCGCCCTGGGCCTGGGCAAGCTCGGCGGCCGGGAACTGAGCTACGGCTCCGACCTGGACCTGGTCTTCGTGTTCACCGGCGCCGAGCCCGAGGCCGGCGACGAACGCACCGCCCAGGAGGCGCTCCGGCTGCTGGCCGCCTCGGGCTACGAGGTCGACACCCGACTGCGGCCCGCCGGCTCCAAGGGGCAACTGGTGGCGAGCCTCGCCGGCTACCGCGCCTACCGCGACCGCGGGGAGTTGGCCAGCTGGGAGCGTCTGGCGCTGGTCCGCGCCCGGCCGGTCCACGGGGCCGCGCCGGCCCGCGAGGAGCTCTCCCGCTTCCTGACCGAGACGCTCTACGGCGCCGAGCCGCCGGCGACCCTCGCTGCCGAGGTCTGGGCCATGCGCCTGCGCCTGGAGGGCACGGCCGAGGCCGGCGACTTCAAGCGCGGCTCGGGGGGCCTGGCCGACCTGGAATTCCTGGCCCAGTACCTGGCCCTGGCCCACGGCTGGCGCGAGCCGGCGGTGCGCCGGACCGGCACCGAGGCCGTCTTCACCGCGGCCGCCGCCTCTCGAATCCTCGCCGGCCTAGAGGCCCAGAAGGCCATCGACGCCCACCGCTTCCTGCGGCGGCTGGAGATGCGCGCGCGGGTGCTCGAGGGCCGGCCGGTCACGGCGCTGCCGTCCGATCCGGCCGCGCTCGAGAGCCTGGCCCGGCGGATGGGCCTGACCTCCGGAGGGACGCTCCGCGCCGAGTTCGAGGCCCACACCGGCGCGGCGCGCTCGCTGCTGCGGAGGACGCTGGGGACGTAGCGTCCGACGGAACCCCTAACGGATCCTGAAATAGTGCGTGCGCCGCGAGGCGCTCGGCTCGACTTTCTCGATCAGGCCCGCGCGGCAGAGCTCCTTGAGGTCGGCCGTGGCCGTCTTGGGAGCCACGTCGAGGATCGCCGCTATCTCCGCGCGGGTCAGCTTGCCGTGCTGAACGAAGAGCTCGCGCAGACGCTCGAGCCGGCGCAGCGCCGTGCGCCCCGCGCGAAGGAAGCCCTCCACGTCGTCGGCGACCCGGGCGTGGCCGCCGGGGGGCTCCGCCGTAGGCAGGACCGAGTCCCGGGCGGCTGCAGGCATCGCCTTCGATGGAGCCTCGGGACCTTTCCCGGCACCCGAAACATCGAGGTCTTCAAGGTCGTAGAGCAGCTTCTCAGAGCCCAGCAGGCGCATGCGCTCGACGGCGTTGCGCAGCTCGCGGACGTTGCCCGGCCAGCGCGCGCTCCGCAGCGACTCGGCCAGTCGCGCCGACAGGCGCGGCGTCTCCCCGTCGACCCTGGACTCGGCCAGGAAGTGCAGGGCCAGCGGGCCGATGTCCGAGCAGCGCTCGCGGAGCGGTGCTACGTGGATCGACAGCCGGGCCAGGCGATAGTAGAGGTCCTTCCGGAACGCCCCGTGCGCCACCATCTCCTCGAGCTCGGCGTTGGTGGCGGCCAGGATCCGACAGCGGACCCGGCGGACCGTCGAACCGCCCACCGGCCGGATCTCGCCGGACTCTAGCACGCGCAGGAGACCCACCTGCAGCCGCTGGGGAATCTCGCCGATCTCGTCGAGCAAAATGGTGCCCTCCCCGGCCGTCTCGAAGAGGCCGCGGTGCGCGCCGGCCGCCCCGGTGAAGGCGCCCCTCTCGTGGCCGAAGAGCTCCGACTCGAGCAGGCTCTCGGCGATGGCCCCGCAGTTGACCGCCAGGAAGGGGGAGTCCGCACGCGGGCCGCACTCGTGAATGGCCCGGGCCACCAGCTCCTTGCCCACGCCGGTCTCGCCGGTGACGAGCACCGGGGCGTCGAGCTGCGCGACCCGGAGGATGCCGTCACGGACCGCGGTCATGGCCTCGCTCGGGCCGACCAGCCGCGCCAAACCCCTGGCCTCGGCGGGCGGCCTCTTCTGAATCGCCGCCGGAATCGCCGAAGACGCCGCCCCCCGCGCCTCCGCCGCCGCGCGGCTAAGCCAGAAGGCGTCGCCGGGCCTCAGGGCGCAGGCCATGTGCAGCTCGAACTCCAACCGCCCCAGGGCGTCGTGCGCGGCGCAGGCCTTGTGGACCCGGACGAAGTGCGCGGCCGCGTCGGAGCGCTGGCCGGCCAGCAGGCAGGCGACCGCCAGGAAGTAGTCGTCCAGGTAGTGGACGTTGCCGCGCCCGCGGCGGAGCCCGACGAGCCGCACCGCCGCCTGCCAGTTGCCGTTGGCCAGCTCAGCGCGGATCAAGTTGAAGGAGTCCACGCCGGTCTTGGTCACGCACTGCTCGAGGCTGTCACCGGCTTCGCGCTTGGCCGCCAATAGCGCCTCGGCCGGACGACCGGCCAGGAGATGGTCCATGACCTCGGCCCAGGAAGGAAGCGCGAGTTCGTCTCCTCCTCCGGCTTCGGTCGCGGTCTGAGCCCCCGCCAGCCGCCAGCGAAGGACGGCGAGGTCGAGCAACGCCAGGAAGAAGGCCCGGTGTCCGGAGATGTCCCAGCCAAACCGCCGGACCGCGCCGGACAGATTCAGGGCATCGTCGAACCGGCATGTATCCACCGCCTGGATGAAACGGACCAGCAGCACCTGCTCCGCGCTACGCGCCTCGCGACACTCGAGCGCGCCGAGTTCGGCATCCACTTCCGACTCTCTTCCCATGGTGGCCAGGAAGTGAGCGCGGCTGATGCGATGGCGCACGCCTTCGCTGGAATCCGGCGACAGGGCCCGCAGCGCCCGACCGTAGGTCTGCTCCCTGTGGATCATGTCTCCGCGCCAGGCAGCCACGACGCCCTCGAGCGTCCACAACTGGACCTCGAGCTCCGGCGCGGCGTCCTTGGGAAGCAGGCTCTGCGCGCGCCGCAGGAGCATCTCGGAGTCGGCCAGCCTGCCGGACCTGGTGGCCAACTGCCCCCAGGAGGTCAGGAGACGGATCATGAGGTCGGCTGGTACGTTGCCATCGAGCCTGAGCCGCTCGGCCGCGGCCAACGCCTCCCGGCCATCGCTGTGGTCCCATAGCGCATCGTTCACGGCCATGAAGACGTCCACGATCTCGCGGAAAGCCTCTGACTTGGCATGTGCGCCCAGGTCGATGTACCTGCTTTCGGACATGAGTCCCTCCAGACATCGGCATGTAATGCCTAGTTACTTATTAGCGTCTTTTGCGTTACTGTCAAGAGCAGATGATCCAGATGAAATCAGCACCTTCTTGCTCATGTCGCGCATATACGCCTCATACGTAGCGCACCATTCAGGCATCACCATTGCTTAATTGCTGATATCACCCGGAGGCCACGACCATGATGAACGTGCTCAGCGAGAGGCTTCGCGCGATCGAGAGCGGCAGGGATGCGCTCCTCCAGAACACCAGCCTCGACGGCAAGGATGACCGTGATTACGTTATCCGGGTGGCCAACGACCGCGAGAGCCGCGAAAAGGCTTACCGGCTGGTCTACCGCCTGTATCTCGAGAAAGAGTACGCCCGGCCCAACCGTTCGGGCATGTGGCTGAGCATCTTCGACGCCCTGCCCGAAACGACCACCCTGCTGGCCGAGCGCGCCTCTGACGGCGAGGCCGTTGGCGCCCTGACGGTCGTCTGCGACTCTCCGCTGGGCCTGCCGGCGGACGAACTCTACGGCGCCGAACTCAGCGCTCTGCGCGCGCAGGGCCGGCGCCTGACGGAAATCGTTTCCCTGGGAGTGGCCGAGGGAACGTTGGCGGGCTCCGAGTTGCTGGTCAGGCTGTTCAATCTGGCCCACCTCCTGGCGCACCGGGTGCGCGAGGCCACGGACTTCGTGATCACCGTCAACCCGCGGCACGCCGGGTTCTATCGCCGCAAGCTCCTCTTCTCCGAAGCCGGGCCGATGCGAGCCTACGAGAAGGTCGGAGGCGCGCCAGCCGTGCTTTTTAAGATCCCGCTGGACACCCCCAACAGCCTCCCGGTCCATAAGCGCCAGCGAACCGTCTATCGCTTCTGGCTGTCGGGACACGATGAGGCCAGGAGCGTCTCAGCGCTCGCCAGCGCGCTCCGTCCCATGAGCGGCGCCGAGTTGCACCACTTCCTGACGGCCCAGACCGACCTACTGGCCGAAGCCGGCCCGGAGCGGCGCGCCGTCCTGGAGCAGCTCTGCCCCGCGCTGCAAAACGGCGAAGAGAAGGCCCCTTCGCCGCCGCTCGGCGACTACTCCTACGCCGAGGCCACCTCGCGCAATCTCGGATTGCTCACCGAAGCCGAGCAGGACGCGCTGCGCGGCTCGACGGTGGCCATCGCCGGGCTCGGGGCGGTCGGCGGTCACTACCTCCTGACCCTGGCGAGAATGGGCGTGGGCGGCTTCCACATCGCCGACCCCGACCATTTCGAACCGGCCAACCTCCACCGCCAGGCCGGGGCCTTCCGGCGGACGCTCGGCCGGAGCAAGGTGGAGGTCATGGCCGAGATGGTCCGGGACATCAACCCGGAGGTGCGCATCCGCACGTTCTCCGACGGCCTCACCGATGAGAACGCCGACGAATTCCTGGCCGGCGCCGACCTGGCGCTCGACGGCATCGACTTCTTCCAGGTCGACGCCCGCCGGCTGCTCTTCCGCAAGGCGCGCGAGCGGGGGATCCACGCCATCACCTCCGGCCCCATCGGTTTTGGCGCCACCCTGCAGATATTCGATCCGCGGGGCATGACCTTCGACGAGTACTTCGGCATCACCGCGAAGATGACCAGGGCCGAGCGCATCGCCGCCTTCGCGGTGGGCCTGGTTCCGGCGGGCATGGCCGGGAATACGATGGACGCGTCGCGGATCGACTTCGAGAGGGAGAAGGGTCCGGCCCTGGCCTCCTCGATCATGCTCTGCGCCGGAGTGATGGGCACCGAGGTCCTGCGCATCCTGCTCAAACGCGGCTCGCCGCGCTGCGTGCCGCATGCCTTCTGCTTCAACCCCTACCTGCGCGAATACGCCCAGACCCACGAGGCCAAGGGGCGGGCCGGCTGGCGCGAGCGGCTCTTCCGCTGGCTGGCCATGCGCAGGTTCCCCAGCCTCCTGCGACTGCATCGCTCGGAGCGCCTGGCCGCCGGCCAGGCCCGCAACTGAACCAGAAGGAGTTGCTCATGGCCAGGAAGATCCGCCGCGCCTGGAAAACCGCCCGAAAGATGCTGCGCGCGCCCGACTGGCGGACGCTCTTCTTCGGGCCGGGGCTGACGCACTGATCGCAGTTCCGAGTTCCTGGTTTCGAGTTCCGAGTTCAGAGTTGTCGGTTGCTGTAAGTCTCCAGAACCAATAACCCGGAACTCGGAACCCGGAACCCGGAACCCAGCATGTCCTCCCTGACCGTCCCCTTCGCCCGCCGGGCGCTCCTGCACCACCGCCGGCGCCTGGCCGCGGCCCTGGCCGGGGTCACGCTGGCGGTGGTGCTGGCCAACCTCGAGATCGGGATCCTCTCGGGCTTCATGTCCAACGCCGTCGTCTTCATCGAGAAGATCCCGGCCGATCTGTGGGTCATGGCCCGCGGCACGCCGAACTTCGACATGTCCCACGCCATGCCCGAGTCCAACCTCGACCGCATCAAGTCGGTCCGCGGAGTGCTCTGGGCCGAGAAGATGCTGGTGGCCTGGGCGAACTGGCAGACCGCCTCCGGAAGCATCCAGAACTCCCAGGTCGTCGGCCTGCCGCCGGGCGGGCACCTCAGCGTGCCCTTCCCCGTGGAGCCAGCCGGGGTCGCCCTGTCCGGCATTCCCGGCGAAGCCCTAATCGACCGGACCGACCAGGCCAGGCTGCTGGTCACAGGCCCGGGCGAGAGCGCCGAGCTCACCGGCCGGCGCATCGTCGTCCGCGGCTTTACCACCGGGATGCGCAGCTTCACCACCAATCCCTACGTGCTGATGCACTTCGAGGACGCCCGGAAGTCGTCGCTGGCCGCGCCGGGGACGACGAGTTACGTGCTGGTCAAGGCCGCGCCAGGCGTAACGGTCGAGGAGCTTCGCGCGGAGGTCCGGCGCGCGCTGCCCGAGGCCGACGTGCTCACCTCCGCGGAGTTCAGCCGCCGGACCAAGGCCTACTGGATATTCGGGACCGGCCTCGGAGGGGCTTTCTTCCTGACCGCCCTGCTCGGCTTCCTCGTCGGCGGGGTGATCGTCGGCCAGGTGCTCTACGCCCTGGTCCAGGAGCAGCGCGCCGAGTTCGGGGTGCTGAAGGCCATGGGCGCCGGCCGCGCGATGCTCCTGCGCATCATCGCCGGCCAGGCGCTGATCATCGCCCTGGCGGGGGCAGCCCTCGGACAGCTCCTCAGCGTGGGCCTGGCCCATCTGATCCGCACGACCGGCTCGCCTCTGGAGCTGGCCTGGGACCTTTGCGCGGCGGTCCTGGCTGCGGTGATGGTCACGTGCCTAGCCGCCGCCGCGCTGCCGCTCCGGCGCGTCCTGAAGCTCGAGCCGGCGATGGTGTTCCGGGGCTGAGAGTGCGTCCGACAACCTGCGTGGGGCGCATTGGGGACACCGCCGGGCCGGGCGGACCGATCTCGGCGTCAGCCGATCGAATCTGTCCGGTTACCTCAACATCCAGAGCACGAACACCACCAGGGCCAGGCCGATGGTATAGAGCCCGAAGGGCAACAGGTTGCGGCGCTTGACCAGCCGGCTCAGGATCCAGATGCTGGCCAGGCCACTGGCGAAGGCTACGACGAAGCCTGAGGCCAGCCCTCCCCAGGATGTCGAGAAGGCCACCGTGCTGATCTTGCCCGCCTCCAGGAACGCCGCCCCGGCGATGGCCGGCATGCCCAGCAGGAAGGAGAACGTGAAGGCCTCCTCCCGGCGCATGCCGCAGATCAGTCCGGCGCTGATGGTCGAGCCGGACCGGCTGATCCCCGGCGTGATGGCCACGGCCTGGGCCAGGCCGATAAGCAGCGAGTCCCTGGCCTTCATCTCGCCGAGCTTCTTCATCTCCACGCCGAAATAGTTGGAGGCGGCCAACAGCAGGCCGTTGACTACGAAGGCGCCGGCCACGAAGAGCGGATACCCCCCCAGCGACTCCACCGTTTGCTTGAAGATCAGCCCGATGGAGGCCGCGGGGACCGAGCCGAGCACGATCCAGCCGAGCAGCCGACGCCGGGTGGTGAGCAGGCTCATGATGTCGTTGCGGAAGTAGATCAGCATGGCCAGCAGCGTGGCCAGGTGCATGGCCACGTCGAAAGCCACCCGCTGCGCCTCCAGGGCCGGCCGCTGGGCCTCGCTGCCCTCCTTCTCGGTAAGCCAGTGGCCGATGGCCAGGTGGCCGGAGCTCGAGACCGGCAGGAACTCGGTGACGCCCTGGACCAGCCCCAGGAGCGAGCCCTCCCAAAAGCCTATGGAGTCTGGCGCGGCCCGGTCGCCGGTCGTGGCAGAGACCGCCCCGGAGCCGGGCGTCGGCGAGACGGCGGGCGCGGCCGGCGCGGCGGGAGCCGACGGCGCACCCGCCGCCATAGTCACTCCCAGGATCACGCTCGCGATCAGCATTCGTTCCAGCCCCGACCCGGGTTCGCGGCGCCGCACCGGCGGCGGTCATTATATCTCCATCGGCGGCGCCGGGCACCTACTTAAGATCGGACGGATCCGTCGGATCCGACCGATCGGTCGGATCGCCTCTCCTGTCCCCCCGTCCCTCTGTCCCCCTGTCCCCGTGTCTCCGTGTCCCCGCGTCGCCGCGTCGCCACATCATCCGGCGACCGCTGCCGGCTCGAACACCCTGGCCAGCACCTCGTCGATGGTCTGGACGAAGAGGATCTCGAGGCCCTCCAGGTGCGCGGAGGGGATGTCCTCCAGGTCGTTGCGGTTCCAGTCGGGCAGGATCACCCGGACGATGCCCGATCGCCTGGCGGCCAGCACCTTCTCCTTGATGCCGCCGACCGGCAGGACCTTGCCGCGCAGGGTGATCTCGCCGGTCATGGCCGTGTCCGGGCGCGCCGGCCGGTCGGTGTAGGCCGAGACCAGCGACACGACCATGGCCACGCCGGCCGAGGGACCGTCCTTGGCGGTGGCACCCTGCGGGACGTGGATGTGCAGGTCCTCGCGGGCGAAGACCCCGGGGTCGATACCCAGCCTCTCCGAGCGCGAGCGCACCAGGGTGAGCGCCGTCCGGGCCGACTCGCGCATCACCTCGCCGAGGTGCCCGGTCAGCGTGATCCGCCCGCGTCCGGGCATCCGCGCCGACTCGATGAAGAGGATCTCCCCGCCCGCCGGCGTCCAGGCCAGCCCCACCGAGACGCCCGGCACCGAGGTGCGCTCGGCGGCGTCCACGTGGCGGTGCGGGGGTCCGAGGTACTCGTGCAGGTCCGCCCCGGTCAGACGCCTCGTGCCCCGGAGTTCTCCCGCCGCCTTGGCCACCGCGGCCTTGCGGCAGATCCGCGCGATCTCGCGCTCGAGGTTCCGCACCCCCGGCTCGCTCGTGTAGTTGCGGATGATGCCGATGAGCGCGCCGTCGTCGATGGCCAGGTCCTCAGCTCCGATGCCGTGGGCTTCGCGCTGCCGGGGGATGAGGTGCCGGCGGGCGATCTGGATCTTCTCCTCCTCGCTGTAGCCCGGCAGGCGCAGAACCTCCAGCCGGTCGCGCAGAGCCGGCGGGATGGTGTCGAGAATGTTCGCAGTGACGATGAACATCACCCGCGACAGGTCGAAGGCCACCCCCAGATAGTGGTCCATGAAGGTGTGGTTCTGCTCCGGGTCGAGGACCTCGAGCAGCGCGCTCGAGGGGTCGCCGCGGAAGTCGGCTCCGACCTTGTCGACCTCGTCGAGCATGATCAGCGGATTGTGGCTCTCCGCGCGGCGGATGGCCTGGATGATCTTCCCGGGGAGCGCCCCGATGTAGGTGCGCCGGTGGCCGCGGATCTCGGCCTCGTCGTGGACTCCGCCCAGGCTCATCCGCGCGAACTTCCTGCCGAGCGCGTGGGCGATGGACTGGCCGAGCGACGTCTTGCCCACGCCCGGGGGCCCCACGAAGCATAGGATCGGTCCGCGCCCGTCGGGCCGGAGCTTCAGCACCGCGACGTACTCGATGATCCGGTCCTTGATCTTCTCCAGGTCCCAGTGGTCGGCGTCGAGCACCGCGCGCACCGCGGCGAGGTCGAGGTTGTCCTCCGTCTCCTTCGACCACGGCAGCGCGGCCATCCAATCGAGGTAGGTGGCCAGCATCGAGTACTCCGGGGACTGCGGGCTCATCCGCTCCAGGCGCTCCACCTCCTTGTCGGCCTCCTTGCGGGCCTCCTCGGGCATGCCCGCCGCGGCGATCTTCTCGCGGAAGGAGGCCGCCTCCCTGGCCTCGTCCTCGCCCTCCCCCAGCTCCTTCCTGATGGCCTGGAGCTGCTCGCGCAGGAAGAACTCGCGCTGGCCCTTGGTGAGGCGCTCCTGCACCGAGGCCTGGATCTGCTCGCCGAGCTGGGCGACCTCCACATCGCGACCCAGCCGGGCGGAGAGCTTCTCGAGGCGCTCCCGGACCGACAGGGTCTCGAGCAGCTCCTCGCGCTCCTCGAGGGTCATGATGATGTGGGCGGCCACGAAGTCGGCGAGCCGTCCCGGCGAGATGATGTTCACCGCCGCGATCTTGAGTTCGTCGGGCAGGCTGGCGTTCAGGTCCACGAGTCTGGCGAACTGGTTGGCCACGTTCGAGGCCAGCGCCCGCACCTCGGTGGACTCCTCGGCGGCGTCCGGGCGCGGGGCGATCTCCCCGACCATGACCGGGTCGGCCCGGACGATCCGGACGAGCTCGACGCGCTCGACGCCGTGGGCCAGGATCTGGACCTGGTCGTCGGGCATCCGAAGCACCCGCAGGATGCTCGCGGCCACGCCGAAGCGGTAGAGGTCCTTCTCGACCGGCTCGGACACGGCCGGGTCGCGCTGGGTGATCAGACAGATGAGCTTGCCGGCGCCGAGGGCGTCGTTCACCGCCCGCACGCTCCGGGGCCGCGCAACGGTCAGCGGCAGGAGCGAGTCGGGAAAGGCCACCAGCCCGCGAAGCGGCAGTACGGGGAGGGCCGGGGGGATCTTGATGTCCCCGTGGTGGGGCAGGTGATTGAGCTCGAAGACCTCCTCGGGCATAAGGCAGCGCCCCCAATGCCGGCACGAGCGGCCGGATTCGCACCGGCGCCTCCCCGGCGAAATAGGAACGGGGTGCGGCAGGCGACTTAATCCGCGCTTCGTCCCGGAAAGCCCTGGCCGGGAGGGACCCCGCGGCTAGAATTCTCGCAGCCGGGCGGGCCGCCCGGAGGAGGATGTCTCAATGAGGCCCTCTCCCGTCGCAGCGCTCATCCCGACGGCGCTCTTTGCCTTGGGTGCGATCTGCTCCGCAGCCTGCGCCGGCACGGCAGCCGATGCCGGCGAGGCGCCCGCCAAGACCCCGGAGACCACCATGGAGACCGTCGACGGCCTGCTCGACCCCTTCTGGCGCTCGGCCACCATGCGCGGGGAGGCGCTCTTCTTCGCCGAGCGCAAGGCCGGCGAGCCCCCAATGGCCACGCTGGCCTTCCCGCCGGAGAAAGTGCAGGCGGTAAAGAGCGCCACCGGCGAAACGACTTACGAGGAGGGCCGGGACTACGCTGTCGACAAAGTCGCCGGGGTAATCCGACTGCTTCCCGGCTCGCGAATCCCGACGAAGACGTTCGCGGAGATGTTCCCGCCGGCCGCTTCGAAGCTCCCCAAGATCGCCGCCAAGCGCGGTGAGCCCGGCACCCACCTGATCTGGTCGGAGAGCCGATTCTTCCACGACCTGCAGGTGGAGGTCACCTACTCCCACGCACCGGGCCTCTGGAAGAGCCCGGTCCCGGCCTTCGCCGGGGCGGCGCTCGAGCGGACCGTGAAGAGGCTCGGTGCGAAGGAACCGCTCAAGCTCTGCCTGCTCGGCGACAGCATCTCCCAGGGCTACAACGCCTCGGGCCTGACCAAGGCTCCGCCGCGCATGCCGCCCTATGGGGAGCTCGTCGCCCTGGGCCTGGAGCGCGCCTGGGGAGCGGAAGTCGAGTTCCGCAACTTCGCGATCGCCGGCTGGCGCACCGAGAACGGGCTGGCCGAGATCGCCAAGCCCGCCGCCGAGAAGCCCGACCTGGCCATCATCGCCTTCGGGATGAACGACTCGGCCAAGAACCCGGCCCAATACGCCGCCAACGTCAAAGCGATCATGGAGAAGCTCCGCGCGGCCTCGCCGGAGGTGGAATTCGTCCTGGTCAGCCCCATGCTGCCCAACCCCGACTGGAGCGCCACGCAGCCTGACAAGTTCCCGGCCTTCCGCGACGAACTGGCCAGGCTCTGCGGGCCCGGCGTGGCGCTCGCCGACCTGACCTCGGTGTGGGCCGAACTCCTCAAGCGCAAGGGCTGGCACGACCTGACCGGCAACGGCGTCAACCACCCCAACGACTTCGGCCACCGGCTCTACGCCCAGGTCATCCTCGCGCTGCTGGTCGACCCCGACCGCAAACCGGCTCGGCCAGCCACAGATGCACACCGATGAACACAGATGGGACCTGACGCTGCTGTCATTCAGCTTGCCTATCTGTGGGCATCCGTGTGCATCTGGGGCTGGCGTTGCATTCGCGGCGGCAGGCCTTATATTTGGCGCGTAGAGCGGGATTGTGCGGTTTAGTTCGGATTGGACGGAAACGGAGCGGATCGAACCATGAGCGAGTCGCGCGTCGAGAAGACCTACGGTCTGGCCAGGGAGCGCTACGCCGAGATGGGCGTGGACACGGAGAAGGCGCTGGCCGTCCTCGAAAAGGTGACCCTCTCCCTGCACTGCTGGCAGGGCGACGACGTGCGCGGCTTCGAGGGCGCCGGGGAGCTCTCCGGCGGCATCCAGGTGACGGGCAACCACCCCGGCGCGGCGCGCACGCCCGAAGAGCTCCGCGCCGACCTGGAAAAGGCCTACGCGCTCCTGCCCGGCCGGCACCGCCTGAACCTCCACGCCATCTACGGCGACTTCCGCGGCAAGCCCGCCGACCGGGACGCCATCGGCCCCGAGCACTTCCAGGGCTGGGCCGACTGGGCCAGGCAGAAGCAGCTGGCCCTCGATTTCAACGCCACCTGCTTCTCGCATCCCAAGGCTGCCGACGGCTTCACCCTGAGCCACCCCGACGAGGCGGTGCGGCGCTTCTGGGTCGAACACGTCCGCCGCTGCCGGCGGATCGGCGCGTGGTTCGGCCGCGAGCTCGGCTCGCCCTCGGTGCACAACCTCTGGATCCCGGACGGCTCGAAGGACGCGCCGGCCGACCGCTGGGGATATCGCGCGCGGCTGGCGGACTCTCTCGACCGGGTATTCGAGGAGAAGCTCCCGGCCGCCGAGCTCGTCGACGCGGTCGAGTCGAAGCTCTTCGGCATCGGCAGCGAGTCCTTCGTGGTCGGCTCGCACGAGTTCTACATGGGCTACGCCCTCTCGCGCGGGAAGCTCCTGTGCCTGGACATGGGCCACTTCCACCCGACCGAGTCGGTGGCCGACAAGCTCTCGGCGGTGATGCAATTCGCCGACGGCCTCTTGCTCCACGTCAGCCGCGGGGTGCGCTGGGACAGCGACCACGTGGTGCTCCTCGACGACAGCCTGCAGGCACTGGCCAACGAGGCCGTCGCCGGCGGCCGGCTCGACCGGATCCGCTTCGCCCTCGACTTCTTCGACGGCAGCATCAACCGGGTCGGCGCCTGGGTGCTGGGTGCGCGCGCCACGCAGAAGGCGCTGCTCGCCGCCCTCCTCTCCCCCGCGGACGAGTTGCGCAAGGCCGAGGCGGCCGGCGACGGCTTCAGTCGGCTCTCACTCGCCGAGGAGGCGAAATCCCTGCCCCACGGGGCGGTCTGGGACTGGTACTGCCAGAAGGCCGGAGTCGCGAGCGACGCGGCGGCGCGCGAGGAGATCGCGGCCTACGGTCGCAAGGTGGCGAAGGAGCGTTCCTGATTCCGCGGGAGGCTTGCCCATGCGTCTCAGCCTTTCCATACGGACAGCTTTGATCGCGGCGTTCGCCGCGGGTGCGACCGGGTCATTGCATGCCGGCGAGGTCTGGACGGAGAACGGCGCCGAGGCACTCGCGCGCGCCCAGCGCGAGAAGAAGGACCTGTTCGTCGCGTTCACGGGATCGGACTGGACGATCTACGACGCCAAGCTCGCCGGAGAGGTCTTCGATCAGGCGCAGTTCATTTCCGAGGCTCCGCGGGCCTTCGTCCTGCTCAGGCTGGACTTCCCCAAGAAGAAGCAACTCAGCCCCGAGCTCAAGCGACAGAACGACGAGTGGAAAGCCAAGTTCCGCGTCAACGGCTTTCCGACCGTTATGCTGCTCGACTCCGCCGGCAAGGTCTACGCCCGGACCGGCTACCGCCCCAAGGGGGCCGAAGCCTACCTCAAGCACCTGGCCGAGCTCAGGGCCATCCGCGAGCAGCGCGACGCCGCGCTGGCAAAGGCCGGGACGGCCGCGGGCATCGAGAAGGCCAGGCTGCTGGACTCGGCCATCGCGCCCATGGAGCGCGTCATCGTGATCGACTACTATTCGGACGTGGTGGCCGAAATCGTCAGACTCGACGCCGACGGCCGCGCGGGCCTCAAGTCCAAGTACGACGCCTGGATCGCCCTGCGCAAGGCGGACATCAGCGCCGCCGTCGACAAGTCGGCCGAGGCCGTGGCCAGCCTGGACGAGGCGATCAGGCTGCTCGGCCCGACCGGCGAAACCACCCAGGAAGCCCTCTACTTCAAGGGCTTCATCCTCATGGGCCAGAAAGACAAGCCCGGGGCCAAGGCCGCCCTCGAAGCGGCCATCCAGGCCGCGCCCAAGACCAGACGGGCGCTCGAGTGCCGGTGGATGATAGAGAAGCAACTCAAGTAAGAGGCGGCGGAAGTCTGCACATTCGCCGGCACGCTGCTCACGGCCTCCGGTAGTTTTCCAGCCGGTGCCCTGCTCTTACTTCCCCTGCACCCCCGAACTCCCGAACCCGCCGGCGCCCCGGCCGGTGTCGGGCAGGACCACGACCTCCTCCCACTCGGCCTTGAGCACCGGGCAGATGACGAGTTGGGCAATGCGCATGCCGCGCTCGACCGTGAAGGGCTCGTCTCCGAGGTTGGCGAGGATCACCCCGACCTCGCCGCGGTAATCGGCATCGACCGTGCCGGGACCGTTCAGGACGCAGATGCCCTTCTTGAGGGTCAGCCCCGAGCGGGCCCGCACTTGGGCTTCGTAGCCCGGCGGGACGGCGATGGAGAGGCCCGTCGGCACCAGCACCCGCTTGCCCGGAGCGATCTCGAGAGGCTTCTCGACAGCAGCGAGCAGGTCCATGCCGCTGGCGTGCTCGCTCTGGTAGGCGGGCAGCGCCAGGTCCTCGGTGCCGGCGCGGCGGGTGACTTGAACCTTGATGCTTGCTGTCATCGGCAATGGTCTCCGTCAGGGCTTGGGGCACGGCGAACCGCAGAATGTCGAACACCGAAGTCAGAATTGCGAAGTGTGAGGACAGGCGGAACCGCCACACTTCGATATTTGACATTCGACATTCGGTATTCTGCGGTTCGCTGTTGGTTGCCGCACAGATCCACGCGTCACCCGCCCTTGCTGCGGCTCTCGATGAAGTCCAGGATCCGCGCGGCGATCTCCGTCTTCTCGAGCGTCACCGGGCCGGTCCAGCCCTCGCCGGCGGCCAGGAACGAGACCTCCGACTCCTTCGAGCCGAGCGCGGCCGGGCTGTTGAGCACGGAGAAGTCCTGCATCTTCGCAGCCATCTTGGCCTCGGCGTTGGCCCGGGCCTGGGCGGCCGGGACCGTCTCCAGGGCGAAGCCGACGATGACCTGATCGGAACGCTTCATGCCGCCCAGGATGGCGGCCACGTCGGGCGTGGGCACCAGGCGGAGCATCATGCCCCGGCCGGACTTCTTGATCTTGCCGGCCACGCGCCGCGCCGGGCGGTAGTCGGCCACCGCCGCCGCCGCCACCATGGCGTCGCTCTCCGGGAAGAGCCGCTGGCACTCGGCGAGCAGTTCCTCGGCTCCGCGGATGCGCGTCACCCGCGAGCCGGCCGGCGGCTCCATCTCCACTGGACCAGTGACCAGGTCGACCTCGTGGCCGCGCCGGACGGCCTCGGCGGCCACCGCGTAGCCCATCCGGCCGCTCGAGCGGTTGGTCAGACAGCGAACGTCGTCGATATCCTCGCAGGTGGGACCGGCGGTGACCAGTATCCTCAAGACCCGAACCTTTCCGGCGGCAAAACCGCCGATGCACCCTGAAGCTGTAAGCCACAGATGCACACAGATGGACACAGATCGAAATCGTCCCATCTGTGTTCATCTGTGTTCATCTGTGGCTTCATGTCTGGCGTCGTTTCCTCTTGGCGGGCTTGGCGAGAGCGGAGTCGATGGCCGCGATGATCTCCGGGACCTCGGCCATCCGGCCCATGCCGACGTCTCCGCAGGCCAGCCGGCCCTCGCCCGGCCCGACGAATCCGGCCCCGCGGCGGCGGAGAGTGGCCACGTTCGCAATGACCGCGGGGTTGGCCCACATCTGGCAGTTCATGGCCGGCGCGTAGAGCACCGGGCCGGAGAAGGACACGAGCGCCGTGGAGGCCAGGTCGTCGGCTATCCCGCAGGCCGCCTTGCCCAGGATGTTGGCGGTGGCCGGGGCCACCACCATCAACTCGCCCCAACTCGAGACCGACAGGTGCTGGTAGAACTCGCCTCCCGAGCGGTCGAAGGTATCGACGTGCACCTCGCGCCCGGACAGCGACTGGAAGGTCAGCGGCGTCACGAAACGCGCCGCATTTTCGGTGAGGATGCAGCGCACCTCGACGCCGGCCTTGACCAGCTTGCTGACCAGGTCGGCCGCCTTGTACGCGGCGATGCCCCCGGTGACGACCAGGACTATCCGGCGCCCCTTGAGCACGATGTCCCCTTCCCGAGCCTACCTGCTGCTTCCTACTTCCCGGCCGGCCCCGTCTGGGGGCTGGCGCCGCCGGGCAGCGGCGCGCCGAAGAGCCCGCCGGCCGACGGACGCGAAGCCATGGCCGCCTCGGTCTCGGCGCGACGGGCGGACTCGATCTGCCGGGCGCGCTCGCGCTCCTCGACGACCCGCGAGGCGCGCAGCTTCTCGGCCTCGTCCCCGATGGCCAGACTGATGCGGCCCTGCCGGAACTCCTCGAGGGCCACGGCGATGAAGGCCCGGCCTTCGGCGGGCACCAGCGCCGGCCAGCCGCGCTCGAGCTCCCGGACGCGCTTCTGAATCAGGGTGACCGCCTTGAGGCGGCCGCTGGCCTTCTCCGCCAGCTCGTCTACGACCATGTTTTCAAAGCCCATGCAGCTCCGCTCCCTTCTCGCGTCAGTCTGGCATGCTCGGCCCGGCGGATGGCGTCGATCTCGGCGATCGCTTCCTCCTGCCGGCCGTTGATGACCAGGTAATCGTAGTCTCCGGCCCGGACGATCTCCCGCTCGGCCAGTTCCATCCGCGCACGGACCCGCTCGGCGCTGTCCGTGCCGCGGCCGCGGAGCCGCTCCTCCAGGATCCGGCGGCTGGGCGGCAGCACGAACACGGACACGACCCGGGCCCCGTACATGCGCCGCACCGAGTCGCCGCCCTGGACGTCGATGTCCAGGAGGACGTCGTGCCCGGCGGCCAGTTGCTGCTCGATGAACGGGCGCGGCGTGCCGTAGTAATTGCCGGCCACCTCGGCGTGCTCCGCGAAGTTCCCGGCGGCGATGCCCCGCTCGAACTCCTCGCGGCTCACGAAGAAGTAATGCCGGCCGTCGACCTCGCTGCCCCGCGGCGCCCGCGTGGTGCAGGATATGCTGAGGGCCAGGCGCCCGCCGCTCATGGCCGAGAGTTTCTCGCACAGCGTGGTCTTGCCCGCGCCGCCGGGACCCGAGACGACGAGCACCAGGCTGCGGGACGAGGGACGGGGGACGGGGGGCGAGACGACCGGGGCCGCGGATGAGGATTTCGGCGCGACGATGCCCCGGCGCCCCACTTTGCCGACCCGGTTCTTAGTGCTCTTCGCCACGCCCCTCGCCCCTCGCCCCTCGCCCCTAGAGGACGTTCTGGACCTGCTCCCTGATCTTCTCGATCGACGCCTTCATATCCACGATCAGCCTCGACACCTCGGAGTCCGCGGCCTTCGACCCCGCGGTGTTGGCCTCGCGGTGGAGCTCCTGGACCAGGAACTCCAGGCGCTTGCCGGCCGGCGACCCGGCCGAGAGCGTCGCGCGGAACTCGGCGATGTGGCTGGCCAGGCGGTGCATCTCTTCGGAGACGTCGCAGCGGTCGGCCCACCAGGCCACTTCGCGGGCCAGGTCCTCCGCCCTAGGCGCGGCCCCGGGCAGCGCCTCGGTGAGCTTGCGGACGCGCTCGGCGGCGCGCTCCACCAAGACCTTCGCGGTGTCGGGGTTGAGCTCGGCGACGCGGTCGCGGATCCGCTCCACGTCCGCCAGATGGCTCTCCAGATCGGCCTTGAGCCCGGCGCCCTCGCGCTCGCGCATGGCCGCGAGCCTGCCGACCGCCGCCGCCGCGGCCTCGAGCACGGCCGGCTCGGCGTCCTTGCGGGCTTCGCGCGAGCCACCGGCCAGGAAGAAGTCGGGCTGAGCAGCCAGCGCCTCGACGGTGACCGACCCGGGCAGTTCGAGCCGCGCTGCCAGTTCCCGCCAGGCGGCCACGTAGGCGCGCACCTTGCCCTCGTCGAGGGCCACCGCCGCCTCGGCCCGCTCCGGAACGATGTCGGCGCGGAGGTCGGCGCTGCCGCGGACGATGCTCTTCTCGACGAGCGCGCGCAGCGGCTCCTCGAGGAAGGCGTACTCGCCGGCCAGATGGGTCTTGAGCGAGAGATAGCGCCCGTTGACCGAGCGGATCTCGACCTCGGCCCGCCAGCCCCCAGCGCGGGCCGAGCCCGAGCCAAAGCCGGTCATGCTCAGCACCGGCCGGGCCCCACCGCTGCCCGACCCGGATCCGGACGCCGCCCGCTTAGCCATGGCGCTCAGGAATTCCGGCCCGCCCCGCGGGCTACTTCTCGGGCGCCGGGGCCGGTGCGGGAGCCGGGGTCTTGTCCGGAGCGGCCGTCGGAGCCGGAGCGGCTCCCTTGGCGTCAGTCTTGCCCTCGGGAGCGGCCTCACCGGCCTTGCCGGCTCCGGACGCGTCCTTCGGCGGCTCGGAGGACTCGCCGCCGGTCTTGCCGGCCGGGGTCTCGGCCGGGGCCTTCTTGTCGTCGGTCGCGCCCTTCTTGTCGCCGGGGATGTCCACGGTCGCTTCCACGGCAGCAGGCTTGGGATCATCGCCCTTCACCACGCTCTTGTCGCTCTTCGGCGGACGCAGTCCGAGGGCCAGGACTCCGGCCAGGATGAAGAAGATGATCGACAGCACCGCGGTCATCCTACGCAACGGGTTGGATGCGCCGAAGGCGCTCTCCGCCCGGGTGCCGCCCAAGGCGGCCAACCCGCCGCCCTTGCTTTCCTGGAGCAGGATGGCCACGATCAGCAGCAGGGCGATCAGCACGAAGACGATACCGGCCACGATCAACAGGATGGTTGTCACCTCAGACGCTCCTTTTCCGCACCGGCTCCGCCCGGACCAGACTAGGCCGAGCGCACGATGGCCGCGAAGTCCGCGGCCTTGAGGCTCGCGCCACCCACCAGCGCCCCGTCCACGTCCGGCATGGACAGGATCGCCTTGGCGTTGGCCGCGTTGACGCTGCCGCCGTACTGGATCCGCACGGCCTCGGCCGTGGCCGCGCCGAAGATCTCGGCGAGCAGCCCGCGGACCGCGGCGTGCACCTCCTGGGCCTGCTCGGGCGTGGCGTTCCTGCCCGTGCCGATAGCCCAGACCGGTTCATAGGCCAGCGTCACCTTAAGCATATCCCTGGCGTCCAGGCTTGCAAGGGACTTCCGGACCTGCCCGGAGACGACCTCGAGGGTCTTCCCGGCCTCGCGTTCGGCCAGCACCTCGCCCACGCAGACGATGGGCGCGAGGCCCGCGGCCAGCGCGGCGTGCAGCTTGCGGTTGACGGCCTCGTCGGTCTCGCCGAAGAGCCCCCGGCGCTCGGAGTGACCCAATATCACGTACTTGCATCCGGCGGCCAGCAACATCCCGGAAGAGACCTCGCCGGTGAAGGCCCCGGACTTCTCCCAGTGCATGTTCTGGGCGCCGAGCGCGATCTGCGAGCCCGAGAGCTCCGCGCCCACTGCGGCCAGGGCGGTGAAGGGCGGACAGACGGCCACGTCGGCCTTGCCGCCGTCGGCCAGGGCCTTGACCAGTTCCCGGGCGAGGGCCGCGCCCTCCTCGGCGGTCTTGTTCATCTTCCAGTTGCCGGCTACGAACTTGCGACGCATGGTTGCCTGTCTCCTTGGTCCAGTACGACGGTGCGGCGCCCTGCCGCCCGCCTGAGCGCTCTTATCGGACTTCGACCCATCCTGCCTGCACCGGATTCTCCGGGTAGTCATCAGGCGGAGACGCGTCCTTCCCCAGGTCCTTGCCGTAGATCACGCCATCGCTGCCGATGATGAAAGTTCGTCGGCCGGTCTTGCCGTAGACCGCGGGCGAGGCGCAAAGCGCGAAGTCGGAGACCAAGTCTATGGGTTGGCCACCGATGGTCTGCATGACCGTGAAATAGTACCCATTCTTGGGCCGGGCCGGCGAGGTGGCCGCGGCGAAGGACGCATCGATCAGCCCGATCTGATTCCCCACGCCGTCCTCCGTGTCGCACAACTCGCGCAATCCGACCGCATAGGAAAGGACGCCGTCGGCATTCCAGTCGTTCTTGTGGTACATCACCTGAGCGTTGCCATAGGAAATCAACGACCCTATGGCGCCGGTCTCCTGCACGCTTTGGCGCGCCCCGAGCATGGCCGGGATCATTATGGCCAGCATGATCGGCGCCATAAGGAGGCTCACTCCTCCAAGAATGGTCCCGGCAATGGCCATGCCCCGGCCGGCGGTCTTCTTGACCAGGGCCATGATGCCGGTGATCAGCGCGGCAACGTTCGCCAGGGGCACGCAGAATCCGAGGATTCCGCACACCAGCGACGCCACCGCCAGACCGCTGCCCTTCTGCTGCTCCCCTGCCACTTCGTTCTCGTTCTCGCTCATTCCGGCGCTCCTCCTCAGAAAGAACCGAGCCAATGATGTTGGGAATGGGCGCATTCTACGCCAACCGGGACGTCAGAGCAAGGGACGGAGTGGAGTTCCGGTTACTGGATACCGATTTACGGGCTTCGGGTTCCGAGTTAGGGCTACCGACACCCGGTCCCCGATATCAACATCCAACCGCCGGACCGAACGACCACATCCAGGCCCCGGCATCTCGGACTCAGGTCACTTGTCCAACTTCTTCTCTCCCGCCCTGACCCACCCCGCCCCCTCGATGTTGGTGGGATAGTCGACCACGAACTCGGACTTGCCCAGATCCTTTTCCCAGACCTCCCCGTCGGTCCTCATGACGTAGGTCTTGCGGCCGGTCTCTCCGTAGCGCGCCGGGGTGGCGCAGATGGCGAAGTCCCCGTCCCAGTTGATGGGCGCGCCGAATATCGTGCGCATCGCTGAGTAGAGGTAGCCGTCCTTGGGAGCCCCCCGTCCCCCATGCGCGGCGGCGAAGGCGGCGTCGACGAGCCTGCGGTCCTTCTCCTCGGCGTCCTGGAGGTCGACCAGCTTCGCGAAGTCCTCGGCGTAGCGGAGCTTGGTCGAGCCGTCGCGCGGCGCCTTGTGCCAGGCGTACTCGACCCGGCAGAGAGCCTTGAGCTGGTCGACGATGCGCTCCTCGGCGGCCGCGCGCCGCGCCTGGACGATGCCGATGACCAGGGGCACGCCGACGATCACCGCGCCCAGAACCGCGAAGACCACGAATATGCGCCGGAAGCGCCGCCACTCGCCGGACATCCCGGAGTGGAGCCGGGCTGCCGGTTCGGGACTGGAGGTGCTTCCGGAGGTCTTTGCAGTCATCTTCTCACTCCGCTACCCCGCCACCGCCGCCCTCACCGCCCGGACCTTCTTCATCATCTCCGCGAACTTCCCGGGCAGGAGCGCCTGTTCTCCGTCGCAGACGGCCTCCTCGGGACACGGGTGGACCTCGACGATGATCCCGTCGGCCCCGGCGGCGACCGCGGCCAGCGTCAGGCTCTCGACGATGTCGGCGCGGCCCGCGGCGTGGCTGGGATCGATCATCACGGGCAGGTGGCTCTCGGCCTTCAACACCCCCACCGCCGAAATGTCCAAAGTCCCGCGGGTGGCCGTCTCGAAGGTGCGGATGCCGCGCTCGCAGAGGATGACCTCGTGATTGCCCTCGGCCAGAATGTACTCGGCGCTCATCAGGAGCTCCTTGATGGTCGCCGACAGGCCACGCTTGAGAAGGACGGGCTTCCTGGTGCGGCCGAGCTCCATGAGCAGGTCGAAGTTCTGCATGTTCCGCGCGCCGACCTGCAGGCAGTCGGCGTAGCGGGCGACGAGCTCGACGTGGCGCAGGTCGCGGACCTCGGTCACGACCGGAAGCCCCTCGGCGTCGCCGACCTCGCGGAGATACTTGAGCCCATCCTCGCCGAGCCCCTGGAACGAGTACGGGCTGGTGCGCGGCTTGAAGGCCCCGCCGCGGAGCGCCTGGGCGCCGGCGGCGCGCACCTGGGCAGCCGTATCGGCCAGGACCGACAGGCTCTCGATCGTACAGGGCCCGGCGCACATCATGAAGTTTCCGGCGCCGATCTTCACGCCCCCGACCGACACCGCCGTGCCCTCCGGGGCCACCGCCCGCGCGGCGAGAGTGTAGGGTTTGGATACGGGAATGACCCGCTCGACTCCCGGAATCACCGCCAGCGGCAGATCGGCGATCTTCCGCTCGTCGCCGCGCGCGCCGACGATGGTCCGCTCGGTGCCCTTGGAGATGTGCGGCGAGAGCCCCCGCTTCTCGATGCGCTCGATGACGTGCCGGATCTCCGCGTCGGAAGCGCCTTGTCTCATTACGAAGATCATGGTGAACCCTCAGGGCTTGTTGTCAGTTGTCAGTTGTCAGTTGCCAGTTGGCAGTGGGGCCGGAGCGGGAATCAATATCGAGGGAGGCAATCAACCCGTTGAGAATTCTGCCGGTCTCCTGGGACCAGGTCCATGCCTTTCTGCCAAGCCTTGAGGTCCCGGTATGACATATTGACGCTAGCGTTGCCCATCTCGTGCTCCTCGTTACTGACAACTAGCAACTGCCAACTGACAACTGCCGCTAGCTTTCCGCCACCGGATAGCTGCCCAGCACTTCCAGGTGCCGGCATCGTCCGGCGAGTTCGTCGACGGCGGCCTTGACGGCGGGATCGGAGATGTGGCCCTCGAGGTCCACGAAGAAGTAGTAGTCCCAGGCCTTCTTCTTCGAGGGGCGGCTCTCGATGCGGGTCATGTTGATCCCGCGCTTGCTGAAGGGCTCGAGCATGCCCAGCAGCGCGCCCGGCGAGTCCTTGATCGAGAACATCAGCGAGGTCTTGTCCTTCCCCGTGGGCTGGGCGCCCTCCTGGGCGACCACCACGAAGCGGGTGACGTTCTCGGGGTTATCCTCGATGGCCGCCTCCAGGACCACCAGTCCGCAGACCTCGGCGGCGGTGTCCGGACCGATGGCCGCCGCACCTTCTTCGCGGGCGGCCCGCTCGGCCGCGGCCATGGTCGACGGGCTGTCCAGCAGCGTCGCGTGCGGGAAGTTGGCCCCCAGCCACTGCCGGCACTGCCCGAAGACCTCCGGGCGCGAATAGATCGTCCTGATGGCCTCGCGCCCGGCGCGCGAGAGCAGGTTCTGGTGCACCGGGATGAATATCTCGGAGCAGATCTTCAGCCGCGTCTCGAAGAAGCAGTCCATGGCCGGGTTCACGCCGCCGTCGGTGGAGTTCTCGACCGGAATGACGCCGTAGTCGGCGTGGCCCCGGGCCACGGCCAGGAAGATGTCGCGGAAGGACGGCGCCGGGTGGTACTCCACCGAACTGCCGAACTTGCAGAGCGCCGCCTTGTGGCTGAAGGTGCCCTCCGGCCCCAGGTAGGACACGCGCGGCGCGCGCTCCAGGGCCAGCGACCCGGACATGATCTCCCGGTAGATGGCCTTCAGGGCAGGACCGGGCAGCGGCCCCTTGTTGAGGCCGAGCACCCGGTCGTAGACCGCCTTCTCACGGGCCGGCACGAAGACCGCGGCTCCCTGGGCGCGCTTGAGCTCGCCGATCCGCGCGGCACACCGGGCGCGCTCATTGATGAGCCGGACGATCTCGCCGTCGAGCCCGTCGATGCGCCCGCGGAGCTCCTCGAGCTCCCCTGCCGGGGCCGGCGCCTGCCCCGCGCTTTCGCCGGTCACGTCAGCCGATCTCCTCGACGCGGTAGCGGAGCTTGCCCTTGGGCACGGGCACCTCGATCTCGTCGCCCACCTTGTGGCTGATCAGCGCCTGGCCCACGGGGCTGGTGGTCAGGATCTTGTTCTCGAGCAGGTCGACCTCGCCGGGACCGACCAGTTGGTAGGTCTCCACGTCGCCGCTGTCCAGGTCCTTGACCCGCACGGTCGAACCGAAGACCACCGTGCCGGCGGCCGCGCCCGAGGCCATCTTCTCCCGGTCGATGATGTCCGCCGAGGCCAGCTGGCCCTGGAGCTGTCCGATCTTGGCCTCGATCTTGGCGAGCTCCTCGCGCGCCGCGTGGTAGGCGGCGTTCTCGGAGAGGTCGCCCTGCTCCCGGGCGTCGTTGATGGCCTTGCGCAGGCCCGGGCCCTTGGCCTTCAGGACCTCGAGCTCGGCGAGCAGCTTGTTGTAGCCCTCCCGGCTCATGGCGATGCGATCCACGTTTCCAGCCTTTCAGCAGTTCTCCGATCGGCCGGGAGGCCGCGCAGCCCCCTGGCCTACTCCAAGGATACTGGAGGAGGAGCCGGCTTCAAGTGACATGCAGCGCGAAGTCGGGTTCATGCACGACGCCCTGCTCCTACTCGCCCTGCTTCATCCGCAGGCGAAGTTCGGCGAGAAGAGAGGAGAACTCCAGGGCCGCGTCCGGCCCCAGCGTACGGCGGATGATTCCGCGAACCTGGCGCAGGTTGACGGCGCGGAGACCGATGAGCGCCTTGAGATCCTCGTGGTCCTTCGGGCGGTTGGCCCAGAACTTCATGGCCGCCAGGTACGGCGCGGTAACGATCCGGTATGGAAGTCCGCCGGGAGCCTTTCCGGCCGTTGCCAGTGCCTCGCGATACAGGTCGGCGGCCCGGTCCCGGCGGACGATCCAGTCCACAGGAACGTCCTGCGAGGTCTTGAACTTCTGGCCGCCGAAGGCCATCCGGCCGGCCGTGCTCAGACCGGCGTCCGCGTATTGATGTGCCTCGAGTTCCCGGTCGGCTATCACGTCCAGGTCGGCGGTCAAGCGGCGGGAACCGTAGAGGTTCATAGCGAATCCACCGGCGACGGCCATGCTCAGCCCTTCGCTTTCGGCCTCCTTGGCCAGAATCCGGGAGATGGCATCCAGGTCCGCAGTGGATAGGAGCGGGAGCGGCTTTTTGTGGGTCATTTAAAGTGCGAGCTTCTTCAGGGCGCCGTACGGCAGGCGGTGGTTCTCATCCAAATGCTCCTGCGCCCAGCGAAGCCCCATCCGCACGTGAACCAGGATAAGGTTCCTCGCCCGCAAGACGGGCAGGCCCGCGGGGACAAAGTTCCGGCGCACCGTCACCACCGAGACCTTCAGCATCTTGGCGAACTCCTCGATGGTAGCATACTGGACTCCGTCGGGTGCGGTGATAGGCATAGCGGCCTCCTCATTCCTCATGTCCCGGCACCATTGTACGCCGCAAAGCAATTATGTCAAGGGCGTGACACTTTGTGTCTTCAGCGCAAATGAGGACGGGGAGTCACAAGAGCGTCAGGAATGTGTTGGCCTAGTCGGCTCTCCCTTCAGGGCACGATCGAACAATTCGCGGTAGTTGTGCCGATCGCTCGGGAACCGCCGCTGGAAGCTGCTGACATCCTCCCAGAATCGACCCTCCTCGAAACCGTCGAAGTCCCGCGTCGACAGCTCGGCGAGGTTGTGGAAGACACGAGCCCTGCAGGCGCCGAGCCGGAGGGAGCATAGCTGCTCTACTAGCCGCCAAGGTCTAAGCCACAACGGCCCCGCCTCGCCACAAACAAGGTCCCATTTCAGATGCAGCATAGCTGCGGCCAGGAGCAGACGGTATGCTGTCTTTCTTGCCTCTTCCACGCCAACCCCTCGATGGCTTAGCCCTTCAGCAGTTTCTCCAGCCGGTCGATCCCCTTGTCGATCTTCTCGCGGCTGGTGGCGAAGGACAGCCGCACGCAGCGGTCGTCGCCGAAGGCCGAGCCGGGCACCAGGGCCACGTGGGCCTTCTCGAGACACGCCGAGGCGAAGCCCAGCGAGTCGGCCACCTTGACGCCGGCGTAGCTCCTGCCGTAGCACCCCGATACGTCCGGGAAGACGTAGAAGGCGCCGTCGGGCTTGACGCACTTGACGCCGGGCAGCTTGTTGAGGCGCTCGACGATCAGGTCGCGCCGGCCCTCGAACTCCCTGCGCATGGCCTCGAGCTCGGCGGCTCCGCCGTCGTTCTGCGTGAACGCCGCGGTCGCGGCGACCTGACACATGGTCGAGGGGTTCGAGGTCGAGTGGCTCTGGAGATTGGCCGCCGCCTTGATGACCGCCGCCGGGCCGGCCGCGTAGCCGATCCGCCAGCCGGTCATGGCGTAGCTCTTGGAGTGCCCGTTGACCACGAACGTCCGGTCCTTGAGCCTGGGCTCGAGCGCGGCGATGCTGGCGTGCTTCGTCGGGCCGAAGACCAGCTTCTCGTAGATCTCGTCGGAGATGATCCAGACGTCCTTGTCGACGAGGACCCTGGCGATCTCCTTGAGCTCCTCCGGCGAATAGACCGCCCCGGTGGGGTTCGAGGGGCTGTTGAGGATGACCGCCTTGGTCTTCGGCGTGATGGCCTTGGCCCACTGCGCCGGGGTGAGCTTGAAGCCCTGATCGCCGCCGGCGAGCGGCATCACCGGCGTGCCGTCGGCCACCCGGACCATCTCCGGATAGCTCACCCAGTAGGGCGCGGGGATGACCACTTCGTCGCCGGCGTTCACCATCACGTCAATCAGGTTGTAGATGACGTGCTTGGCGCCGCAGGAGACAAGCACCTCCTTGGCCGGGTCGTACTCCAGGCCGTTGTCCTTCTTGAGCTTGGCGGCGATGGCCTTCTTGAGCTCCACGGTGCCCGAGGCCGGAGTATACCGGGTCTGGCCCTTGTCGATGGCGTTCTTCCCGGCTTCGCGAACGTACTTGGGAGTGTCGAAATCCGGCTCGCCGGCCCCGAAGCCGACCACGTCCACGCCCTCGGCGGCCAGTTGCTTGGCCTTGGCGTCCACCGCCAGGGTCACCGACTCGGCGATCTTTCCTGCTCTGTCTGCCAGCTTGGGCATCTGCGAGGCTCTCCTTGGAGTCTCCGGGAAGAGTCTTCCCATTCCCTCTCGAAAACGGGGCCGCGCCACGGCAGCGCAGCCCCGAGCAACGGGCAATCATTATATGGCACCCCACAGAGAGCGTCAACGGTTTTCGAAAGCCAGGCAGGGCTTTTCAGTTCTCGTCGGCGGGCATACCCGAAAGCCAAAGCCCGCTGTCGGGATTTGGCTTTCGGTCTGCAGCATCCGA
>CALGYR010000150.1 GCA_937935355.1 uncultured bacterium | reverse complement strand
GTGCGACGAGGGAGGGGCGCGGGCCGAAAGGCCCGCCCCCTCTACTCCACCGGTTTCAACCGTTGCCGCAATGCCCGGGCCCGGCATTCTTTGACTTCGGCCCCGCCCCCGGCTAGGATGCCGGGCGTCGGAGGCCGGGTCCGGCGGGTCCGTCCGCGGCCCGGCGCCTGAGGGAGGAGGGCCGGAATGGACAGCAAGAAGATCAGCGACTTCCTGGACGCTCGCCTGGGCTCAATCCTGACGGGCGTGGCCATCAACCTGGCCGCCGGCGCAGTGGTGCTGCTCCTGGCCAAGGTCTGCCTGCCGGAGCAGATATCCTCCTGGAAGATCTGGCTCTCGCTCCTGATCAGCGTTCTGGCGGTCGGTACGGTCATCACCATGGGCGTGGCCCAACGCATGGAGCTCAAGGCGGTCAGGGCCTCCCAGCAGGCCATGGACGACCTGGCCGAGGACCTGCGCAAGACCGCCTCGAACGCGCTCAAGTTCCGCGACCAGCTCGAGGGCCAGATCGAGGGCCTGGGCCGGCGGATCGACGAGGTGGCCGGCGACGTCGCGACGCTGGAGAAGGCCCGGGAGGCCGACGTGGCCGCCGTGCGCCGACAGCTCACCGACAAGATCGACGGGCTCGGCGCGCGCATCGACGAGGCCAGCGCCGGCATGACCTCGAGCCTGAACGCCCTGGAGGAGGCCAAGCTCCACGAGGCGGCCGCCGCCCGCAAGCAGATGCTCGACCAGGTCGCGGGCGTCGCCAAGCGCATCGACGAGCTCAAGGCCGCCGGCGCCTCCGCCAAGGACCCGGCGCTCGAGGCCCTCAAGCAGGCGTTGGGCAAGCTCAACCAGGACATGGCCGAGCTGCGCAAGAACGTGGAGCGACTCCGCCAGGCGCCGGCGGCCGCGCCGGCCCCTGCCCCGGCCCCCCCGGCAATCCAGCAGGGCAGTACGACGGCTTCTTCTGCTGCAGATGCCGATGACCAATCCCAGGGGCAGCCACGGATCATCCCGGCGCAGCCCGAGAAGCCGGCCCCGCCGCCGGCGACCCAGTAGCACGCCGACCCCGCATCACGCTCAGGGGGAATCGGGTCGCATCCTTGATTCCCCCTTTCTTTCCGCTATCATCCGCCCCCCATGAAACCCGCCGACGCCATCCTCCAGGATCTGAACCCCGCCCAGCGCGAGGCCGTGCTCCATCGCGGCTCGCCGCTCCTGGTCATCGCCGGGGCCGGCTCGGGCAAGACCCGGGTGGTGACCCGCCGGATCGCGCACCTGGTGGCCACCGGCGAGCATCCCGGCTCGATACTCGCCGTCACCTTCACCAACAAGGCCGCCGGCGAGATGAAGGAGCGCGTCGCGCAGTTGCTCGAGGCCGAGGCCCCGCGCTGGGTCTCGACCTTCCACTCGATGGCCGCGAAAATGCTGCGCATCGAGGGCGGGGGCCTGAAGCGCACCCGCGACTTCACCATCTACGACGACGACGACACCAACAAGGTGGTCAAGGCGGTCATCGAGGAGCAGAACCTCGACGACCGGGAGTTCCCGGCCCGGGCCATCCGCGCGGTCATCGACGGCTGGAAGAGCGAGGGGCTCCGTCCCGACGAGGTCAAGGAGGGCACCTACCGCGAGCGGGTCATGGCCACCGCCTACCGGCTCTACGAGCAGAAGCTGGAGCTGGCCAACGCGCTCGACTTCAACGACCTGCTCCTGGAGACCGTGCGGCTCTTCGAGGGCCGCCCCGAGGTGCTCGAGGGCTATCGTCGGCGCTTCCGGCACATGCTGGTGGACGAGTACCAGGACACCAACGCCGTGCAGTATAAGCTCGTGCGGTTGCTCGCCGGCGAGGGCCGGGCCCTCTGCGCGGTGGGCGACCCGGACCAGTCCATCTACGCCTGGCGCGGCGCGCGCATCGAGAACATCCTGGGGTTCTCGGAGTCCTTCCCGGGGACGAAGATCGTCCGGCTCGAGCAGAACTACCGCTCGACCGCGCCGATCCTCTCGGCCGCGGCCTCGCTCATCTCCCGGAACCGCCAGCGCATCGAGCGCGGGTTGTGGACCGAGAAGACCGAGGGCGCGGCCGTCGAGCTCTTCACCGCATTCGACGAGGAGCACGAGGCCGAGGAGGTCGCCCGGCGGATCAACGACCTGCACGGCGCCGGCCGGAAGCTTGTTGACTTCGCCGTCTTCTTCCGGACCAACGCGCAGAGCCGCGCCTTCGAAGAGGCCTTCCTGCGCAACGCCATCCCCTACGTGCTGGTCTCGGGCACGGCCTTCTACCAGCGCGCCGAGGTCAAGGACGCCCTGGCCTACCTCAGATTGGCGGTCAACCCGCGGGACGAGGTCTCCTTCGACCGGGCGGTCAACTGGCCGCCGCGGGGAATGGGCAAGGGGGCGGTAGAGAAGCTCCACGCCGAGGCGGCCCGGCTGGGCGCCTCCTCCCTGGAGGCGGCGCGGAGGCCGGAGGCCCTTGCGGCCCTCCCGCCCAAGGCCCGCGCGGGGCTCGAGGGCTTCGTCGCGCTGCTCGACTCGCTCGGCGGCCCCGCGGCCTATCCGGTCGAGCCGGCGGTCCGCAAGGCGCTCTCCGGCAGCGGCCTGCTCGAGCGCTTCCGCGCCGACAAGGAGAGCGAACGCGTCGAGAACCTGAACGAGCTCGCGGCGGCCGCCGGCGAGTACGACGACCTCAACCCCGACGGGACTCTCTCCGGACTCCTCGAGCAGGTGGCCCTGGTCTCGTCGGTCGACGAGTGGGACGGCCAGGCCGACCGGGTGAGCGTCATGACCCTGCACGCCGCCAAGGGCCTGGAGTTCCCGGTGGTCTTCGTGACCGGCCTCGAAGAGGGCCTGCTGCCGCACCTGCGCCCCTCGGCCGACCCGGGAGAGGTGAACCTCGAGGAGGAGCGCCGGCTGCTCTACGTGGGCATGACCCGCGCCCGCGAGGAGCTGGTCCTGACCTGGGCGCGCGCCCGCCGGCGCTTCGGCCCGAGCCAGCCGACGGCGCCCAGCCAGTTCATCAAGGAGCTGCCCGCGAAGGAGATCCGCCCGCCCGGGGCGGTCGAGAAGGCCACGGTCCGCGCCGCCGAGGCCGCCGCGCGCGAGTGGGAGGCTCCGGTCCGGCGCTTCAAGCCCAAGGCGGCAGCGGGCGCCGAGGGGAACCCGGCCAGCCGCTTCTGGGACCGCGAGCGCAAGGCCGACGCCGACGGCCGCTACAGGGACGAGGAGGCGGTCCTGGAGGCCGCCAAGTCCGACGAGCTGGGCCTGGCGGTCGGCGACCTCGTCACCCACGCGCGCTTCGGCCACGGGCGCATCGAGGCCATCGAGGGTTTCGGCGAGGCCTCCAAGATAACCGTGGCCTTCAGCGGCTACGGGCGCAAGAAGCTCATCGCCGCCTACGCCAAACTGCAGAAGGCGGATGGCTGAGTCCCGGCTCTTGGTCTGAAACCGTACCACCGACGCGCTGGACGCATCTTTCCCGGGCACTAGAATTTCCCGAGAGTCGCGGGCCGTTCGGGGCCGCGCCGGAGGAACCCACGCCATGGCCGGAAAGATCGTCGCAGCAGTCGCCACTCCCGATGGACTGAAAGTCGCCTTAGCCGCCGACGGACGCATCGGCGCCGTCTCTCTCGGGAGCCGGAAGCTGCCGCTGGCCGGCCCCGGCGGGTTTTCGGTCGTCGAGTCGCTCTCACCCGACGGGCAGCTGCGCGACCACGGCCGCTTCGCCGGCGAGGCCAGGCGCGCGGGGAAGGCCGTGCGGTTCGAGGGGGCCATTCCTCAGGCGGCGCTCGAGCTCTCGGCCGAGTTCCGCGCGGGCAAGTACCTGGAGGTTCGCGGCGAGGTGCGCGACACCTCCGGCGCCGACCGGGCGCTCATGGTCAGCTTCACGCTGCCGGTGAAGCTCTCCGGCTGGCGCTGGGAGAGCACCGCCGCCCGGGCCGAGACGGTCGCGACCGGGAAGTCTTATCCGTCCGATCCCGACGACTTCCTCTACCTCGGGAAGAAGGGCGACGGATTCAGCGACGAGGACCACGAGCGCCTCTGCATCCGCACCAGCAAGCTGCCCTTCGCCACGGCCAGCCACGGCGGGATGAAGCAGGGCCTGGCCCTGGCCTATCCGGCCCACGAGCCGCGGGTCTTCGTGATCGGCGCCTCGGACGCGGGGCTCAGCGTCACCTTCTCGCTGGGCGTCACCCCCGCGACCAGGAAGTTCCCGGGCCGGGCGGGATTCCGCTTCGTGCTCTACCCGGTCGATGCCGCCTGGGGCATCCGCTCGGCGGCCGAGCGCTACTACGGATTCTTCCCCGAGCTCTTCCGAACCCGTTGCACGCGCCACGGAAACATCGGGAGCGTCTCGAACCCCGAGAAGCGCCCGCCGCACGAGCACCTCGCGGACATGGGCATCGCCTACATCGAGAACGACTACCAGTGGACCGGCGGGGAGATCGCCAAGCCCGCGCTGGATCTGGCCCGCAGCCTGGGGGTGGGCCCGGAGGACATCTTCCACTGGCGCGGCCCGTGGTACTGGTTCAACGAGGCGCCCGGCGACATCACCCGCGACGCCCAGCTGGCGGCCATGAAGGCCCAGGCCGAGGGGCGCATCCCGGCGACGGCCCACGGCATCAACAACCAGCTCTGCGGCTGTCCGCACGAGCTCTCCGCCAAGGCCGCCTACAACAGCTACCTGGTCGACCATCAGGGCAAGCTCGAGCGCATCAGGTTCGAGTACCCGCAGTACAGTTGCTGGCTGCTGCCCCTGAACATCGATCCGAACCTGCCCAAGCCCAACCGCGGGCAGCTCGGCATCGAGTGGCAGTACCGCTACATCAAGCTCTGGAAGAAGAAGGGATTCCGCGGGCCGTTCGGCATCGCCTACGACGCCTTCGACGACTTCTCCGGGTTCCGCCGGCTCAACTTCCGGCGCGAGCACTTCGCGGTCATGGACACGCCCGCCACGTTCGACCCGGCCAGCGGCCGCGTCTGCCAGGTCAAGGGCTTCCACGACTGGGCCTGGGTGCGGGTGCAGTCGGGCATCGCCCATCGCGCCGGTGGCAAGGTGATGGCCAACGTGAACCTCGAGCACGCCATGATGTTCGGCGGGCCGTTCATCGACGTGGTCTTCCGCGAGCGCCGCGCCGACGCCCACACCGACGAGCGGCTCTCGGTCCACCGCATGCTGATGGGCGGCAAGCCCATCGCCTTCCCGGGCGGCGGCCGGGCGCCGGATGGGGTGGCCGAGTGGCAGCGCGAGGCGCGGCGGCTGCTCACCTTCGGCATGGCCCCCGGCGACAAGTTCGAGCGCTGGAGCGAGCTCCGCTCCTTCATGCCGCTCTTCTCGAGGGTGGCCGAGGCCGGCTGGCAGCCGGTGCCTCACGCCAGGGCCAAGGGCCTCTGGATCGAGCGCTTCGGAGCGAAGCCCGGCCGGCTATTCCTCGCGGTCCGGAACGGCGGCTCGAAGCCGGTCGCCTCCAAGCTCGAGATCGACCTGGCCGGCCTGGGGCTCGCCGGCAAGGGCGGCCGGCTCAAGGTCCGCCAGATCCTGCCCGAGGCGTCTCTGGGCTTCGCCGGCAAGGGCGGGACGCTCTCCGGCCAGGTCCGGGTGCCGGGCAGGGACTCGGTCGTGCTCGAGGTCGTCGCCGGCTGATTGCGGAAAAATGAAGGGCCCGGGCTACGCGACCCGGGCCCTCGTGCCGGGGGCGGCACGATTGACGGCGGTTCCCGTAGCACCTGGCGTGCCGCGACGCCGGCGTGGCGCCAGGTTCCTGTAAGATGCCGGACGGGGCGTCTTCTGTTCTTGTCCTGATCGCGAGTCCGAGGATCTCCGCGGCGCAACGTCGTGGGCTACCGCATGCCATGTGGAACGTTACCACATGCCGCCGGGCCTTCCGCGCCAGTCGGTCGTAGGGGCGGGTCTGAAACCCGCCCCTACATGTTGTCGCACCAGGGATTTTCAATGCTTGTCGGCGGGCCTACAATTGGGGCCGGCGGTGCTATTGCCGCCGGCCCCAATTCTCTCTTCGAAGATCTCACGCACTCGGATGCTGCGAACCGAAAGCCAAATCCCGACAGCGGGCTTTGGCTTTCGGGTAGGCCCACCGACAAGCACTGAAAAGCCCTGGTGGCCGAACCGCGTGCGTTGCGGGCTGCTCCGAACCGGATAGAATGAAGCCATGGGAAATCACGGCAAGGACGGAGCCGACAGGTACCACGCCGAGATCGGCCGGGTGGTCGAGGTCCGCGGCGGCCGGGCCATCGTGGAGATCGAGCTCCCGGCCGGGGTCGGCTCGAAGCCCGAATGCGCGCACTGCGGGCTCTGCTCGGCGGCCGGCTCCGGGGCGGGCGCGAAGCCGGAGCTGCTGGCGAGCGTTCCGGCCGATCTCCGGCTGGCGCCCGGCGATCGGGTCGAGTTGCGGCTGCGTCTGGCCAATCCCGGCAAGGCCGGAGTGATCCTGCTCGGGCTGCCGCTGGCCGCCTTCATCGGCGCGATGCTCCTGGCCAACTGGATCTGGAAGTCCGAGCCGGCCATGATGGCCTGCGGCTTTGGGGCGCTGGCCGGCGCGTTCCTCGTCCTCCACCTGGTGTCCCGCCGCCGCGGGGCGCGGGCGGAGATTGTGGGGAAGGCGTAGGGCGAAGAGAGCGCTGAAGGCCTGTCTTATCCATCAACTTCCTTCCCTGATTTGCTTTGCATGTTGCATGGAATGGCGCTTCCTTAAGCCATGCCAACGGCTTGGAGAACCAACAGCGAACCGCAGAACCGCAGAACGCCGAATGATGAATGTCGAAGTGGCAGCTCCCGGCCGCTCCACGTCCTTCGAAATTCTGACTTCGACATTCGATATTCTGCGGTTCTCCCTTCGTAGGTCTTAAGGAAGCGCCATTCGGTGTTGCATGTTGAGCGTTCGCGGCACTTGCTACGCAAGAAGCGCAGATATTCCGCTCACGGCATTCAGCCTTCCGCCTTCCTGCAGCTACCAGCTCAGATTCAGCCCCCGAATCTCCCCGCCGCCCATCTCGTCGAGCGTCCGCAGTTCATCGGGGGTGAGCCGCATGCCCGCGGCGTCGACGGCCTCCTGCATCTTCTCGAGGGAGGAGATGCCCGGGATGACCGTGGAGACCGCGTCGAAGGACAGCAGCCAGGCCAGCGCCCCCTGGGCCACGGTCCGGCCGGGCTTCTCGAGGACCGGGCGGACCTTCTCGATGAGCTCGAGCCGCCTGGCGAAGTCGGCCTCGCCCCAGCGCGAGCGGCGCTCCTCGCCCGGCGGCGGGTAGTCCCGGCTGAAGCGCCCGGCGAGCGCCCCGCCGGCCAGGGGCACCTTGACTACCACGCCGGCCGAGCGCCCGGCCGCCTCGGCGAAGAAGGGGCGCTCCTTCTGCTTGAAGAGGTTGATGTTGATCTGGACGGCCCGGCCGCGCGTGGCGTCGAGGAACCGGCAGGCCGTGGCGCAGTCGTCGATGGACAGGCCGTAGGCCCGGATCGTTCCTCGCGAGACCAGGGCGTCGAGCTCGTCGAAGAGCCGGCGGTCGTCGAGCACGGCCGGCGGCGGGTTGTGGAGCTGGTAGAGGTCGACGTAGTCGGTGCCCAGGCGCTTCAGGGACACCGGCAACGAAGCGCGGAGGGTCTCGACCGAGAAGTCCTTGCAGGCCGTGCCGTCCGGGCGGATGACCGTGCCGAACTTGGTGGCGAGTACCACCTTCTCGCGCCGGCCGGCCAGGACGCGGCCCAGCACCTGCTCGCTCGCGCCCTCCGCGTAGGAGATCGCGGTGTCGAAGAAGTTGACGCCCCGGTCGAGGGCGTGCTCCAGGGCGGGCTCCAGGCCGACCTTGCGCCCCGCGCCCAGGCCGCCGCAGCCGACGCCTATTTCGCTCACCTGGATACCGGTGTTGCCGAGCGGTCGGTAGATCACGGGGAAGCCCTCCTCACCACTTTATCGTCGCCACCGCGAAGGCCGCGGCCGACAGGAGCAGCGCCATGGGCAGCAGGTGCCGGTACATCTCCGCGAAGCTGGTCTTGAAGTAGTCGCGGCTCAGCGAGAAACAGAGATGCACCGGCGACAGGTTGATGCCGCAGATCCCGCCGCAGAAGGCCAGGGTCGCGAGTCTCATGTTCGGGCCGTCAGCGCCCTGCGGGGCGATGATGCCCAGGAGCAGCGGGAAGGTCAGCGCCATGGTCGCCGAGGTGATGCCGGTGGACATCCCCACGATGAAGGGCAGGGCGTAGACCAGCACCGGCGCGGGCAGCCCGGTGCCGGAGATGAACCCGGAGATGCTGCCCACCGCACCGGCGGCGTCGAGTATGGCGCGGTAGGACATGGCGCCGACGACCACCAGCATCAGGTCGAACTCCGCGCCCTGTCGGAAGATGGCCAGCGCCTCGCGCGGACGGATGCGGAGGACGAGGACCAGCAGGAGGACCGCAGCGGCGAGCGAAATACCCGCCGGCACCTTGAGCCCCAGGCACAGCCCGAGCGCCAGGGCGATGGGCCAGAGCGCCGCGGCGATGCCGCCGAGCGCCTGCGCCAGTCCGGCCGCACGGCCGGCCCCGCTCTTGTCTGCCGGCGGAAAGCCGCGCAGCAGCACGAGGCCGCCGAGGGCCAGGCCGGTGAGGCTCAGGTAGAGGTTCCACTTCATGACCGTCGCCACGGGCACGGCCAGGAAGCCGGCGACGATGGCCACGGCCGGGAAGAGCGGGAAGACGCATTCCCACTGGTGCCGGAACCAGTAGTTGATGAGCGCGGCGCGGGCGCCGCCGAGGCCGTAGCCCTCGGCCGCCTCGCGGACGATCGGGGCCGAGAGCATGATCCCGCCGGGCGTGGGCATCAGGCCCATCACCGAGGGGACGCCGGCCACCGCCAGCCGGCGGCTCCGGAAGAGGGTGCGCAGTCCGTGGGTGAGCCGCTCGGCGAGGCCCCTCTCGCGGAGCACCTGGCCCAGGAAGTTGACCAGCACCACGAGCAGCAGCAGGTCGGCGGTCTGAACCGGGAAGGTCGCGGCCAGGTCGTGGCCGGCCCAGTCCCTCTCGAGGAATCCGGCCAGGGCCGAGGGCGAAGCAGGCAGCGCCGCGGCCAGGGCGACGGCGCTGATGAGGAGCGCCACGCCCGTCTTCCAGCGCCTGCGCAGCAGGAAGACCACCAGGGCCAGGGCCCCGAGCACGACCAGGAAGTGGTACACTTCTTTCAACGCCTCCGGGAGCGGGCGGCGGGCTGCTACCGGCCGCGGATGCGCTTGAGCGCGTCGGCGGCGGCGGCCCGGACTTCGCGCAGGTTGTCGTCGCGCCCGGCTTTCTCGAGGGCCGGCACGGCCTGGCGGGCGAGCGGCCCGAGCCGGCCGAGCGTCCGGGCCGCCTCCGCGCGCGTCTCCCAGTCTCCGTTGGTCAGGGCTTCGACCAGGGGCGCGAGGACCTCCCGGCCGCCCACCCCGATGCGGCAGAGCGCCACCGCCGCGGCGATGCGCAGGTCGCCGGAACTCCTGCCCAGCAGGCTGCGCAGGGCGGGCACGGCCGGGGACGCGTCCGGGCCGATCAGGCCGAGCGCCTCAACGGCGGCCATGCCGACGTCCGGATTGTCGAGGCCCGCGACCCTGATCAGCGCGGCCGTCGCGCCCCGCGCCTCCGGACCGATGCGCCCGAGGGCCTCGGCCGCGGCGCGGCGCACGTCGGGCGCGGCGTCGTCGAGCGCCTTCTCGAGGGCTCCGACGGCGCCCCCGGCCTCGGCGCCGATTCGGGCCAGGGCATCGGCCGCGCTGCGGCGCACCCGGTCGTTCGAGTCGGCCAGGGCCTCACTCAGGGAAAGGACGCCGCTCGGGCCGCAGCACCCGAGAATGGATGCGGCCTGGGAGCGGTTCTCCGCCCTCCAGGCGCGCGGAAGGTACATGCCGATCAGGCCGGCCGCCTTGACCGGGCCGCCGAGGTTTTCCACGGCGCGCTCCATGCTGATGCGCCCGGCGGCGACGCTGTGGACCGCCGAGCGCGCCCGCATGAAGGGGATGGCCAGGGCGATGGAGAACCAGGCCAGCGCGCCGATACCGGCGGCCGCCGCTCCCCAAGCGAGCGCGCGGCGGACCGGGCTTCCGGTGCCGGGGTTGGCGGGGGTGATGGGCTCGACGGTATCGGACATCTTGGCTCCTGCGCTTGCGGGAAGAATACCCTTGCAGTCCCGTCGCCGCAAGGCTATTCTTGAGTGCGGCCGGAGGGCTCGGCGGGCAAGCCCGGAACCCGGAACCCGGAACCCGGAACTAGGAACCAGGAACCAGGAACCACCCTTCGACTGTGCTCAGGGCCATGCCTGCGGCATGGGAACTGGGAACTCGGAACTCGGAACCAGGAACTCGGAACTCCAAACCCAGATGTCAGCCAGTCCCACCTTCAGTTTCAAGCTCTCGGCGGGAGACGGCACCTCCGCCCGCGCCGGCCGCGCCGAGACCGCCCACGGCGGGTTCGACACGCCCTGCTTCATGGCGGTCGGCACCCAGGCGGTCGCCAAGAGCCTGTCGCCCGACCAGTTGCGGGCTTCAGGCGTAAAGGTGCTTCTGGCCAATGCTTACCACCTGGCCCTGCGGCCCGGCGCCGAGGCCGTGGAGGCCCTCGGCGGGCTCCAGGAAATGACCCGCTGGCGGGGGCCGATGCTCACCGATTCCGGAGGGTTCCAGGTATGGAGCCTGGGGCGGGGGGCGGGAGGCGGGGGGCGTGCCTCGGAGCCGACCCCATTCCCTCGTCCCTCGCCCCTCGCCCCCGTCATCAGCGAGGAGGGCGCGCGCTTCCGCAGTCACCTGGACGGAAGCGAGCATATGTTCACGCCCGAGGGCGTTATTTCCCTTGAAGAGCGCCTGGGGGCTGATATGATTATGTGTCTGGATGAGTGCCTGGAGTATCCGGCGGAGTTCGACCGGGCCAGGCTAAGCGCCGAACGCACCGTCCGCTGGGCTCAGCGCTGCCGCGCCGCCTGGAGCGGCCGGGGAGCGCTTTTCGGCATCGTCCAGGGCGGGTCGTACCGCCAGTTGAGGGTCTGGTCGGCCGAGCGGCTTTCGGAAATGGACTTTCCGGGCTATGCGGTGGGCGGGCTCTCGGTGGGCGAGGGCCCGGGCGTCTACCGCGAAGTGCTGGAATACACTCTGCCAGAGCTTCCGGTGGACAAGCCCCGCTACGTGATGGGCGTGGGCGAACCGGAGGACGTTTTGACGGCCGTGGAACTTGGCGCCGACATGTTCGACTGCGTGTTGCCGACGCGCAACGGCCGGCGCGGGCTGGTCTTCACGCGCGGCGGCAAGCTGCGCCTGAGGAACGCCCGCTTCCGCACCGACCGGTCGACGATCGAGCCGGGCTGCGACTGCCCGGCCTGCGCCGGCGGTTACTCGCGGGGCTACGTCCGGCACCTGCTCTCCGCCGGAGAGGTCCTGGGCGGCACGCTCTGCTCGGCGCACAACCTGCGCTTCTTCACGCGGCTCGTGGAGGATGCCCGCCGTGAGGCCCTGGCCGGCAGCTTCCCGGGTTGGAAGCGCACGCTTCTCGAGGATTACGGAGCGGTCGTGCCCGCCGCGGGCCGATCGCGCGGCACAGCCGGGACATAGGAACGAAGGCACAGACAGGGAAGAGGAAAGAGGAAATCATGGCAGAGACCACCAATCCCGCTCCGGCGGCAGCTCCTGCGGCTCCGGCGGCGGCGGAGAGCGTCCCCGCGGCTCCGGCCCCGGCTGAGACGACGGCCGCGGCAACTCCGGCGGCCCCGGCGGCCGAAGATACAACGAAGGTCGGCCCCGCGACCGGCGACCAGAAGCCGGTGGAGTCCACCACCAGCGGCACAGGCGCCCAACCGAATGGCGCCGGCAACAAGGACGGGAATCGCCCCGCTAGTCCCTTCGGCGACAGTTCGATGATCTTCATCCTCATCGGCGTGATGGTGCTGATGTTCTTCTGGATGTCGCGGTCGCAGAAGAAGCGCGAGCAGCAGCGCCTGGACATGCTCAAGCGCCTCAAGGTCGGCGAGAAGGTGATGACCGGCAGCGGGATCATCGCCGAGATCGTCGAGATGGACGACGACGAAGTCACCCTGCGCATCGACCCGCGCAAGGACGTGCGCATGCGCGTCAAGCGCAGCGTGATCCTGGGGCCCGCCGGCGAGTCCGCCAGCGATCAGGCCCTCAAGGAGCAACAGCCCCGGTAGCGGCAGGCGCCTGGTGCCGCGCCCGGCAAAGGGCGGCGGCGCGGCGCGTTGGGAGATTTTGGGAGCATCCATGATCAGCACAGGCAGGAAACAACTCATCGCCATGACGGTCTTCTTCGCGGTCGTGGCCGCGCTCGGCGGACTGCTCGTGAAGCGCGGTGAGATCGCCAGGGAGCGGCAGCCGATCCAGGCCACGATCGACGACCTCGATGCCAAGGTCAGGGCGGCATCCACGCCGGAAGCCCGGCTGCGCCTGGAACACCAGCGCAGCATGACCGAGGACAAGATCGTCATCGCCGACCTCGACAGAAGGCTCAGCGAGATCAAGACGGATAGCGCCAAGCTCGAGACGCTACAGCAGCAGCTCAAGGACGCCGAGGAGGCCAAGGCGGCGCTGCTGCCCTGGTGGATCACGGGCCTGAGCTGGTTCCTGGCCATTTCCGTGATAGTCAGCTTCTTCACGGCGATCCACTTCGCCACCGAGCACGGCAAGCGCTTCCTGGTGACCTGCGCCGCGGCCCTTACCGCCGCCGGTTTCTTCTACTTCCGCGGGTTGTCCCTGGGCATCGACCTGCGGGGCGGCGCCGAGCTCCGCTATCAGCTTGATACCAGCGCGATCGACAAGGAAATCGTCGAGCTCCAGAAGCTCCAGGCCAATTTCCGCGCCCGTCCGGAGGAGACGAAGAAGGAGCTTCTCGACCGGATCCATGCGCTCGAAGTGGAGCGCGACAAGTCCACCAGCAACGTCACCAAGGTCAACCTGGACCAGAAGATCAAGCAGCTCGAGAGCTACCTGCCCCGGGAGAAGTCCGGCGCGGGGCAGGACGGTGAAGAGAAGGACGGTCTGGCCGACCGCATCAAGCTGTTGACGAACCAGCGGGATCAGGACCGCACCAGGGCCGTGGACGTGATCCGCAAGCGCATCGATGCTGCGGGCATCCGCGAGATATCGGTGCAGACCGGCGCTGACGGGCGGCTGATCGCCCAGGTGCCGTTGCGGAACCTGCTGGCGTCCGACGCGCAGGTTGCCGACAGCCTGCGCGCCAAGCTGGGCGCGGCGGAGTGGGACAAGCTGTCCCCCTCCGATCGCAAGGATCGCATCGAGACGGAGAAGTTGCGGCTGCGCCGGGAGCAACTTGCCGTGGACGTGACCGAGCTCCAGCACAACATCGAGACCCCCGGCGTCCTGACCTTCCACGACGTGGACGCCACCAGGGACTATCAACGCGACGCCGAGCGCTGGAACCGGATGCTCGAGTGGGACGACAAGGTTCAGGCCCTCCGCGCCGAAAAGGAGGCCAGCCAGGACGCCGCCAGGAAGGCCGAACTCCAGGCCGAGATCGAAAAGCTGGAGGTCAAGTCGCCCGCTCACGGCTACATGCTCAGGGAGCACGAGGTTATCAAGGCCGACGGCACCAAGTACAGCGAGAAGCTGTTGCTCAAGGAGGCGCCGGTCACCTCCGGCGACAACCTGACCCGGGCGATTGTTACGGCCAGCAAGGATGGTGTCGGCCGCGAGGTCTTGGTCTATCTCAACGCCATCGGCGGCAAGGAGATGGAGGTCTACACCGGCGCCAGTAACCCGGAGATGAAGCACAAGGAGACGCGCATGGCCATCCTGCTCGACGGGGTGGTCAAGAGCGCCCCGACCGTGCAGAGTCAGCTGGGCAGCACCTTCGAGATCACCGGCCGGTTCACCCAGAAGGAGGCCGATGACCTCGCCCGGGTCCTGAACGGCGGCAGTCTGGCCTTCAAGCCGGTGCGCGAGAGCGAGAGCATCGTGGGCCCGGGGCTGGGCCAGGACTCCATCTCCGCCGGCATGCGGGCCTCGCTGGTCGGATCGCTGTTGGTGGTGGCCTTCATGGCCGTCTACTACCTGGCCGGCGGCATCGCCGCCAACATCGCGCTGGGGCTCAACATCCTCATGATCCTGGGGGCCATGTCGCTCCTGGGCGGGACCATGACCCTGCCGGGCATAGCTGGCATCGCCCTGACCGTGGGTATGGCCGTGGACGCCAACGTGCTGATCTTCGAGCGTGTGCGCGAGGAAAAGGCCCGGGGCAAACCGCTCAAGCTGGCCCTGAAGGCCGGCCAGGAGCGGGCGCTGGTGACCATCCTGGACTCGAACTTCACGACGATGATCATCGCTTTCTTCCTGTATCTGTTCGGGACCGGGCCGGTCAAGGGCTTCGCGGTGACGCTCTTCCTCGGCCTGATCACCAACCTGTTCACGGCGCTCTACGTCACCCGCTCGGTGATGGAGTACTTCATGGGCCGCGGCTGGCTCACCGAGTTCAAGATGCTGCACATCGTCAACGCGCCGAAGATCCCGTTCATGAAGGCGGCGCCGGTGATGGGCGTCTTCTCGGCGCTGCTGGTGGGGGCTTCGATATTCCTGACCGTCAGCACCAAGGACAAGCTGGGGTTGGACTTCACGGGGGGGTACGAGGCGCAGGTCAAATTGGCCGATACCACCGACACCGCCAAGGTTCGCGAGGTGGCCGTCGGCATCCGCAAGAATATGGAGGATGCGCTGACCAAGGCGGTGGCGGCTGCGCGCGCGAAGGCCGCGTCGAATGGCAATGTGGAGACCGCAGACCTGCCCTCGGCGTCGGTTGGAGACCTGACGGTCCAGGCGTACGAGCCGGATGCGGCCGGGCGCAGCAGTCAGTTCCGTCTGGCGCTCCAGCTTAACGATGCCCAGCGGCAGATGCTGGAGGGCGCCGTGCCCGGCGGGAATCCGGGCGAGGGCGGTTCCGCTGCGAGCCGGAGCATCACCAACGAGTACTTCGCGCCGGCGTTCGCTGTGGGCGGATTGAAGCTCGATTCCAAGGATCCCTTCCCCATGACCTCGAACGTGGGCAGCCGGGTGGCCAGCGAGCTCACCGGCAAGGCGGTCATGGCCTTCTGCTTCAGCCTGGTGGCCATGTTCATCTACATCGTGCTGCGCTTCGACTTCATGATCGGATTCGGCCTGGGGGCGGTGCTCTCGCTCTTCCACGATGCGGCCGTGGCGGTGGGCGCGCTGATGGTCGCCAACCGCATGGGCATGGCCGGGGCGCAGATCGACCTGGTCATCGTCGCGGCGGTGCTGACCATCATAGGTTTCTCGATCAACGACACCATCGTGATCTTCGACCGGATCCGCGAGAACCGGCCGGCGATGCGCGCGCTGAGCCTGCGTGAGATCGTGGATATCTCCACGAACCAGACGCTCTCCCGCACCATCCTGACCAGCGGCACGGTGTTCATCGCGGTGCTGTGCCTGCTGCTCCTGGGCGGCGGGACGCTGCGGCCCTTCTCGCTGGTCTTCACCGCCGGCGTGGTGGTGGGCACCTACTCGTCGGTGTTCATCGCCGCGGCCACGGGCGTGGCCATCGAGAACTGGCGCGACAGGCGGCGCGAGGCGCTCAAGCAGAAGCTGCGCTCCGCGCCGGCCCAGACGGCGTAGGCGAAAGGGAAACGGCAGGCGAACCGGGGCCGCCCTCCGCGGAAGGCGGGCAGGCCCCGGAGGGGAAGGGAGGAGTCCGGGACCGAAGGCACCATCCCATCTGCAGTGCACGACGACTAACGGTGGCGCGACGACGGCAGGGGGGCTGGCGCGCGGCAGGCGCGCGGGAGCTTGGATGCAATGAGCAGCGAAGCCAAGATCGGTCTGGGAATCGTCCTGGGTGCGCTGCTGGTCAGCGTTGTCCTGATCGGCAGAACGGTCACCAGGAAGCAGGAGCCGGTGAGCATCGGGAACTCGCCGGTGGCCTCCAACCCGGCGGAGCCGGCCTATCCCGATTCGTATGGCGGGGACGCGCTGGCGGCGACCGGCGCTCAGGAACATGCCGGCGGGCCGTCCTCGACCCCGGGTACTTTCGGCATGCCCGGCGAGTCCGGCGCTCCGATGGACCGGCTGGTCGGGGGCGGGACCCCCGATGGACTGGGGAAGCTGCCTGCCAAGCCGGCCGGCGGCCAGGCCCTGGCGGCTCCGGACATGCCGGACGCGGCGAAGAGCTCCGCCCCGGAGGTCTTCGGCGTGGACCCTTCGACGGTCGGAAAGACCGGCGCGGATAAGGCGGCGGACAAGGCCGTCGACAAGCCGGTGGCCGCTAAGGCGGTCCCGAAGGCGAAGTCGGCTCCGGCCGCCGGCATGCGCACCTACAGGGTCGAGCAGGGTGATACGCTCTGGAGCCTGGCCGACCGCTTCCTGGGCTCCGGCTCGCGCTACAAGGAAATCCTGGCCGCGAACCCGGGCATGTCCAAGGACCTCAGGGCCGGTCAGAAGATTTCCATTCCGGCCGAGTAGCCCGGCCGGCGGCCGTCGCCGCCCGGACGGCCCGGATGTGCTGCCCGTAGGGGCGGGTTTGGAGCCCGCCCCTACATCACATGGGAGACGGACATGGTACTCAAGTTCTGGAAGATGAACGGTGCCGGCAACGACTTCGTGGTCGCCGACAACCGCGGCGGAGCCGTTCCCGAGAAGCGGCTGGCCGGGTTCGCGGCGCGCTTCTGCGACCGGCGCACCGGCGTGGGCGGCGACGGGGCGCTTCTGGTGGAGAATGCGCCCCAGGCCGGCTTCGACTTCCGGATGCGCTACCTCAACTCCGACGGCTCGGAGGCCTCCATGTGCGGCAACGGGGCGCGCTGCATCGCCAGCTTCGCCCACTCCATCGGCGCCGCCCCGGCGAAGATGCGGTTCCTGACCGGCGCCGGGCCGGTCGGGGCCGAGATCGTTCCCGGCGGGGCGATCATCGACATGCCCGAGCCGACCGAGCCGGAGAAGCGAACCGTGGATGTCGCCGGCAAGGCGGTGGAACTGTGGTTCCTCTCGACCGGCGTGCCCCATGCGATCGTCCCCGTCGATGACCTCGAGGGTTGCGACGTGGTGGGGCTGGGCCGGGCGCTGCGCCGGCACGCGATTTTCGCCCCGGCCGGCGCCAACGTGAACTTCATCGCGCGCCAGGACGGTGGTCTGGCCATCCGCACCTACGAGCGCGGTGTGGAGGACGAGACCCAGGCCTGCGGCACCGGCGCGTCGGCTGCCGCGTTGGGCGCGGCCCGCTTCTGGAAACTCGCCTCGCCGGTGCCGGTCGCGGCGCGCGGCGGGCTGCTCCTCATCCACTTTGCGGAGAAGGCCGGCCGGTTCGAGGGCCTGAGGCTCGAGGGCCCGGTGCAGGTTTCCTTCCGCGGCGAGCTGGAATGGGAATGAAGACGGGTTGGAAGACTAGTTGCCAGTTGCCACTTGTCAGTTGGCAGTACCCGCCGCAAACCGACAACTGACAACTGACAACTGGCAACTATCCTGGAGGTTCTCATGCCGGAAGCCAAGAAGAAGCCCAAGCTGCCCCACCACCGGCTCAACGCCCGCGTCCGTGAGCTGCTGGAGGCCGACGAGGACAGCCTGGACCGCGGCAAGCGGGCGCTGGTCTACTTCCTGAAGCTGGTGCGCGAGACCTGGCGCGAGGTGCAGGAGAAGAACTGCACCCTGCGGGCCACGGCGCTGGCCTACAAGTCGCTGATCAGCCTGGTGCCGGTGGCCGCGGTGGTGATGGCGGTGCTGTCCTCGCCGGCGCTTCAGAGCCGGCGAGATCAGGTCATCGACCAGATGCTCAACTACATCATACCGGTGGAGTCCGGGGCCACCGTATCGGCGCGCGGAGGCGCGCCGGCCGGGCCGACAGGCGGCGAAGGTGCCGCACCGGCGCCCGCGCCCGCGCCCGCGGCCGGCTCCGATCCCACGTCGGGGGCGGGGCAGGAGAGCGCGGCGGGGGCGGACGGCGCGGCTTCCGAGGGAGGGTCCGCGGGCGCCAAAGGGCGCGTCCGTATCCAGGCCATGATCAAGGGCGAGATCAGCAAGCTGGCCAAGCGCGCCGCGGCGGTGGGGACCATCAGCTTCGTGGTGCTGCTCCTGGTGGTGCTCTCCCTGATGTACACGGTCGAGGAGACCTTCAACATCATCTGGGGCGTGAAGCACGGCCGGGCGCTGATGAGCCGGGTGGTCAGTTACACGGCGGCGCTCTTCTGGGGTCCGGTGCTGGTGGCCGCCAGCCTCTCGCTCTCGGCCACCGGGCAGTTCTCCAGCTTCATGCAGCACCTGGACGGGCTCAGGCCGGTGATCGCCTTCGTCATGCCCACGCTCATACTCGCGGGCACCTTCATGGCCATGTACGTGGTCCTGCCCAACACCCGGGTGCGCTGGAAGCCGGCCCTGGCCGGGGCGGCGCTGGGGGCCGTGCTCTGGCAGCTGGCCACCGTGGGCTTCAATCTCTACGTGAAGTACGTGGTGGTCAAAAACCCGGTCTACGGCGCCCTGGGCCTCATCCCCATGGTCTTCCTGTGGCTGTACGTCACCTGGGTGGTGGTGCTCTTCGGCGCCTCGGTGACCTTCACCATCCAGAATTACGAGGACCTGACCCGCAAGCACGAGCGCCGGCGGCGCGGCGTGCGCTTCCGGGTCTACTACGCCATCCGCACTGCCGCGGCGGTGGCCGCGCGCTTCGCCCGGGGCGAGTCCACCCTGGTGGTCGACGAGCTCTCCGAGCGCCTGGACATCCCCGAATACGCGGTGCGCGAGTCGCTCGACGCCCTGGCCGGCCGAGGGCTGCTGGTGCCGGTCACCGGAGAGCTCGACACCTACCTGCCGGCGCGGCCGCTCGAGAAGATCACCGTGGCCAACATCCTGGATGCGGTCTCGGGCGACACCTTCAGGCTGCCGGCGGTCTCCGCCGACCAGACCCACCGGCGCATCGAGAACCTGCTCGACGGGGCCGATCAGGAGCTCCGCGCCCGCCTGGGCGGCGTGAGCCTCCGAGACCTGGTCGACGACGAGCAGGCCAGCCGTTCCCAGTGGCTCGAGGAGCACGGCGGCTCGCCGGCCTGACGGGACATCTTTGTGTGGTGCTGTAAGTTCGTGAGTGCGGAAGCGCGAACCTGACGGCTCGCCCGGCCGCGGACTCTCTCAGGTCCGCGCCTGTCCCTCCGTCTCATCCGCCGTGGACTGGCGGTACAGTCGCTTCCTGGCGATATACTCCGCCACGTCCTTGCGGACCAGCCCGGTGACGTCCTCGCCGGCGGCTATGCGCTTGCGCACCAGGGTCGAGGAGATGTCGCAGGGTTCGAGCTCCACCAGTCCCGCGCGGAGCTTCTCCGCGGCCGCCGGCCCGAGCAGCTTCTCGACCCGGGCGAAGTCCGGCTCGAAGCGCGGCCGGATCGCGACGGCGAAGCCGGTCTCGGCCACGAACTCCGCGGCGCGGTGCCAGTCGGGCAGCTCCCCGACGGTGTCGGCGCCCACGATGAAGAAGTACTCGTGCCCGGCGCCGAGCTCGGCCTTGAGCGCGCGCACCGTGTCCAGGCTGTAGCTGGGGCCGGCGCGGCGGAGCTCGACGTCCGAGACGGCCAGTCGCGCCAGGCCGTGGACGGCGAGCCTGGCCATGGCCAGCCGGTCGGCGGCGGGGGCGAGCTTCTTGTGGCGCTTGTGAGGCGGGTCGCCGGCCGGGACGAGTATGACCTCGTCGAGCTTCAGCCGGTCGGCCACCTGCTGGGCGACCGACAGGTGCCCGGCGTGGATCGGGTCGAAGCTGCCGCCCAGGATGCCGATGCGCCGGATGCTGGTCATGCGGAGGATTCTAGCCCCGCCGTCAACCTCCAGCAACCACAACCAGGAAGTCAGCCACAGATGAACACAGATGGGGTTGGGATGGCTGGGCGGGCGTCTTGCGAGATCGCCATGCCCATCTGGATGTGCCCGTGCTTCACAGCAGGAAGTCGAGATGAGCTCCAGATCTCGTCCAGACTGAGCGGCACCAATCTATGTTCATCTGTGTCCATCTGTGGCTAATGCTCTGAGGAAGATCTGTGGTTTGACCTGTGGGTCCGGGACGCGTAGAATCGAAGTGTGCCGAGAGTGCAGATCCTGTCATCGCGCCGTTTCGGAGATCCCTTTTGAGCTCCTCCGCCGAAAAGTCCCAGACCGGACATGAGGAGTCCCGCAAGCTCCTGCGCGGCGCCGGCGTTTTCGGCGCGCTGACCGCCGCCAGCCGCGGCCTGGGACTGGTCCGGGACATGGCCCTGACCGCGGTGCTCTCGACGGGGGCCCGCGACGCCTTCCTGCTGGCCTTCAGCATCCCCAATATGTTCCGGAACCTCTTCGGCGAGGGGGCGCTCACCAACAGCCTGGTGCCCGTCTACGTCGAGAGGATCGAGAAGGGCGACCGGGATGGCGCCAACCGGCTGGCGAGCCTGGTCTTCACCATGCTGGCCGTGGGGCTGGGCGCGGTGGCGCTGATCGGCGGCCTGGCCTGCCTGGGGATCAGCCTCCACGGCGCGACGGGACGGCCGGACGAGAACAGGCTGGCCCTGCGGCTGCTGGCCGTAATGGCCCCGTTCCTGCCGCTGGTGTGCCTCTACGCCTTCTTCATGGCGCTCCTGACCAGCCACCGGCGGTTCGCCGTACCGGGTTTTGCGCCGGTGCTGCTGAACGTGGCCATCCTCGGGGGCGCCTTTCTCGCCTGGAAGCGTTACGGCCTGGGTTCCGAAAGCCACGCGCTTCAGGCTGGGCTGATCATCGCCGTGGCGGTGCTGGTCGGAGGAGGGCTGCAACTGCTGGTGCAGCTTCCGGCCGCCGCGAGCGCCGGGGTGCGCATCCGGCCGTCGTTCGGCTTCCGCGACGAGGCCTTCCGGAGCGTGGTCTCGGCCATGGCCCCCGTGCTGGTCGGCACCGGGGTCTTCCAACTCAACACCTTCCTTAACCGGCTCTTCGCCTGGACGCTGGTCGACCGGGCTCTGGAGCCGGCCCCCCAGTCCTATCTGGCGCTGGCCAACCTGCTGGTGATGGCCCCCCTGGGCATCGTGGCCGTGGCGCTCTCCACCGCGGCGCTGCCGGCCCTCTCGAGCCTCCAGGCCCGCGGGGACAAGAAGGGCTTCTCGGCGACGCTCAGCGGGGCCATGCGCATGAGCCTGTTCATGCTCGTGCCGGTGAGCACCGTGCTGATCGTCTCGGCCGAGCCGATCGTCAACCTGCTCTACGGCCGCGGCGGCTGGGGGCCCGACGAGACCCCCCACATGGTCCGGGTGGTCTTCTGGAGCGCCCTGGCCCTGCCGCCGACGGTCGTGACCATGCTGGCCGCGCGCGCCTTCTACGCCATGAAGCGGCCGGAGATCCCGGCGCGGATCGCGGTCAGGACCGTCGCGGTCAACATCGTCCTGAGCCTGGTCCTAGTCCTCTGGGGCGGCTACAGCTCCGAGCTCTTCGAGGGCACGGCGTTGGCCGGCTCGCTGGGCGGACCCGCGGAGGCCAGCCGCTGGCTCTCCGGCGCGGCGGGGCTGGCCCTGGCCTCGACGCTCGCGGCGACGCTCCAGATGGTTCTGATGCTCGCTGCGCTCCGGCGCGAGCGGCCCGAGATGAAGCTCTTCGGGGTGGCCGCCACCGCCATCCGGGTCGTGGCCATGTGCGTGCCGACCGGCATCGCCGTCTACTGGGTCACGAAGAGCCTCCCCCCCACCGGCGAGGGCTTCATCATCGTCGCGCAACGGGGCATCGCTCCGGTCCTCGCCGGGGTCTTCGCCTACACGCTGGTGGCCAGCCTCCTCGACACCGCCGAATACCGCGAGGCCTGGCGGGCGCTGCGGGGACGCAAGAAGAAGCCCGCGGAAGCCGGCAAGGACGGGAAGAAGGCCAGGGGCGGCGAAGACGGCGACGATGAGGACGATGAGGACGACGAGGAGGAAGACAAGGGCAAGTGACCGCCCCTGCTGGGCCCGGTTGAGATAACGGCGGAGGTGGATCCATGACTGGCAGCAGAGCTATTGCGGTCGCCGGACTGTTCCTGGCTTCATCCTGTATTGGACGCGGAGCCAAACCGGGTGCGGAGCAGGAGACATCCAAGCCCCCGACAGGAGAGATCGCCAGGGCGATTGTGGACGAGCCGGTTGCCCCGCCGGTCTTCGAACCGTTTGCAGAAGTGGTCTGCCGCGTCGAGGCGGAAGAGGCCGTTATTCTCCAAGACAAGTTCGTCAGGGTCGAGGCGGCCAGCAAGGGCACTCCCTACGCGTGCGGTTCCGCCAACACCGAGGGTTGGACTCGGCAGTGGGCGGCGCAGGCTGGCGGGGGGAAAGTCCTACACTTCAGTCCGCTCGCCGCCGCCACCGCCGAGACGCCGCCCCTGGTCCGAATGACTTTCCGCGTCCCCGAGGACGGCAGTTACTATCTCTTCTTCAAGGGCGATGCCTGGTGCTGTCCCAGCTTTGAGTTCAGGTTCCGGATAGACGCCGGCCCGGCGCGGTCAGTCAAGGACTCTGGCTGGGGCATCGGATGGTGGAGTTGGCGGCCAACCGAGTTCCGGGAGGTCTCGATCCCTTGGAGGCCCAATGATAATCCGCTGTCGGTGCCATTGGCACACGAGTTGTGCGCCGGCAGGCACACCCTGGAAATTCTGTGGGCCGAGGCCCCATGTGCGGGGCTGATTCTGGATCAGTTTGCGGTCGCCAGGGAGCCCCGGCTTGAGAACGCATCCGAGTTGCTCCGCGAGGCGGCGGCTGAGGGCGATGTCGCCAAGGTCGGCCTGTTCCTGAGCCTGGGCGCCGACGTGAACGCCGCCGACCGGAATGGTCGCTCTCCGCTCATGCGCGCCGAGGCGAAGGGGCATAGGGCGCTGGTCGAGTTCCTGAAGGAATGTGGAGCGACCAAGTAGTCCGGCACAACGGTCCGTCTGCGGCAGGTGGGGGGGCCACTCTCATGGCCTTTCCTTTTGACGACAGTGGCCAGAGGGCTAACATAGCGTTTCAGATCGTTAGATCGGAGCAGTCGGATCCGACCGATTCGTTGGCTCTCTTTCGGAGGCTCAGCGTTGCCTGATCGCCTGTCCCCCGACAGCCTCTGCGAGCTCTACCGTCGGATGCTGCTCATCCGTCGTTTCGAGGAGCGCCTCGAGGCGCTCTTCGGCTCCGGCGAGATGAGCGGCACGACCCACTCATGCATAGGGCAGGAGGCGGTGGCCGTCGGGGTCATGGCCGCGCTCGAGCCCGAGGACTTGGTGGTCTCGAACCACCGCGGGCACGGGCACCTGCTCGCCAAGGGTGGCGACCCGAAGCGGCTCATGGCCGAACTCTTCGGCAAGGCCGGCGGGTACTCCCTCGGCCGCGGCGGCAGCCAGCACGTGGCCTGTCCGGCGATCGGCTTCCTGGGCTCGAACGGCATCACCGGCGGCGGCATCCCCATCGCCACCGGCGCGGCCCTGGCGCTGGAGAGGCTGGGGCCTAAGGCCGAGTGCATCGGGGGCGTGGGGCGTGGGGCGTGGGGCGTGGAGTCGGTGGCTGCGCAGGCTCCCGTCTCTCGCCCCTTGTCCCCCGCCCCCCGCCCCACTGCCTCCCACCTCGTCTGCGACTTCTTCGGCGACGGCGCCATCAACCAGGGCACCTTCGCCGAGAGCCTCAACATGGCGGCGCTCTGGAAGCTGCCCGTCCTCTACGTCCTCGAGAACAACTGCTGGGCCTTCTCGACCCGGACCGAGGACGGCTCGGCTGGCGCGGCTGGGGAGTGCAAATCCCTGGCCCACCGCGCGGCGGCCTTCGGCATCCCGCACGCGAGCGTAGACGGCAACGACGTGGACGCCGTGCGCGAGGCGGCGGCGGCCGCGGCTGCGCACGTCCGCTCCGGAAAGGGGCCGTATCTGCTCGAGTGCCGCACCTATCGGCTCTCGGGGCACTCGAAGTCCGACAAGTGCGAGTACCGTGCGAAGGAGGAGGAGGCCGAAGCGCTGAGCCGCTGCCCGCTCTGCACGACACGCGCGCGGCTGGTCGCCCTCGGTGTCCCGGAGGATCGACTCGATGGTCTCGAGCCGGCCGTCGAGGCCGACCTGGACGCCACCGTGGACTTCGCCCGTAAGAGCCCGGTGCTGCCCGCTTCCGAGGCCGCGGCGAAGGTCTACGCCCAGCCGATCGACGCCGCGACGGGAATAAAGGGGTCAGGACCCTTTATCCCAAGTGGCCAAGAAAAGGTTGTTTACGGCTGGGAGGCCATCCAGCTGGCCCTCCGCGAGGAACTCGTCCGCGACGAGCGCGTCATCCTGCTCGGCGAGGACATCGCCGAGTACGGCGGGGCCTTCAAGGTCACCCGGCGGATGGCCTCCGAGCTTGGCCCGCGGCGGGTCGTGAACACCCCCATCTCCGAGAACTCCACCGTGGGCCTGGCCGTCGGGGCGGCCATGCTCGGAATGCGGCCGGTGGTCGAGATCATGTTCATGGACTTCGTCCTGCTGGCCTTCGACCAGCTGGCCAACCACGCCGCGAAGTTCCACTACATGTACGCCGGGCAGGTGAATGTGCCGCTGACCGTGCGGCTCCCCGCCGGCGGCTACCGCGGCTACGGGCCGACCCACTCGCAGTGCGTCGAGGCTTATTTCCAGGGCGTGCCGGGGCTGAAGATCGTGGCCCCGAGCGGGCCGCGCCAGGCGCGGGCTCTCCTCAAGGCCGCCATCCGCGACGAGGATCCGGTGCTCTTCGTCGAGCACAAGCTGCTCTACGGGATGCGCGAGACGGTGCCGGAGGCCGAGGAGCTCTGGCCCATCGGCTCTGCGCGGACGGCGCGGCCGGGCTCGGACCTGACCATCGCCGCGCACGGGCACATGGTGACGCTGGCGCTTCGCGCCGCGGAGCTCCTGGCGGCGGAAGGCGTCAACGCTGAAGTGCTCGACCTGGTGAGCCTCAAGCCGCTCGACGAGGCGGCCATCCTGGAATCGGTCGGCCGTACCCAGCACCTCGTGACCGTCGAGGAGGGCGCGCTCCCCGGCGGCATCGGCGCGGAGGTCGCGGCGCTCGTCGCCGAGAAGGCCATCGGCTACCTCGACGGGCCGATCGTCCGGGTCGGCGCGCTCGACTCGCCGATCCCCGCGGCGCGGCCGCTAGAGGACGCGGTGCTCCCCAGCGCCGCCAAGATCGTCGCGGCGGCGAAGCACGCGCTGGGCGGCTGATCCGCCGGAATGTCCGCGCTGTCATATCACCTTGTCAGCGGCCAGTCCCTCTTCTCGGGCGCCTTCCTCGTCGTGCTTGGAGTGGTGCTGGGGGCGTCGCTGCGGCGGAGCCCTTGGCGCCTCGCGGCGCTCGTGCCGGCCCTCGCCGGGTTCGGGCTCGCGCTCGCATCGTCGGCGCCGGTGCCGACGCTCGTCTGGATCTGCCTGGGACTGCTCCTGACCGTGTGGCTTGCGGCGCTGTGCATAGGTCGGGAAGGGTCCGCGCGCATCGGCCTGGCGGCAGGCGTTGCGCTGGCGGCCGGGTGCGTCGGCCTTGCCCTGGCCGAGGCGCGCCACGGGATTGCTCCGGAGCTTCCGGCCGCCGGCTGCCGATCGATCTGCGTCATCGGCGACTCGATCAGCGCCGGCATCGGCGGGAGAGAAGGGGCGCCGTGGCCTGAGCTGTTGGCGATGGAGCACGACGTGCCGGTGCGCAATCTGTCGCGGGCCGGATCGACCGCCGCCACGGCCCTGCCTCTCGCCGCCGGGGTTGGCGGAGAACGCCCGTTGGTGATCCTCGAGATCGGCGGCAACGACATGATCCAGGACACTCCGGACGACGAGTTCGAGCGGGACCTCGCCCGCCTGGTCGAAGCGGTCCGGCCGAAGGCCGCCGCCGTGGTCATGCTCGAACTGCCGCTCATGCCCGGCGGGAACTCCTACGGCCGCGCCCAGCGGCGCGTGGCCGGGCGATTCGGCGTGCCCCTCGTGCCCAAGAGGCTCTTCGCCCGGGTGCTGGCCGGCGACGGCAACACCCTCGACGATGTCCACTTGTCGGCGCAGGGGCACCGTCGGATGGCGGAGATGATATGGAGCGCAATCGGAACAGCGGTCAATGTCGATCAGAGTCAGAGCGGTCAAGATCGAGACATTACCAGGGGATGAGGTCCGACGTCGGTTCAGATATATCCGCGTGCATCTGCGTTCATCTGCGGCTGATTTCCGTCGCCTTCACCAGGCCTCGTTCTGCGAGCCGTCGTAGCGGAACCCCCGGCCCGTATCGCGGATGGTCAGCCCGTGGACCACTTTGACGATGCCGCGGGCCGATTCCTCGGGCGAGAGCGTCGCCTCCGGGCCGCCCATGTCGGTGCGCACCCAGCCGGGAGAGAGCGAGATTACGGCGATCCCGTGCGGCTTGAGGTCCGAAGCCATCGCCCGGGTGACGAAGTTGAGCGCAGCTTTGGATGCCCCGTAGGCGTAGTGCCTGGGCTCTTCGAGGCGCCGGGAGAGCATGCCCGATTCCGAGGAGATGTTGACCACCCGCGGGTTCCGGCCGCGCCTCAGGAGCGGGAGGAGCGCCCGCGTCACCCGCACCGGACCGATCACGTTGGTCTCGTAGGTGTCGCGGAGATCCTGGATTCTCAGTTCGGATAGCGAGGCTTCCTCGCCTCCGAAGATGCCGGCGTTGTTGACGAGAATATCCAGGCCATCGAGACGCTCGGCGACCGCCCGTGCCGCTGCCGCGGCCGACTCGTCGGAATCGACGTCCAGGCGCATGACGGCCAGTCGGTCCGGGCGCGGAGGACGGATGCGGGACAGTTCCCCGGCCTCCTGCGGCGAGCGGCAGGCCGCGGCCACGAGGTCGCCGCGGTCCAGGAGTTCCCTGACGATCGCCAGCCCGATGCCGCGGTTCGCCCCGGTCACCACCACCCTTTGGTTCATCGACATCATCCTCCCCGGCGGCGTCCGGCTCTCGTCCTGCCGGCAGTTCCAACGGACTCCAGGAAGCCGGGATTCCTGCCGGGTACGGTTGGCGCCGGCGGGGGCGGGGGAGGGGCAGGGGAGGGGCAGGGCTACCCCGGCTCCCGCATGTTCCGGCGGTGCAGGCGGGGGCTGGCGCCGAAGCGGCGGCGGAACTGCCGGGAGAAGTAGAGCGGGTCCTGGAACCCGGCCTCGCGCGCGACCTCCGCTATCGAGAGGTTGGCGTCGGCGAGCAGATAGGCGGCGCGGCGCAGGCGCAGCTCGAGCAGGTAGCGCATGGGCGGCATCCCGAGGTGCCGGCGGAACTCGGCCGAGAAATGCGAGACGGACAGTCCTGCGAAGGATGCCAGACGCTCGAGCGTGACCGTCTCGCCGCAGGAGCGCTCCATGAAGGCCTGGGCGGCGAGCACCCTCGAGGGCACCGGAGGTGCGGCGTCGGCGGCGGCCGCGCGGCGCAGCCGCCGCAGCCATATGCCCACCAGGGCCTCGGCGATGGCCGGGTCCGGCCGGGGGTGTCCGGTGAGCTCGACGTGCAGCTCGAGAAGAATCCGTTCGGCGATCGCTGCGTCGGGTAGAAGCAGCGGCACGTTCAGCGGAATGCCCGAGGAGCGCACCGCCGCCTCCAGCCCGGTTCCGTCGCAGTGCAGCCAGGAGTGCGACCACTTGCGGCGGCCGTTGCCGTAGCGGTGCGGGGCTCCGGGCTCCCAGAGAACGAAGCTCTCGGGCGGACACTCGCGCGACGCATCGCCGACGCCGATGTCCACAGGGCAATGGAACTGCATGAAAAGGAAGTCCCGGGTTCCGCCGGGGCGGTTGACCATCCCCGGTCTCATCGTCTCGCGGACCGCCAGTCCGTTGACGGCGAAGGCCGCGGACCGGGCCGGGGGATGCAGTCGGGGGCTGAGCCTTACGGGTTGCGCCTGGGCCATAAGATAGTCCATGTATTTCGAGGAGGCCTCCATGTCAAGCGCCTGTTCGCGGGTGTAAGATAGTGCATGACGACCGGGCCGAACGCGGAGTCGGCCCGGTCCAAGGAGAAGAAGGAGAGGTCCCATGGACATCGACCTGGGCAACATCTTCAGGAGGCGCGACTGCGAAAGCCGTTCGCTCTCGGCGGAGAACTTTCGCGGCGGGAAGGGGGCCGGAGGAATGGCCACCGCGGCCGACACCCTGGCGCCGCGCGCCGCCGAGTGCGCCCGGGACCTGGGCCAGGGCTGGAAGGTGTCGCCCTTCCTGGACCTGGCTCCCGGCAAACCGGCCGTGATCATGGACAACGACGGCCCGGGGGTCGTCCGCCACATCTGGTTCACCTTCGACTCCAAGTTCTACCGCGACCTGATCCTGCGCATCTGGTGGGACGGCGAGGCCGAACCGTCCGTGGAGATCCCGGCCGGCGACTTCTTCTGCTGCTCATGGAATGCGCGGCAGAACATCCTGGCCGGGCCCATCAACGTGAACCCCAAGGGGGGAATGAACTGTTTCTTCCCGATGCCTTTCCGGCGGCACGCCCGGATCAGCGTGACCAACGAGGGCGTCGAGGAGCTCAGGGGGTTCTTCTACACCATCAACTACACGCTCGAGCCGGTGGCCGGGGATGCGCTCTCGTTCCACGCCCAGTGGCGCCGGGCCAATCCGCTCAGGTACGGGACGGACTACACCCTGATCGACGGGGTGCGGGGGCAGGGCCAGTACGTGGGCACCTTCATGTCCTGGCAGCAGAACAACGCCGGCTGGTGGGGCGAGGGCGAGATCAAGATGTTCCTGGATGGCGACGGGAAGTTTCCGACGATCTGCGGCACCGGCACCGAGGACTACTTCGGCGGGGCCTGGTGCTTCGACGAGGGCAACTTCTCGGCTCCGTGCTTCGGCTACCAGCGGGTCTCCGGCGAGCGCCACAAGGCCGGAACCAGACTGACGCTCTACCGCTTCCACGTGAGCGACCCGGTCTTCTTCAAGACCGATCTGCGCGCCACCATGCAGGCCATCGGCTGGCGGAGCGAAGGCCGCTACCTGCCGCTCCAGGACGACATCGCCTCCGTGGCCTACTGGTACCAGACCGAGCCGCACGCCCCGTTCCCGGCGCTGCCCGGGCGGGACTTGCGGGAGATCGTCTGAACTTCATCAAGACCATCCCGGGCCGACCGGTCCTGGTCCGGGTGGCGGGAGGGACGACCGTCCTCCCCGCCGCCCGGAACTCCGGGGAATTATTCGATCTCTTGCGCAGAAGGTTCCGTTCGCTATCCTGCCCGGAGAATGGAAGGCGGCGGAGAGAGCGTGACGAACCCCGAAGCCCTGAGACCGGAACCGGTGGCGAGCCGCGACGAGATCCGCGGTGAACGCATCCGCCGGCATGCGGCTGCCATCCGCGACCTCGAAGCCGGGCTGTTCGATCTGCTCGCCGAGGCCCGCCGTCCGCTGGTCCGCGCGCAGATGCGCCATTCGCGCCGGAGCAGGACTGTCGCGCTCCTGGTCTAGAGCCGTCCTCCGCGAGGCCCGGGCCTTACCGGCTGGCGCTGGTGGGAGACCAACTGGTGGAGGTAGAAAGACGGATTGCCAATCAGCCAATCGGTTCTTGATTCCGGCGCTCTCCGGACTATGATTACGGGCCGTTGTCCGCCGGTCTCGCCTCGGGGGAGCGAGCAAGCCGGCCCTTTCCGACCGATTCACCCCTTAAACTGACCGGCCACCCCCGCTCGAAGGCACGGCGGTTTGGAGAAGAGACATGTTGATTCCCGCCATTCTCGGCCGCAAGCTCGGCATGACCCAGGTGTTCGACGGCAATCGCCGCCTGGGCGTCACCGTGGTCCAGGCCGGACCGTGCGTCGTCACGCAGGTCAAGACCCCCGAGACCGACGGCTACTCGGCCGTGCAGCTCGGCTTCGAGGACAAGCCCGAGCGGCTGTGCCTCAAGCCCGAGATCGGCCACGACAAGAAGGCCAACACCCCCGTCAAGCGCTTCCATCGCGAGATGCGCTACCCCCAGGGCCAGGCCGCGGACCTCAAGCTCGGCGAAGAGGTCAAGGTCGGCGCCTTCGAGGGCGTGGCCGTCGTCGACGTGACCGGGACCAGCAAGGGCAAGGGCTTCCAGGGCGTGGTCAAGCGTTGGGGGTTCCTGGGTATGCCATCCAGCCACGGTTGCTCCAAGCGCCACCGCGCGCCGGGCGCCATTGGCCGCATGGGCAGCATCTCCAAGGGTGTGGCCAAGGGCAAGCGCATGGCCGCGCGCATGGGCACTGAGAACGTCACCGTGCGGTGCGACCTCTTCAAGATCGACGCCGAGAAGAACCTGCTCCTGCTGCGCGGCCCGGTTCCGGGCCCCAACGGCGGCATCATCTTCGTGCGCCGCTCCAAGGTCAACGACGTGACCGTCGCGCGCAGGGCTAAAGCCGCAGAGGCTGCAGCCAAGGCCGCCGAGAGCGCCAAGAAGAAGTCCGTCGTGCCGGTCAAGAAGTAAAACCCGACAGCATCCGAAATGACAGCGCGCGGGCCTGCTGCTCAGCAGCAGGCCCGGCGCGTTCTTATATCATGTGACATTCTGGAGCAGGTTGATGCCCAAGAATGTTATAGTGACAATTAACGGCATGCGCACTGAGAGTTGTTAATATACATAAAGCAATGCACAAAGTGCATTTGGGTGCGCCTGGATATATGTGGATATTGTGGCCCTCAAATTGCGAGTGAACGCCGGTCATTTCGGCCCAACCAGGCGCCGGCCGCTTTGGGCCTTGACCAATGTGGTCGAGGGGCCGGCGTCACTTGCCGCCAGCTTCGCTGTGCCGGCTCAGGTCGCCCGGCGAAGGAAGTTAACGGGGCAGGCGAGTCGTCTATTCGACGGTGGCCGGAGCCGGTTCTGGCGCGGGTTCCGGGGCGGGTGTGGCCGCCTTCTCAAGCGCCGACAGGCGGGCCTCGATGTCGTCCACCTTCTGACCGGCGGAGCGGGCCTTATCGAGCAACTCTCTGACCCCCTCCGTCCGCGAGTTGGTCAGCAGCACGCAGGCTGCCCCCCCCGCCGATGCGGCCGGGAGTTCCCCTCCGGCGGCCTTGGCCGCCAGGCGGAGCAGATCGGTCGGAGTGACCTGCGCGAGCGTCACCTCGGTGTCGACGGACGAAGGCCCCATGGTGACCTTGACCAGGAGCTTGTCCCCGAGCTGCTCGTAGCCCTGAATGAAGCCATCTCCCACTGGCGTGGACAGCTTGACGTGGTTGGCCTTCAGCTGGCGCAGCCCGGCGCGGAGGTCCTTCATGAAGCCTTCCGCGCCGGCTATCACCGTCATCTGGGCGCGCAGCCGGGCTTCGAGGTCCGGAGTGAGGGTGCCCACCAGCCGCTCCCCGCTCTTGCGGGCGTCGGCATAGCGTTTCTCGGAGCAGAGGGCCGGGAGCTCGGCGCAGAACCTGGCGAAGGCCTGTTCCGCCGCCGCGGTCGACGCCTGGGCGGCGGCCTTGCGGGCGGATTCCACCTCGGAGATCGCGGCGGTCACTTCCGCCTCGAGTCCAGGGACGCCCAACTGCCGGCCCTTGGAAGCGGCGGCGGCGGCTTCGTTGAAGCGCTTGGCGGCGGAGAGCTTTTGGCTCTCCTCGAGCAGGCTGCGCCATTGGGACCGTCCCGAGGCCATGACCGTCTCGCGCAGCCTGGCCAGGTCCCGTTCCACGACCGACGCGTAGCCCGCCGGGAATCCGTCGATGGCCGTCAGGGCCGCGCCGAACCTGTTGGCGGCGCAGTCCTTGTCGATCCTGCCGGCCAGTTGGGAGAGCAGCTTGGTCGCGCGCTGGGCGTGCTGCTTGACGGCTTCATCGGCCGCGGCCGTGGCCTTGGCCGCTATCTCTGTGCCCTGGGCGTCAACCGCGACCTTGCGGTAGCGTTCGAGGATGTCCGCGAGCTTCTCGGGGTTGGCGGTCTCGAAGGCCCTGGTCTTGTCCAGTTGCTCCTCCAACAGACGGAGACGTTCGGCGGCCAGATCGGCGTCCTGGCGCTTCCTGGCCTCGGCGATGGCCGAGCGGACCGCCGCCTCCATGTCGGTGCCCGCGGCCTCCTGCTCGAGCGGATTATAGAGGAGAAGTATCTCGGCGTAGTTCCTGGGGTGGCTGGCCTCGTAGTCCCGGGCCGCCTTGAGCTTCTCGCGCAGCGCTTTCAGGGGGTCCTCGGTGGGCGGAACCGGGACCGTCGGGTCGACGACGATCGTATCGACCGGAGGAGTCTTCCGGTTCCGAAGCGCCTGGATGCCGAAGAAGCCGCCGGCCCCAGCCAGCAGCGAGCCGATCAGGAAGAGAAGGGTGACCTGCCACGCCTTTAGCTTCCCCACCATGGCCAGCGGCTGGGTCCGGGCGGTGGTTTCGAGTCCGCCCAGGACCGGCGGCTCGATGGCCGTCCGGACGCCGCGGGCGCCGATGGGGCGGGTGGCGGCGGTGCTCGCGCCCATGCCCTTGCGGGTGGTGGCCAGGCCCGGAGGTCCGAGCCGGCGACGCTCGGCCAGGGCCGCGGTCAGCGCCGCGGGGATGCCCCCGGAGGTTATCTTGTTGAACTCGTCGGCGACCGCCCGGGCGGTCTGGTAGCGCTCGGAGATGTCGCGGGCCATCATCCGCTCGATGACCGCCTCGATCGCCCGGCCGACCTCGGGGCGCACCTCGGAGAGGCGCGGCGCGTCCTCGGTGAGGTGCTTCTGCATGGTGGCCAGCGGGCTCGAGCCCTGGAACGGCGGGCGGCCGGAGAGCAGGTGATAGAGGGTGCAGCCCAGCGAGTACACGTCGGCGCGGGCGTCGGGGTCCTGCCCTCGGACCTGCTCGGGCGAGATGTAGTAGGGGGTGCCCACCGCGCAACCGGCCTGGGTCACGCGCATGTCCTCGTCGGAGGCGCTGGAGCGCGCCAAGCCCAGGTCGCAGAGCTTGGCCTGGCCCGAGGGGGTTACCAGGATGTTCTCGGGCTTCACGTCCCGGTGGACGAAGCCGAGGCCGTGGGCGTACTGCAGGGCGTCGGCGACCTGGCGGCCGATCTCCACCACCTCGTCCTCGGAGAGCGGGCCGTCCTGCCGGACGCGGTCGCCGAGGTTGCGGCCCTCGACGTACTCCATCGCGAAGTAGTAGTAGCCGTCGATGACCCCGGCATCGATGCCGATGACGATGTTGGGGTGGCTGAGCTTGCCGGCGGCGCGGGCTTCGCGCAGGAACCGGCTGATGAAATCCTGGTTCCTGGCCATGTTCTTGGACAGGATCTTGAGGGCCACGATGCGGTCCATGGACTTCTGGCGGGCCTTGTAGACCGTGCCCATGCCGCCCTGGCCCAGCCGGCTGATCAACTCGAAGTTGCCCAGTTCGGTCCGGCCGCCCTTGGAGGGCACCGGTGCCTGGCTGCCGGTGTCGATCTGGCCGAGGACCTCCCGGGACTGGGCGGCGGTGACGAAGCCGCGCTCGACGGCCAGTTCCCAGACATGGCGGGGGCCATCCTGGCCGGCGGACCCCTTCCGCGCGGTCTCGAGCTCCGCCGCCTGGGAAAAGCTGATGCTGCCGCCCTCGAGCAGGGCTTTGAGATATCGCGTTTCCCTCGGAGTCACCGGCGCAGCCCCCCGTCCATCAAGGTGTGCTAACACCCGAAACGGTTATCAGATACGATGATTATAGACCCCGTCCGGTTGCGGTCAATCCCAGCAATTCCGAATTCCGGGTTGCGATTGACTTTGGCCGGGCTTCCGAGAGAATCGAAACCGTTGTCCGGCGTCCGCCGTTGCGCGCGGGCCCGGGGCGAAACCGGAAGAGCTTGGGAAGGGAGAGAGACGATGCCGCTGGTCCCCATGAGGCAGATGCTCGACGAGGCCGCCAAGGGCGGCTATGGCGTGGGCGCCTTCAACGTCAACAACATGGAGCAGATCCAGGCGATCATGGAGGCCGCCAAGGCCACCAAGAGCCCGGTGGTCATCCAGGCCTCCCGCGGGGCCCGGAAGTACTCCAACGACAAGTTCCTCTACCATCTGATGCTGGCCGCGGCGGAACTCTACCCCGAGATCCCCATGGCCCTGCACCTGGACCACGGCAACAGCTTCGAGACCTGCAAGAGCGCCATCGAGCTGGGCTTCACCTCGGTGATGATCGACGGCTCGCTGGCCGATGACGGCAAGACGCCCTCGACCTTCGAGTACAACGTCGAGGTCACGAAGAAGGTCGTGGACTTCGCCCACGAGCGCGGCGTCTCGGTCGAGGGCGAGATCGGCACGCTCGGCGGCATCGAGGACGGCCACGGCGCCGGCGGCACGGGGCTCGAGCACCTCACCGACCCGGAGCAGGCGGTCGAGTTCGTCCAGAAGACCGGCGTCGACGCCCTGGCGGTGGCCATCGGCACCAGCCACGGCGCCTACAAGTTCACCTCCAAGCCCACCGAGGAGGTGCTCAAGATCAGCCTGATCGCCGAGATCCACAAGCGCCTGCCGACCACCCACCTGGTCATGCACGGCAGTTCGAGCGTTCCGAAGGAGCTCCAGGACGTCGTCAACCAGTTCGGCGGCAAGCTCAAGCCCACCTGGGGCGTGCCCGTCGAAGAGATCCAGAATGGCATCAAGCACGGCGTCCGCAAGATCAACGTGGATACCGACAGCCGCCTGGCCATCACCGGCGCGATCCGCAAGGTCTTCGCCGAGACCCCCGAGAAGTTCGACCCGCGCGACTACCTCAAGCCCGCCCGGGAGGCCATGCAGAAGGTGGTCGCCGAGCGCATGACTCAGTTCGGCCAGGCCGGCCACGCCGGGGACTACAAGGCCATGAGCCTCGAAGAGATGCGCGGCTACTACAAGAGGGGCTCCGGCTGCGGCGGCGGGGGCTGCTGCGGCTGCGGGAGCAAGAAGAAGTAGCGGCACCATGAAGTGAGTTCCGGCGGCCGCAGTCTCAGGACTGCGGCCGCCTTCACAGGAGAGACTCCCTTGGCAAGAGACAACGCGCGCCCGCGGCTCCGCGACCTGGGCCTGGGCGTCGGCATCCTGCCCCCCGGACGTCACAACGCCATCACCGACGTGCCCGGCGTGAAGGTCGGACAGGTCACGCTGATCCGGGGAAACGGGAAGCTCCGGGCCGGCAAGGGCCCGGTGCGCTGCGGAGTCACCGCCATCGTCCCGGCGCCGGGCGACCTCTTCCGCGGGAAGCTCGCCGCCGGCGCGCACATCATGAACGGCTACGGCAAGTCCGTGGGGCTGATGCAGATCGCCGAGACCGGCAGGCTCGAGACGCCCATCCTGCTCACCGGGACCCTGAACGTATGGCGCGCCGCCGACGCGCTCATCGACTGGATCCTCGAGCGCAATCCCAGGGTCTACTCGGTGAGCCCGACGGTCATGGAGTGCAGTCCGCACGTGTTCGACGACGTCGCCGGCCGGCACGTGGGCCGCAGGGAGGTCTTCGCCGCCCTTGCCCGGGCGAAGCCCGGGCCGGTCGAGGAGGGCAACGTCGGCGGCGGCACCGGGCTCTCCTCCTTCGGCTTCAAGAGCGGCATCGGCACAAGTTCCCGCAAGATCCCCAGGCGCGGCGGAGGCTGGACGGTCGGTACGCTCGTCCAGGCCAACGCCGGGGCGGTGCAGTACCTGTCGGTCGGAGGGCTGCCTTTCGGGCGCGAGCTCGTCCGGACCGGGCGGGCGCTGCCCACGAGGACGGCGCTCACCGCCGGGGAGTGCCGATCGGGCGCGGCCAACTTCGAGGCGCCCGATGCCGGCTCGCTCATCTGCGTGACGATCACCGATGCGCCGCTGTCGGCCCGGCAGCTCGGACGGCTCGCCAAACGCTCGGCGCTGGGGCTGGGCCGCGCCGGGTTGGGCTCGGGCCACGCCTCCGGGGACATCGTGCTCGCGGTGAGCACCGCCGAACGCTTCAAGCACCAGGAGCGCCGCCCGGTCATCTCCCGCCGGCAGGTGCCCGACGCTTCTCTCGGGGACATCTTCAACGCCGCGAACGAGAGCGCCGAGGAGGCCTACTTGAACGCGGTGCTCCGTTCCGGTACCCTGGATGGCGCCGGGGGCGCCAGGCGCGAGGGACTGCCGGTGGACGTGCTCGAGAGGTACCTGAGGGAGCGGAAGCTATGAAGAGTTGCCAGTTGCCGGTTGCCAGTTGCCAGCGACGGTGGCGGGTGCCTATCGCTTTCTGCCTTCTGCCTTCTGCCTTCTGCCTTCTCTTTCTCTCCGGCTGCCCCCGCCAGGGCGACGGGACCGGCAGCGGCGGCGTGGTCGTCGACAATCGCGGCAACGTGGTGAAGGCCCCGGCGCCGCGCGCCGACGGGCTGGTGCTCCGCCTGCCTCCGGCCGATCCGGAGCTCCCGGCCCTTTCCGCGGTCGAGGCCCGGGCGCTCTTCCGGCTGATCCGCTCCGACGCGCTCCGCAAGATGAGCGGCGAACTCAGCCGCAGGACGCTCATGGAGTTCTCGGACCTGGAGCTGCCCGAGAGCCTCTTCGCCCAGAATGGCTCCTACGTGATCGTGAGCCTGTATCCAGGCGGCGGCGCCGAGCCCAGGTTCGGCTTCGCGGCGGCCGGCACTCTCGGCTTCTCGGCGGCGGCCGCGGCCTACGCGGCGCTCGGCGACGGCGCCCCGGCACTGCTAAAGACTGCGCGCATCAAGATCGATCTGGCCTCGTCGATCACGCCCTGCGGCCTCGACGCCCGGCTCGTCCCGGGAGTCGAGGGCCTGATCGTGGCCAACAAGGGCCTGGCCCTCCTGCCCCCCGACCAGTTCCTGGGTGACCGCCCGAACATGAAGGACTATCTCCGGAAGCTCGTCAAACGAGCGGGATTGCCCGAGGGATTCGAGGAGAAGAAGACCGAGCTGATGCTCGCCAAGTTCGCGACGACGAGCGTGCTGCAGCTCTCGGAGGGGGCCGAGCCGGCCTTCCTCTATCGCGGGAACGCGCTGGTCGAGCCGCCGACGGTTAAGGCCTGTCTCCAGGGTGCGCGTCGAGGCGTGGCGTGGCTTGCCGGCGTGCAGCGCAAGGACGGTGGCTTCCCTGTTTCCTGCGGGCCGTACGCGGATCGTTGCAGCGAGGATCGATGCAGCGCGCTTGCTCAGGCCACATCCGCGATAGCGGTCTTCATCTCGGAGCGGCAACAAGCCATGCATCCGGGGTTGCCGGATGTTGTGGTTCGCTATTACCGGACCCTTTTCGAGGGGCCCGTCAGACCCCTCATGAAAGACTTGGTTCAAGATCCTCGCTTTCGATTTGCCTATGTTTCGGATCCCGACACCGATGGTGCTGTCAGCCTGGGCGCTTCTGCCATGACCTTGATAGCCATGGAAGAGGGCGCGGTTTCCGTGTTGGGCAGGGGCAACGGAGCTCAGGAGGGGGATTATAAGGCCATGCGCTCCCTCGCCGAGTTTATCCTCCAGCAGCAGGCCGCCAACGGTTCCTTCCTGAGCCACTTCGACCCCGTCCAGGGCCGGCCGGTGAAGAAGCTGGCCGAGGTCAACTACCCCGGGCAGGCGATCCTGGCACTCGTGCGTCTCTACGAACTCGACGGAAAGAAGGACGCCCGGCTTCTGGACGCAGCGAAGAAGGGTGCCAAGCACCTGTTGGCAGTGAGCAGCAAGCAGTCGGCAGAGTCCGGGGGCCAACCGCTGCCCGCTGCCCACCGCCCACTGCCGACCGATTCATGGCTCATGCAGGCCCTCGACGCCCTGACGACGATCGAGCCCGACGCCGAGCTCTCGGCGCACTTGCTCGCGCAGGCCGACTCGGCCATGGCCGGGCAACTCACGCCCGATAAGACCCGCTTCCCTGACCTGGTCGGCGGCATGGACGAGGCCGACCCGCCGGGCGTGGCCATGACCGCCGCGCGGGGCGAGGGCTTGCTCGCCGCTCTCCGCACCGCCAAACGTCTCGGCAAGACCGAGGAGGCCGGGCGCATCGAGCGCGCCCTCGACCTCGCCGCGCTCTACGTGATCGAGAACCAGTGGCGGCCGGAGAATGCCTACGCGCTCCCCGCCCCGGAGAAGGCCATCGGCGGCTTCCGGGCGAGCCCCTTGGCCGGCGAGATGCGCCCGGAGACCACGGCCCACGCCGCGCTCTTCCTGTTCGAGTACGCGCAGCTGAAGGCCGGCGGGAAGTGAACCGACCACAGAGGACACGGAGTACACAGAGGACGACAACGCCCACATGCTTGTAGCCATCGGCTGCCACTTCCTGGTCTTGGGCGACCGATCCTCGCCGCCGTTGTCCTCCGTGTGCTCTGTCGTCAGCCATAGGAGACCACTCTGATGAACTCTCTCGATCGCGTAATGGCCGTCTTCCGGGGCGGCGCCCCCGACCGCGTGCCCTGGGGCGAGTTCGCCGTCGACGCCGACACGATCGAGCGCGTGATCGGCCGGCCCACCTACGTCCGGGCCAAGGCCCGCAGCCAGATCGCCATCTGGGAGGGCCGGCGCGAGGAGGTGGTGGCCTCCTGGAAGCGGGACCTGGTCGAGTTCCACCGCAAGTTCGACCTGCTGGACATCGTCACCCTGCCGATGGCCACCTGGAACGCCGGCGTGCGCGGCGCGTCCCCGAAGGCCCCCGAGCGGATCGACGGCGAGAACTGGCGCACGGCCGACGGCCGGGTGCTCAAGTACTCGGCGGCCACCCAGGACATTACCGAGGTCGAGGATCCCGGCGAGTGGACCCGGCCCTTCCGCGCCGAGGACTTCCCCCTGCCCGGTGAGGACGTCTGGCGCGAGCCGGCCGCCCCGGACGCGTCGCTCTTCGAGGCGGCCGACGCGGTCGTGGCCGGGTTGGCTGGCGAACGCTTTGTCGCCGGGCTGTGCGGCGGCGAGATCGCTCTGCCCTTTTTCGGCGGCATGCAGCGCGGCATGGTCGAGCTCTTCGAGAACCCGGAGCTCGTCGAGCGCATGGTCCGGCACAACTGCGCCCGGCAGAACCGGCTCGACCGGCACTTCGTCCGGCCGGGTCAGCATGCCGCCCTCTGGGGGGCGGACTTTGCCTTCAACTCCGGTCCCTTCATCTCGCCGGAGGACTTCCGGCGCTTCATGCTCCCGTCCATCAAGGAGCGGGTCGGGGCCTTGAAGTCCCTCGGCCAGCTCGTGGTCAAGCACGCCTGCGGCAACAACGAGAAGATCCTGCCCATGTTCCGCGAGGCCGGCTACGACTGTTATCAGGGCATGCAGCTCTCCGCCGGCATGGAGCTCGGGAAGGTCCGGGGGCTCGTCGGGCCGGAGATGGTCCTTTGGGGCAACCTGCCGCTCGAGGTGCTCCAGAGCGGCACGCCGGACGACGTCCGCAAAGCCGTGCGCCGCACGGTCGAGGCCGGCAAGCGCGTCGGGCGCTTCATCTTCGGCAGCAGCCACTCCATCGCCGTGGGCACGCCCTACGACAACTTCATGGCCATGGCCGACGAGTTCGTCAAGGTCCGGGACTACTGAGGGCCTGTCATGGGCGCGCCGGAACCAGCCAACGAGCTCGAAGCGCTCCGCCGGGAGAACGAGCGCCTGCGCGGGCGCATCGCGGAGCTGTCCGCCTCGAGCGACAAGTTCCTGGCCGTGGCCACCCACGACCTGCGCACGCCGCTGGCCAGCATGCGCCTGGTGGCCGAGCTGCTCTCCCAGCCCGGGCGGGTCAGCCAGGAGTCGGCCGGCTTCCTGGGCATCATGCGCCGCAGCATCGAGCAGATGGACTCGCTGGTCTCGGACGTGCTCAACGCCTCGCGTCTCTCGCAGCCCGGCGAGAGCCTGCAGCTCGCCGATTTCGACCTCAACGCGCTGGTCGAGGACGCCATGGCCGGGCTCTTTCCGGTGGCGATGAGCAAGCGGATCGCGCTAGACGGGAGCTTCTCGCCAGGCGCGGGCACAGTCCGGGCGGACCGCGCCCGGGTGGGCCAGATGCTCACCAACCTGATCGGCAACGCCATCAAGTTCACGCCGCCGGGCGGTACCGTGGTGGTGGCCACCGACGGCGGGTACGACTGGTTCGAGTGCTCGATCTCGGACACCGGGCCGGGCCTCAAGGCCGGCGACCGCGAGATGCTCTTCAAGCCCTTCTCGCGGGCCAGCGCGGCGCCCACAGGTTCGGAGCCGTCGACCGGGCTGGGACTGTACATCACCAGGCAGATCGCCGAGGCCCACGGCGGGCGGGTCGACGCCCAGGGCGAGCCGGGGAAGGGCAGCACCTTCTTCTTCCGGCTGCCGCGCCTGTCGGGGGCGTCCGGCGACGCTGAAAGGAACGACACCGCATGTTGAGCGTCACCAGCGAAGTGCGCGGCGCGCACGCCGTCGTGCATCTTGTCGGTCAGGTCCAGTCCGAGGAGAACGAGGCATTCGCGGCCGGGCTGGCCGGGCTCCTCGGCCTCTCCGCCAGGCGGCTGATCCTCGACTGCTCGGACCTCGACTACCTGAACAGCCGCGGCCTCGGCGACCTGCTCAGCTTCTATCAGGAGCTCAAGGCCCGAGGCGGGGAACTGGCCGTGGCCGGGGCCAGGCCGGCGGTGCTCAAGGTCATGGGCGTCGTCGGGCTGGACAGGTTCCTGGGGGCCTACCCGAGCGTCGAGGCGGTGGAGCAAGCCTGGGCGGGCAGATAAACAGCCAACAGCCAACAGCCAACAGTCAACAACCAACAACCAACAACCAACAACCAACAACTAACACATCCAGCGCCATGAGCAGAATCGAACCGCGATGGAGAGATGGCGGACGCGGACGCCCTCCGTCGGGATCGGTTCCTTGCTCAGGCTGCGTTCATCGGTTGTTGGGTGTTGGTTGCTGGTTGTTGGCTGTTGGTTGTTCGTTGTTCGCCGGTATTTGTTAAGCCGTCAGTCAAGCCTAGCGTCTGATTCGGGAGGTCTTGGGTTCGCTTTCAGAGGTGCGCGGCCGGTCGCCGGCGCTCCGGCGGAAGACAGCCACGCAAGTGCCCTTCTTGGCGCCGGGCAGGATGTGGACGGCCTCCCAGCCCTCGGCCTCGCGCTGGTTGAGCTCGTTCTCCAGGTCGCGGAACTGGCAGCCGAAGACCTGCCATTCCCACTTGGCGCGCGCGGCCATGGGCTGGTCCTCAGGACCCCGAAGGGGGTTCCAGGTCGTATTCCGGCTCGAAGGCCGTGGCGAAGTCGAAGCCCTCGCGGAAGTCCTCGAGCGAGTCCTCCGGGCGCTTGGACAGGACCTTGGCCTCGACCAGGTTGAATACCGCCCGGCCGAAGTCCTCGGTCTTGCGGATGCCCCAGGCGTTGAAGACCGCGGGGGCCATCATTCCGAAGCGCTCGCGGGCCAGGTCGCGGATGCCCTCGAGCAACTCCTGGCCGGTCACGTGGCGGCGCTCTCCGAGCCGCTCGACGGTGTGCTGCAGCGCGGCCATGACGAAACTGTAGGCCTCGCGGCTGAAGCGCCGGTCGCGCGCCAGGATGGTCTCCACGGCGTCGCCTTCGTTCTGGGGAACCGCTGGTTGCTCAGACAATCGAACCGCCCTCACTGGGGACCGCCAACATCTTACGGCCGGACGGAGGCAAATTCAAGCCTGCGGAGCGTTGCCGCCGCCGCCACCGCCCGAAGCTCCGCCCGGTGCGGACTGTCCGGAACCGCCGCCGCCCGGGCCACCCTGGGGCTGGCCGCGCTGCTGGCCCGGTCCGGGGCGCTGTCCCTGGCCCTGTCCCGGGCCGCGCCCCGAGCCTCCCCGGCGGTGACGGTTGCCGCGCCTCCGGTTTCGGCCCTGGCCTTGTCCGGAGGGCTGTTGCCCGCCGGAGCGCTGTCCCTGAGCCGACCCCTGGACGGGGGATCCGCCTTGTTCCTGAGCCGACCCAGCGACCTGTGACGGTTGCGGGCGCTGTTGGCCGCGCTGTCCTCCGGAGTGGCCGCCGCCCTGGCGCTGAGGGCTGCCCTGGCGCGAGCGCCGGGGGTCGCCTCCGCCGGGCCGCGGCTGTGAGCCGGCGCCGGTCTGGCGCGGCATTGGCGGCCGACCGGGGGCCGGCTCGGGAATGGTGAGCTTCCGCTCGGGCGGGGGGATGGGCTTGTCGGAGACCTGCTTGATGTCCTTGACCGCCACCACCACCCGGCGCCCGTCGTGCGTGCCCACGGTCACCTTCTGGGAGATGACCTCGGAGGAGAGCACCTGGCCGGCGGTGTCCTCGGTCAGGACGTAGGCGCCGCGGCCGGGGAGCTTGCTGCGCAGGTACGCGTAGGTCTCGTCCTCGTAGCGCAGGCAGCACATCAGCCGGCCGCACCGGCCGGAGATCTTGGCCGGGTCCAGCGTGGCCTTCTGGAGCTTGGCCATGCGCATGGTGACGGGCTCGAGCCCCCGCAGGAACTGCCGGCAGCACAGCGGCCGGCCGCAGTGCTCGTATTCGGCGAGCAACCGGGCCTCGTCGCGCACGCCGATCTGGCGGAAGTCGATGCGCGCCCGATGCTTGCGGGCCATCTCGCGCACCAGTGCCCGGAAGTCGACCCGCCCGTCGGCCATGAAGTAGAAGGTCAGCTTCTCGCCGCCGAAGACGTGCTCGACCTCGGCCAGCTTCATGGGCAGCCGGTGCAGGGCGATGGTCTTCTGGCAGTCGTCGAACTCGGCGGGTTCGAGCTCCTCCTCGATACGCTTCTGGTGGGCGAGGTCCTCGGCGGTGGCCGCGCGCACTATGGCCAGGGTCTCGCGCGGCAACTGGTTCATGTCCAGCTCGCGTGGGCCGAAGACGATGGTGCCCATCTCCGTCCCGCGGTCGGTCCGGACGATGACCTTGCGACCGGGCTCGAAGCCGCGCTCGGTCGGCGCGGAGAGGTACTCCAACCGGCTCATCTTGCCGAGGTGCGCGGTGGCCACCCAGCCGAGACGGGGCTTGCGCTCCCGGACCGGGGGCGCGGGCGGCGAGGCCGGATCGTCCGCCGGAGCGGCCACCGGCTCGCCCGCGGGCTCGGGAGTCTCGGACGGCCCGGATGTTTCCGGTTCGGTCGCGCCGGCCTGATGCGGACATCCCGGGCAGCCGCCGCAGGGCTCCGCGGGCGCACCCTCCGGGGCGGCGGGATCGGGAAGGTCTTGTCTTATGTCTTCAGGCATCGGTGGCCTTTCGCGAACCTGGTGCGACTCCGGCGGCGGGGCTAGCCGCGGTCCGGTGCGAAACGGGCGCACCGCGGCCTCCCGGCTCCCAATCGAATTCTAAGGGCAGGGCATCGGCGAATCAACGACCGCAAGGGCCGGGCAGGGCCATCTCAAGAAACGATCTTCACCGCCGAGGTACTGAGACGCCGAGGCAATATGCTGTCCGCGGCCGAGGCTTTCTCTATCCAAAGCGCCCCTGCCGCGTTCGTGAGCCAGCTCCGCGCCTCTGCGTCTCCGCGGTGAAAAGGCTTTCTTGAAATGGCCGTGCAAGGACGGGGAGCGCCGCGCGAACGGCGGTCAGTCCGTCAGCATCCGGTCCAGATGACGTGCGGCCCGACGCAGCAGCAGGCCGGAGGCGAGCGACGCGAGGCCCACCGGCATGAGGATCGTGGCGTTCGTGGCGGCCAGCGCGTGGTAGAAGGAGACGGGGGTTCGAGCTCGCAGGTAGTCACTCACGAGGGACGCGAGGGCGTTGGTGTCGGCGGATTCCCGCATGGCCGGCTGCATGATGCCGGCCTGAATCGCGTGGACAAGAGCCAGGCCGGCTGCGAGCGGAGCCAACGCCAGGACCATGGACACGGGCAACCCGCGGCGCGAGCCGCGACAGCTCGCCCAGCCCAGTGCCGCGGCGGTCGTGGCGTGACGCATGGCGCAGTGCAGGCCGACGACTGCGGCCATGGCGGCGAGCAGCCGTCCGTCATGAGGATCGAAGCGCGTGAACCACCAGTTCCAGCATTGGCCGTCGACGACCCCGGTATTCCACGTTCCCAGGAGTTGCGTGAGCGGGAACGCCGGAGCCCATGCCGTGATGTAGTTGCAGAGCAACATGGGGAGGAGCGCGACGTAGAGGAGCGTGACGCGGCGGCGGGGGGCGTAAAGCATGGCTCGCAGAATGGCCCTGCGCGGTGCAGGCGTCAACAGCAGTTGTGCAAACGCGTCCTGCCGTGCCGCAGCCTGCAGGTGCGTCCAGGTCAGCAGGCACATCCCCGGTGGCAGGAGATAGCAGGAGCAGGCCCCCCCGAGGTTGAGCGTCAGTTCCAACAGGTCATAGGTTCCGGCTTCGCCGCCCGGGAGGTTCTCGGCCGCCCAAAGGTGAAGGCCCAGCGCAGCGGACGCGAGCAGGGCCAGCAGCCACGGCCAATACCGGGCACGGCCCGATAGAGCCGCCGTCAGGAGACCCTGGTCAGCGGTCCGGAAGACCGGGACCGGGCCATCCCCGGCGATGTGGGTGCGGTCGTTGTCGACCATGTCGATGAGAACGAGTCCGGGCTCGTGCGGTTCGGAGATAACCGGGCGGCGGCCACCGCCCTTGAAATCCCGTCCTCGGGGCTTAAGCTTCCTTCGTCGCAGACGGATGGACGACAGGCCACGATTCTCGCGATCCAGGGAGAGAACATCATGCTCGGCTGCAACACAGGCAAGCTCTTCAAGGTGGCGGTGAGCGGCGGCTCCTACCAGGAGGGCCTCGCCGCCCACATCCAGGGCGTTCCCCCGGGGCTGCTGCTCACCGAGCAGGACATCTATTCCGAACTGCTCCTGAGAAAGCCCGGCGCCGACGAGCTGGCCTCCCCGCGCAAGGAGCCGGACCTGCCGGTCATCTACACCGGGACCAACGCGGCCGATACCATCGAGGGCGCGGCCAACCGCAACCACACCAACGGCACCCCGTTGACCGTCCTCATTCCCAACCTCGACCGGCACTTCGTGCACGTCAAGCAGTACCAGGACACCAACCGCACTCCGCGGCCGGGGCACGCCTCGTACGCCTCCTTCATGAAGTACGGGCCTGACGACGACGCCATCGGCGCGGGGCTCTTCAGCGGGCGCTACACCTCGCCGATCGTGGCCGCCGGCCAGGTGGCCAAGCAGGTGCTGCGCCGCGCGGGCATCGAGGTCTTCTCCTACATCAAGGAGGCCGCCGGGGCCAGGTGCCCGGAGGTCGCGCACGAGCAGGCCCTGGACTACGCGCGCCGCTACCGGCGGATGCGCTGCGACCTGGACCCCTTCTACCAGGAGGTCTACGTCAAGGGCCGCATCACCATGGAGATGCGCTTCCTCGAGAAGATGCGCATCCTCGCCGAGATCGAGAACGAGATCGACGCCATCCGCGCCAGGGCGCCGGAGATGAGCCCCGAGGCGGTGGTCGAGAAGTACGGCGTCCACCACGTGCTCAACTGCCCGGACCTCGAGGCGGCGCGGGAGATGCTCGAGGCCTGCAACCGGATCACCAGGACCGGCGACTCCTCGGGCGGCGTGGTCGAGGTTGTGGTCCTGGGGCTGCCGGTGGGCATGGGCGAGCCGGTCTTCGAGAAGCTCGACGGCGAACTCGGGCGGATGCTGGGCATCGGCGCGGTCAAGGGCGTGGAGGTCGGCGCCGGCTTCGCGGTCAAGGACATGACCGGGATCCAGTCGAACGACGCCATGAGCGCCGAGGGCGGCAAGGTGCGCTTCGCCTCCAACAACGCCGGAGGGATCACCGGAGGCCTCTCCACCGGCCAGCCGGTGGTGGTGAGGCTCGCGGTCAAGCCCACCCCGACCATCGACAAGCCGCAGCAGACCATCGACAAGTACACGATGGAGAACAAGCAGCTGGCGGCCATCACCCGGCGCGATCCGACCATCGTGGGCCGCATCTGGCCGGTGGCTGAGGCCCAGACGGCGATGGCCGTGCTCGACGCCTACATGCAGCACCTGGCCTACCAGGCGCTGCGCCGGGGGGCGGCGCCGGCGGGGCTCTTCGCCTTCAAGGGCGGCGGAACCGGGCAGTGAGCGCCGGGAGGCGCGGGCCTCCGGCGCCGGTCTCATCCTGAATCGGAAAGCGTGAGGTTGAGCGTGCGCCGCGAATTTGCCGTCCTGTTGCCCTGCGTCCTGACGGCGGCGTTGGCGACCGGTCCGGCTCGCGCTGCCGACTTCTTCGTGGCCACCGACGGCAACGACGCCTGGAGCGGCCGGCTTCCCGCCCGCGATGCCGCCGGGCGAGACGGCCCCTTCGCCTCTCTGGAGCGGGCGTGCGACGCCGTCCGGCAGTTCAAGAACGGCCGGCCCGCGGCCGAGCCTGTCACGATCCACGTCCGAGCCGGGACCTACAGCCTCGTCCGTACGCTGCAGTTGGCGGCTGCGGACTCAGGGGCTCCCGGCGCTCCGGTGGTCTGGCGCGGCTACCGCGACGAACGGCCCACGCTGGTCGGCGGACGGCAGATCGCCGGGTTCGCGCCCTTCAAGGGCCAGATCCTGGTCGCCGACCTGGCCGCGCAGGGCTGGAAGAACCCGGCCTTCCGCCAGCTGATCTTCGACGGTCGGCGCCAGCCGCTCGCCCGCTACCCGAACTTCGACCCGGAGCACCCCTACACCGGCGGCTGGGCCTACGCCGACGGCGAGCCGGTCCCGATGTACAAGGAAGTGCCCGGGGAGAGCCGCCGGACGATCCTCCAGAAGGCCGCCGACCTGCGCAGTTGGGCCCGGCCCGAGGACGGCGAGGTCCTGGTCTTCCCACGCTACAACTGGTGGAACAACATCCTGCCGATAGCCGCGGTCGACCGCGGGAAGCGGACGATTGCCCTGAAGGGCGACGCGTCCTACGCCATCCGCCCCGGCGACCGCTACTACGTGAGCGGCATGCTCGAGGAGCTCGACGCCCCCGGCGAGTGGTACCTGGACCGCGCGGCGGCCAGGCTCTACTTCTGGCCGCCGGCGCCGCTGGCCGGCAAGGCCGTGGTCGCCCCGACCATGCGCACGATTCTCGAGGTCGGCAAGGGCACCGAACACGTCACCTTCCGCGGCTTCACCCTGGAGGGCTGCGAGGGCACGGGGGTGGTCCTCTGGGAGACGCGCGACTGCCTGGTGGCGGCGAACGTCATCCGCAACGTCGGCGACTACATGGGCTCGGGCGTGCAGGTCCGCGGCGGCCTCCGCAACGGCGTGGTCGGCAACAACATTTCCGGGACCGGCAGCCACGCCATCGTCATGGACGGCGGCGACCGGAAGACGCTCGCCCCGGCCGGCAACCATGCCGACAACAACTACCTCCACCACTTCGGCGTTTACTACAAGCACGGCGTGGGCGTGGACCTCCGCGGCGTGGGCAACCGCGCCTCGCACAACCTGATCCACGACGGCCCGCGCATGGGCGTCATGTTCTCCGGCAACAACCTGGTCATCGAGTACAACCACATCCGGCACGTCAACCTCGAGACCGAGGACACCGGCGCGGTCTACACCGGTGGGCGCGACTGGATCTCATCGCGCGGCACGGTGGTGCGCTACAACTACTTCCACGACATCCTCGGATTCGGCCAGCGTGACGGCAAGTGGGTGTCGCCCTTCTTCGCCTGGGGCGTCTATCTCGACGACAACACCGGCGGCGTGGACGTGATCGGCAACATCGTAGTCCGGGCCTCGCGCGCGGGGCTCCACCTGCACAACGGCCGCGACAACCTGATCGAGAACAACATCTTCGTCGACAACGGCCTCCACCAGGCCGAGTACAGCGGCTGGACCGCGACCAGCCACATGTGGCTGAACCACTTCCCGACCATGGTCAAGGGCTTCGAGTCGGTGGCCGGGGAGCCGGCCTGGGCCGGAATGCGCAACATGAAGCTGCACCCGAAGGACGCGGTGCTTCCCGACGGCCTGGTCATGACCGGCAACGTCATGCGGCGGAACATCTTCTGCTACCGCTCGGAGAAGGCCGACCTCTACCGCTTCTCCAACGTGCCCTTCGACCACAACACAACCGACCTGAACCTGGTGTGGCACCAGGGCCGGCCTATCCGGACCGGGCAGGTCGGCTGGGGCAAGGAGTTGGGCGGGAATCTGCTGGTCAACCCGGGGTTCGAGGAGGGCCGGCCCGGCGAGATGCCCAAGGGCTGGTCCTGGCAGGCGCGGCCGAGCCCGGACTGCAAGGCCGCGGCCGGCGCCGAGAACCCCGCCGAGGGCCGGCAGGCGCTGCGCCTGGACGCCGTGCCCGTCGCGGGCGCCAAGTGCAACCCGCCGTGGCCGGTGGTGGTCGGCGCCGAACTGCCGGCCAAGCCCGGCCAGGCCTTCCGGCTCAAGGCGCGCTTCCGGGCCGAGAAGCCCGAGACCGGTCTCGAGCTCGGCATCCAGTCCTACCTGGCCAAGGTCTACTACTGGGGCCGGAGCGCCCCGGTCGCAGCCGGCCCGGAGTGGAAGGAGGTCGAGCTCACCTTCCGCCTGCCGTCCGTCGGCGAGCCGGGCTACAACGAGAAGATGCAGGCTATCCGCGTGCGCCTGGACTTCCGCAGCAGCTCCGGCACGGCCTGGGTCGACGACGTCTCGCTCCGGCAGGTCGAGGCGTTGGACGAATGGCAGTCGCTGCAGACCCGGGGCTTCGACCGGCACTCGGTGATGGCCGACCCGCTCTTCGTCGATGCCAACAAGGACGACTACCGCCTGAAGCCCGACTCTCCGGCGCTCAGGCTGGGATTCCAGCCTATTCCGGTGGAGAAGATCGGCCCGTACCGGGACGAACTGCGCGCCTCCTGGCCGATCGTCGAGGCGGCCGGGGCCAGGGAGCATCCGTCGGTGGTGGTGGGAGACCCGGGGCTCGCACATTGAAAAAGCCCCCGTCGAGGGGATATAATCCGGGCGCTCCGGCGAATGGATGCCGGATTCGGACCAAGCACAGACAGGAGAGAAGGAACCGCCCATGTCCCAGCAGTACGTCGTAGCCATTGCCGGCGCCACCGGGGCCGTCGGCGTCGAGATGATCCGCACCCTGGAGCAGCATCGCTTTCCGGTCAGGAAGCTCAAGCTGCTGGCCAGCCAGCGCTCGGTCGGCAAGAAGATGAAGTTCAACGGGACCGACGTCGCCGTCGAGGAGCTCACCGACGCGAGCTTCAAGGGCGTGGAACTGGCCCTCTTCTCGGCCGGCGCCGAGCGCAGCCGGACCTTCGCCCCCGCGGCGGTGGCCGCCGGCGCCGTGGTGGTGGACAACTCCTCGGCCTTCCGGATGGACGACTCCGTGCCGCTGGTCGTGCCGGAGGTGAACCCGCAGGAGGTGGCGAAGCATCGCGGAATCATCGCCAATCCGAACTGCTCGACGATCATCGCCCTGGTGCCGCTCTGGCCTCTCCACCAGGCGGCGAAGATCACCCGTCTGGTGGCCGCGACCTACCAGGCGGTCTCGGGCACCGGCGCCAAGGCCATCGACGAGCTCCAGCAGCAGGTTTCGGCGCACGTCAGGGGCGAAGCCATGCAGCGGAGCGTCTACCCGCACCAGATCGCCTTCAACGTCCTGCCCCAGGTCGGCCCGGCCGACGACTCCGGCTACACCCAGGAGGAGAAGAAGCTCCTCCACGAGACCCGCAAGATCTTCGGCGACGGGCACATCCGGGTGTCGGCGACCTGCGTGCGCGTGCCGGTCTTCCGCTCGCACAGCGAGGCGCTCTTCATCGAGACCGAGAGGAAGCTCGCCGCCGCCGAGGCGCGGGATATCCTCTCCAGGGCGCCGGGCGTGATCCTCAAGGACAACGTCAACGCCAACCAGTACCCGATGCCCATCGAGGCTTCGGGGCACGGCGAGGTCATCGTCGGGCGCATCCGCGAAGACAGCTCCTGCGACAAGGGTCTGGCCCTGTGGGTGGCCGGCGACCAGTTGCTCAAGGGCGCCGCGCTCAACGCCGTGCAGATCGCCGAGATCCTCTACGGCGTCAAGAACTGACGGCGGGGCGGTGACCGGCGAGCCACGCACCATCAAGCTGGTCATCGAGTACGACGGGGCGAACTACGCCGGCTGGCAGGCCCAGAAGAACGGCACCGGGGTCCAGGAGGCCGTGGAGGCCGCCATCTTCAAGGTGACCGGCGAGCGCCTGCGCATCGCCGGGAGCGGCCGTACCGACGCCGGCGTCCACGCCCTGGGCCAGGTGGCCACCTTCAAGACCGCGAGCTCCGTTCCGACGAAGAAGATCGCCGCCGCCCTGAACGCCCATCTGCCGGAGGACGTCGCCGTGCTCTCCGCCGAGGAGGCTCCGGCCGGCTTCCACGCGCGCAAGTCGGTGAGGTCCAAGACCTACCGGTACCGGATCCTCAACCGCCCGGCGCGGCCGGCGCTGGAGCGCGGTCGCGTCTATCACCTGGTGCCCAGGCTCGACGTCGAGGCCATGCGCAAGGCGGCCAGGCTGCTCGTCGGCCGCCACGACTTCCGGGCTTTCACCCCCATCGCGGCAGTCAAGCCCGGCGGCTATGAGCGCGAGGTGTTCTCCCTGGAGGTGGAGAGAAGCGGAGACCTGGTGGACATCACCGTGGCCGGCTCCGGCTTCCTCTACAACATGGTCCGCTGCATCGCCGGCACGCTCATCGAAGTCGGCCGCGGCCGCCGGCCGCCTGAGGACGTCAAGGCGGTGCTCGCCTCCCGCGACCGGCGCAGGTGCGGCCCGACCGCCCCGGCGTGCGGGCTGTGCATGCTGAAGGTGGAGTACGGAGAATGAACCGGTGGGGCGGGGGGCGTGGGGCGGGGGGCGGGGGAGCCGCCGGCTCCGGCCTTTCCGACAACCCCGTCGACTCGCCCCCCGCCCCTCGCCCCCCGCCCCTGCGCATCGCCCACATCATCACCCGGATGATCCTGGGCGGCGCCCAGGAGAACACCCTGCTGACTTGCGCGGGGCTCGTTGAACGCGGCCACGACGTGCGGCTCCTGACCGGGCCGACCGGGGGGCCGGAGGGCGAGCTCGTCTCCGAGGCCGCGCGGCGCGGCGTGGCAGTTGAGGAGGTGCCCGACCTGGTCAGGCCGATCAGTCTCCTTCGGGACTGGCGCGCCTACCGGGCCCTGCGCCGGCGCTTGCGGGAGCTGGGGCCCGACGTCGTCCACACCCATTCCTCCAAGGCGGGGGTGCTGGGACGTGCGGCGGCCCGCGCGGCCGGGGTGCCCGTCGTGATCCACACCATCCACGGGCTGCCCTTCCACCCGTTCATGAACCCGGCGGTGGCGCGCGCCTACGTCCTGGCAGAGCGCTGGGCGGCCCGACGCTGCGACCGGCTCGTCTCGGTGGCCGAGGCCATGACCGACCAGGCCGTCGCGGCCGGAGTGGCGCCGCGGGACAGGTTCGTGACCGTGCACAGCGGCATGGCGGTGGAGCCCTTCCTGAACGCGCGCCAACGGCGCGAGGAGATGCGCGGGAAGCTGGGCTACGCGCCCGGCGATTTCGTGGTCGTCAAGGTCGCCAGGCTTTTCGAGCTCAAGGGCCATGGGTTCCTGATCGCGGCGGCCCGGCAGCTCCGGGCTGCCCATCCGGAACTGCGGCTGCTGCTGGTCGGGGACGGCCTGCTCCGCCGGAGCCTCGAAGCCCAGGTCCGGGAGGCGGGGCTGGCCGACGGCGTGAAGTTCGCGGGGCTGGTGCCCGCGGCCGAGGTGCCGGGGTATCTGGCCGCCGCCGACCTGCTGGTCCACGCCAGCCTGCGCGAGGGATTGCCGCGTGCGGCTCCGCAGGCCCTTCTGGCCGGGACTCCCGTGGTGGCCTTCGACGTGGACGGCGCGCGAGAGGTGGTTCGCGACGGAGAGACCGGACTGCTGGTGCCGCCGCGCGACGTCCGCTCGCTGTGCGCCGCGATACGGCGGATGATCGAGGACCGAGGCCTGGCGTCCGGCACGGCCGCAGCCGGCCGTGACCTCTGCGCGCGGCTATTCCCGGCGGAGGTCATGGTCGCGAAGTTGGAGTCGATCTACCGCGAACGGCTCTCCGCAAAACAACCGGGCGCGCCGGATGGCCCGGCGCGCCCGTGATCGACGGCTGAAATCTTCTCAGGTTCCCGTGGCGGCGGGGGCGGCCGGTGCCGCTCCGCCGGCAGCCGGAGCGGCCGCCGGAACGGGTGCGGGAGCCGGGGCCGCGACCGGGACCGGGGCGGCGACCGGAGCACTCTTCTTGGCCTTCAGCGCGGGCACCGGCGGACGGTATCCTGGCTCCACCAGGCAGACGATCTCGTTCTTGGGCGTCACGGCCAGGAGCGCGAGCTGCCCGCCGGCGCGATCGAACTGTTCGGTGTTCTGGAAGACGGCCAGATCGCCGGGCTGGCAAAGCCACGTGACCTTGCCCGTCTTCTTGTCCAGGGCCAGGAACCTGCCCTTGGAATCATGTGCGTAGACCGCCTTGCGGCCCACGCCGAGCAGGCGGGCGACGTCGCGGTTCTGCCAGAGCTCGTGGCCGTCCTTGTCGTCCAGGCCGAAGACGCCCTGCTCATCGCTGAGCGCGTAGACCGCCTTGGCCTCCGGATCGGGCAGCGGGCGCTCTATGACCGGGCCGCCGCTGGGGAACTCCCAGTATTTCTCCCCGCTGCGCCGGTCCACGCAGTAGACCTTGTAATCGGTCGAGCCGAAGTAGGCCCGCGAGCCGCCCAGCGACACGCCGTTGATGACCTGTCCCTGGGTCTGGAGCCGGAAGGCCGGGCGACCGTCGTTGTCCTTGAGTCCCATGACGTAGCCGTCCGAGGTGCAGATGTAGATGAACCCATCGAGCATGAGGGCGGGAGCGGTGATCTGGCCGTGGGCGGCGGGCGTCCCCGTGCTCCAGCCCTTGTTGACGCCGTAGCGTTCGATCTTGATAGGAGGCGCGCCCGGCACGGGGTTGGCCATCTCCCGCTCGGTCTTGCGGATCTGCATGGCCCAGATTCGCCCGCTGTAGCTCGGCACGTAGACGACGGGGAACACGCCCGGCGAGTCCTGGAGGTCTACCCAGGTGCTCAGGATGGGCCTGGCGCTGATGGACATCTCCGGATCGACGATGCAGACCAGCGAGCCAAAGGCCCTGTCGATGCGCATGATGCGGTTGTCGGAGACCACCATGACGCCGTCCTCGGAAATTGCCGGAGGATAGGCGGTCTCGATGGGGTGGTCGAACTCGCAGCTCCAGTGGCTATAGCCGTCGCGCAGGCGGATGAGGTGCAGGATGTTCGGCTTCTCGGTTATCACCAGGGCGTAGTCACCCGACACCCAGGCGTGACGGATACGCCCCTTGGTGATCTGGAGGCTCCACAGAGACTCCAGATTCATGCCCTTGGGGGCATCCACCTGGGCTGCGGCGACCGGGGACTTCCCGGCGTCTCCGCCCTTGCAGCCGAGAAGGGAGACCGACCCAACCAGTGCCGCCAGCGCAACGATCGTGCCCGTGAGCTTCATCACTAAGCCTCCCCGTCGTCAGGAACCTCTTCGCCGGGAGAACCGGCCAGGTAATCCCGGAGGTTGACGCCTTCCTTCAACTCGTACGCCTTCATCTTCTCGATGGCCGTCATATCGGCCTCGATGCGGCTGGAGAGCTTGAAGATGTAAGGCCGCTTCTCAAGGCGATCGCGCAGATCCTCCAGCATCAGATCCCACGAGCCTTCGTACAGTTCGTCCCGGAGGGTGACGAGCAGGCGTTCTCCGCCGGTCAGCCCCGCAACGTACTGCCTGTGGCGTTCCGTGTTCCCTCCGCTCACTGCGCCCCCCTGCGCATTCCTGGCCTCCTCCGGCGCTGGCCGGAGAGACCGGTCAAGGGATGGTATTGCACGCATAAGTAGCAGTCAAGGGCAAAAGCGACTACGCGAGCCTTCGCTTCGGGGTGCACCAACGTTCCTGCCGGCCGGGCCTACAACGTGAATCGGCCATTGCCGTCCTGGCGCGGCCATGGGCCGCAGCCAGGGACTCCTGGATGTTGTTGTCGATGGAGCCGATGGCCAATGCCGGGAACTTACAGGGCAATCCCGACAACCGGGGCGGTGGTGAGCGCCGCAGGAACCAACGAGGGGCAGCAGACGGGCTTGCTGCTGGAGTCTTTGGTGGTGCAGCTCCCCGGCAGCCCTGGAGGCAAGTTCCGAGCCCGATCCACGTAGTCTGCCCAGTGCGCGAGGCGATGGGGCCTATGGCAACGGGCCTACGCGGGAAAGTGTTCGAGTCTCTGGTTTCCGAATGCGGGCTCCCAGCCGCGGCCAGACGCGGAGGCCGGGCATCGGCTTGATTCGCTGCGCCGTGGAACGGGGTCACGCTTGGCTGGCCCAATTCGGGCGCGTCGTGCGCCGGTTCGACCGCCAGAGCAGACGCTATCTCGGATGGATCGAGCTGGCCGCCTGCATCATCTTCATCCGCTCTGGCCTGACGGCTCCACCTGGCTGATCGGCGTTTGTCCGTCCGGTCTTCATCAGTCCGGCACATGGCGCCGATTGAGTTCCTCCGGCCACGTGGGGCCGGAGGAACTCAATCGGCCCGACCTGTACCCAGTGACGCCCCATCAGTGCTGTGCAGAGCAGGGGCCGCAAAAACTTGCCCACCGACGCTTGGCAAAGCGAAGGCGGGACAGCGGGCTCGGCCGTTGTTCTTGGCGGATCCGCGTGAGAAATTGGCCCGTAAATTATGTAATTAAACGATAATATATGTAGCCAGATGCTATTCAGACCATAACCATTGGAGAATCTTCGGGAAATGTGCTTAAGGCTCCTAACACGGCGAGATAAGGCGCGCAATTTTGTTACAAAACTTCCTTGACATGCGGCCATTAATAAGGTAATTAATATACGTGATTGACGGTTTGTAAAGCGTCAATCACATTCGATACGGCTCCAGGTTTCAGCCGGAGTCGTTGCAGAGAAGGGAGATGGAAGATCCAATGCTGCCTCCGCCCAAGCTTTACCGCATAGCCGAGATCGTTCATCACACCGGCCTTTCGAGACAGACCATCCACAACTACACGACGTTCGGTCTGATCCGCGAGGCTGAGCGCATGCCGGGATGCAACTACCGGCTCTACGGGGCGGAGGTCTTCGAGCGCCTGGCGCGCATTCAGGAGATGAAGTCCAGGGATATGAAGATGCACGAGATCCTCGCTCTGCTCAGGCAGGAGGACGCCGTCCACGAGATCGAGCGGGTGGGGGTCCAGTAAGTGCCGCAGCATTCCGATCGCGGAGGCGCTCGCAACAAGGGCGGGCGCTCCGGCGGTGCCGGTCCGGCCGCAGCGACGGGTCCGTCCAAGCCGTTGGGCGGGGCCGACGCCTCGGATGTGTCGGGAGTGGAAGTCCCCAAGCTGCCTCCGTTCTGGCTCGAATGGTACCGCGTCCTGGCGGAGAAGTGGCCTCTCCCGGTTTTTGTTATGGCCCTCGCCGCCGGTGCCGCCGTGCTGCTGCTCAAGCCCCGCGAGGAGCCGGAGCGCTCCGCCGAAGAATACTTGCAGATGGCGCGCACGGCCTATGCCCTGGCGATCACGGCTCAGGACGAGCGCGAAAACCCCTTGAGCGCCGTCGAGCTTCTGGCCGGCAATAACGTCAGGGAGCTTGCGGAGTGCCTCGGAGTGTCGGACCCGTTCGGCGTGCACGGCGTGCTGCCCAGCTACGGCCGGGCCCGCTCCCTGATGGGCGGGGCCGCGCTGAACGCCGACGACGTGGCGGTGTTGGGCGAGGCCGACTACCGCCTGGCCACCATCAAGCGGGAGTATCCTGATGGCGTCGGCAGAAGGATCCAGCGGTCCGCCGGGGAGCTCTACGAGCGGGCGCTCGAGAACCTGGGAGAGGCGCGCAGAGCGGCGGAGGACGAGGACAGCCCCGAGTGGCAGGTGCGCAGGCGGTTGATCGCCGACAGCGAGGCCCATCTCGGGCAATACCAGGCGGCGCTTGCCGAACTCGACGGCCTCATCGAGACCATGTTGGCCGACCAGGCCGGGCGGATGAGGCTCGAGAAGGAGCGCGGCTCGGTCGGAGCCGATCCGGGCCGCCGGCTCGAGTCGGAGTGGATGAAGGTCTACGAGCTGGCCGCGCGCTGCAACTTCGAGAGCGGCAACCTGGCCAAGGCCGCGGAGTTCTACCGGCTCTATCTGGATCACGGCGCGGGAGGGATCGCCGCGCACAAGGCCCGGATCAGACTGGCCCGGCTGCTGCTCGCCGAGTCCGAGGCCGCGCGCGACGAGGCCGGCAGGCGCGCCAGGCTCATGGAGGTGGCCAGACTCTGCGGCCAGGTCGAGAAGAGCGATGCCCCGGCGGCGATCCGCGACGAGGCCACCTTCCTCGCCGGTCGCAGTTGCTACCGGCTGGGAGCCATGGAGGCCGACCCAAAGCTCTCTCGCGGACAATACCTGGAGGCGGCCCGGGCCTTCCGCCATCCGTTCTCGCCGGGCGGTCCCTATCTGGACATGAGCCGCGTTCTCCTGGCGCGTTCGCTGGCCAATGCCGGCAACGGCAGCGAGGCCCGGGAACTGCTCGTGGGCATCCTGCGCGGAGGCGTTCCTCCGGTCATCGGCGCCTGCGCAGAGGTGTGCCTCGCCGACAGCCTGGTCGAGGTCGACCCGCTCAAGGCCCTCAACGGCAACGGGGCCGGGCACGGCTACATCGGAGCGGGGCGGCTGATACGCCAGCTGCCGTCCGAGGATATCAAGAGCCTGGTGCCGGAGCTGACCGACCTGCTGGCCGACAGCCACTTCGTGGCGCCGAGGCCGGACGAACACCCGCTGGCAGCCGGACAGGCGCAGCTCCTCCGCATCGCCCGGGGCCTGGCCGCGCGGCACGAGTACGACGAGTGCGACAGGATCTACCGGCACATCATCGACACCTATCCGGAGATCAACCGGCACCGTTACCGCTTCCTTCTGGGCGAACTGCAGGCGGGGAAGGCCGACCGGATGGCGTCTCACAAGCGGCCGCGCAGGGAAATCCTGCCGGTTCGCCTGGCTGCGGCTCGCGAGTTCATGCGCGTCTCCGAGGAGGCCGCGGACAGCAGGGAGTCGCTGACCGCCGAGGCCTTGTGGCGGGCCGGTCGCCAGTACTTCGAGGCCGGGTGCCTGGGGGGGGCCAGGCTCGCCTTCCGCCAGTTCGTGGACCGGGCCGGCACCGACAGCCGGGTCGCCGAGGCCCTCTACCATGAAGGCGAGTCGCTGCGCCTTCTGGGCGACCTGGACGGGGCGGTCAGGGTCTTCGAGAGGGGCGCGGTCGAGCACGGCCGCAGCCAGTTCGGATATCTGGCGGAGCTGGCCCTGGGCGAGACCTACCTAGAGATGGGCAGGCTGGAGGACCGGCCGGCGGTCAGCCGGGGAGCCCTGCTGACCGTGAGGAGCGACAAGGCCGGCGCCGCGCGGACGGGGGCGGAGCCCGTGGCCGCGGGTTCCGCGACCGAAGGGCTCGCGGAAGCGCCGGCCGGAGCGGTTCGTCCGGTCGCCCGTCCCGTGATCCTGTTCCAGCCGGAGGACAAGAGCGTCGGGGTCGGCGAGCGGGCCACCTTCTCAGTGGATGCCGCGGGCGACCCCGAGGCATCCTATCAATGGCGGAGAAGGCCCGGCGGCTCCCCGGCGAGCGCGGAGGCGGACATCCCCGGGGCCACGGCGAGCTCCTACACCACGCCGCCGGCCGCGGAGGCCGACAACGGCGCGTGCTACAGCGTTATCGTGAGCAACTCCCGGCCGGGGCGCAGCGCCCGGTCGGTCTTCGAGTCGATCCGTCGCGATGCGCGATTCACCCCCGAGAGCCAGGTGTGGATGAAGTCCCTGTTCCACCTGGGGCGCACCTATTACCTCCTGGGGCGCGCGCGCCTTGCGCAGGCCGGCGGGGACGTTCCGGCCTCCGGCGCCGCCGCAGCCTCCGGCTCCGAATCCTCGGCAGAGGGCCGCGCGCTTCTCGAACTGGCCAGGGAGACCCTGGAGGAGGCCGTCGCCCGCTATCAGGTCGAGAAATACCGCAAGGCGCGCCCGAGCTTCGAGACGTTCCTCGCCGGGCAGCGGCTGCCGGTGATGCACATGCTGGCCATGATCCAGCTGGAGCAGGGGCGGTACGAACAGGCCGTCGCCCGGTTCGACGACATCCTGGCCGCCACGGCCGAGGTGGGCGGCAGGCTGGATCGCGCCGAGGCGGAGGGACACCGCCGCGATGCCTTCATGTACAAGGGTGTAGCGCAGATGCGCTGGGGACGTCCCGAGGCGGCGGCGGAGACCTTCCGGCAGGGGCACGAGGAGTTCGGCAGGACCCCGGAGGGGCCGTATCCGTGGTTCGCCATGGCCTGCGGCCTGGCGCTGCAGCGGTGCGGGCGGGAGACGGAGGCCAGGGACTGGCTGACCCGCGCGGCCAGCAGCTACGAGGAGCTGGCCAAGGCCGAGGCCAAGGCCAAGGAGGAAGCCAAGGCCAAGGCGCCTTCGGTTGCCGGGGGCAAGTCCGAGAAGTCTTACGAGGGGGCGGGATGGATCCTGTCCCCTGACGACTGGCGGCAGCACTGCAAGTGGCTCGAAAATGGCTGAGCGCAACGCGTTCGACCCGGCCCAGGCCTTCTCCGCCCTTGAGGCCGAGCGCGGCATCTACGCGCAGATCCTGGAACTCTCCAGGCGGGGCCGGGAACTGGCCGCCGCCGGGCGGGGCGAGGACCTGCTGGCCGTGATCGCCGAGAAGGGCCGGCTCTCCGAGCAGGCCGCCGCCGCCGGGGAGGGCTCGCGGGAGCTCAAGTCCGGCTGGGACCGGATCTCGGGCAGCCTGTCCGGCGCCGACCGCGAGCGCGGCCGCGGGCTCATCGCCGAGGTCCGCGAGCTGCTCCGGCAGATCATCGCCGAGGACGACGAGTGCCAGAAGCTGCTGTCCGGCAAGCGCGACGGCAAGCTCGAGGAGATGCTCCGGCTGCAGCAGGGCCGCCGGCTCAACCAGGCCTACGGACAGAGGCCCCCGTCGGCCCCGCATTTCAAGGACGAGAAGAAGTGATGGTTCAGGACCTGGAAGGCGTCGCCGCGCCGAAGAACGCCGAGGAGTTGCTCGGCGCCTTCAACGTCTTCATGGAGAAGGCCGCCGAACTCGAGAAGAGCCACGCCCTCCTGCAGGCCAAGGTCCGGGAGCTCACCGACGAGCTGGCCGTCAAGGTCCGCGAGATCGAGGGCCTCAAGAACCACCTCTCCAGCGTGCTCGAGAATGTCGCCGACGCGGTTGTGGCGGTGGACACCGCCGGCCGGGTCGCGAGCGCCAACCGCGCCGCGGTCGAGCTCTTCGGTCGCTCCGAGGCCGCCCTGCGCGGCCGGCCCATCGAGGATGCCGGGGAGCTCGCCGCTCCGTTGGCCGCCATGGTCCGCGCGGCGCTGGCCGGCGGCGCGGCCCGGGCGAGCGAGGAGCGCTCCTCGCGCCGCGGCGACGGCTCCGAGGCCCTGCTGCTCCTGTCGGTGGCGCCGCTGCGCGACGAGCGCCGCCGCCTGGCCGGCGTGGTGGCCTCGGCCCAGGACGTGACCGTGCTGCGCGAGCTCGAGCGCGCCGTGGAACGCAAGGAGCGCCTGGCCGCCCTCGGCGAGATGGCCGCGGTCCTGGCCCACGAGATCCGCAACCCGCTCGGCGGGATCCAGCTCTACGCCGGGCTGCTGGGGCGCTCCCAGACGCTCGCTCCGGCGGAGCGCGAGGTGGTCGAGAAGATCTCGCGCGGGATCACCGGGCTCAACAAGCTGGTCGAGGACATGCTGGCCTTCGCCCGCGAGATCGTCGCCCGGCGCGTGCGCCAGGACGTGCGCATGCCGGTCGAGGGGGCGCTGGAGCTGGCCGCCGCCGAGCTCGACGCCAA
>CALGYR010000149.1 GCA_937935355.1 uncultured bacterium | reverse complement strand
GCGACGAGGGAGGGGCGCGGGCCGAAAGGCCCGCCCCCTCTACTCCACCGTTGAAGGTGCGTGCTCGCGAAGGGGATGATCGACGACGCACTCTACGGCTTCTCCGTATCGACCAGCCCGGTGGCCAATGGCGCGTTGCGGTACATGTGGCCCATGTCCTTGCTGATGTGGTTGGTCTTGCTGGCCCCCAGGGACTTGAGCGCCTCCTCGAGGTACTTCCCGTCCCCGGTCTTCGCGTAGACCAGGGCCAGGGCGAAGGTGCAGTTCGTCCAGCGCGCCTTCCGGGCCATGAGCCAGTCGCAGTAGCCCTGGACGGCCTTGAGCACCGCCTCGTCGCCGGTCGCCTGGTAGTACTTGCCGAAGGCCTCCATGCAGATGCCGTCGGTGAAGGCGTCCTTGGCGTTGAGGCCCCCGCCGTTCTGTCCCTGGCGGGCGATGCCGGCGTCGATGATCTTGCGGGCGCGCTCCAGGTACTTGCCGTCGCCCGTGCACCAGTAGCCGGCCACCAGGGTGAGGATCTGGTGTCCGGGCTTGCGGGTGCCGCCGTAGTCGGCGTCCTTCGAACGGAAGGCGTGGCCCAGCAGGTCCATGGCCACCTCGAGCGCCCGGCGGTTGCCGGTCAGGTAGTAGAGCTCGAAGAGCGACTCGCTCTTGTGGTGGTCGAAGGCCACGTTGACCACCGGCTCGCGGTGCTCGGGCGGGTCGAAGCCCACGTGGTTGGTCGCCGGACAGCGCCGCGAGGCCCCGCCCTGCGGAAAGCCCGGGTCCCAGTGGATGACGTCCACGTCCATCAGGTGCCAGTCGTGGTCCACCTGGTACTCCCAGTACTTGCGCTCGCCGGTGCGGGCGAAGTACTCGCAGGCCAGGTGGGGCAGGTCGTAGTAGTTCGAGTCCCAGGCGATCTTCCAGGGGCTCCCGGCCGGCTCCTCGTCCCAGGCGTAGTGGAGGGTGTCGCCGTAGGCCAGCCACCCGTAGGCGTCCATGGTCACTCCGCGCTTCTGCCACTTGTCGAGCTCGGAGGTCATGAGCCGGTCGAAGTAGCCGGAGAGCATCTTGTCGAACTGATCGAAGGCGGCCGCCGCCTCGCCGGGCAGCTTCGCCCCGACCGGCGCGAGCGAGCCGAAGACGCCCGTCCGGCAGTACCATTCGGGCGTCGCGGAGAGGAATAGCGGCTTCTGAAAGGCGGCGAACTTCTTCTGGAGTTCCTCGGGCTTGGCGTCCTTGCCGTGGAAGACGAGTAGCGCCTCGTGGGTCCGGGCCATCCCGGTGAAGAAGGGCTGGGGCGCTCCGCAGGCCTTGGGGTAGAGGCCGATGTTCATCGTCCCGTCGCCCGTGACCTCCAGGCCCTTGGGCCAGACCTGCCAGAAGCGGTAGACGCCGGCGGCGGCGCCGCCCGCTGGTCCGGACAGGTCCGCCCAGCCGAGCGAGAGCGGCTTCTTCGCCTTGGGATCGCCCCCCGGGCCGGCGGCCTTGGCCTCGCCGGTGAACTCCCAGGCCGTCGAGGACTTTGCCAGCACCCCGGCGGTCTTGCCCGCCGCGAGCTTCCCGGTAGCCGGTGCGCCGTCGCCGCCGATGGCGTATGTCGGCTCGGCGCCGGGCTGGGCGAGCTTCAGGCCCAGCGACAGGTCCTCGAAGGAGTGGCTGATGTCCTTGGTCTTGCCGTACTTCTTGATGACCGTGGCCGAGACCTTCACCGCCGGGGAGCCGGCGTAGGCGTGAATGCGGACCTCGTAGTCGTAGCGGTCAGAGCCTTTGCCGTCGGCCGGGGCGAGCTTGCCGGTGGCGAGAATGGAGACCCGCATGGGGTTCTGCTCCTCGACGATCACCTTGCTCTCCGCGTCGGCGGCCGAGGTGTAGCGCACGCCCTTGACGGTCATGGCCAGGCCTTCGGGGTGACTGACGGCGAGTGTCGTGTACATGCGTTTCGATGTTGCCATTACGGCGTGCAGTGATTCCACTGATTCGAAGAGCCGGAAGCCATTCTTGCGCACCGTGAACTTGAGGACGCCGGTGTCGACGGCGATTGACTCGGCGCCGTCATCGACGGCCAGCCTGGCCGCGGGCGCGGCCGTGGTTCCCTCGACGACGGCGAACCCGGCGGCCCCGCCGGCCGGCGCGGAGGCCTGCGTGTCGACGAGCGCCCAGCGCACCGACTTGTCCTTGGGCCAGAGGTTGATGGCCGTGAAGGCCGCCGGCACGGGCTTGCCCGCGGCGTCGACCAGGGCGAGCTTGGAGACGTCCTTGACGAGTCCCTCCGGGAAGGGGACCCCCGAGGTCACCGGCTCGGCGACGCGCTCCACGCCGGCGGGCTCCGCGGCCTTGAGCTTCACCAGTTCGCCGGCCAGCGCCGGGCCACCCAGAAATGCCAGAGCTGCGACCATGGCGGGAATCCTGTGCATTGGGGCTCTCCTCCCGATCGCCGATTTCTCTTTCGGATTGCGCCGGGGGCCGTTACTGCGGGGCGTTCGCGGCTTTCTGCGCGGCGGACGGGGCCAGGATGAGCTGCGCGGGCACCGCCACCTTGCGGGGCGCTGTCCCACCCGTGCCGGCGATGCGCTCGAGCACGAGCCTCGCCGCCGAGCGGCCCATCTCGACCGGGTCCTCCCAGACGTGGCCGGCGGCCGCTTCGGCGCTCGATGGGCGTCCGGCGACGATCCTGTCGATGCGCCCGCCGCGCTTCTCCGACCAGGCCAGCAGTTCGCCAAGGAGCAGCGATCCGGTGCTGAATGCCGCGGTCGGCGCGGCGCCGGCGGCGGCGAGCTTCTCGATCCGTCCGCCGAGCTGGATATCGCTCTGCCTGGGCTGGAAGACGAGCTCCTCGTTCACGTCCATGCCCGCCTCCCGGTGGGCGCGGCGGTAGCCGGCCAGGCGCTCGAGCGAGCCCTGGTCCGGGGCCATGTAGGCGCGCGAGCCGTGCCGGGCGTGACCCAGGAAGGCGATGCGCTTGTGGCCGGCGTCGATGAGCGCCTTGGTGCCGATGAAGCCGCCGGCCTCGGCGTCGCCGACCACCGAGTCGATGTCGATGCGGTCGGTGTGATAGTCGACGGAGACGGCCGGCAGCCCGGCGGAGAGCACCTCGGCGAGGTGATCGTCGCTGTCCACCCCGACCATCACCACCCCGGCCAGGCCCCGCTGGGCCAGCGCCGCGGGGGAGGGCGGGTGGAACTCCTCCTTGGGCGCGGTCTTCCCGCTGATCAGCAGTATGTCGCGCGACGCATCCATGGCGACCTGCTGGACTCCCGAGAGGATGTCGCCGAAGTAGTCGCCGGGCCGGAAGGAGATGCTCGAGCCGCTGACGATGACGCCGAGCGGCCCGTCGGGAGTGGCCACGGTCCGGGCCACGAAGGTCCCTCGGCCCTGCTCGCGGTAGAGGTAGCCCTCGGCCACGAGTTCGCCGATGGCCTTGGCCACCGTGGCCCGGCTGATCGAATAGCGCCGGACGAGCTCATGCTCGCTCTCCACGCACTCGCCGGGCTTGGCCCCGCGGATGCGCCTCAAGAGCTCCCGCTTGAGGTTCACGTACTTGGGAATGCTGGGCTTGGGCATGGCTTGTATCTCCGGTCAGAATTGCTCGGTTGTCCGGTCAAGCGCCATGGCTGAAGTACACCGCCGCGCGTGGATAGTTCGGCATTTGATGAGGCTTATCGCCCCATTCGTCTTGCTGGTCCGGGACCTGGCCTCGGGGCGCACCCTCTGGAGCCTGCCGAGCCTCACCAAAGGCCGTCGGCGAGCAGCCCACTGGGCGGTGCCTCCTGCGACCGATCTATCCCGCCCCTCGGACCGGCGCAAGGGCGGGTACTATCTTGTGCGCGCGCAAACTCTCTGCCATCAACGCAGCTCTACAATATGCAGCGGCTTGCCAAGTGGCCCATCGAACGCGAGGTGCCCTTCCTGCCTGAAACACTGCCTGTCTTTGAAGAACCAACGCCAGATGGCACCATCCTCACCAGTCATCGACACATGAGACTCGTTCTCCACGAAAGGGGCAAGTGCCGCGAAAAGTTCATCCCAGTCGCGCCCAAGCTTATCGCACATGCAATCCAATTCGACGATATCCCCCGGCTCTTCTGTGGGGATCCCTTCTGGGGCGTAGTCAATGGCAGTCCAGCCCCAAGCCGCTAGAGCCTCGAAGATGGACGGTGCAGCTAGGACCGTTTTTGCACTGGAAGCTCCCAAGTCGTCTACATACGGAGTCCGTGGCAAACACAAGAGGCCTTTGCTGATCTTGTGGTGGAGTTGCTTAACTGCAGCAAGCGCGGCGGCCTGATTCTCGCGTTTGAGCACGAACTTGGAGCTAATCTGGTGGACGACATAGCCCATGGCTCTCTCCCTTCCTTGGCGGTGGAAAGGTGCTAACTGACTCTCCTGCAGAGTAGTGGCCACGCCAAGCACCCGTCATTCTCCCCGCCCCCGCAGACGGCACACCAGCTATTTCCCCGAAGGCCGTCGGCGGCCGGGCCATTCTGTACGGCCTCCCGTACCCCATTCTCGCCGCCCTCAGGGGCGGCGCAAGGCGACTCATGGTGGCGGAACCTCAATATCGCCCCACGGGACAATCGAGTATCTGACCGAGTAGGTGTGCCCATCGCATTGCGCTGAGTACTCATACTTGAGGCCGTACTTGATCGAGAAGTTGTAGCCCACAAGGGTTACTTTCATGTCCCTCGGGTCCTTGTTGAAGTGCCGGCAGATTCGTTCCGGCGGCAACAGGAAGGTCAGTGAGAACAAGGCCATGGCCAGCCCCAGTGCCAGGAGGATGGCTGTCGTCCACAGGACCATCGGCCGCCAGGTGCGGCTGGGCTTGGCGGGCTGCTCAGCTACTTCCGGCATGGCATCCTAAGCCCCGTAGCTGGCCCACCTAATTTCCCGAAGGCCGTCGCTACTGCCTTGCTCACGGCTTGGGCTCCGGAGGGCTGGGCAGGGGAGCGTCCTTACCAGCTTCGCGGAAACTCTCGGGGTAATCACCGTCATCAAAGGGCTTCACCCTTACGAGGCGCTTGTTGTGGCAGAACCCCAAAGCAAGCCCGTCATCCTTGACATAGACCCAGTAGACGGGGACTGTGTCTTCTTCCTTCTCGGTGGGGCAAGCATACGGGGACCACGTTGTAACAGCACATTCGCTTGCATCCCACTTGTCTTGCGCATCCGCTAACGTCATCCCGATGAAATACTTGCCTGCATAGACCCTGTGGCTCCACTTCCACCAAGCCCCCCACCCTGCCAGCACCACAATAAGGCCCAACCCCAGGCAAAGTGCTGCTGGGAGACGCCGCTGCCGCGGCGCCTCGTAGGGCTTGGCGTCGAGAGTCTCGTCGAGCTTGGCCGGCCCTTCCGGCATAGGCGCGCTCCTCCTGCCGACTCTAGTCTACCACGCCCACGCGGGCGGTGCCCCGGGTATTTTGCCGAAGGCCGTCGCTATCTCCCCGATCACTTCGGCGGCTCCTCGCCTATGATCTTCTTTAACGCCTCGGCGGCTACGGCTTGATCCGGCAGGGGTGGTTCGCCAAGCATCCTCTCAAGATCCGGAATAGCGTCCTTGGCCGCCGGCCCCATCTCACCGAGCGCGCTTGCGGCGATAGGTCGGACGCCGTACCAGAACGGTCCCTGCCGCACTCCCCATATGAGCGTTGCCTTTGCCGCCGGACTGGCCGCACCCATCCGAACCAGCGCCGCGGCGGCAGCAACCCTCACCGCGTCGTGCTTGTCTTCGAGCGCCTTTTCCAGGGCGGGGACTGCAGGCTTGCCTGCCGGCCCCACTTCCCTCAGCGCCCGAGCTGCGTCTCTTCGGACCTCCCACTCGGGATAGCCCAAGCCGGTGGACAGGACCTCGACGCCAGTGGCATCCAGACAGGCCAGCTCCCCCAAAGCCTGAGCGGCAGCCAACCGGACCTCAATCAGACGATCCTTGAGGAGCTTTCTCAAGTCCGGGGCAGCCACCTTCGCCGTGGGGCCGATACTGCCGAGCGCCCGGGCCGCCTCCTCGCGGAAGTCGCCCGCGGCGGAGGCCAGTGCCTTGGTCAAGCCAGGCACGGCAGGGGCCGAGTCCGGCCCGATGTGGCCCAGAGCATGCGCGGCTCTGGCACAGAGCCTGTCCAGACTGGCCGTCAGAGCAGGAACGGCCGCCCTGGCACCGGGGCCAATGGCGGCGAGCGAGTTAGCCGCCTGAAAGCCCACCGCCTCGTCCTTATCAGCCAGGGCTGAAGCCAGAGCCGGAACGGCGTCGGCCGCATCGGGTCCGATCACGCCCAAGGCCCAGGCGGCCCGGTCGCGAACCGCCGAATTGCCGTGCTGCAGCGAGCGGGCCAGCAGGCCTACGGCCGGCCGGCGGCAATGGGACAGGAGGATGAAAGAGTACTGGATGTCGTCCTCCGTGAGCCGGGGCATCCGGAGGTAAAGGCTGATGCGGCCCACGGCCTTCTCAGGCCCGCCCAGTTCCTCCAGTGCGGCTGCGCACTTCTCGCTGCCCACCGGCTCGGTCCGAAGAACTGCCCGTGTGCGTCCTATATCATGGTAGACGTAGGTAGCCAACATGCCCAATCCCGCCAGGCACAGCACGACCAAGCTCCACCCCGCCATCGGGCGCCAAGTGCGGGGCTTGGCGCTGGCGGGCTCGGTCATGGCTTGACCTCCTCGCCCCTGATCTTCTTCAGCGCCTCGGTGGCGGCGCTCCTGACTTGCTCTTCTCTGTCGGCAGCGGCGATCTGCGCCAGCCGGCCCTCGGACCGACGGTCACCGATCAGCCCAAGGGCCCAGGCTGCCGCTCTGCGCATCGAGCCGTCGGCGTCCGATAGTTGGGCAATCAGCGCATCAACGGCCTGCTTGTCCTTCAGCAGGCCCAGCGCCTGCGAGGCCATTCTGCGGGCTTCAGGAGCCGCGTCGGTCTGTTGCATCGCCAGGATCGGCTCGAACGCCCCTTTGTGGCCGTAGTGTCCCAAGCCGACAGCCGCCATCCCCCGCACGAAGGGATCTGGATCGCACTTCATTGCCGAGAGAAGCGGTTCGTACCCACGTTCATCCTGCATTCTGCCCAGCGTGATGGCGGCGTGGGCGCGCACATAGTCACTGTCATCATGCAGGAGGCGAAGCAACTCCGGCACGGCCTGCGGACCACACTCGCCCAGCATCACCGTCCCGCTCTCCCTGTATTCAGTGAGCTTCCAAGGCAGACGCATGTACCGCGACAGCGGCCCAAAGGCCTTGCTTGAGCCACCCAGTTCCCGAACCGCCATCTGAGCACGGACGGGGTTGATGTCCCATGGCGGGTCATCACCCTGGCACAGTCTTGTTGCCTTTCGGACCTGGCAGTACGGCCGAACGAAGAACCAGCAAGACACCCCCAGAAGCACGAGAGCGCCGAAGGCCACGCCCCACCAGACGTAGACGCGGCGACCCCGCCGATCAGTGGGTTTGGCGACTTGCTCAGCTACGTCCGGCATGGCATCCTAAGCCCTCGCGGGTGCCCCGGCTATTTCGCCGAAGGCCGTCGGCGACCAGTCCATCGGACAGCACCTCCTATCCATGATTCTCCCCGCGCCGCGGCGCGGCGCAAGGGCTCTGGTTAACTCGCTGAAAGCTCAGAGCCCAAAGCCACGAGTGAAGCCCCACGACCAGCGTCTGGTCCCACATCCAGGACAACGCTTTAGACAAAACGCAAGCCACTCGGTCAACTGGGCGGCATAGTGAATCGCGACCTCACAAGGGATGAGCAAGATGGCCACAAAGACCCATCGCCACCCCAGGCCATCATGAAACCAGATCCGTTCCAACGCAGGAACAGCCAGACCTACAAGTACTCCATACACTGCCGCGTATGCCATCAGCAACATGCCACAACTGACAGCGGGCAAGCACCCACGGGCCTCCTCGTGGCCACACTTACGGCATCTATAGAGCATGCCGAACTGTCTTCTCGCTGCCACGAACGACGCAAGAGAATCGTCTCGGGCGAGCCACACTCTCCACGGCTTCCACCGCCATCGGACGCCAGGGGCTGGGAGGCTTCGCGGGCTTGTCAGTCACGTCCGACATTGCATCCTAAGCCCCCACGAATGGCCCGGTTAATTTGCCGAAGGCCGTCGATGAATAGGCCATTGGCGGTGCCTCCTACACGTCATTGTCCCCCGCCGATGCGGAAGGCGCAAGGGCGGAGTAGAGTCGACCAGAGGGGGCACAGTACAGTTCGACGGTCATTGTAGCCTGCGGAAGAAGGCGCCCGCCAAGTGAAGTCCCAGTTCCCGGACCAACTCGTGGTCTTCTGCCGAGGTGGTTGGGTCACCCCATGGAATCACAACTATCAGCGGCCTGTTCTTGTTGGACCCCACTCCGGCAAACGGAGCCGGCGAACTGGCACACGCCTTCACCAACTCAGTTCTTCGGAGGGACTCCACAAACATGGTGGTCGCCTCCTCCTCGGCTAGCGACGGTGGACCGCCGAGGAGCAGGAGAGAAGAAGCGGGAACGCCTTTGGCAAGTAGGATCGCCATGGCCGTGCTCGCCGCCGAGGTGAACTTCACGCTAATGTGACTCAGGTTCCCGTCGAATGCCCCGCTGAAGTTAGTGCCATGCGAGGACAGGACCTTGTCGCAGACATCAAGCTACTTGTCCGAGAGTGTGGAGAACTCCCAGAAGCCGACACCCTCGGACTGGCCGTCGAAGGCGTATGGACCCACGAAGAAGCCCGACTTGGCCGCCGGACCAGTGCTGTCGCATGAATCAGACATCATGCCCCCGCCCACGGCACATCAGCCATTTCACCGAAGGCCGTCGGTGAATTTTCCATCGCTACCACCCGCGGTCCCGCACTGTCCCCTCCTGCCAAAGAGCCGGGCGGACCACCTTGACATCCTCAACTGTTCTTGCATCCGTCCAAGATATGGTCAACGTGTACGGCTTCTGCGCATCAATGTCATACTGCCACTCTCTGCCGGGGATGTAGTCCGGGCAGTCAATCAGGTCAATCACCTGTTCCGGAGACATTCCTTTCTTCACGTTTCCAGCATTTGACTCACGCGTGCCAGGTGCTGGCTTGCGCACATAGGGTTTCTGTTTCTCGTATTGCTTGTGCTCGGTCTTGAAACTCGTACACGGAAATGCTCCAGGCTTCTCGCCAAGACGGCGCAGAGCCAGATGGACGCTCTGGCGGGTCGTATAGGTGGAGTAGTTGAACGGGTCTATACGTCCCTCCGGCACATCGCCGAATCCCCCCATTGTGGAACTGCCGCAGTGGGTACTGCTTTCAAGTTTGCGAAGCGCCGGGACAGCTTCTTGGATCTTCAGAGCCCCCGCGAGATAGGCTGCATAGACGGCCTCATGGGACCCGCCGCAGCAGTCACATTTCTTCATCGTGCCGTCAAGCACGGTCTTGAGTACGCTGAGGACATAGTCCTTCTCTGCTTTCTGGGTGGCCTTGTTGATGTTCTCCGTTGGCGTCGTGATTGCCCCGGTGGTCAACTCGATGATCAGGTGTCTGCCCCAGTATGGACGAATTATGAAATATCCCTTGGCGTCCGCACTGGCAAAATACCAGTGGGACCTCTCCGCCCACATGGGGCCGGCGGTCGTCTGTGATACGTACTTGTCGTTCTCATCTTTGGTTAGGCAGTCCTTCAGGACATTGACCTTGCCAGTCTCTTTTCCTTGAGGATCAACGACAATGAGTTCCTGCCACCCTGTGTAGATGACCGTGTATCCGGAGTCTGACACGTAGATGCTGCAGGGGGAGCCTTCAAGGGGAGGCGTGTACATGTGCTTGGGATCATCATCCCAACTCTTCGGTTCACCCATGGGCTGTCTTCTGGTCCACAACACTTTCTTAGTCTGTGTATCCGTGCACACGTAGACAAAGCTGGACTGAAAAGCCACCCGTTCCTTCCGATTCTCATTCTGCGGTGACTTCGCTGTGACTTGGTAGCGTCCGGACGGGGAAAGCGCTTCGATATCGGAGAAGAAGCGATCTGTTGCATCCGCTCGGCGGTACGCAAGTGTGATCAGCGCCAGCAGGCACAGTGTTGATACTAGTCTCATCGTGTCTCTCCCGGTTCTGACCTGCCCCCGTCCTGTGATCCAGATCCAGGTATTGTCCCGAAGGCCGTCGGCGACCAGACCATTGTGTGGTGTCTCCTGTGAACCATTCTCCTCGCCCCTCGGCGCGGCGCAAGACCCTGGCCCACAGTCCTAGCCGCCAAGATCTGGTAAAGGATCATCTAGCACATGAATGTTGCCAAACAAGCGGTCGACCGCAACAAGAGGCAGGAAGATGCGCCTTAAGAGTCTTTCTTCTCTGTATATGGGTGTATCTTCTAGAAAGGACTCCAGGTTCTGAGTAATGGACTGAAATGCCCACACCTTCTCTCCCGAAGATGCCGCTAAGGAGTGCATCATGCCAACTCTAGACAAGACAACATAACACGAAACATAGGATACGATGCACAGGGCGCATGCCAGCAAGGCACACACCATCGGATGCCACGTGCGGGGCGAACTGGCGGGCCGGCCGGCAGGTTCAGTCATTTTGACGGCTCCTGGCAGCGGAGTTGGATGTCGAACCACAGCCCTCTTTGCGTTGACAATCCCAGCATACGCCAAGCCCACGGCCGAATCGAATCCATCCCCTCAATGTTGAGCGCGATGATCTCAGGCTCTCCGGCCTCTATGCCAAAGCGGCCATTCTTGTCCGTCTTCGTTGTCTTCCCTCCCGATGCGTCATCAATCGTAATGCTCAAGTCGGCCACCGGAACCCCATGTCTGTCCACAACCGTGCCTTCGACCCAACCAGGCCGTTCGGCACTTCGCCATTTAGCAGTCAACTTGCTCGATTCGTATTGCGAGGACCATAGGACTACTACCAGAAACCATACTAGCCCCAGCGCCAGCACTATCCCCGCCGTCCACGCCGCCATCGGCCGCCAGGTGCGGAGGGGCGGGCTGCTGACTGGCTCGCTCACGGCTTGGGCTCCTCGCCCCTGATCTGCTTCAGCGCCTTGACGGCGGCTTTGCCTAGATTCCAGTCTTCACGCCCGCTTCTATCAGCTCGATTAACCGCGAAGCGTTCTCTCCGGAACGCAACTTTTCCCTAAGGAAGGGAAGTGCCACACGGCCGCAGATCACCACAGCATCGCCAGCTAACAACGACGCGCCACCGTCCCATCCTGCTTCCGGGGCGAAACGGAGGTCAACCAGGATCCTGGCGGCCTCCGGTGTCCCGATATCCGCCAGCCGATACAGAATGAGGTTCCTCGACTCGTAGTATGGGTTGACCCATTGCAGCCGGCCCTGGTCTTCCGGTTCAGCGTCCGATCTCTTTTGGCAGGCCCAGAAGAGCCGCTCCAGATCCTCAGGGGCATTGACCACCCCTAACCAGGTCCTCATTCGTTCGTTGACCAGACTCCAGTAGTCCTGGTATGACTTGTACTCCTGCGGGTCCAGCTCCAAAGTGGCAATTGCCGCCAGGTAGTCATCGGCGCTCTGCACTGAGACATGGGCAGAGCCTTTCTTGTGCGTGCTGGTGGACACCTGCCAGTCGCGGTATCGGGTCCTCATCGGCGCCCATAGCCAGACGCCTAGCCCAACCAGCGCCGCCACCACGCCCAGCGCAATGTAGAAACCCAGCAGGCTCTTGCCCTGCTTGGGTGCCAGGGGCCGCTTGGCAGGCTGCTCAGTCACTTCCAGCATGGCATCCTAAGCCCCCGCAGGTGCCCCCGGTATTTCGCCGAAGGCCGTCGCTAACTGGGCCATTGGGCGTTGCCTCCTAGAACCTATCTTCCCCTCCCCACGACGAAGGGCAATGCCTGGAAGCGATCCGCCTCCTTGACGCTGCGGCACGCAGTTGCTTGCATGCTGAGTCAGCGACATGCCGTCCTTCAATCGCCTCCGCCTTCGCCAATGTCCCCGGGGCGCGGTCTTTCCGTGCCGGTGATCGCGCCAATGGCTTCTTCCTTAGCAAAATGCGTGGCACGAGAAGTTGGCCTTATAGCCTCAATCGCCGGAAGCGCCGCTTTGGCATCAGGCCCCATTCTCTTGAAGGTCGCCAGCACTGTCTCTGTACCCACAAAGATGCTGGTGTCGTCAGTCGTAGAGTCCTTCAGGTAGGCTTCATCGGCAGCAATGAACCGGTCCATGTGTCCGAGCAGGTTCGGCACATCCTCCGAGGTGAAAGCTGACCCGTCCCAGGAGTTCATCCGTGCAAGCATCTCCACTTTGATCTCATTGTCCAACCTTGTGAGTCCGCTGAGCATTGCCACGGTCACTTCGCGGTTTGGCTTCACCGGATAGATCAAGAATGCCTTGTGGAAGCCTTCAAGAACAACCTCTGGCCGAGTAGAGCGGAGCGACACACAGCACGTCTCGAGACGATGCTTTTGGATGCCATAGAGAGTTACCATGCCGATGAAGAGCATTAGCCCTACTCCGGCAATGGCCAAGAGGCATCTGAGATTCCGCTTACTTAACGGCGCCGCCATCTGTCCGCCCCCGCTTGGAATCTGCCATCTTCCTGCCCTTCAACGCCCTGGCTATTTCGCCGAAGGCCGTAAGCGAACACCTGAGCTTCTGTCTCCCCTCACAGACTCCAGGGTGTTTGACCGGAGCACAGCCGCCGGTGGGGAGGCAGCCGGCCAGGGCCTGCCCGGCGATGTCTGGGCGAGACGGCGCTTCCGTACCGGGCCTGCCGCGCAGGCAGGCAAATGACCGGCCGGCGGATTCCTCCCCCGGCAAGGCGTATGAGGGGGTGCCCACACCGCTCAAGGCATCGTCGGTCAAGAAGTGACAATAAGGCGCGCCGGCACTCGCGCCCGTATGGGCCAGGACTCTCCCAGGCAGTCCGGCCCAGGCGACGAGGAAGAGGAGAATGGGCAAGAACGCCCGCGCACTCGCAGCCATTATCCCCACTATACCCGATTCCGGGAGGCGGCTCAAGCCCTCCGTGACACTTCAGCGGGGCCATCGCAGGGAGCCACCGACCGGAAAGTAGATGCTGGCCACAGAGCCTACTCCGCCGAAGCAGCCGCTTCGGCTGCGAAGGCCGGATGGACACAAATGAACACAAATGCTGGGGCTGGCAGGCGGATGTGCTCTGGTCCTTCAGCTCCGACCACGTCGCCTCTGAAGGATCCAGAGCCCCCCGGGCAGCATTCGCTGCCCAGGCGGCATTCGCCGCCTGTGTGCATCTGTGGCGAAGAGTTCTTCAGCGCCTTCTTGAAATGGCCCCGGAAGCACGCCGACTCGCCGGAAGCGCGCCGGAAGCGCAATGGAAGGCCGCGCTCGCCGCAGTCGTGACCATTCCCGTGGGAGTTGGCGACCGGCTGGACAAGGTGGTAACCCCGCCATGGCATCTTGACAGGCAACAGGGTCGGCGCAACAATCCGCCAGGCGAGTCGGCCCTGGCATCTGTCCGGGGCGGGTCTTCAGGCCCGGCCCGGACGGATCTTTTGAATCTGGATTCCGGATGGAAGGGGAATGGGATGATCAAGCCTGCAACCTTGCTGCTGTCGTTCTCTCTGGTATTGGCCGGGGTGACGCCCGGGCCTGCCCGGGCCGCGGAGAGGGGAGCTCCGGAGAATGCCGGCCTGTCCGGTCCGCGGAAGACCGAACCCGGATTTGACGAGGCCGTCTACAGGCGGTTGCGGGACAAGCTCGTCGACCAGTCGGATCAGCCGGTTGCCAGATTCCCGGAGAACTTCTCGAGCGACGAGGAACTGGCTGCCTACTGCGCGTTCCTGTACGCGGCATACGGCAAGGGCGGGAACAAGCGAGTGCCATTGCCCGTCCTGAGCGAGGGCGCGGCCCGCAGCCAGCGACTGCTGGAGAAGCATCCTGCCAGCATCGAGCTCCTGACGCTGCGCCTCGGCTATGGACATGTCGAGTTGGAACCCCGGTTTTCCCCGTTTCTCGAGGTGGCTTACCCGCTGGTTCGGGCCGCCGAGGCCGGACGCATAGACGGGCCGTGGAAGGAGGCCCTGATAGCAAGATGGTACTGGGCATTCTGGAACATGGCGGCCAACTACTCCGAACAGGAAGCGCAGAAGCGCAAGGGGCCGGGGCCTCGCCCGCTCTACCCCCGTCGAAGGTACTTGTTCGACCCTGCTGCAGAGGCTCCCACCGACGAAGACGTGCTCATGTGGCGCGCCGTGTTCGCCGAGGGAGCAGCCCGTGCGACGGCGGACAAGGACCGTTGGATGAGCCTGCTGAAGAGCATGGAGAGCGAGCCGTTCAAGACCGGCAAGCGGCTTTCTGCAGAGCAGGCGCGCGCCCGGCTGGAGCTGCTCCTGACCCAGTACGCCAGCATGGCGATGGTCGGTGGCGACGGGGAGGTGTCCGGCCGCCAGTCTCCTGCCCCGCCGGCGTCGGCCGCGCCATCGGGGCGCGCACCCGACGAGGATCAGATTCGGAATGATGGCTGACTGGGCCGCAGGAGCCTCCGGGCGCCGGCTTGCCGGATGAAATGCAGCGGGGCGGCCCGGAGGCCGCCCCGCTGGAAAACTGTGGATCGTCCGGTCGCGCCTAGTTGCGCACCTTCCCGAAGCACAGCACCGCGTTGTGTCCGCCGAAGCCCAGCGAGTTGCTGAGCACGACGTTCACGTCGGCCTTGCGGGCGGTGTTCGGCACGTAGTCCAGGTCGCAGTCCGGGTCCGGCGTCTCGTAGTTGATGGTGGGGGGCAGCACTCCGCGCTGGATGGCCAGTGCGGAGATGGCCGCCTCGATGCCGCCGGCCGCGCCCAGGGCGTGGCCGGTCATGCTCTTGGTGGAGCTGACCGCCACCTTCCGGGCGTGCTCGCCCAGGGCCAGCTTGATGGCCGCGGTCTCGATCTTGTCGTTGTAGGCCGTCGAGGTGCCGTGGGCGTTGATGTAGCCGACCTCCTCGGGGCGGACGCCGGCGTCGTCCATGGCCATGCGCATGGCGCGGCGCGGACCGTCGGCGGTCTCGTCCGGGGCGGTTATGTGGTAGGCGTCGCAGGTCGCCCCGAAACCCAGGAACTCGCAATAGATGCGCGCCCCTCGGGCGCGGGCCGCTTCCAGTTCCTCGAGGATCAGGACTCCGGCGCCCTCGGCCAGGACGAAACCGTCGCGGTTCTTCTCGAACGGACGGCTGGCCTTCTCCGGGGCGTCGTTGCGGACCGACAGGGCATGGAGCGCGTTGAAGCCGCCCAGGCCCAGGTAGCAGATGGTCGCCTCGGCGCCGCCGGAGACGATGACGTCCGCCAGACCCTCCTGGATGAGCCGGAAGGCATCGCCCAGGGCATGGGCCCCCGACGCGCAGGCGGACGCGACGGCATGGTTGGGCCCCTTCAGGCCCATGGCGATGCCGATCTGTCCGGAGGCGGCGTTGGCCATCATCTTGGGGACCAGGAAGGCCGAGAGCCTGCCCGGACCTTTGTCCCGGAATCGGTCGTACTGCTCTTCGACGGTGGTCAGGCCGCCGATTCCGGTGCCGATGACGCATCCGCAGCGGGTGGCGTCCATGGCCTTGAAATCGATGCCGGAATCGGTTACCGCGGTCTTGGCGGCGGCCATGGCATACTGGGCGTAGAGGTCGATCTTCTTGACCTCGCGCTTGTCGATCCAGTTCGTCGGGTCGAAGTTCTTGACCTCGCCGGCGAAATGGGTGTCGAAGTCCTTGGAGTCGAACCGGGTGAGGGGGCCGATGCCGCTCCGGCCCTCGACCAGGTTCTTCCAGGGCTCCTCGACGCCTATGCCCACCGGCGTGACCATGCCCACGCCGGTGACAACCACGCGGCGGCGGTTAGCGGATCTCATCCTCTGAAGCTGGCGAGGAGGGGGCGCTAGGCGCCGGCCTTCTGCTTGAGCTGCCCCTCGATGTAGTTGACGGCGTCGCCGATGGTCTTGATGCCCTGCTGGTCGTCCGGGATGTTGAGATCGAACTCGTCCTCGAACTCCATCACCAGTTCGGCGATGTCCAGGCTGTCGGCGCCCAGGTCGTCCACGAAGCTGGTCTCCTGGGTGATCTGGTCCTTGCTGACGTCGAGCTGCTCGGCGACGATGTCGGTGACCTTCTGGGTGATCTCTGCTCTGTCCACGATCTGCTCCTTCTGCAATGTCCGCGGTTCCCGCCGCGGATCTAAGCCCAACTCGGCGCTACATCACCATGCCGCCATCCACAGTCAGAACCTGGCCGGTCACGTAACCGGCGTCGTCGGACGCGAGGAAGGCCACGGCGGCGGCGACGTCCGCGGCCTCGCCCATGCGCCCGAGGGGCACGAGCTTGAGCATCTGGTCCTTCTGCTCCTGGGTGAGCTTGTCGGTCATGGCCGTGCGGATGTAGCCAGGAGCCACGGCGTTGACGGTGATCCCGCGCGCGGCGAACTCCTTGGCGCAGCTCTTGGTCAGGCCGACGAGGCCGGCCTTGCTGGCCGAGTAGTTGCCCTGGCCGGCGTTGCCCATCAGGCCGACCACCGAGGCGATGTTAACGATCCGCCCGGAGCGCTGCTTGAGCATCGGCCGGGCCACGGCGCGCGTGCACAGGAACGAGCCCTTGAGATTGACGGCCAGGACCGCGTCCCACTCCTCGTCCTTCATGCGCATGAGCAGGTTGTCGCGGGTGATCCCGGCGTTGTTGACGAGCACGTCCACCCGGCCGAGGTCTTTGACCACGGCCTCGACCGCGGCGTCGACCTCGGCGGAGGCGGTGACGTTGACCTTGTAGCCCTTGACCTTCACGCCCAGCTTGGAGGCCATATCGGCGCACGCGGCGTCCAGGTCCGGCAGGACGTCGAAGAGGGCAAGGTCCGCGCCGGCCGAGGCCAGGCGCTCGGCGATCGAGCGACCGATGCCCCGCGCGCCTCCCGTGACCAGTGCGACCTTGCCCTTGAGCGACATTACGCTGTCCTTCCTGCTTGGGCCGGGGATGACAAAGAACCCGCCGGCGGCAGCCGGCAGCGCCTTGGCGCTCCGGCTCCGCGGCCTGAGCGGAATCATATGGGGAAAGGGGCCGGCGTCAACTGAATTCGGGGTGCGTTCGGGGCTCCGGGTGCACCAACGCTATTGCGGGCCGGGCCTACCTGCCAGGGCAATCCGGTCATCCGGATTGCCCTGGCAGT
>CALGYR010000148.1 GCA_937935355.1 uncultured bacterium | reverse complement strand
TGCCGCTACTCCCGTTCCGCCGCTGCTTGACCTCGCAGTAGCGTGGATGCACCCGTTCAGGGGGGGGCCGGAAAAGGGCGGGGACCGGGTCGACATCTGGGGGAGGGGTCTCCCAGTGCCGCCCGGTCCCGCGGGGATGGCGTCCGGCAGCTACAGGCCCCGGACGCGAAAGGGCTGAGGCCTTTCGACAGTGTATCTGGGGTCGATCGGGGGACTTCTTTCGGAAAAAGTCCGATAAATCCGGAAAGCTTCAAGGAGATCAAGGGGACAGGCCCCTTGGCCGTGAGGGGGCCTGTCCCCCTCAGTCCGCTACTTCACCAACCGGACCTTGCCGACCGCCCGGCGCGCACCGGAAGTCTCTGCTGCATAGGAACTTAGGACGGCTTCGGCGAACTCCCGCGGGTCCACCCCGTACTCGGCTAGCCCCTTGGCCGGCACCGGCGCACCGGCCGGGTCCACGTTGATGGCGAAGTGCAGAAGCGCGGAATTCGGCGAAAGGGTGGCGATCGAGACCGAAAGCTTCCGGTCGCCGTCGTAGAGGTCGTCGCCGCGACGGACGATAACGACGGGGCTCTTCACCGCAGAGGACGCGGAGTGCGCGGAGGACAACTGCTGGCTCTTGTTGTTGTCACAGGAACCACAAGGCCGTTGTCCTCCGCGAGACTCTGCGTCCTCTGCGGTAGAAACCCTCGTCGTTCTCGCCGCCAACTCGTCGCGGACCGCCGCCGCGAGCAAACGCTGGCGGAGCACCGTCTTCTCGAGGTCGCGCTCCGGGAACTCGGCTATGAAGTGGAGCATGAGCGCCGCGCGGATGGGCTCGCCGCTGGCCACCTCCTCGAGGTCCACGACGAACTCGGGCTTCACGTCGCAGCCGCCCAGGAAGGCGGCCATGGCGCCCTCGGCGTCGGGGGCCAGGCCGAACGCTTCGGCCAGCCAGCCGGAGCGCAGCTGGCTCCCGTCGTAGTCGATCCGCAGGTCGGAGAAGATCGTGCGCAAGGGGGCGGTTCCTGGTTCCTAGTTCCTGGTTCCTGGTTTACGAGGAGAGCTCCCTGTCAAGCCCGGCGTCACAACGTACTTCTGCCCTTTGATGCCGGACCTTTGGCTACCTCCAGGAATTGACCGAACTCCGCATTGTCACCTCAGCCAGAATAGTGCCCGTTGGCAACCAGGAACCGGTCTATCTTCCCGCAACCTGCCGGACGCGGGAAGCCGGCGCGTACGGCGCGGAGCCGGCAATGTTGCCCACCCGGGCGGCCTCGCCGCGGGCGTAGCGGCCGAGCCCGGCGGCCAGCGCCTCGGCGATCTTCTGGCGCCAGGCGGCCGAGCGCATCTTGCCCTCGGTCTCCCGGTGGGTGATGAAGCCGATCTCGGCCAGGGCCGCGGGCACGTAGGTCTCGCGGAGCACCGAGAGGTTCTTGACCTTCACGCCCCGGTCCTCCTCGCCGAGGTTGCGGGTCATTTCCGCCTGGAGGGCGCGGGCCAGGTCCAGGCTCTGCCGGCGCTGCTCGGAGAGGTAGGCGCTGAAGATGGCCTGCTCGGCGCCCCGGCTGACGTTGCAGGAGGCGCCGTCGACCACGTCGTCCGGGGAGAGCCGGGCGGCGGCCTTCTGCGCCCTGGTCACGTCGGTGATGCTCCAGGTGAGCGCGAAGGTCTCCACCCCGGAGGGCGCGCTGGAGGCGGCCCCGTTGCAGTGGATGCTGAGGAAGAGGTCCGCGCCGGAGCGGTTGGCCATCTCCGAGCGCTGCAGGAGCGGGATGAAGGTGTCGTTGCTCCTGGTCATGACCACCTGGACGCCCTCGGCCTCGAGCAGCGCCTTCAGGCGCAGCGCGACCGACAGGGCGACGTCCTTCTCGCGGATGCGGGTCGGCCCCAGGGCGCCGCAGTCCTGGCCGCCGTGCCCGGGGTCGAGGATCACCTTGCCGAGCGGGATGCTCCCGTCGCTGGGCACCCAGCGCCCGGCGTTGGAGACGGAGAAGAGCCCGGCGGGGATCATCACGTCGCCGTTGCGGAAGATCATGGAGGCGCCCATGCTCACCGGCCGGCCGTCGACGTGGGCCACGTCGAAGCCCGGTACCATGCTGTAGCGGCGCTCGCCGTCGATCAGCGTGTAGATGCCGGCGCGCTCGTCCACGGAGCAGCGCATGCCCCGGGCGGCGACCAGCGCCGAGGCCGAGACATATTCTTTGCCGTCGATCCTGACGTTGCCGGCCGGAGCGGCCGAGACCAGAGCCATAGCCATGACCAGAGACGTCGCGAGCATCATCCCCCCCAGCGGGCCATCGGCGGGCCGGCGCGGCCCTCCAACAGCCCAAGCCCGGCGCCTTCCGTGGTGTCCGGGCTTTCTCTGATGTCTTGTATCGGCCCGGGGGGCGGGGTCCTTTCACAAAAAAGCCGGGGGCGTATTCTCACCGCAGATGCGCTTTCGCCAGAGGCGCACCCGGCGATCGTTGGGAGACGCCCGACGCGTTGTTGCCGCCGTTCCCGGGGCGGATAGAATCCCGGCGATCGAGAGACCTGTCGGAGACCCGCCATGGACCGCGTCAACTTCGCCGGAAACGATTACCTGGGCCTGGCCCGCGACCCGCGCGTGGTCGAGGCCCTCTGCCGGGCCGCCCGCGATTACGGGGTGAGCGCCACGAGCTCGCGCTGGGCGCTGGGCTGGACCGACCTGCACGGGAAGCTGGAGGAGGCGCTCGCCGCCTTCGCCGGCGCCGAGGCCGCCTGCATCACCGGCGCGGCCTACTTCGGAGGGCCGGTCTACTACTCGGTCTTCACCGGCTCCGGGCGGACGGTCTACTGCGACGAGACCGTCCACTCCAATCAGTTCCTGGGCATGCGCGCGGCCGGCCTCGAGATCCGGAAGTTCCGGCACCTCGACGCCGACGACCTCAAGCGCCAGCTCAAGGGCCACCGGGGCCCGGCGCCCATCGTGGCCGCCGACGGGGTCTACGGCATAAGCGGCGAGGTGGCGCCGCTGGCCGAGATGCTCGAGGCCGCGCGCTCGGTCGGCGCCGAGCTCTTCGTCGACGACGCCCACGGCTTCGGCGCGCTCGGGAAGACCGGCCGCGGCGCGACCGAGCTCTGCGGCCTCTCCCCCGCCACGGACGTCACCGTCCTGGGCAGCATGAGCAAGGCCATGGGCGTCAACGGCGGCTTCCTCGTCGGACGCAGGGAGCTCGTCGAGAGGTTCCGCCGGAGCGCCGCGGCCTCGGGCTCGGCCATCCCGCCGCCGCCGGTCGCCGCGGCCTGCCTCGAGTCGCTGCGGATCATCCGCGACGAGCCGGAGCTGCGCGCGAAGATGGAGGCGAACGCGAAGCGCCTCCGCGCGGCGCTCGCCGCTCGCGGCATCGGCCTGGTCTCGGACCGCACGCCGATCCTGGGCATGATCTTCAAGGACGAGTTCGAGGCCGCCGCGGCCGACAAGCACTTCCTGAAGTACAACCTCGTCATCCCCTACTTCAAGTACGCCTCCGAGCCGCGCGAGAACCTGCTCCGAGGGGCGGCCCGGGCCTGTTACACCGAGGAGCACATGGCGCGCTTCGAGGAGGCGGTGGTCGCCCTGAAGCGGTAGCAAGGAGCCCCCCATGCAGTGCATCAAGGCCAAGCTGATCTACACCGGCCGCGGGACGGCCGAGAACGCCCACGTCCTCCTCGAGAAGGGCAAGGTGGCGGGCCTGTCGCGCTCGCGCAAGGGCGAGCTCCTCGGGGAGTTCCCGGTGGTGACCCCGGCGCTCGTCGACGCCCACGCCCACATCGGCATGCACCGCTCGGGCGAGCCCGGCGCCGAGGGCGAGAGCAACGAGAAGCTCGACAGCTTCATGAACCTGGCCGACGCGCTCGACTCGGTGCAGATGGACGACCGGGCCTTCGCCGACTCCCTGCGCGCCGGGGTGCTCTACTCCTGCGTGGTGCCGGGCAGCGGCAACATCGTCGGCGGGCGCGGCGCGGTGATCCGCAACTTCGCCCCGGGCACGAGCGAGGCGCTGGTCGCGCGCGCCGGCGTGAAGGGCGCCTTCGGCTACAACCCCATGTCCACCCGCGAGTGGAAGGGGGCGCGCCCCTGGACGCGGATGGGGGCGCTGGCCCTGCTGCGCTCGCGGCTGGCGGCCGTGCGCCAGAAGCTCGATAAGCTCAAGCGCCTGCCGCCGAAGAAGCGCGCCGACGTGGAGCTCACCCCGGAGGAGGCCGTGCTCCGCGCGCTCCTCGAGCGCCGCGAGGTCTTCCGGGTGCACGTCCACAAGGCCGACGACATCGACGCGCTCCTGCGCATCGCCGACGAGTTCCGGCTGCGCATCACCTGCGAGCACACCATGGACGTCTGGGAGCCGCGGGTCTACGCGGAGCTCGCCCGGCGCGACGTGCCGGTGGTCTACGGGCCGCTCGACAGCTTCGCCTACAAGGTGGAGCTCCGCCACGAGGACCCGCTCAACGTGCGGCACCTGGTGGGCTCGGGCGTGCGCTTCGGCCTCATGACCGACCACCCGGTGATCCTCCAGTCGACGCTGCTCATGTGCCTGCGCTGGTTCCTGCGCGCGGGGCTCACCAAGGCCGAGGCCCTGGAGGTCGTCACCCGCCGGAACGCCGAGATCCTGGGCGTCGCGGACCGCCTGGGCACGCTCGAGCGCGGCCGCTGGGCGAGCCTGGTCTGCTGGGACGGCGACCCCTTCGGCCTCGAGCACAAGGCGGTGCTGGCGCTGGGAGAAGGGCGAACGGTGTACCGCGCGTGACAAAGGCACAAACCTACAACGGCAAACAACCAACAACCAACAACCAGCAACCAACAACCAGCAACCAACAACCAGTAACCAGCAACCAACAGGCAACAGACAACGCGCAGGCAGCGCCAGGAAGATGAGGCAGTGCCGAGCGATGAACTCCAGAAAGGCAACAGTCCAATGAAGTGGCCCTTTCCGCTGCTTCATTGGTTGTTGGCTGTTGGATGTTGGATGTTGGTTGTTGGTTGTTGCCGTTGTTCGTTTCCCGCCGTCCTGAGGAGCCCCCCATGAACCCCAACCTCACCGCCGCCATGGAACTGATGTCCGTCCCCGGCGAGGCCACCAGGGAGTCGGTCATCGCCGCGGAGCTCCGCCGGCGCTTGGCCGCCCTGGGCGTGCCCGAGGGCTGCATCGTCGACGACGGTGCCAATCGCCGGATCGGCGGCGGCGAGGCCGGGAACCTCATCGTCCGGCTCGACGGCCACGGCCGCGGCGAGCGCCGGATGCTCACCACCCACATGGACACGGTCCCCGGGGCGGTGGGTTCGAAGCCCCGGCTCGAGGGCGAGCGCGTGGCCAACGACGCGCCGGGCAAGGCCCTCGGCGCCGACGCCCGGGCCGGCTGCGCCTGCCTGCTCGCGGCCATCGAGGCCCTCATGGCGAAGAAGGGCGACCACCCGCCGCGGACCTTCGTCTTCTTCGTCCAGGAGGAGATCGGCCTGGTGGGCTCGAAGCACCTCGACGCCTCGCTCCTCGGGGACCCGCGCCCGGCCATGGCCTTCAACTTCGATGGCGCCGACGCCGAGGAACTGGCCAACGCCGTGATCGGCACCGAGCGGCTGCACATCGACCTGACGGGCCTGGCCGTCCACACCTCGCGCGCGGCCCAGGGCATCTCCTGCGCGGTGATCCTGGCCGAGGCGCTCGCCGCTCTGGAGGCCGACGGCTGGGTCGGCGAGGTCACGCGCGACGGCGGCTGGGCGACCTCCAACCTCGGCGTCTTGCGCGGCGGCACGGGCAGCAACGTGGTCATGCCCGAGCTCTACGCCCTCGCCGAGGTCCGCAGCTTCGACCTCGGCTTCCGCGAGAAGGTGTTGGACGCCTGGCGCGCGGCCTTCCGCTCGGCGGCCGAGCGCGCCAATGGCAAGGCCGCCTCCCGCGGGGTAGAGCCCCGCGCCGCGGTCGCCTTCCGCCCCGGGCCGGAGTATCCGCCCTACGCCCTCCCGGACGACGCGCCGGTGGTGCTCGCCGCGCGCCGCGCGATCGAGGCGCTCGGCCGCACGCCGCGGCTCTTCAAGCACGCCGGCGGCATGGACTGCTGCAACATCGTCACCAAGGGGATCCCGGCGGTGGGCCTCGGAATGGGCGACCGCGGGGCCCACTCGGTCGGCGAGTGGCTGGACGTGCCCCACTTCCTCGACGCCTGCAAGCTCGCGGTGGCGCTGGCGACGGGGGAATAGGGGCGGGCAATGACCGGGGCCCTTCGACAAGCACCGTCGCATCATGGCGCCTTGCCGGACAGGCGCTGCATGCGAAATCTCCTGGCGGGCGCCGCGGCACTGATCTTGATCGCAGGCGCGTGCCTTCCCGCCCTTTCGGGGGAATCGGCGCCACAGAACGATCTTGACAGCCTGATAGACAGGATGTGCCGGGGGGAAGACTACGAGAAGAACGCGGCCAAGGTGGAAGCGCAGGGCGCCGCGGCCATTCCGGTGCTCCTTGGCCGGGCCAAAGCAGACACGGGCCATACGCGAGCCATGTGCGCGTTGTCCCTGGGGCGGATCGGCGGCAAGGAAGCGGCAGACGCTCTCTGCGAACTGGCCGCGGAGAAGAAGGAGCTCTCCAGCATCCTGTCAGCCATCGCGGAGACCAAGTCCGAGACGGCGGTCCCGGCGGTCCGGAAACTGCTGCAGGAGGGCCTGCCTGTTGCCGAACGCGAGTGGGCGGTGATGGCGCTGGGCAGTTGCGGCGATCGCGATTCGATCCCTGAACTGATCAGGCTTCTGAGGGTTGACCGACTTCCCGGCCTGCGCAAAGAGGCCGGGGCGGTGCTGACCCGGATTGCCGGCAGGGACTTCAGGGGCGATGCCGGCCAGGCCGCCGCCTGGTACGAGAAGGAGACGGGCAACAAAGCGGATGTCTCCCTGGCGCCGGTGCTCAAGCGCGTTGCACATTCGGCCTCATTCAAGGAACGCGCCGGGAAGCTGGATCTGGCCTGGGTCTCGGTCACCCAGAACGACTACTGGCTGGCACTGTCCTTCGAAACCAGGGAGATCCCCGACGCAAGCTTCGACCGATGCAGGCTGGTGGTCGAGACCAACCGTGCACGCGCCGGGAACCTGGGCAAGTATGTGATCACCCAACTGCGCCTCAAGCCTTTCGCCCGCGTCATGGTCGAAGAGCTCGCTCCCGGGGCGCATGACGTCGCGTTCCTGTCTGTGCAGGGCCAGTGCAGGGTCGGACAGGGCAACGGCAGGACGACCATCGTGCTGGTCAATCGCGAGGGAGGCGCGGAGCGGATTCCCCTGGAGGCCGAACACGTCTTCAAGTTGTACGACTCGAACAATAATGTGATTGATACCGTAACCATCCAGCCCGGCAAGGCAGAAGAGAGCCGGGGCGCCAAAGCGCTACAGGCAAGCCTGAACGACCTGCCCAGGACCGACCATCCGTGGTCAGCGAACGAGCACAAGCTGGCAGCCGCCGTCGTTGTCTCAGCAGCGGCCAGGAATCCCGGACTCCTGCCACGGCACTCCGAGGGGGAAGGTGGCGCTGTATTTCGACGCTTGTGCCTGGACGGCGGATTGGGCGAGGTGGAAGCGAAAGGGCTTTCGCAGGAAGGTCGCAGCCGGGCGCTCCTGCAGTATCACGCCAGCATCCAGAGGCTCCTGGCGCTCTACCTGGCTGCCGGCAGGAACGGCGAGAACGTGGACACGGAAATGGTCGAGCTCTCGTTCTGCGCTCTGCGCCTCGTATCAAAAGAGGCCGAGGAGTTCGGCACGCCGACTGCCGGGGAACAGCCGCCGGTCGCCAAGGCCCGAGCTCAAGCCCTGGCTGAGGCACGCACCGTGCTGGCAGATACGATCAAGACGACGCTGCTCGCCGCGAGCAGTAAGTCGCAGAACGCGGATGCGGTTCGCCTTCGCCTCGCACAAGGCCTCGCGGCGCTATTGCCTGACGCTGCGAAACACCTTACCGTCGAGGATCTGAAGAGCTGTGCCGCGTTGGCCGCCGAGGCGTCCAAGGGAGAACCCGATCCGGAAATCGGCAAGGCGCTGCAGGCCGTCAGCGCTCACCTCCAGGACGCGGAGAAACGGGCAGCACCGGCAGGCACACCATAATATTGCGATGTCGCCGGCGGCATGGTGACGTCCAGATAGGAGCAGGCGGCCGTAATCTTCCTTGTTCATGTTCACCCTCGGGCAGATGGCTTCTGAAATACTGATCGGTCTGAGAAGACTCAGTTTCGTCCCAACAACATCGTCTTTCTGGTGTATATTAGCTCACTACTAGCTCACGGAGACATGCATGCATAGCTCAGATGCACCAGTCCACGTCAAAGGCAAAGCCCCCACCTCCGGCCGGATCGCCACCAAGCTCGCCGTCGAGCTCCGGACGGCGATCCAGGAGGGTGCCTTCAAGGCCGGCGAGATGCTCCCCACCGAGCGGGAGCTCGCCGCGAAGCACGGCCTGGCGGTGATGACCGTCCGCCGCGCGCTCCGCTCGCTCGAGGTCGAGGGGTTGCTGGCCGTCGTGCCTCGGCGCGGCTGCCGGGTGCTCGCCGCGGCGAACGACCCGCTGCGGGGCTGTCCGCTCGCCCACCTCCACGCCTACCCGGCCGACGAGGCGCTCGACGGCGTCCAGAGCGCCATCAACCTGGCCCTGCAGGGGGCGGCGGCGCGGCGCGGCTGGTCGACGCTCTCGGCGCACCTCGGCGGGCGCGGCGCCGCGGAAGTGCTCGACGGGCTCCGCACCGCGCGGGCCTGGGGGTTGGTGCTCGAGGCCACCGACCCCGCGCTGCTCGATCTGGTCGGGCGCTCCGGGCTGCCGGCGGTGATGGTCAACGCCTGGTCGGAGGGCGCGCCCTTCGACGCCGTGCTCCAGGACAACTACCAGGGCGGCTACCTCGCCGCCGAGCACCTGCTCTCGCGCGGGCACCGGAGCATCGCCTGGCTGGGGCCGGTGGCCCAGAGCTCCTTCAGCCGCGAGCGCCTGGGCGGGGCGGCCGGCGCCCTGGCCGCTGCAGGGCTCCCCACCGTCCTCGACCCGGTCGTCGACACGGTCGGGCGGGACCTGGAGGAGGCGGCGCTCGAGCTGCTCTCGCGCCCCGACCGGCCGAAGGCGGTGCTCGCCCTCTGGACCGACGTGGCCCTGGCGCTGGCCGCGGCGGCACACAAGCTCGGGCTGGTTCTGGGGCACGACCTGGACGTGGTCGGATGGGCGCTCGAGGCCCATCTCGAGAAGTACCGACCGACCTTCGCAGGCGGCCCGGTGCCTCCCATGGTCGTCTGGAAGGTCGAGGACCTGGCCCGGGCGGCGGTGGCGAGGCTCGCCGAGCGCCGCGCCGACCCGGAGATGCCCGCGATGCGCATCGCTGTGGGCACAAGGCTCGTGAAGGGGGACGCAACATGAAGCGCCGCGGACTTCTGCTCTCGCTCTTCCTGGCGGCGGCCGCGCCCGCCGCCGCCGCCGACCTTCCTTCGCCCGCCGGAGCGGGTTACGCGAAGGCGGACTGGCCGCAGTTCATGCGCACCAGCGAGCACACCGGCGACGCGGCCGACGAGACGCTGGCGCTCCCGCTGGGCCTCGTCGCCCAGGTGAAGCTAGACGACGCCGTGATGACCTCGCCGGCGGTGGTCGCGGGGCTCGCCTACGTCGTCGATCAGATGGGGACGGCCTACTGCGTCGACCCCAGGGCCGGCCGGATCGTCTGGAAGGCCTCGCCGGACGCTGAACGCGCCATGGGCTCGAACACCTCCTCGCCGGCCGTCGCCAAGGGGCGGATGTACTACGGCACGACCGCCGGGACCGTCCACGTCCTCGACTGCAGGGACGGCCAGGTCGTGACGACCGTGGCCGTCGGCTCGCCGATCATCAGCTCGCCGACCTTCGCCAACGACTCGGTCTACTTCCAGGCACTCGATGCCGTGGTCCGCTGCCTCGACCTCGATGGCAACGAGAAGTGGACCTGGGACCACTACAAGCGCTACCAGGAGCCGCCGGAGGTCACCAAGGCCGAGGCCAAACGCCGCGGCCACCCGGGCAGCTACGACCGGCCGCACTACGGCGGCGGCGAGGTGGCCGTCTCCGGGACGAAGGTGGTCACGAGCACCGGCTGGGACGTCTTCTGCCTCGAGGACAAGGGCAAGGAGGCCGGGCTCGTCTGGTGCCGGCGCTGTCCCTCGGGGCGCGACGGGGCGGCGCCCATGTCCTCGTCGATCTCGGGCGAGTGGGTCTACACCGCCGGGATGGGCGCCGACGGTTGCCTGGGGCTGATGCGCTTCGCGCTCAAGGACGGGACCAATGCGCCGGTCGGCGCGACCGGGATTCCCCCGGCCTGGACGACGCCGGCGGCCCGCGGGTCGGCGGTCGTCACCCGCGACTGCGGCTACTGCCGGGACAGCCTCTTCCTCTACGACTGCGACGCGAAGAAGAGCCTGGCCGGCTGGCGCGACGAGAAGGCGGCCACCCCGGTGGCGAGCTCCCAGGCGCTGGCCGGGGACCGCCTGGTGCTCACCACGCTCGACGGCGACCTGATCCTGGCGCCGATCGGCGCCAAGCCCGGCGAGAAGCCGGTGCGCATCGCGACGCCGAACGGCAGGGGCATCGGCTCCTCGCCGGCGGTCGCGGGCGGCGCCGTCTACTTCGGCTGCGACGACGGTTGCCTCTACGTCTACGGCCCGAATGGGGCGCTCGCTCCCAGAAAGGACGAGAAGAGCTCCATCGCCGAGCCGCGGAGCAAGGTCGCACCTGCGACCGGCAAGAGCTACGGCTGGACCTCGACCGGCGCCGACGCGGCCAACACCAGCTTCGCCGACGACCCCGGCCTCCGGCCGCCGCTGAAGGTCCGCTGGGCGACGCGCGGCTTCGGACACTTCAAGACGCCCTGCGTGGCCACCGCCGGGGGCGACGTGATCTCGATCACCCTGCAGCGCACCGTGACCTGCCAGGAGCAGGCCACCGGCCGGATGCGCTGGCGGACGCGCCTGCCGCTCCGCAACGAGGAGTGGGGCCGCTCGACGGGCCTGCTCGCCGCCGACGGGCGGCTCTACGTGCCCTGCCCCTGGCCGAAGGGCGGGAAGCTCGTCTGCGTGGAAATCGCCTCGGGCGGCGTCCTCTGGTCGGCGGACCTCGGCGACAAGGGCATCTGGGACCGGGCCTCGCCGGTGCTGGCCGCCGGCCGGGTGGCCCTCGGCGTCTCCCGCCAGGGCGCCTCCCGGGTCGACGCCTGGGACGCCAGGACCGGCGCGCCGGCATGGTCGGTCGAGCTCGACGTCAACCCGGCGCTGGCCCCGAACGGCTGCGCCTCGGGAGACGTCATGTACTTCACCGCCGGCGCCCAGAAGTGGGGCTGGAAGGCCCAGGGCGACCGCCAGCGCGGCCAGACCCTGGCCATCGACGCGAAGGACGGCAAGGTGCTCTGGCGGACCAACGAGCTTTTCGCCACCTGCGCGCCGGCGCTCTTCGGCGGCGACAAGCTCTTCCTGATCGAGTTCGGCGACGGCCCGATGTGCGGGGTGCGCGCGGTCTCGACCCGCGACGGGAGCCTGGTCTGGCGGGGCGGCCGGAGCGGCGCGAGCCGGATCAGCCTCGGGGCGGACTACGCGGCGTTGCGCGGCTACGGCGGCGGCGGCGAGAAAGTCTCCCTCGCCGACGGCAAGGGCTGCGCGGGCCTCGTCAAGGGCGGGCAGCTCGGCGGCGACACCCACGCATGCGGCGCGGTGGGGCTCACCCCGGACTGCTCCTTCGCCATCACCGTCGGGGGCCTCAACGTCCGCGACGCGAAGACCGGCGAGCTGCTCTGGCTCTCCCCGGGCTTCGCCCCGCGCGGCTGCGTGAACGTGGCCCTGGCCAACGGCCGCGTCTTCTGGCCTTCGGCGGCCAGCGGAGTGATCTTCTGCTGGGAGCCGGAGGGGAAGAAGTAGGGAATCGGGAGACGGGACCGACACCCGACATTCAACATGCAACACGCAACATGGAATGGCGCTTCCTTAAGACCTACGAACGGAGAACCGCAGAATATCGAATGTCGAAGTCAGAATTTCGAAGGACGTGGAGCGGCCGGGAGCTGCCACTTCGACATTCATCATTCGGCGTTCTGCGGTTCTGCGGTTCGCTGTTGGTTCTCCAAGCCGTTGGCATGGCTTAAGGAAGCGCCATTGATTCATTGCGTGTTGGGTGTTGCGTGTTGCCGTTGTGTGGCGCCCGCAACCCCAGCCGATTAGAGGGAACCTCCCATGACCAAGAAAAGCGTCACCTTCGGGGCGGTCGGCGACATCGCCTTCAGCGGCCACACCGGCGCGCAGATGCTCGAGCACGGTCCGATGTGGCCCTTCGAACTCGTCCGGCCGGAGCTCCGTCGGGCGGAACTGCTCTTCGGGAACATGGAGTCGGTGAGCATCCCGCCCTCCTTCCCGAGGAGGCTCATCGATCCCAAGGGGCTGATCTCGCCCGTGCCCGGGCCGGTCTCGGCCGCGGCGCTGCGGGAGGCCGGCTTCGACTTCATGAACCTGGCGGCCAACCACGTGCTCGACGCCGGCCGGGTCGGCATGGAGCACACCCGGCGCTGCCTGGAGGCCGCCGGCATCGCCACCGCAGGAGTGGGACGCACCCAGCGCGAGGCCCGGCGCATGGCGGTGCTCGAGCGCGGAGGGCTCGCCTTCGGCTTCCTCTGCTACGCGGAGGACACCAACTACTCCCTGGGGCACGTCCGGCACTGCCACGCCTACTACACGCTCGAGAACGTGCTCGAGGACGTCGAGCGCCACCGCCGGGACGTGGACGTCCTGGTGGTCTCGATCCACGCCGACCTCGAGTTCATGCCCACGCCGTCCGTGCCGCGGCGCGACAACTTCCGGGAGATCGCCCGGGCCGGGGCGCGGATCGTCCTCGGGCACCACCCCCACGTGCCCCAGGGCGCCGAGCTGGTCGGCGCTTCGCTCGTGGCCTGCTCGCTCGGCAACTTCGTCTTCGACGCCCACACCTCCCGCTACATGAGGGAGAACGGCCCGCACACCGCCGACTCCCTGCTGCTCCTGGTCGACGTCGACCGCCGCCGCATCCGCGGCTTCGAGCGCGTGCCCTTCAGGATCGGCGAGCCGCCCGGCCAGCGCCCGGCGCCCCTGGCCGGCCGGGCTCGCGCCGGGATGCTCGCGCGCTTCCGGCAGCTCGACCGGTGGCTGGCCGACGACGCCTTCGTCCGCCGGACCTGGCGGGCCGTCGCCCGCGAGCACCTGGCCGTCTACATCCGCCGCGCGGCGGCGGACCTCGACGAGCACGGGCTCGACCACGTCATCGAAGACCTGGTCGCGCGGCTCTGCCTCGTGGCCGAGAACCGCAGCTGGCTGGGGGAGGTGCTGCGCGCCGCGGATGAGTACTGGGAAGTCCAGCGGCGCCACGATATAACCCACCAGCGCCCGCTGACCGTCGCCAACCGGATCCGGGAGGCCGCAAGGGCTTCCAATTTCTCCGGGAGGGGGCACTCCGTGGTGAAGCGGTGCGCAGCGACTCCTCGGCCGGATTGCGGTCCATCGTCGAGCGTGAAGAGGTTCGGAGGAGACAAATGATGGGATTCAATCCCTGCGGCCTGCGGCCGCAAGGCTTGAATCTGTGCCCCCTCCCGGAGAAATTAGAAGCCCTGGGAACCCGCGCGGCTCGCGGCAAGAGGAGGACGTCATAACCATGCGCGTCATGATCGAAGTCGACATGGAAGGCATCTCCGGGATCGTCCTGCCCCAGCAGGTCCAGCGCGACGAGCGCCTCTACGAGGAGGCCCGCCGGTTCATGACCTGGGACGCCAACGCCTGCGTCGAGGGCTGCTTCCGCGGCGGGGCCGCCGAGGTCACCGTCTGGGACGCCCACGGCCGGGGCTTCAACCTGCTCTGGGCGGAGGCCGACGCCCGGGCCCAGTACGTCCAGGGCTCGAGCGACCTCGGCCGGCTGCACGACATCGGCAAGTACGACGCGCTCATCCTGCTGGGCTTCCACGCCATGGCCGGGGAGCGCGCGGCGGTCCTCGACCACACCATGTCCTCGGCCGCCTGGCAGAACTTCTGGATCAACGGGAGGAAGGCCGGCGAGCTGGCCGTCGACGCGGGCATCGCCGGGGACGAGGGCGTGCCGGTCATCATGGTCTCGGGCGACGACAAGGTCTGCGCCGAGGCCCGGCGCTGGATCAAGGGCGTCCGCACCGCCCAGGTCAAGGTCGGCTACTCGAGCTTCGGCGGCCGGCTCCTGAGTCGGAAGGCCGCCCACCAGCTCATCACCGACACTGCCGAGGCCGCCTGCCGCGGCCATCGCAAGGCGAAGCCCCTGGTCCACGGCAAGCCGGTGCGGATGCGCCTGGAGCTCGTCGAACGCCAGCGCCCGCCGGAGGCTGCGTCGCGCAAGCCCTATCTCCGGTTCATCGACGGCCGCACCTACGAGGTGACCGGCGCGACCACCCGGGAGGCCCTGAGCCGGCTGTAGGACGGGGCCGTCTGGGCCTCAAGACACCAGGACACCAAGTGACACAAAGAACGACGAGCCTTCGCGATCCGCCTGGGAGAGTCCTGGCCCATACGGGCGCGAGTGCCGGCGCGCCTTATTGTCACTTCTTGACCGACGATGCCTTGAGCGGTGTGGGCGCCCTCTCATGCACCTTGCCGGGGGAGGAATCCGCCGGCCGGTCATTTGCCTGCCTGCGCGGCATGCCCGGTACGGAAGCGCCGTCTCGCCCGGACATCGCCGGGCAGGCCCTGGCCGGCTGCCTCTCAACCGGCAGCTGGGCTGCAGTCAAACACCCTGGAGTCTGTGAGGGGAGGCAGAAGCTCAGATGTTCGCTTACGGCCTTCGGCGAAATACCTGGCGCGCTGTGGGGCGGGGAAAGTGAGTGCAGAT
>CALGYR010000147.1 GCA_937935355.1 uncultured bacterium | reverse complement strand
CCACCGAGATCTACACTCTTTCCCTACACGACGCTCTTCCGATCTCCGCCCTGGACCGCTACCTCGATCGGGAGGCGGAACCTTCCGAGAGGGCCGGGATCGAGCGGCACCTGGGCGAGTGCGCGGAGTGCGCGCGGCTCATCGCCGAGCGGCGCGCGGCGATGGGCATGCTCGCCGAGTGGGCGGCCGAAGGCGCCGGCGCCCCGCCGGCTGCCCGGGAAGTGCGGCCGAAGCCCGTCCGGCTGCGCCTGGCTCTGGCGGTCGCCGCCGCGGCGGCGCTGGTTGCGGTGGCTGCGGCCTGGCATTTCTCGGGCCGCGAGCACGCCCGGCCCGGGCCCGCTTCCTGCGGCCACAGGCTGACGATGCGCTCGATGGACGACGGGGTGACCGTCGTCCCCGGAGCGGCCGGCGAGCCCGACGAACTGGTGGTCGACGCCTTTCCGGTGCAGCTCTGCTGGCAGCCGATGTCCTCCGGCGTCAATGTCGTACAGGCCGGTGCCGGCGAGCCCGACGAGCTGGTCGTCGATCCGTTCCCCGTGACGATGCGTACCATGTCCAGCGGCGTGGTCGTGGTCTCCGGCAAGGCCGGGGAGCCCGCCGAGCTGGTGGTGGACCCGTTCCCCGAGGAGGGAATGTAAGATGCTGCGCGCGATGATGGTTTCCATGGGACTGGTCCTGGCCGCGACCCTGGTCATGGCCGGAGAGAACCCGAACGGCAATGGCCAGAACGGCGCCCCCGAGGTGAAGCGCGATGCCGGCCTGGTCGCCCATTACTTCAAGGACCCCACCGAGTGGGATGGCAACTGGAAGGAGGGCGAGAAGCCCGTCGTCGACCCCCTCAACTGGACCTTCCGCGAGTACAAGTACTCGCGCATCGAGCCGCTGGTCAACCACTCCTTCATCCGCCGCGGCTGGTTCAGCGTGCGCTGGATCGGCTCGGTCGACCTGGCTCCGGGCAACTCCGGCCAGAGCGGCCCCAACGACCCGAAGGCCAAGGGCGTGGTCATTCCGGCCGAGGGCGTCGAGGTGACCTTCGATCTCTGGTGCGATGACGGCGCCCGCATGTTCCTCGACGGCGAGAAGGTGATCGACGATTGGCGTCCCTGCGCCGCGGAGCTCGAGCCCGCCGCCCACCGCGTAGCCAAGGTCAAGCTCACCCCCGGACCGCACAAGATCGTCATCGAGTACTTCCAGGGCGAGAGCCTCCAGAATGACGACAAGGATCCGGCCAAGCTCTACTGGAGCTGCGACGCGCTGAACATGAAGAAGCAGATCGTCGCCGCCTCCCACTTCAGCCACACCGAGGAAGACCTTCAGGACTACGAGCCTTCCACCAAGCCGGCGGGCGCCAGCGAAGACCCCAAGGCGCCGGCCAACGTGATCAACGGGCCGGACAACACCAACGGCAAGAAGGGCAAGTAGCCCCGGCGGTTTCAGTCCATCCGCTCAAACGAACGGGGCGCGGGAGATGTCTCCCGCGCCCCGGCTATTGATGCCGCCTCGATGAGGGCTCAGTCGCCCTGGATCTGGATCTTGCGCGACTTGGCCTCGGCGCTCTTGGGTACCTTGACGGTCAGCACGCCGTTCTTGAAACTGGCCTGGGCCTTGTCCTCCTGGAGAGCCACGGGCAGGTCCACCACCCGCTTGAAGCTGCCGTAGCTGCGCTCCACCAGGTGGAAGGACTTGTCCTTCTCCTCGCGCTCCGACTTCTTCTTGCCGCTGAGTACCAGCTGTCCCTGGGACAGCGAGACCTCCACGTCCTTCTCGGAGAGCCCGGGCAGCTCGGCGGTGACGACCACTTCCTTGTCGCTCTCGGCGATGTCCACACGGGGCAGGAAGGCGGCCTCGCCGGCCGCGAAGCGGCTCATCAGGCCGGTCTCCCCCCAGAAATCCTCGAAGAGCCGGTCCATCTGCCGGCGGAAGAGGTCTATGGGATGGGAGAGCTCGCCGCCCTCCTCGCGTTTCCGGCGCGGAACGATGTTCATGGCCATGGGCAGCCTCCTTTCAGCCTTCCTTTATGGCGATCTTGCGGCTCTCGGGCGTCGCCTTGGGCAGGCGGACCCGCAGCACTCCACGGCTCATCGACGCCTCGATCTTCGACGAGTCGATCTCCTCGCTGAGTGCGAAGCTCCTCGAGAAGTCGCCCGGGCGGAACTCGCAGTCGATGCAACCGAAGCCATCGTCCAGCCGGCGGGCCTTGACGCGCCCGGTGACGGTCAACACGCCGCCCGAGAGGTCCACGTCCACGCTCTGGCGCTCGACCCCGGGCATGTCGGCCACGAGCACCAGTTCCTTCTCGGTCTCGTAGATGTCCACGTCGGGGCTGTACTCCCGCTCGATCCTGGTGCGCTCAGCCGGGCGGGTTTCCTCGCGCCTCTCCATCGCTCCCTTTTCCTGATCGGCCATGGCAGTTCCTCCTCAATCGATCAAGGCAAGCGGCTCAAGCCGACTTGACGGCGATCTTCCTCGCCTTGGCCTCCGGCGCCTTGGCGATCCTGGCCACCAGCACGCCGTCGGTGCACTGGGCCTCCACGTGCCCGCCGTCGAGCGGCACGTTGAAGCTCAGGCTCCGCGAGAAGCGGCCGGCCGGGCGCTCGCGGCGGTGGAAGGTGCCCTTGAACTCGTCGCCCTTGCGCACGCCGCTGATGGTCAGGACGTTGCCCTCGACCGTGAGGTCCAGGTCCTCGGGGGCCACGCCCGGCACCTCGGCCTCCACGCCGAAGGCCTCGCCCGACTCGTAGACGTTGATCGCCGGGAAGGCCTGGCGCTCCCAGCCCGTCCCCCGGGCCGCCAGCCTCAGCGCGCTCCATGGATCCCAGTCAGTCGTCCAATTCCAGAGAGCCATGATTGCCTCCTTTCGCAGGTCCTGTCGTAACTTCCTTGCCGCTCGCTTCTATTCGCGCAAAAGCAATCGGCGTGCCAGGGCGCCGCGCAGACGCACGCACTCGGGAGTCCGCGACTTGCGATCGTTCACAGGGAGAAGTCGCGCGACGGGAGTTTGTCAAAATGACACGGCGCGCCATTTTGGCGCGCCGTGCGGGACTGCTGTCGTTGCCGTCGCGGGACTATTTGTTGTGCTCGCGCTCCCAGAGCTGCGAGGCCAGGCGCTCGGCGGTGGCGTCGTCGACCTGTGCGCCGCCGGCGTCCTCGTTGTTGTTGGCCCAGACGCCCATCTGCTGGGATTGGTTGGCGTGCTCTCCGGCGGCGAAGCGCTCGGCGATGCTGTCCTGCGAGCGGCCGCGGGGGCCGAAGCCCTCGGTGTTCCCGGCCGCCTGGGCGGCCAGCTCGGCCTCGAACTTCTTCTCCTTGAAGAGCATGGCGTCGTCGATGGCCACGAAGGCGTGGGCGACGTTCATGAGCTCGGTGGCGGTGTTCTGCGGGAAGCCGACCACCTCGGTGCGGCAGCCCAGGGTCTTGAGCCGGTCGACCAGCGGCACGTAGTCCCCGTCGCCGGTTACCAGGATGGCCGTGTCCAGCCGCGGAGCTATGGCCATGACGTCGAGCGAGAGCTCCATGGCCCAGTCGCCCTTGGCGGTGCCGTCCGGGCGGATCTTGAGGTACTTGACCTTGATCTCGTAGCCGAGCCGGGTCAGGGCGTCAACGAAGGCAGTCTGGTCGACCTCGGGCTTGGTGACCAGATAGGCCACGGCGCGGACCAGCTGTCGCCCGGCGGTCAGGTCCTCGAGCAGTCTGCGGTAGTTGATCTTGGCCTGGTAGAGGTGCTTGGCCGAGTAGAACATGTTCTGCACGTCGACGAACAGCCCGACGCGCTGGCCGCGCTGGCGGCCGGGAATAAAGAAGGTGCGCTCCGGCCTCTCGACTCTCTCAGGCTTGCCCGCGTTGATGCTCTCAGGTGTCATCGCTGAGTCTCCTCAAAAAATACGGTGTCTGGAACGGTAATACCTCCCGACTCACTCGTCGGTCTTGCAGTCCCACCGTTGCATCACCGTGTCGTTCTCTCCCGGCTAACCGCGCGTATAGTACCATCGCGCTGTCCGCATGTCAACCCAACAATATCGGCAGTCGGCGATTGCGTCGGTGGTCAATCTGAGTGCTAATGAGACAAATGGGAACCGCTGGGCTTTAGCCTGTGGCTGCCGTAAGCCGTGTAAAAGCGCGCCCATGAGTGCGTATCAGAGGGCTTGGGGTTGCCGGTTCCCATTTGGCGCGATATGCATGCGGCCGCAGAGGCCAACTGGCAAGCCTGCACTCTAGCTCTTTGTGCGCAGCTTCTGGAACGGTGCCGGATGGGGCCTGCCCGTCCGCCACGTGAACTGGTTCACGCAGACAGACGGCCGCTTGGGAAGCTGAAACCGCGAGCATTCGCGATGCAGTGCAGCGCGGTCGCCCGGAGTCGAGCTTAGCGCGATTGACAGAAGCCCGTCGCGCCCATATAGATATTGCCGATGATCGAAGGCATACGCAGCGAAGCGGCATTGCGGGCCCTGGGTTTGCCACGGCGCACGGTCGTGCGGCTCGGGGCGCTCCTGGCCAAGGGGCTGTCCTTCTCCGAAGCCCTGCTCGAGACCGCGGGCCGCGGCTCAGCGATCGAGAAGCTTCTCCTGGAACCATCTCTTCTGGATCGGGCCGCGGAGATCGACTCCGAAGGCGTCAACGCCCTGGCCGCCGCCGCGGGCGTCGCGGACAAGCTGGCGGTGTCCCGCTCCGAAGCCGGCGCGGTGGTGGCGCTCGAGGAGGAGCTGCTCGCCGAGGAGGGCTGGGGCCGCGAGCCTTCCGGTGAAGCGACCGGCCCGGCGGCGAAACCGGTGCGCGCTGCGCCTGGCGCCCTGGTCCCGACCGGCGCTTCGGCCGGAACTGCGAGCGCCGGCCTCTTCCCTCCCGAGGAGGTGGAGAGGCTCCGGTTGACCGCCCTGACCAGCGCCCGCGTCGAGGATGCCGTCTCGGCCCTGCGCCGCCTCGCTTGCGCGCCGATCCCGGCGGAGGCTCGCGGCGAGGTCTTCGTGCGTGCGCTGGCGGCGCCGGAGGCGGCGGTGCGCGCCGAGGCTGCCAGGCTGCTAGCCGGCGTGGGGGTCCGCGCGGACGTGGCCGAGGCACTGGCCGCCCTGGCCGTCGGCGAGCTGCCCGAGAAGCGCCTGGCCATCGACCGGCTCGAGCGGCTGCTCGCCGACAAGGGCGGCGCCCCCGGCGCGACCGGCACGGACCTGGAACTCGTGGCCTCCCTGGTGGGCATGACTTCGGCCCTGGCTGGCGAACGCTCCGCGGAACTGCGCGGCAGGATCCTGGGGGCGCTGGCCGGTGCGGCTGGCGTGCTCGCGCTCTTCCCCGAGCGGGTGGCCGAGGCGCTGCGCCAGGCGGTCGAGCTGCTGGCCACCGACTACCGGGCCGGCTTCGCTCCGGCCGGCAGGCTCCTTGCCGGGATCGGAGAGCGCGCGCCCGAGCTCCTGGTCCGGCAGATTCGCGCCGAGCTCGACAAGCTTCAGGACCGGCGCGCCCGGTCCTTCCTTCTCGTGGAGCTGGCCGCCCTGCGCCGGCGTCGGCCGGAAGTGGCCGACGCGGCCGAGGTGGCCGGGCTGCTCGCTTCCGAGATCGTGGACCGCGGCCCCGGCGAGTTCGAGCAGCAGTCCCTGGGGGGAGAGCTCTTCAACCTGCCGGGCTCCGCGGCGGCCTCCGCCGTGCTCGACGCCTTCGGCCGGGCGGCGCCGCCGGCGCGGCGCCACTTCCTGAGGCTGCTGGCCGATCTGTGCCGCTTCCGTCAGGTGGAGCCGGAGATCGTCGAGAGGGCCGGCCACGCCTTCCTGGAGAGCCTGAGGAGCGCCAGCAAGGAACTGCGCCTGGGGGTGCTCGAGACGCTGCTGCCGGCCGACCCGCGCCTGCCCGAGGCGCTGCGCGGGGAGCTGGCCGCCGCGTACCTGGAGAGCTTCGGCGACCTGGTATTCCGCACCGACGTCGAACTGGCCGAGTCGACGCTGGCCCGGATGGGCCTGCCGGCCCTGCCGCTGCTGCTCGACCGGCTGTCCCCGGCCTGGCCGGCCGCCGACCGGCTGCGCGCCTGCCGGGTGATCGGCGAGGTCGGGCGGAATTTCGCGGGCCCGGACGCGGCCGACGCGCGGTTGGCCGCGGCGCTGCGCGACGCCGAGCGCCGGATGCTCGAGCTCAGCCTGGCGTCGTTCCCGGAGCCGCGCGAGCTCGCCCTGGCCTTCGCCAAGATCGCCGGGGCGATCGGGTCCGAGCGCGCGGCGCTCGAGGCCGCCTGGCGGCGCATCGAGGAGATGGGCCTGGCCGGGCCGGCGCGGATCGAGGCGCTCTCCTACCTGGCCGCGGGCCAGGCGGCCTCTCCGGAGATGGCCGAGGATGCGGCCCGGGCGCTGCTCGAGTCCCTGTCGGCCCGCGAGCCCGAGAGCCTCGGCCGGACCGTCGAGCGCGGCTCGGGCGCCGGCTCGGGCTCGGGGCGGACCCTGGAGCTCTCCGGCGAGGCCTCCGAGTACGTGAGCGCGCTTCCGGTGATAGTCCGCGGGCTCGTCCGGGTGGCCCTGGCCCCCGCGGCCGGGGCGGTGCTCGGGCGCCGGGTGCTCGTGGCCATGGTCAACCGCTGGAAGGACCTGGCTGGCGGACGCTGCCTGTGGGGGCCGGCGGCGGCGACGAGCGTCATCGAGGGCCTGCGGGACCTGGCGGTGAGCCGGATCGCGGGCCCGGGCGACCGCCTGGCGGTGATCCGCGCGCTGGGCCTGAAGCTCTCCGACCCCCCGGCCATGCGGGCCATCTCGGAGATCCTCGCGGCCGACGGCTCGAGCGCGGAGCTCGCCGCGCCGGCGGCCTCGGCGGCCCTCGCGTTGCTGGCCATCCGCGACAGGAACGGCCGGCTCCCCGCCGAGGACCGGCCGGAGATCCTCGCCGCGCTCTCGCGCATCCTGGGCCGCGAGTCGGTCGAGACCGGCACGCCGCGCTCGGCGCGGCTGCGCGAGCGCATCGCCGCCGAACTCTTCGAGGGCCTCAAGGACGGCGTCGGCGGCGTTCAGGAGGCGCTCTCGGAGCTGGCTGTCAACCCCGCCCTCCCCGAGGCGCTCCGCAAGGAGATTGCCGGGCGGCTCGAGGCGCGGCGGGCGCTGATCCCGGGCGCGCGGGGCTGAGCCCTAACCGCAGAGGACGCGGAGTATCGCAGAGATCTTCTCCCGACATGAAGCAGAGCCGCCGCCGACGCCGCAAGACTCGCTGCCGGCATTGCAGGCGTCCACAGAAGGATGGATCGCTTGCGTCTTCCGCACAGTCTATCTGGCATCGACGATCCCGCCGTCCTCGGCGATACTCCGCGCCCTCTGCGGTAGGGAGCCCCCGCTGTTCGCGGGTTTGGGCCGGCCGAAGAAGGCGAACCAGTCCACCCCGGCGGTGACCTTCATGAGCGCCGCCAGCGTCAGCACGCCGCCGACTGCCACGGTCAGTCCGGTCATGCCCTTCAGGAAGAAGCTGTAGGAGAAGAGCACCAGGTAGAAGAACTGGCCGGCTGCGGCTATCGGCCAGGGGAAGTCGCGGCCGAGGGCTGCCGCCAGGTAGCCGGTGACCAGCAGCACGGTCGCAACCGCGCCGATGGCGAAGGAGACGTGCACCGGCACGTGGTCCACGAGGTAGGCGAAGAGCACGTGGAAGGCGAAGAACCCGCCTGCCACGAAGAAGTAGTGCATGGGGTGAATGGGGATCTTCCGGACGATCCCGATGGTGCCGACCACCAGGAAGAAGAAGAGCAGGCAGACCGGCGCGAAGAAGGTGATCCGCGCGGCCAGCGGCCCGGGATTGAGCTTCTCGGGCATGGTGATGGCGATGTCCTGGGCGGTGAGCATCCCGCCGCTCTTCCAGGAGAGGGTCGCGCCCTGCGGACCCTCCTCCTTGGCGGTCGGGGAGAGCGATCCGTCGGCGAAGTCGTAGTCCCGGAAGTCGGTGGTGACCGACGCGTCCAGGTTCTGCACCCCGCCGGTGCCGGCGGCCGGCCGGTAGTGCCACTCGCCCAGCCCGCGCGTGGTGTAGGCCACGCGGAACTCCCGGGTCTGGCCCGGGCCCAGCTCGATCAGCTCGGTGATGCCCTGGGCCGGGTCGACGGTGCCCTCCCGCGGCCGGCCGTCGAGCCAGCAGCCGAAGTCCACGTAGGTGCCCTTCGGCGCCGGGAAGCGGAAGCGCGCCCGGACCTTGCGGGGCGATTCCTCGTGGTTGGCGATGGCGTAGGTGCCGTCGAACTTGCAGACGTAGGTCGGGTACCAGATCAGCCCCTTGCGCCGGTAGTCGAGGCCCAGCCCGACGGCGATCTTGTTGCCGGACGGCCGGATCCTGAGAGGCTGCGCTTCCGCGGACCCCTCCTGTCCCGCGACCGAGAACTCTGGCGCCGCCTGGACGAGCTTCCCGCCCCAGAGCTCCTCGACGTCCTGGCCCAGCCGCGACGAGAAGCTGTCCGAGCGCACCAGCGTCGTGGCCCCCAGCAGGAACCAGCCGCCCGTGGCCAGCCCGAAGATGGCGCCGATCGCCAGAAACCTTGCCAGACTCATGATCGCTCCTCCCCTCCCCGTTCCGGGCGGAAAGCCGCCCGCGTCCTCCGGGGAGAGGATGCCCGCTGTGCGTGAAAAGAACGTGAAGTCAGAGAGAAAGCCGCGCGAAAAGACGCGGCGGGGCCGCGTGCCGTTCCGGCGGGGCGATCAGCTCCGCGCCGACGCGATCGGGAGCGTCAGGGCGACGCAGGCCCCGCCCCCGGGGCGGTTCTCCGCGCGCGCCGAGCCGCCGTGGAGCTCGGCCACCTGGCGGACCAGCGCCAGGCCCAGCCCGGTGCTCTTCCGGCCGGTGTCGGGGCGGGGCAGCGAGTAGAACTTCTCGAAGACCCGCTCCAGGGCGTATTCGGGGATGCCCGGCCCGGAGTCGCAGACCGCCACCCGGGCCTCGCCGGGAGCGGCGCGCTCCACGGAGACGACCACGCACCCGCCGCGCGGAGTGAAGTCGGCAGCGTTCCGGATCAGGTTGGCGAGCGCCTGACCGAGCAGGAACCGTTCCCCGCGGACGACGACCCCGGCGGCGGCCTCGAGGCCGATCTTCAGCTCCCTGGCCTCGGCCAGGCGCTCCGCCTCGCGGAGGGCCCCGGCCGCCAGCCCGCCCAGGTCCACGTCCTCGACGTCGCGCAGCGCCCGGCGGCTCTCCAGCGAGGCCAGCTCCAGCAGTCGGTCGACCACCGCCTGGATGCGCCCGGCCTCGGCGCGGATGTTCTCCGCGAAGCGCGCCCGGCGCTCGGCCGGCGGGTCCTCGGCCAGGAGTTCGGCCGCCCCGCGGATGGCCGATAGCGGCCCCTTGATCTCGTGGGTCAGGGTCTGGACGAACTGCTCGGCGTAGCGCCGGCCTTCGAGCGCCTCGCGCATCTGGTCGAAGGCCGCGCCCATCGCGCCGATCTCGCTGCGGCCGAGCGCGGGCAGCTCGACCCGCCGGCCGTCGCGCACCGCCCGGGCGTAGGCGGTGAGCTTGCGGATGGGCTGCGTGACCCACAGGGAGATGGCGTAGCTCGCCAGCAGCAGCACGGCCCCGGCCGCGAGCGCGGCGATGACGATCTTCCTCTGGGCCGCGCGGATGAATCCGTAGATGAGCTCCGGCGGCTTGCAGACGGTGAGCACCCCGGCGATGCGCCCGTCGACCCGGACGGGTGCGGCCACGCAGTGGACGCTGGTCCGCGGATCGTCCGGGTCGGTCCGGGTGGTGCGGGCCCCGTAGCGGCCCCGGAGGGTCAGGTAGACGTCGTTCCACTGCGAGTAGTCCCGGCCCTCGTCGCGGCCCCCGTCCGAGTCGAAGACCACCGTGCCGCGCTCGTCGGTGACGTAGACGCGCAGGTCCACCCGGGTCTTGGCCAGGTCGTAGATTCGCGCGGAGATTGCCTCCCGTTTCACTCCCTGGAAGGCGCGCCGGAGCTCTTCGGGGTCCGGCCGCCCGTCCCGGAGGTGCTCGGCCAGCGCCGAGGCCATGATGTTGGCGGTGTCGATGAGCGACTCCTCCATGGACATCAGATAGTGCCGGCGGACCTCGTCGTGCATCCAGGACGCCAGGAGCCAGAGGCCGGCCGCCCCGGTCAGGAAGAAGGTCAGAAATATCCGCGTGCGAATGCTCATGATGATATCATCTTCCGCTCAGTTTCCCTCTCCCCTTGAGGGAGAGGGCTAGGGTGAGGGGTGTAGCCCCCAGGCTCCAGGGCAAACCCCTCACCCCGACCCTCTCCCCCAAGGGGAGAGGGGGCCTGCATGGTTGACGACTGCGTCGTCACCACTCTTCTCTCATCGAGTACCCCAATCCCCGGTGGGTGACGATCGGGTCGGGTTCGGCGCGGACGGCGCGGAGCTTGGCGCGCAGCGACTTGATGTGCGCGTCGACGGTGCGCTCCATGCTCGCGCCCGGGTCGGACCAGGCCAGGTCCATGAGCTTTTCCCGGGAGTAGACCCAGCCCGGGCGGGCTATGAGGATCCGGAGGATCCGGAACTCGTAGCGGGAAAGCGCCAGGGGGGTGCCGCGGTAGGCGATGGCGCAGCGCTCCTCGTCCACCTCGAAGGGCGGCGCCTTCGCGCGGGCGGACCGAGGCCGGGCGGCGGGTTTCGGCGCGGCCTCCGAGCGGCGCAGGACGGCCTTGACACGGGCGGTGAGCTCGCGCGGGCTGAACGGCTTGGGCACGTAGTCGTCGCCGCCGAGTTCCAGGCCCACCACCCGGTCTACCTCCGAGCTGCGGGCGGTGAGGAAGATGACCGGCACCGACGAAGTCCGTCGCATCTCCCGGCAGACCTCGAATCCGTCCATGTCCGGAAGCATCACGTCGAGCACGACCAGGGCGACTTCTCCGGCGGTCAGGGCTGCGAGGCCCTCCCGGCCGGTGGCGCGCCAGACGGGCTCGAAGCCCTCGGTGGCGAGCGCGTAGGTGATGTTCTCGGCGATGGCCGGCTCGTCCTCGATGACCAGGATGCGCTTCGCCATGAGTACCCGGCTCCTTCGATGGCCGCTAGCCTAGGCCGGGGCGGGGGAGTGTCAAGGGCAAGGGGCGTGCTGCGGCAGATCCAAGATCGTTCGGGATCCCAGCGGGAACCTTAACGCGGAGGCCGCAGAGGGACGCAAAGGACGCAGAGGACAGAGAAATGGCTGGGGAGGGCGGATCTGCTCTGTCTCTTCAGAGCCGAGCGCGCTCGGTCTGAAGAGCCAAAGCAGCTCCCGCCGTTGCCGTTGCCGTTGTCCTCCGCGTCCTCTGCGCCCCTCTGCGGCCTCTGCGTTGAGAACAGCCTATCGATGCCTCGCAAGGCACCGAAGGTTTTGAGAGTGCAGCAGGCAGAGCGGCGAGTAGAATCCCGGCCAGCCTGTAAGGAGCGATTCATGAATTCCCTCGAACGCGTCCGCACGTGCTTCGACCACCGGGAGCCCGACCGCGTGCCCGTCGACTTCGGCGGCTGGCTCTCCGGGATCAAGAAGAGCGCGCACGACAGGCTCTCGGAGTACCTGGGCATCGGCGCCGGGCAGTGGCAGGTCTACGACCCGGGCGAGGCGCTCCAGGAGCGCTTCGGGGCCGACTTCCGCCGGGTGACCCCGGCGACGCCGGAGTACGCCGCGACCCGCACCAATCCGGACGGCTCCTTCACCAACGAGTGGGGCATCACCCGGGTGATGGAGAACGAGGACGACCAGATCGTCGGCTTCCCCCTGAAGGAGGCCGACCTCGCCGCGCTCGAGAGCTTCCCCTGGCCGGACGCGAGCGGCCGGGGCCGCTACGACCGGGTGGCGGCCGAGGCCCGGGCCATCCGCGCGCGGGGCTTCGCGGTGTCGGCGCAGCCGGACATGAACGGCGTGTTCGAGCTGGCCTGCTGGCTCTGCGGTTTCGACCGGATCCTCATGGACATGGCCATGGACCCGGATTTCATCCACGCGCTCTTCGAGCGGATCACGCGGATCCAGGAGCGCTTCGCGGCCAACTACTATTCCAAGCTCGGCGCCGAGGTCGACATGGTCCAGCTCGGCGACGACTTCGGGACGCAGAACGGGCCCTTCTTCTCGCCGGAGATGTACCGCGAGGCGATCGTGCCCTACCAGAGGCGCTACCACCAGGCGATCCGCGCCGGCACCCCGGCGAGGATCTTCCACCACAGCTGCGGCTCGGTCTACCGACTCTTGGAGGACATGATCGAGGCCGGCGTCCAGGTCCTGAACCCGGTGCAGACCAACGCGGCGGAGATGGACCTGGCCACCCTCAAGAAGGAGTTCGGCAGCCGTCTGGTCTTCCACGGCGGAATCAACGTGCAGACCGTCCTGCCGCGCGGCACGCCGGGGCAGGTCCGCGACGAGGTCAAGCGGGTCCTCGACGCCCTGGCCCCCGGCGGCGGCTACGTCCTCGCGCCCAGCCACAACATCCAGGGCGACACCCCGCCGGAGAACGTGGTGGCCATGTTCGAGGCGGCGCTGGAGTACGGGCGGTATCGGTAGGGGGCGCCCGCCGGAGCGGGGGCGGGAGCGCTCCTGGATGCCGTTCCCAAGGCCAGGGATGAAATCCCAAAGCACAGAGCCGGACTTCGCCATTGCACTACCGTGACCGTCCATTTCTGTCCAGCCTGCTCAGGACTGTGGCTCGGCCGCGACACCATGGCTGGGCTGAAACAACGCCACGAGGACAAGATGACGGCGCCTGCAGCCGTCGATGGCCGGGGGCAGAAGGGTGGTTCCGTGGGGAAAGCGGTCTGTCCGGCGGACTCGAGCCAGATGCTTTTGCGGATGCACCGCGGTGTCGCCGTCGACATCTGCCCCTCCTGCGGTGGCGTATGGCTCGACAGAGGAGAGCTCGAGCAGATTCTGAGGCCGCACCAGGCCGAATTGGTGGCCACCTTTGCCAACAGATAATGCCGGCGTGCTCATGGGAGCCTGAAGGTGAGCAATCGCGCAGTGGTTGTGGTCGTTGTGGTTGTGGTGGCGCTTCTTGGGCTGGGCGTCGTGTTGTACGTCGCTTCGTCACCTACAGGCCAAGAGCGGACCGAGTGAGCGCCGACTGGTCAAAGCTCCGCCGCTGCAATGCCTGCAACGCCGGCAATGCTGGCGATCAGAAGACCTGCGTCCAATGTGGCAGCAACGACCTGGGCAAGGCGATAGGATCTGCTGATCTGGATGAGGAACGGCGGCAGTTCATTGAAGAGGCCAAGAAGCTTCCCCGCAGGCCACCCGTGGTCGTGGACGAGGTCACCAGGGCCAAATGGCCCAAGACAGTGGAGGAAGCAGTCAGCAGGCTACTGAGCGTAGTCAGTGAAGACAACGGAGAGCGCTTCAGGAGAACGCCGAAAGAAGAGTTGACCACGTTCCGCCATGGCTGGGGGGTTGGCATCAGGAATGACTATGGTCTATGGCAAGGCAACGAGTCTTTGCTTGACGATTGCCACGCAGACGATCCGGATGATGCTTCGCGGTGCAGCTCGAGTCGCGATACTTTCGCCTGGCCGGAGAGCCCATGCGCTACTGGCGCAGTTCATCCTCTGTCCGGTCCGCAGAGTTCGACAGCCTTCTATTCTGGCACTCGACAGCCTGCTACTCCGCCATACTCCACTTGCTGCTGGGGTGTCTCTGCGTCCCGACCGCTTTCCTGCTTGATGGCTGGAAAAGGTGGCTCTTCCCGATCGGTTCCCTCCTTCTCTGTGCGACAGTCCTGGTGCACCAGCTGATGTTCGCGACTTGCCTGGACTAGCCGCACGGCGCTGGGAGAGCTGATGCGTGTCGGTCCCTTGCTTCGCCTCCCTCCCGTCGGATAATGGCGGCATGGGCATGGAGTATCACGGCTGGGTGGTGTTGGCAACCTCAAGCAGCAACTGGGACGACGGGGATTTCGAGGGGGCGTTCGACCACATCAGGCAGTTGCTGGCAAGGTTGCCTGTCGATGAAGGGCACTCAGGGCTGCTTCCCGATGGCTCGGTGTTGCCGAGGACCGGTTCCCCTAATAGCCTGCGCACTTGCCGCGCGTCCGGCAATGCGTTACCGCTTCGCTTTCCGTCGCGCGAGGTTGTGAAGACGAACAGGATTGTCGTCCGCCAGTGCTTGCGTATCTGCGCGTATGGACGCTCTTGCCCGAGTTGTGCTCGTCCAGTCGACGCTGCAGATCGTTGGTCTTGCCCACGTAACGCTGTTCAGGTCGGGCGATGCTGTGGAGCAGATACACAGACCAAAGGCCTTCAGGCAGACGGAGTCCCGGTGCCCGTAGGGCGCGCACAGGCGGCCCACGTGGCGAGATCCCGGCCGGATCGCCTCCTGGCCCGGCCAGACGGCCAGGGCACGCCCGGGGCGGCGGAAACCGGACCGGGGAAGCAAACTATGATCAATAGCGCGACCGTTCCGCCGGCCGTCTTGAAAGATCACGGCCAGGGAGGAACCGTGGCGATGCCAAGTTCTGACCATACCCGCGTCTGCCACGAGTACGGTCGGCAGCGATTTGCTCTTGACTATACTCCGGGCAGTCCGTAGTATGGTCACCATGAGAAACCGCTACCTTGCCGGGGCCATCGAGCCGCTGTGCTTCGCGCGGCGCCATAAGATCGCACTGGTGTCCGGGCCGCGCCAATGCGGCAAGACAACAATGGCCAAGATGTTGTTGGCCGGGCGGTCGGTTGGGCGCTACCATAACTGGGACGAGTTCGAATTCCGCCAGGCGTGGACGAAAAAGCCCTCCGTCGTCATCCCTCCTCGCAAGGGAAGAGCGGTTCCTCTCGTTGTGCTCGACGAAATCCACAAGGACCGGCTCTGGAAACGCAACCTCAAGGGCCTGTACGACACCCAGGAGAAGCCGTGCGATTTTCTGGTGACCGGCAGCGCACGGCTCAATGTCTATCGCCGCGGGAGCGACAGCCTGCTGGGCCGGTACTTCCATTTCCGCCTCCATCCGTTCAGCCTGCGGGAGATGGAGCGGACGGACGTTCTGGCTCCGGATGCGGCAATGGAAGCGCTGTTCAGCCGGGCGCAGAAGCAAGGCCGCCAGGCTCAGGACAACCTTGCCGCGTTGCTGGCCTACGGACCGTTCCCGGAGCCGCTATTCGAGCAGGATGAGCAGGCGGCCAACCTCTGGAGGCGCAATCACGAACACGGCGTCATCCGTGAGGATCTCCGGGATATCAGCCGGCTACCGGACCTGGGCAGACTGGAACTTATGAGCGCCCTTCTGCCGGAGCGCGTGGGTTCGGCCTTCAGTGTGGTCAGCCTACGCGAGAATCTGGAGATCAGTTTCGATACGGTCCGCCGCTGGATCAACTACCTGAAAGAGGTCTACTACATCATTGAAGTGAAGCCCTGGAGTCGCAGCATCCCCAGGTCGCTACGACGTGAAGGCAAGGTCTACCTGTGGGACTATGCGGCGGTGCCGTCGGAAGCCGCGCGATTCGAGAATCTGGTGGCTTGCCATCTGCTCAAGGCCTGCCATTTCTGGACCGACACGGGTGAAGGGACATTTGACCTCTATTACCTGCGCAACAAGGAGAAGCAGGAGATAGACTTCCTGATCGTGCGCGACGGCGTACCGTGGCTGCCGGTGGAGGCCAAGCTGTCCGACACGGAGCCGTCGACCAACTGGGCGAAATTTGCCGCACTGCTCCCATGCAAGCGGGGTCTTCAGATCGTGCGCCAGCCAGCATGGAAGGTTCACGAATTCGGTGATGCCCAAGTGCTTGTTGCCGGCGCCGCTGAAGCGCTGGGCTACTTCGCATAGGCCGCGTTGGCGAGAAACGCATGACGGGTGTTCCGGGCGCCGACGGTCCGGAGGGGCGGCGCGAGCGCCTGCTTGCCGATATCGTCCAGGAAGAGCAGCGGCTCGCCAGCCTGCGCACTGAGGCTGAGGAGAGCACGCGGCGTCTTGCGGCAATGCGCGCCGAGCTTTCCGCCGTCACTACGGAACAGTCTCGGCTCCCCCTGCAAATCGGAGCCGATCCGCAGCACGTTCCCACCACCAATGCCGAGAAGGTGGCTCTGTTCCGCTCGTTGTTCCGCGGGAGGGAGGACGTATTCCCGCGGCGATGGGAGAATGCGCGGACTGGCAAGTCCGGCTATTCCCCAGCGTGCGCACACGAGTGGCAGCGCGGCGTATGCGAGAAGAGTGCCATTGGGGGGCGCCGCCGGCTGTCCTGTGGGGATTGCCAGAGCCAAGCGTTCATACAGGTCACCGACGAGGAGACAGGCAAACACTTGAAGGGCGCGCAGGTCATGGGCGTGTACCCCATGCTCCGCGCGGAGACCTGCTGGTTCCTGGCAGCCGATTTCGACGGGGAATCCTGGCCGGAGGATGTCGGGGCCTTCATCGCGGCCTGCGAAACCCAAGGGGTTCCGACGGCCATCGAGCGATCACGTTCCGGCAACGGGGCGCACGCGTGGTTCTTCTTCACTGCCCCCGTGTCTGCTGCCGTTGCGCGGAAGATGGGTTGTTTCCTCATCACCGAGGCCATGTCCCGGCGCCATCAGCTCCCGATGAAGTCGTATGATCGCCTTTTCCCCAATCAGGACACCATGCCCAAGGGCGGATTCGGCAACTTGATAGCCTTACCTCTGCAGCGCGAGGCTCGCGAGCGCGGGAATTCTGTCTTCGTAGACGCCGAGTTCAGACCCTACGCCGATCAATGGGCTTTCATGGCGGGCATTCAGAGGCTCGATCCTGCCTTTGTCCAGGCCCTGGCCGACGAAGCGACCCGTCGGGGGCAGGTAACTGGGGTGCGGGCAAGCTTTGTGGATGAAGACGATCATGCACCCTGGACGCGGACGCCGTCAGGCAAGCCGCGGAAGAGAATCATATCCGAGCCTTTGCCAGCCAAGGTTCGAGCCGTGATCTGCCAACGGATCTTCGTCGAGAAGGCAGGGCTGCCTTCGGCACTGCTCAATCAGATCAAGCGGCTGGCCGCGTTCCAGAACCCGGAATTCTACAAGAAGCAGAGCATGCGGCTGTCGACCGCGCTCACACCCAGGATTATCTCGTGCGCAGAGGAGTGCACCGATCACGTCTCCTTGCCTCGCGGTTGCCTGTCGGAACTGGAGGATCTGCTCCGGGCATATGGCAGTGCGCTTGAGATGGAGGACAAGCGGACGGAGGGCGAATCGGCAGCGTTCGTGTTCCAGGGAAAGCTGACGGCTATTCAGCAGCAGGCCGTCCGCACGCTGCTTGGTCATGACATGGGCGTATTCGTTGCGCCTCCAGGTGTTGGCAAGACCGTGGTCGGCACGTATCTTGCCGCAGCGCGCCAGAGGAACACCCTGGTGCTTGTTCACCGCAAGCCGCTGCTTGACCAGTGGATGGCGCAGTTGGCGCTGTTCTTGGGGCTGGAACGGAGAGACATCGGGCAGATCGGCGCCGGCAAGCGGCGCCCCAACGGGAAGCTCGATGTGGCGATGATCCAGAGTCTGGTCCGGAAGGGCCAGGTCGACGATATCGTTGCCAACTATGGACACGTTCTGATCGATGAATGCCACCACGTGCCCGCGGTATCCTTCGAGCGGGTGCTTTCTGAGGCGAAGGCGCGCTATATCACAGGCCTCACGGCAACGCCGCAGCGTCGCGATGGGCATCATCCGATCATATCCGTGCAGATCGGGCCCGTGCTGTTCGCAGTGCCGGCCGGAGAACAGGCCGTGCGGCGTCCATTTGTGCACAGACTCATCGTGCGCGAGACAGGTTTCCAGCCGACGACACTGCCGGAGGGCGCCGCCATCCAGGAGCTTTACGCCGCCCTTGCCGCCGACGGCAACCGCAACGATCTGATAATTGGCGACGTACTGAACTCGACTTCTGCCCTTTTTGGGCCGCTACGCGGCCGGGGCCAGAGAGGCGAGCAG
>CALGYR010000146.1 GCA_937935355.1 uncultured bacterium | reverse complement strand
TGGTGGAGAAGTCCATCAAGAACCGGGTCTGCCGGCACATCCCGGTGACCGACGAGCTGGCTAACGTTCTGGCCGAAAGGTCTGCTTATCTTGTAAAGTTGGAGTCGAAGATGCGCGTACCCTACCCCTACGTCGTCGGCGACGATCTGGGGAATCCCCTAAGGCCCTCCTACATCTCGAACACCTGGGCCGAGCAAAGGCCGTTCCCGGTCAGGTTCCACGACTTGAGACATTCGGTCGCCTCGAACCTCGCCAACAACGGCGTGCATCCCAGAGTCGTTCAAGAGCTATTGGGCCACACCGACATCAAGACGACCCTGAAGGTCTACACCCATCTGCCGTCAAGTGCTCTGCGGGAGGCGCTGGCTGGGCTGTAGGCGTCGAGTTAGACGAGGGGGACACGAACCCCCATGTCTGTCGCTCACCGCACCCCACACATATGCGAGTCGTGAAGACACCAGGACTGGTTTCTTTGTAGCGCCAGTTATGGCGATGACGGGTGGCGTTCATGGCGCCAGCTCCTCCCAGCGGCGGTCGAGGTCGGCGACTTTCGCCTCGACTATGGCGCAATCGGGGTCGCAATACTGCTCCAGCGTGTAGCGCAGTCCATAGGTACGCTTCTCAGCAAGAGCCTCGTGCTCCTGGTCTTGCTCCATCCAGAACGCGACACCCTCCTCGGCCTGCTCCCAGTCGTGCTTGTACTTCGCCACGAGGCGGGCGAGGGCGAGGATGGCGGCGGCGATAGTGTCGGTCTTGCACATGAACCAGACACCGTCTCGTACCTCATTCGGCTTGCCGTCGTATATGGCCTCCACCTCCGCGCACTCCACCCCAGCCGCGCGCAGAATCTCGCGGGGATCATCCATCGGGCATCTCCTCATCCTTGTTTCATCCAGCTCTTGCATGTCTCATCCACCTCGACAAACTCCCGGTGTTCTTGACAGTAGTGGGTGGTCACGTCCTCTCGACCGCTCTCGCGCAGCAGGAACATGGACACACTGCCGATGCTGCAGGCGTTGACACAATCCACACACCACCCGTCACCTAGCTCCGCCTTCTTCACTCGGGGGCTTCTTCCATGATTTCCATCACGTAGGCGTCCCACCACGGGCACACCCTACACAGGTTGGGCCTGTGGCCCCACTTGACGCCCAGACATGCATCAGACCCGGGGGTGTAGTCGCAAAGAGGGTGACTGTTAGCCACAGCTTATCCCCACGACTTTCTCTGAGCGGGGAAAAGTGGTGCCCCCAACGGAATTCGAATCCGACTAGGCACGGACCACTTCGCCTTGGCTTTTGCTCTTTGTGCCGCTTTCGCTGTCATTCTGTGTCACCAACGTATCCATATCCGATATCTTAGTAGCGGCGTTCATCCTCAAGTTATCCTCATGCAGTTCTTACAGGTCGCCTTAAGGCCATCCCGGTTGTTGCCGTCGCGCTGGAAGTGCTCTGAGTTGCGCGGCCACTCGGCCCCGCAGGTGGAACAAGCCTTGGTGCCGAAGATGAGCTGATCAACCCAGACGTCATCGTAGTCCATCGAACCTCTCCGGGATGCGGGTGGGCAGGACGCGGCCGAAGACATCAGCCTCCCACCAGTAATGGAATCTCTTTGCCACGCGGTCAGTGCAGTTGCCCTCGATGCTCCAGAAGCCGTGCTTATCCGTGCGATGCACAATGCCCATGTGGGCGCGGAAGCAGACGATGTCTCCGGGCTTCACGTTGGCGCGGAGGGAGAGCTGGCGGAAGCCGTGGCGGCGGTGGGTGATGGCCTCTTTCCACGAGGCGGTGGAGTTGGGGTTCGGGGGTAGGGGGTGACCGGGCTCGCCCTTGCGCACCATCACGGCGACGAACTTGGCGCACCACTCGTAGCCGTAGACGCCGTAGCGGGGGACAGTGTTGGTGCCGGTTTCACAAACTCCAATGTGCAATTCGTGCACGGCCCAGCGGTGGACGCGCCTGCGCACGTCGTTCTTCCGCCACTGCCGCCACAGACGATAGCGCTGGATCAGATGCCAGCGGTCGCGCCGGCGCTGTGCCTGTGCCCGCTCCTTCAAGACTTCGGCCACCTGGACATCGACCTGTTCCGGCACGATGGCCTTAGCATCGAGCACAGGGCCGAGCAGCACGACCAGAATGAGGCCCAGGGCGAGTATGGGGAGTGTCGCGGCACGGGTCACTTCTCTGCGATGCCGTGGTTCGCCGGAGCACCGTCACCACGCGGGACGCCTGCGAGTCGGCAACAGTGAGCGCACCGGGGCAGACCCATGCGGCTGAAGATGCCGGGGATGTGCAGGTGGCCCGACAGGCCGCAGAGCGTGGTGCCCGTGCCGTACGGCGAGTCCTCTTCGTCCCACTCAATCTCCGAGACGCGGTGCAGTCGATTCCACGACGGCAGAACGAGCCAGCGCCGCCGCCAGTCGTCGCCGAACTGAGGGAGGGCTTCGCTCACAGCCGCCTCCCCAGCAGTCCCGAGTCCCCGTGGATCTCCTGTCGCTCCGCCCAACAGATGCACCGGCTCATGGACTGGACGAACTGGCCGAACATGTCGGAGGCCGGGCAGGTGCAGATACCAACAGGGGTGCAGTGCTCACAGCGGGCGCAGACTCTGTGGATCGCATCCATCGCCGCGCGCGCCTTCTCGACTTGCTCCGGGTTCGGCTTCGATGTGAGCAGCGGCGAGAAACGCTGACGGTGCGGTACGCGACCCACCGCCACTTTCACTGTCCGGGCCATATTCATCGCGGCGGTGAAAGTCACCACTCAGGCACATGCGGCGGCGTCGTGGCCCGCGCCTTCTCGCGGGCAAAAGGTGGCTGCACTTGTCTACAACTGTGGCAACTTCTATCCAGCAGCAGCGCCCGGCACAGGAATTCCCAGACGAACTCGCGCTCCAATGCCGTGATCTGCTCGTCGTTCAGCATCGGCTCACCGTCGTCTCCGGTCGCCATGAGGGCGTCGTTGTGCTCGGTGAGGCGGTCGAGCATCTCTTGGTAGAGGTCGTCGAGGTTGAGTTGCGGCTTAGGGAGGCTCATAGCTCCGTGTACTCCTCGGCGTCGGCGTCGATGGCGGGGAAGTAGCAGACGTCCTTGAGCATCCGGGCAAGGTCGTCGACCAGCCTGAGGCGCGTCTCGGCACCGGG
>CALGYR010000145.1 GCA_937935355.1 uncultured bacterium | reverse complement strand
CGTGCCCCCGTCCCTGCCTTTCTCCGGAAGGACTTCTTTCCGGAAGCTCTTAGGCTTTGGGTTCGCTTTCGCCAAGTCCCGCCCGCCGGAGCCGTCGCGAAGGAGGACGTTGGCGAGCCAGCCTTGTCTCCGTGTCCCCGCGTCCCCGTATCCCCGTGTCCCCGTGTCTCCGCGTCCCCGCGTCCCCGTATCCCCGTGTCCCCCTGTCCCCGTGTCCCCCTGTCTCCGCGTCCCCGCGTCACCCCGTCCCCGCCCCCCGGCCCCGAAACCCCCTCCGGAACCCCTCCGGCGAGAGCCCCACGATCTGCTTGAAGCGCCTCGAGAAGTGGTACTGGTCGGGGAAGCCGAGCCCGGCGGCTATCTGCTTCACCGGCTCGTCGCCGGAGAGCAGCCGCTCCCGGGCGCGGCTCATGCGCATCCTCGCGAAGTAGGCGGCCGGCGGGGCGCCGGCGGCGGCCGCGAATCGCTGGCGAAGCGCCGAGTAGCTCATCGCGAAGCGCCCGGCATGATCCTCGAGCCGGAAGCCCTCCTCGCCGAGGTGCGCCTCCATGAGCGCCACCACCTCCTCGACGAGCCGCCTGGTCTGCGTCTCGGCGGCGGGCTCGGTGCGGCCCCGCGCGAGCACCTGGCCCATCAGGGCGAAGAAGCGCTCGGATAGCGCCTGGGCCACGCCCGCCCCGCCGGTCCCGGCCAGGTACAGGCACTCGGCCCAGCGGCGGAGCAGATCCTGGTCCGGGCCCACCTCGAAGAAGGGCCGCGCCGGGTCGAGCAGTCCCGCCGCGCGGTAGCGCTCGGGGATGAAGCCGTCGAAGATAGCCCAGTGTTCGCGCCACTGGTCGGTCTCGCGCGGGCCATAGCGGTGGCGCACTCCGGGGAAGAGCACGAAGAGCGTCCCGGCCCGGACCTCGCGCCGGCCGGTGGGCGCCGACTCGAAGACCCCGCCGCCGCCGTCGAGGTGCACGAAGGCGAAGGCCTTGAGCGTCCGCGGCCGCATGCCGAGCAGGTGTCCCGGCTCCTTCACCAGCCGCCCGACGCCCTGCACCCGCAGCCCGAGCAGCGAGGCCATGAGCTCGTCCCGGGGATCCGACACAACCGCCGTCATCAGGTCGCCTCCGACTGAAACCAGTCTCACCTGCACTCTGGCAAAACGTCCATTACAATAATCATAGCCTCTATTGCGCTGAATATCAACGACTTGCTATTATCTTCACAGATGCATGTCATGGCATCATCAGGAGTCTGGCGACGAAGAGAGCCACAGATGAACACAGATTAACACCGATGGGGGCGACCTGGGCTGGGATGAAACCGCAGATGAACGCAGATGAACGCAGATGGGCGTGGGGCAGCGCGGGCAGCGGGATCTTCCGCGCATTTTGCGCCCTATTGCGGCAAGACCACGGTCGCCTCTTCCCGTTCAGCAGTTCTCATCCGCGTTTATCTGCGTTCATCTGCGGCTGGTCACCCGCCGTTGCCATCGGCTTCAATCGGCGTTCATCTGCGGTTGGTAGCCCGCCGTTGTTGTCATCCGTGTTCATCTGTGTGCATCGGTGGCTGAACAGGAGGATCTTGCGATGCCCATGACCGACCTCGAGCGCTACCAGGCGACCGTCAACCACCGCCGGCCGGACCGGCTGCTCTTCCACCTGGGCTTCACGCCCGACCTCGAGAGGCGGGTGCGCGAGGCCGAGGGGCTCGACGAGAAGGCCAACCTCGACGCCCACTTCGGAGCCTTCCGGCCGGTCTCGACGCGGCTCAAGCCCCCGGCCGGCCGCGTCGAGCCGGACTGGTCGCGCTACTTCCAGGGCGTGGAGCGGCCGGCGGGCTCGTACTTCGACGGCAACGGCTGCCTGCACGTGCCGGCCGGCGAGTTCCACTTCACACATCGCATCTCGCCGCTCCGGGACGCCGCGTCGCTCGCCGACATCGAGAGCTATCCCTGGCCGGACTGGCGGAGCTACTCGCGCGGCCACATCGCCGCGGAGGTGGAACGGGCCCACGCCGCCGGCCGCGTCGCGCGGGTCTCGTGCACCCACATGTACGAGGATTCCTGGCAGGTGCGCGGCTACGAGCCCTTCCTGATGGACATGATCGCCGAGCCGGAGTGGGCCGGGTTCATCCTCGACCGCTTCATGGAGCGCAACCTGCTCACCGCCGTGGCCGCCGCCGAGGCCGGCGCCGACGAGCTCTACACCGGCGACGACGTCGCCAACCAGAACGCGCTGATGTTCTCGCCGGAGCTCTGGCGGACCTTCATCAAGGCCCGCTGGGCGAAGGTCTACGCCGCGGCAAGGGCCATCAAGCCCGACATCCGCGTCTGGTACCACTCCGACGGCAACATCCTCGAGATCATCCCGGAACTCATCGAGATCGGCGTGGACATCTTCAACCCGCTCCAGCCGGAGTGCGTCGACCTGGTGGACATCAAGAAGCGCTGGGGGGACCGCATGGTCATCGACGGCGCGGTCGGCACCCAGACCACCATGCCCTTCGGTTCGCCCGACGACGTCCGCGCTTGCGTCCGCGAGCGGGTCCGGACGCTGGGCGCCGACGGCGCGCTGATCGTCTCGCCCACCCACGTCCTCGAACCCGAGGTGCCCATCGAGAACATCCGGGCCTTCGTCGAGGCCTGCCGGGAGTACGGGGCCCTGGGGTGACGCGGGGACAGGGCGACAGGGCGACAGGGAGACACGGGGACACGGGGACACGGGGACACGGTGACGCGGGGACAGGGGGACAGGGAGACAGGGGGACAAGGGGACTGAGGAACAGGGGTGGGTAGCGCTTCCGGTTCCTCCAGCCTTCCAGCCTTCCAGCCTTCCAATCTTCCAGTCTTCCAGCCCTCCAGCCCTCCAACCCATCCCGCTCTCTTGCGCTTCTTTGCGGCAAAAGAAACCACCCCGATCTTCTCGAGATCGGGGTGGTTCTTTGCAGGGCCTACTCGCATTCGCCAAGGAGTGTTTTCAGCCCTGCTTCTCTCTCCGTTTATGACAACCAGCCGGACTTGCGCCGAAGTCCCTCAATTTCTGCGTGGCGCAAGACCCGCGATCAGGTGATGTGCGTGTCCGTCACCGACGGCGGCTTGCCGCCCAGGTGCTTCTTGACCTCCTTGGGAATCACCTCCGAATGGAGGTAGTCCAGGAGGATCCGGAAGCGCTCGTCGAGGTCCTCCTTGAAGGCGTCGCTGCTGACGATGCCCTGGGCGACGCTCGCCGAGACGGCCTTGCGGACCACCGCCTCGACCTGCTTCGGGTCGACGACCCCGGCCGCCGCCGCGGCGGGCGCTGGCGCCGGCTGGCGCTTGAGCTTGCCGATCTCTCCGGCGATCTCGGTGATCTCCATCTCGAAGGAGGCCAGCGCCGCCTGGATGGACTTGATCTCGCCGAACGGGTCGACCGCCTTGGCGCCGGCGGCCGCGTCCCCGGACTGGGCGGGCGCGGCCGGCCGCTCGCGGAGCGCCTCGACCTCCGAGCGGAGCGCGTCGATCTCCTTGCTGAGCCCGACCGCCGCGCCCGAGGCGACCTCGGCGATCTTGGCGGCGAAGGCCTCCGACTCGGTCACCTGCGCCAGGGACTCCTCGATGCGCCGGGTGACGATGAGCAGCGCGGCCTCCTCGGCCTGCCTGGCCACCTTGTCGCCGAGCTGGACGGTGCCCATCTGGGAGGTGACCGCCTTCTCGATCCGCTCGCCGGCCGTCTGCTGGATGAGCGCGGCCAGGCGCTCGGAGAAGGCCGTCGACCCGGTGTACCGGGACATGGTGGTGAGCACCAGGTCGGCCGTGGACTTGCCGGTCAGCGCGGCCACGTGCTGGGCGAACTCCCTGGACTCGAGGTGTTCGGCCAGCGCCGCGCCGATGCGCTCGTCGACCGCCCCGGCCGCGGCCTTCTCGGCCAGCGCCAGGACCCGCTCGATCAGCGAGTTGGACGACAGGTAGTCGGCCAGCCCCTTGTCGATGCGCGGCCCGAGGTTGCGCTCGACGAGGTCGGCCACGCGCCCGGCCAGGTCCTCGGAGCCGGCGAAAGCGGCCAGCGCGGAGTCGACCCGCGCCTCCAGGCCGTCGGCGGCGATGGCGCCGACGTGCGCGGCGAAGGCGTCGGAGGCGATCTCGGCGGCCAGCTCCCGGGCCACGGTCCGCGCAGCGGCCTCCTCCGCGGCGGCGGCCGACAGCTTGCCGAGCCGCTCGGCGACGGCGGCCGAGGACAGCTCCCCGGCCACGGCCGGAGCGATCCGCTCCCCGGCGATGCGCTCCGACTCCCGCCGGACCACGTCGGTCAATTCCTGCAGGGCCGGCTCCAGGCGCGCCTCGACCGTCTGGCCGACGAGCGCGCCGAGCTGGTCCTTGATGCCGGCGATGGCCGAGCCCAGGCGCTCCTCGGCGGCCAGCGCCGCCGCCGCACCGGACTCCTCGGCCGACTTGCCCAGCGCAGCCAGGGCCGGCTCGACGCGCTCGGCCACGGCGTCGGCAGCCACCCCGGCGACCCGGCGGGCGAGGTCCTCCGAACCGGAGAACTCGGCCAGCGCCTGGCGGATGCGGTCGGAGAACACGCCTCCGGCCAGGTCTCCCACCTTCGCGGCGAACTCCTCGGAGGCCAGCTGCCCCTCGGCGCTCTCGCGCAGCGCGGCCTCGAGCCGGGCGGAGATGACCTCCTCCGCGACCTGCCGCGCGGCCCCGGCGATCTCCTCGGGGGAGACCCGGGGGACCTCCGCGGCGGCGGCGCCCGCCGCCTCGGCGGCGATGCGCTCGGCATCGGCGCGCTGCACGGGGGCGGCCTCGACCAGGGCCTGCCGGACGACTTCGGCGGCCAGCTCGCGGATCCGTCCGTCGACCGCGGCTGCGTCGGGAAGCTTCCCGACCGCGCCGGCGGCCGCCTCGGCGGCGATGCCCCGGACTTCCTCGCGCGAGAGCGACGGGCTGTTGGCCGCGGCCTCCGCGGCGGCACGGGCGGCGATCTCCTCGACATCTTCCCTGCCGAGCGACGGGCGGGCGGCCAGCGCCTCTTCGGCGGCCCGGCGCGCCGCCTCGGCGGCGTCCTGCGGCGTGACCCGCGGCAGAGCGGCGAGCTCCGCCTTGACGGTTTCGGCGGCGATCCCCTCGGCCTCCTCGCGGGTGAGCGCCGGCACCCTGCCGGCGGCCTCCGCGGCGGAGCGGGCGGCGATCTCCTCGACCTCTTCCCTGGCGATGGGCGGGCGCGAGGCCAGCGCCTCCTCGGCGGCCCGGCGCGCCGCCTCGGCCACGTCCTGCGGCGTGACCTGCGGCAGAGCGGCGAGCCCGGCCTTGACGGCCTCGGCGGCGATCCCCTCGGCCTCCTCGCGGGTGAACACCGGCACATTGCCGGCGGCCGCCGCGGCGGCCCGGGCGGCGATCTCCTCGACCTCTTCCCTGACGACGGGCGGGCGCGAGGCCAACGCCTCCTCGACGGCCCGGCGCGCGGACTCGGCGCTCTCCTGCGGCGTGATCCGCGGCAGCTCGGCGAGCGCCGCCTTGACGACGCCCTCGGCCAACTCCTGGATGCGCCGGTCCACCGTGGCGGCGTCCGGCAACGCGCCGGCCACTTCGGCGGCCGCCCTGGCGGCGATCTGCTCCGCCTCCTCGCGCGAGAGCACCGGGACCCTGCCGGCGGCCTCGCCCGCGGCGCGCGCGGCGATCTCTTCGACCTCTTCCCTGGCGACGGACGGACGGGCGGCCAGCGCCTCTTCGGCCGCCTGGCGCGCCGCCTCGGCGGCGTCCTGCGGCGTGACCCGCGGCAGCTCGGCCAGCGCCGACTCCACGATGCCCGCGGCCAGCTCCCGGATGCGCCCGTCGACCGCGGCGGCATCCGGCAATGCGCCGACCGCCTCGCCCGCAGCCTTCGCGGCGATCCTCTCGGCCTCCTCGCGGGAGAGCGACGGGCTGTTGGCCGCGGCCTCGGCCGCGACCCGGGCGGCGATCTCCTCGACCTCCTCCCGGCCGAGCTGCGGCCGTTCGGCCAGCGCCTCCTCGGCGGCCTTGCGCGCCGCCTGGGCGCTCTCGAGCGGCGAGACCTGCGGCAGCTCGGCCAGCGCCCGCTTGACGATGCTCCCGGCCAGCTCCCGGATGCGTCCGTCGAGCGCGGCGGCGTCCGGCAACGCGCCGACTGCCTCGCCCGCGACCTTCGCGGCGATCTTCTCCGCCTCCTCGCGCGAGAGCGACGGGCGGGCGGCGACGGCTTCGGCCGCAGCCTGCTGGGCGGCCTTGCGGACGTCGTCGGCGGAGAGCGACGGGCGCTTGCCGGCAGCCTCGGTTGCGGCGCGCGCGGCGATCTCCTCGGCCTCCTTGCGGGTCACGGCGGGGCGCTCGGCCACCGCGGCCGCGGCGGCCCGTTCGGCGAGCTCCTCGGCCTCCTCGCGGGAGAGCGGCCGTCGCGCGGAGATCCTCTCGTCGGCGATCTCCGCGGCGATCTTCTCGATGCGCGCCTCGCTCTCGGCCTCGTCGGGCAGCTTGGCGACGGCCTCGGCCGCGGCCCGCGCGGCGATGCCCTCGGCGTCCCCGCGCGAGAGCGGCGGGTTGTCCCGGAGCGCGGCCTCGACCGCCTCGCGGGCGGCGGCGCGGGCCGTGCCGGCCGGATCGGCCGCGGCCAGCTCCTTGCGGACGAACCCGGCGGCGAGATCCTCGGCCTCCTGGCGGGAGATCGGGGCGCGCCGGGAGAAGGTCTGTTCGACGACCCGGCGGGCCATGTCGGCGGCCTCGGCCGGGGAGAGGCGCGGCAGCGGCTCCACCGCGGCGGCGGCGGCCCGCGCGGCGACGGCCTCGACCTCCGCCCGGGTGGGCGGCGGCTCGGCCGGCAGCAGCCGGCCGGCGACCTCGGCCACCGCGGCGGAGAACTCCTCGCCCTCGATGGCCTCGCTGGCGGCGCGGCGGGCGAGCTCGCGCACGCGCTCCTCGTCGGGCAGGGCGGCGAGCTCGCCGGCCACCGCGGCGGCGACCTTCCCGGCGAACTCCCGGCTCTCGAGCAGCGCGGCGATGCGGCTCTCGAGATCGAGCTCCCGGCAGGCGCGCTCGGCCTCGGCGCGGCCCAGCTCGCGGATGGTCTTCTCGAGCCTCTTGCGGTCGCGGTCGATGGCGACGGCGGCGACCTCGCCGGCCAGGTCCTTCACCTGGCCGGCGAACTTGCGGCCCTGCAGGAGCTGCTCGAGCTGGGCGCGGACCTCCGCGGTCATCGCGCCCCGCAGGCCGGGCAGCTCGGCCTCGCCGCCGGAGCCGCGGCTCGACGCCTTGCCGCCCATCGCCTCCCGGACCATGCGCCGCAGGGCGTTGCCGGCGACGATGGCCTCCTCGGCGAGGAGCTCGGCCTCGTGGAAGTTGCCGGCGGCCCGTTCGGCCCCGGCGGCCTTCAGGCGCCTGCGGAGGTCGCCGGCGTCGACGCCGACCTGTTCGAGCGCGTCCGCGAGCTGCGTCGCCTTGGCGAGCATCTTCTCGGCGGCGGCTTTGTCCTGCGATTCGGCCATCTGTAGCCCACCCATGAAGCGGGCGCGGCAGTGCCCGGGGACAGTCCCGGCGCCGCAGCCCCGTCCGGGAACGGGTCAGCGTGAAGCGTCCGGCGCGACGGCGCCCGGGCGCTTACTCCTCGACCAGCTTGGCCTTCTGGGAACGGAACTTGGCGATCTGCGCCAGGTAGTCCTTGCGCAGCGCCTCCAGGCGCTCGACGTCGGCCTTGAGCTTGGCGACGTCCCGGGCCAGCGTCTCGCTCTCGCCGCCGAGGTCCTTGACGCTCTCGGAGAGGCTGTCGCGCCTGGACTGGAGCTCGTCGCGCTCGCGCTGCATGACCTCGCACTGGCGCCCCAGCTCCTTGGTCTCGTCGGTGAGCTTGTCGCGCTGCTTCTCGAGCTCGCCGAAGCGGACCTTGAGCTGGACCTCCTCCTGCTGCAGGCGGCGGATCTCGATCTCCAGGTCGACCGTGTCGCGGGAGATCTCCTCGTTGGCCTTGAGGATATCCAGGCGCCACTGATGCTCGGTCTCATAGAGGGCGTTGAGGTCCTGGTTGGCGGCGGCCAGCTTCCTGGCCAGGGCGGTGCGGGTCACCGGCTTGAGGTCCGGAGCGACGGGCGCCTTGGCAACGGAGTCTCTGGCAAGGTCTTTCTTGGCCATTATCAGCCTCCCCGATCAGATCATCGCAAGAACCGCCGGCGCGCTCCGGCTCCGCACGGGGCCGCTGGGAGTTACCGGCGTGAGATATTCTATCCGGCCCGCCCGGGGGCGTCAACGGTCATATATACCGGCCCCGGCGCGCTTGCGGCGCGGACCCGGCGGGGGATAATCCTGCGGACGCCGCGGACGGACCGCGGCCTCAGACAGGACCCTGAAGCGAGGCGTTTGGCCATGACCGACGGCATCACCGGAACCGACAAGGAACGAAGCCCCGGCCTCCCGGCCGGCAGCCCCGGCGCCGTCCCCGGCCACCTCCACGCACACGCGCATTCCCCCGGCTGCGGCTGCGGCCACGACCACGGCCCGGCAGTCCGGCGGGTGGTCGGCGGCCAGAAGGCCGGCCGCAACGACCCCTGCCCGTGCGGCAGCGGGCGCAAGCACAAGAAGTGCTGCGGCCGCGGGGGCTGACGGCCCGAGGCGTTGAACAGCGCGTCGACCTCGTCGGTGAAGGTCCGGTGGAACCCGTTGGTGCAGCAGGCTACAGCCAGTTGAACGGCACCCCGGCGATCCTCTCGTCGAGCATCCTGGGGCTCTCGTCGTTGGTGACCACCAGGCCCAGGCGGCAGCAGCGCTCGGCCACGAAATCCCGCAGCGAGCGCAGCGATCGGGCGTCGGGCGACTGGGTGTATTTTATCTCCACGGGCAGCAGGCCGAAGTCGCCCTCGAGCACCAGGTCGATCTCGGCCCCGCCCGAGGAGCGGTAGTGGAAGGCTTCGAACCCCACGCCCGCCGAGTGCAACTGGCGAACGATCTCTTCGGCGACCATGCCTTCCCAGGAGGCTCCCATCCGCGGGTGGGTCGCGAGGGCCGCGAGGTCCGGGATGCGCAGCAGGTGATGGAGCAGCCCGCTGTCCCGCACGTGGCCCTTGGGGTGTCGCACGACGCGCCGCGCCGCGTTGGCGGTGTAGGCCGGCAGCCGGCGCCATAGGAAGGTGCCGTCGGCGATCTCGAAGTAGTCGCGGACCGTGGGCTGCGAGACGCCCAGGTCGCGGGCCACCTCCGAGGTGTTGATCACCGTGCCGGAGAGGCCGGCGAGCATGCCGACGAACTGCTGGAACTTCGGTGCGTTCAGGCCGGGGAACAGCCGGGCGACATCCCGATAGAGGTACGTGCTTACGTACTGCTCCATCCAGAGCTGCCGGAAGCGCTCCGTGCCCTTGATCCACGGCTCGGGGTAGCCGCCGCGGAACCAGTAGTCGTGGGCCTGGAGCACCGTCCCGCGCGGCCCGGTTGCGGCGGCCACGTCCGCGGCCCGTGCCGTGCGATCGACGGCGATGGTCAGCGGACTCCTCCCCGCATCGGCGGACGCGGCGTCCTGCTCCGCGGCGCGGACCTCGGCCCAGGAGAACGGCGAGAGCTCGATGATGCCGACCCGCCCGGCCAGGCTCTCGGAGATCGAGCCGCGCAGCTCCGGCGAGCTCGACCCGGTGATCACGAACCGGCCGGGCGTGCCCCGGTCGGCGTCGATGGCCACGCGCAGCGCCGGAAAGAGCGCCGGCATCATCTGGGCCTCGTCGATGGCCACCCTGGCCGGGTTGAGCCGCAAGAAGAGATCCGGATCGCGCGAGACCTGGGCAACGTCCGAGGCCCGCTCGAGGTCGAAGCGCCTCCAGTCTTCGGGCAAGGTACCCAACAGTGTGGTCTTTCCACACTGACGTGGCCCGATTATCGCAACGCACGGAAAAGTCGCAAGATACTCGGAAAGAAGCCGTTCACAGGCGCGTTTCATGCCTTGCATTATCAAACATGCGCTTTGATAATGCAAGGAGAAATATATGCATAATATCCCGCGGTCCCGTCACAGGCGGACTTGGCAGATCTGGCCGGTCTCCACGGAGGCCGCTGGGTCGGATGGGGGCGGACCCGCTCAGCCGTCCGCGGCGGCGGCGCGCTGACGGATGCGCTCGCCGACCAGGCGCCAGCGCCCGGCCCGGAAGAGCGCCGCCGAGGCCAGGCCGGAGAGCACGTTGGAGACGGCCAGGGCCGCCCACACCCCGCGCTCGCTGCCCCACGTCCGGGCCAGCCAGTAGGCCAGGGGCACGCCGACCAGCAGGATGGTCCCGCCCACGACGAGCATGGGCGCCAGGGTGTCCCCCGCGCCGCTCATGGCCTGGCCCAGCACGAAGGTCAGCGACAGGAAGACGAGCGACGCCCCGTACCACTTGAGGAAGACGGCGCCGACGGCGACCACCCGGGGATCGGCGGTGAAGAGCGTCACCAGGCGCGCCCCCTCGAACCAGAAGACGGCGCTGATCGCCACGGTGACGGCCGCCGCGAAGCCGGCGGCCAGCCAGCCGGCGCGCCCGGCGCGCTCGGGCCGGCCGGCGCCGAGGTTCTGGCCGATCATGGCCCCGGCCGCCGTGCCGAAGCCCATGCTCGGGCCGAAGACGAACATCTGCAGGCGCAGGCCGATGCCGAAGGCAGCCACCGGCACGGTGCCGAAGAAGGCCACCAGGCGCATGAGCAGCAGCGCGGCCACGTTCTGGATGAGCATCCGCCCCGATGCGAAGATGCCGATCCGGCCGATGGCGACCACCGTGCCGGCGTCGAGCCGCAGGTGCCGGGCCTTGAGATGGAACTGGGAGTGCCGGCCGCCGAAGAAGACCCAGGTCATGATGCCCAGCCCCAGGGAGCGGCCGATGAGCGTGGCCCAGGCCGAGCCGGGCACGCCCATGGCCGGCAGGCCCAGCCATCCGAAGATGAAGATGGGGTCGAGCATCACGTTGACGGCGTTGGCCGCGACCATGGCCGCCAGCGGCGTCCGGGCGTCGCCGGCCGCGCGCAGCGATGCGCCGAAGACCATGGTCAGCATCATGGTGAAGGCCCCGCCGGAGACGATGCGCAGGTAGCCGGAGCCGAGCCCCACGACCTGGTCGGTGGCCCCCAGGACGCCGAGCAGCGGCTCGGCCAGCGGCACGCCCACCGCGGCCACGGCCGCGGCGAGGCACCCGGCCAGCACCAGGCTCTGGCCCGCGCAGGCCTCGGCCCGCTCGCGCCGCCCGGAGCCGAGCGCGTTGGCCACCAGCGCCATGGTGCCGGCGGCCACGCCCTGGGCCAGCATCATGATGATCCCGAACATGACCCCGCTCATGGACACGGCGGCCACCGCGTCGGGGCCGAGCTTGCCCACGAAGAACATGTCCACCACGCCGAGCAGGTCGTGGGTCAGGAAGGCGCCCCAGGTGGGCAGGGCGATGCGCACCACCGTGCGGGCGATGCCGCCGGTGACGAGGGGGTTGGCCGGGCCCGCCGGCGTGCTGCCGGCAGGGCCGGGCGGCGATGCGGTGCTCATGGGATCTTTCTGCGCGGGTCCCCGGGTTGGAGCAATGGCGCGAAGGTCATTGTCCGCGGTTCGGCGGGAGCCGCAAGGGAAAGCGCTGCCTCTTGCCAGCCAAGGAGGGGGAAGTTCCTGGTTCCTGGTTCCTGGTTCAAGGCCGAAGCTGCTTGCGGACGGCTCCGCCATACCAGGAACTAGGAACCAGGAACTAATTAGGCCTGCACCAGGCCCGACCGTCGGTCGGGCTGGTCGTTGTAGAGCAGCTCGCCGCCTTCAGCGCCGAAGCCGAACGTGACCATGACCGGCGCCTGCCGGCCGAAGAGGCTCTTGCAGTTTCCAGAGCCACGTGCGGCCGGCCTCCGGTATGGACTGCCGCCGGCAGGACTCGCCGCTGAACGGAGGAAAAGGCTGCCCGGACGGGGGTTTGTCAACCGTTTGTCAACCTAACGCTGATATTTATGACAACCTTCTGAGCCATCCAGATATGGGCTGAGATCAGCTGGGATCAGCTGCTTTCTGTTCCTAACATCCTGTTGCACCGCAGGATGTGCGCGCCATCACCTTACTGACAAACTTATGTCAACTATGTCGTCATATTTATGACAAGCGATCTGGGCGCGCCGTTGCCATACCAGAAACTCCGGGAGGGCCGGGGGTATTCTGGCCGCAAGACTTGCCCGCCGTAGCTCGTGAGCGCAGGTGGGAGGGTCAAGAGGCGCATGGGTGCGGAGTGCATGTTGCTCACGCGAAGTCACAGAGCCGTAGAGGCGGTTCCAGGTTCCTAGTTCCTCGTTCCTGGTTCATACCCAACAAACTCCTCCCGGACGGTTCCATTAAACCAGGAACCAGGAACCAGGAACTAGGAACGAGGAACTCCGGTCTGATTGTCCGCCACCTGTCGCCTGATGTTCCTGAGCTGCGCGCGGTAGTTCCACCAGGATATGAAGGGGATGAAGAGCCCGCCGAGGCCCCACCAGCCCCAGATCAAGTTGAAGCGGTGCAGGCCCTTGAGGGCCCGGACCGCCTGGGCGTGGGGCAGCCGGAGCTCGTGGTGGGTCTGGTAGCTGGCGGAGAGGAAGCCCTGGTAGGTGTAGAACTCGATCGCGACGACCGGGCCGCTGTCCGCACCGTCGCCGGCCCCCCGGGCCTCCTGGAGGATGCGCTCGAGCGCCCTGGCGCCGGCCGCCTTGTACTTCTGGAGGCCGTAGAGCACCAGCATGACCGGGACCATGAAGGCAACGGCACCGATGATGCCGTACGCGATGATCTTGAGCGTTTCCTTGTCCACGAGATAGCTCACTGTGATTTGGCACCAGACTCAGGTTGCCTCGGCGGAGCCAGATGGTCTGAGACCGGTCGTCGATAGTAGAACCGGCCCGGCCCTCCATCCAAGACGATGTCAGTGGCTCCGCCGGAACCGTCAAAGTAGACGCCCACTCTATCCTTTCTGTTACCGATGGTAACCCACCAGTTCTGCTTCATGCCCATGTCGCGCGTGGGGGCGCCAAGCAACTGCTGAACCTGGGAGTGCGACCATCCGGGCTTGATCTGCCACAGGATCTGGCGGCAATAGTCAGACTCGCCGGGATCCATCTTCATGAACTGCTCGTCCGCGCTGCCCCCCATGCCACGGCTGAACAGGAGCACCGCAAGGAGCAAGAGAAACACAATTGCCACAACAGTCGCAAGCTTCTTCGTTTTCATTTGCTCCTATCCCGCCCTCTCGAACCGCGCGAAGCGCTCGGTGCTGAAGCACACAGAGTCTACCGGCCGGCCCATCACTCCGCTTCCAGTCCCCGGTGCCGGCGCACATTGAGCGCCTTCCACTTGAGGCCCGGGTGCTCGCGCAGGGCCGCCTGCATGGCCGGGTCGGCGGCAAGCAGCTCCGGGGCAATCTCGCCGTCGTCGTTCAGGCGCCGGAGGAACTCCGCTTCTGGTTCAGCAAGCGGCAGCACGACCGAGAGCCGCTCACGACACTCGGAGACGAGCCTCTCCGTCCAGACGGCGACCTCTCGCCTGGCCGGCGCCAGGTCCCGGCGCAGCATGGGCATGAGACTCGCCCGGACCTCGTCGGGATCGGCCTGCACGTCGGCGGCGGAGACGGTCCGCCAGTCCTTCCGGTTGACTCCGCCGTAGACCACGAATCCGACCCGCAGCCTGGCCGGGTCCAGCCCGGGAGCATTCAGCAGGCTGCGGGCGTCGAAGACGTCTCGGCTCGCGCTGCGAGCCAGGAGCGCCGCCAGCTTCCCGGCGGCCAGCTCGTGCAGGTCGAGGACGCGGGCCGGGGCGGACCGGAGCGAGCCCAACGGCCGGCACTCGGCCGCGGCGCAGGGCCAGAGCGGAGTGCGCAGCATGAAGTTGACGTCGAGCTCGAGATTGCCGGGCGCCCCGCGCGTTCCGGTGTAGGCCAGCCGCCACTTCCCTCCGGCGTGGTCGGGCGGCATGCGCCTGAGGGCGAGCCCCTCACGCGAGCAGACCGCCTGCACGGCCTCCTCGACCTTGGGGCGCTCGGCCAGCATGGTCTCGCGGTCGGCGGCGCCGATGTAATTCAGGTCGATGTCCACCGAGAGGCGCGGCACGTCGAAGTGGAAGAGGTTGAGCGCCGTCCCGCCCTTCAGGGCAATCCGCGTCTTGAGGAACGGGTGGCTGTGGAGCGCGTCCAGGAGCGCCAGCAGGCGAAAGACCTTCTCCAGCGGCTCGGCGGCGAAGCCGGTCGCCGCGGCCTCGCGGGACAGGGACTCGGGTGTCAGGTTCACGCCGGCTCCTCCCACTCGCGGTTGAGCACCCGCTCGGGAACGATCAGGTTCCAGCGGGAGAGCAGCCTGCCGGGCTCCCGCCTGCTGCGCTCCAGATATGCCGGCTTGCCGGGCGCGCGCGCGCTCAGGCGCCCGAGGTGCCGCTCCTCGATCATCAGCGCCTCGCGGTGCTGCTCGAGGTAGAAGCCGACTTTGGCGACGGTCGCCGCCGAGCCGAGCTTGAGGACGTAGTCGATGACCGCGTCGAGGTCGAAGAACTCGACCGACTCCAGCGAGCGCCAGACCTCCTCCCAGCCGCCGCCATGGCGGGGCGCGTCGAGGACGTCGACCAGGGTGCGCTCGAGCGTGGTGGCCCGCACCGGCACGCCCCCGCGCGGCTTCTCCACGATGCCGCCGCCCCAGTCCGTCAACTCGCGCAGCGCCGGGGGCACCGGCACGGGCACGAACTCCGTGCCGCGGAACTCGAACGGCCGGGCCGTGGTGCGGGTCAGGAACTGCACCCGGCGCGAGGCCGAGTGGGCCCGGCCGTGGAACTCGAGCGCGCCGTGGTACGCGACCACGGCGTCCGGCGCCAGCCGGGAGGCCAGGGCGAAGGGGTCAACCGACACGGTCTCGGGCGTCTGGCCGCGCGGCACGACCGCGTAGACGCCCCGGCGGACGCGGAGCAGGTTGCCGGCACGAAGGTGCTGGTCGAGCGTGGCCCGGGTCGAGACCGACCTGACCCGCGCGCCCTCTCTGTGGGCGGCGGCGAAGTCCTCGACCCGGAAGACCGGGTGGGTCGCGAAGTAGTCGCGGGGCTTCAATCTACTTGGCATTCATGTCTCCAACACGTATATAATATACGTGTTGCGGTCAGAAATGGCAAGTGGCGGGCAGCGGATAGTCACCAAAGGCACCGGAAGCCCAATGCCGCTATTGCTCGCACAAAGCCACGAAGCCACAGGGAGAACCTGCCCTGATTGGTGCTGTTGTTCTCCGTGGCCCCTGCTCTGCGAAGCCGTGCTCCGCTACGCAGGGCGAAGCAAAGTTCGTGGCCCCGTGTGAGAAACGGCTGTTGTTATTGCCCTGGCCGGCACTACCGCTGCGGCCGGTTACGACACCAACCGCCCGCGCCGGTGCCGGGCCGTCGCTCAGGGCTTGTTCTTCTGCCAGATCGCCTGGCCGGAGGAGTTCAGGACCGCGTCGATCTTGTCGGTGAAGGCCCGGTGAAACCCGTTGGTGCAGGCCCCGACTTCGCTGTAGCGGCAGGGGACTACGAGGGCGCCGCGCGTGTCGATGACTCCGCAGACATCCTGGCGCGGGTCGCCGACCTTGATCACCGCGCGGCCCTCGCTGAAGCCGTAGGCCACGCTGAACTGCGGGGGGATGACCATCGCGCCCTGCGGGTTGATGTAGCCCCAGGCGGCGCCGGTGGAGACCGGCGCCAGGCCTCCCGCGAAGCCGCGCGCCGCCAGGAACTGCGGCTTGATGGTCCAGTTGCCCTGCTTGTCGAGGAAGCCCCACAGCTTCTTCTGACTGGTGATCAGCAGGGGGCCCTGGCGGGTCTTCTCCTCGAAGGAGATCGCCGCGGGGATGGTGCCCTCGGAGAAGTCCTCGAAGTCTTCGAACTTGTCCCGGGCGATCCATTTGCCGGAGGCGTCGATGAGGCTCATCTTGCCCTCGCGCCTGGGCCAGACCGCCCCGAAGCCGCCTCCGAGCGGGTAGGCCCTGTACTGGGTCGGCGGCACGAGCTCGCGGCCCTCGGCGTTGACCAGCCCGCACAGCTCGGTGCCGTCCGCCATGCCGACCTCGGCGAGGCCGCCCTGGAAGGCCAGGGCCCGCCGGTACCTGGCCTTCACGACCACCTTGCCCCTGGCGTCCACATAGCCCCACTTGCCGTCGTCGTCCTGGTAGACGGCCAGCCCCTCGCTCAGCGACTGGAGCGTGCGGAACCGGGGCTCGGCCGAGATCTTGCCGTCGTCGGAGATCAGCCCGTACTTGCCGTCCTTGAGAAAGAGGGCGTAGCCGTCGACCAGTCCGTCGCGGACGTCGAGGTCCTTGAGGGTTACCAGCACCTCGCCGCGGCCGTCGATGATGGCCTGCTCGCCGCCGGCGAGCCTGACCACCGCCCGGCCCCGCGAGAACGGCGTGCCCATGACGATCTTGGGATCGAAGGGGGTTCTGCCCTGCTGGTCCACGTAAGCCAGCTTCGGCTCGTTGAGACAGTGGACCTTGGGGTTCTCGGCCGTCGGCGCGGCCGGCTCGAGCGCCGGGCACCGGTTCGGTGCCGAGGCCAGGGCGGCCAGCAACGCCGCCGCTGCGGTCATGACGGTGGTGCGGTTTGGCATGCCGGGCATCTCCTGTGCTCCTGTCGCGACGAGGCCATTGTATGCCTGCCGTCCGGCGGGCAAGCTACTCCTTGATATGCCGGGGCCAGAGGCAGATCCCGGTGAGCTCTCCCGCCTCGTTGAACTCCAGGCTGGAGCTGCCCCGCAGGAAGAACCCCGCGAGGCGCAGGTCCGCGACGGTGAAGGGCTGCCCGGTACGCCGGGCGACGTACCGGGCGGAGTAGTCCTCGGCCTCGCCGGCGTGGAAGATGACCTCGCAGGAGGCGACCCTGCCGTCCGGCCACAACCTCGCCACCAGGCAGAGCCGGCCATCCCGGTAGAGCCCGAGATCCGCGAAGGCGAGCTTGCCCTCCGCGTAGGTGAGCATGCCCGCGGGCCGGTCGCCCTCGTACAGGAAAACGCGCTCGAGGACCCTGGTCCCGGCGCCGTCGTTGCCTATGCTCTTGACCAGCCTGCCGTCCCGGTCGTGGCAATGCTCCAGGAAGGGCGTGCCCTTTTCGGGCCTGGCCGGCGCCTCCTCCGCGCAGTTCTCAATCAGCCCATGCAGCGAGTGGTTGACCGCCAGGACGTATTTGACGCGCAGGCCGTCGGTGCTCGTGTCCACGGCCCGGTCGCCGGCGGCCACCGCGCGCCGCGAAAGGGTCCGGAGGTCCTCGGCGATCGTCGCCGGAAGGTTGGCGATCTCCCGCAGCGGCAGTGAGGGCTGAACCGGCGGGTAATCCTTGTTCCCGTAGCGGTCGAGCGACTTGTCCTGTCTGGCCAGCGGGTGCCGGCCGGCCGCCTGCTGCGGGGCCGAAGCCGCCGCCATTTCAGCCGCCGGATACATCGCTCCCGGCGGAGCGCCGCAGCCGGCAAGAGAGCACGCAGTCAAGAGAGCCAGCAGAGACGGGATGCGGGCGTTCATGAGCAGTCCTCCAGATTCAAAACCGGCGGGGCACCGAGACCTCCGCCCGATGTCCAAGTATCCAAACAGGCGCTTCCTGTCTCACTTGCCGCTGACGACCTTACGGAAGGCCGTCACCTGCACCACGATCTCGTTGGCCTTTTCGCCATCTTCCTTCGTACCGGAACTCTTGACGAAGTGACCTGGGATATCCATCGAAGACCAGTACGTTCTCTTGCTCACCTGCCCCTTCACCCAGGTTGCCTCTTCCTCCTTGATGCATTTCACTTCCTTGTCTCCAACCTTCAGCGTCTCCTCCAGGGATACGACCTTGCGCGTCAGCACCTGATTGGCCACCATCGCGCCGGCGAAGAGGGTGTCCGGGCCCATCGAGGCATCTACGAACCAGTTGCTGAAGTCGCGGAACGGCAGCTTGACGGTCTTGCAGGTGATCAGCGTGGCTTCCCAGGGACGGTTCCATTCGTCCTTGCAGTTGTACCGCGATCGAGTTACGTCCAGCTTCCTGCCGCCTACAGTGATCGGGCCGTCCTTCTCTTCCTTGACCTTTACGTCCTGCTCTCTGATGTCCGGCCAGGGGATCTCCAGGCGATCGGTCGTGATTCCGGCATCCTCTCCTTCGAGGCACTCCGTCTTGATGATCGCGTAGCCATCTTGGTTGAGGCCAAGGTAGGTCCGCCGCCATGTGGACTTCTGGTCCGGCTTGGCGCTCTCCGTGCGAAGATACTCCGCGGAGTCGCCCACCGCGAATGACGTCCACGGACCGGGCTGTGCCTTGACCTTGTCGGGAGGCAGTGGCGCGGCCAGAAACCCGAACCCGGTAACTTCCGTGCCGCTCAACAAGCCGCCCGTATCCTTGCGGCGGACCTCCCGCTTCATGCACCTGCCCGGCACGGAGTCGTGCAGCCACTTACGAACGACCGCGTCCTGCTTGCCCCATTGGGTTGAAGACTCCCAGACGGCGCAATCGTATGGCTTGCCGTCGACCTCGCGCCGCTCGCTGAGCGAGATCAGCGCGCCACCGTAGATCCGCTTCTTGCCCTCAACGTCTTCGCTCCATTCCATCTTGACGACATCCGGGGCCGCAAGGACACTCGTGCCCTGTGTCCCAAACCGTTCCGTGTGCACTGGCACACGAACGTCCTTGCCAAACCAAAGGCGCAGCGAGACGGGAGCCTTCCCGGTTCGGGGAATCCATTGCCTGACCGTGCAGTCGACCAGCTTCTCACCTATCTTGACCTGTTCATCGGGCAGGTGGGTTTCGGTCCAACCCTCGGGGTCCACCTGCTTCTTCATGGCCTTGCCGTCGTGTACTATGCGCTCCCTGTCCGGGCTGGGAACCCACTCGCCAAGCGTGACGCGCGCGCTGGTGCCGGAGGCACTGCTATATAGGTGGCGGACCCACTTCTTGTCGGCCAGGTAGAACGTCTGGAATTCCACTTCGCCGTTGGCGCGCACTTCCGAGATCACCATCTTGTTCTGCCTGTCGATCCGCTCCATCAGGATGTCGGGCATCGCCTCCTGGAAGTCGTGCGTCGTCGCCCATGAACCCACGGGGAAGCCGCTGTATTCGTTGTTGACCGGAGGCCGTATCTCAGGGCGTGCCGGCTCTTCTCCGCAATTGGCCTTCGGGGAGGGGGAGGTCACGGCCAGGCATACTATCATCCCGAAATACAGCGGTTTCATGTCTTGCTCCTGTTTGAGCTCACAAGGCAGTCCAGGCAGCCTTCCGCCACCTGCCGCCTGATGCTCCTGAGCTGCGCCCCGTAGTTCCACCAGGATATGAAGGGGATGAAGAGCCCGCCGAGGCCCCACCAGCCCCAGATCAAGTTGAAGCGGTGCAGGCCCTTGAGGGCCCGGACCGCCTGGGCGTGGGGCAGCCGGAGCTCGTGGTGGGTCTGGTAGCTGGCGGAGAGGAAGCCCTGGTAGGTGTAGAACTCGATCGCGACGACCGGGCCGCTGTCCGCACCGTCGCCGGCCCCCCGGGCCTCCTGGAGGATGCGCTCGAGCGCCCTGGCGCCGGCCGCCTTGTACTTCTGGAGGCCGTAGAGCACCAGCATGACCGGGACCATGAAGGCAACGGCACCGATGATGCCGAAGAGAACTATCTTGAGCGTCTCCTTGTCCATGGCCGCCTTACCCCGTCCTCGTGAAATGCGCCGAGCGCTCGGCCGGAAGGTCCAGGGCTGGACGCAGGTCCGGCGAACAGGTGCCGATCAATCCCACCAGAAGAACCAGGTAGGCGACTTCAGCAACTCAGACGCCAGCGCCTCGATGGTCCCGGTCCCCTGAACTACGATGTCGTAACAAAAGAGGAACTGCTGGTCGGCCAGTTTCATGGCCGACTCTCGATCCTCAGGCGGCCGGGGGACGTAGAACTCCACGAAGTCGCCGCCATCTGTCATCACTTCGGCACCGTACTTATCGTGCCAGTATTTGAACATGCAGACTTGCACTTCCGGATCCGGGCAGTCGTTCCAGCCACCCAGAACCAGGTAGGCAGGGACCTCCCAGGAGTGGGACACCGGCAGGAAGACCAGCGGAACCGTGTGGAGCCCTGGGCCGAGTTCCTTCTCCGAATCGAGCATGTACAGATGTATCGCTTCGGAGCGCGAGGTTTCGGACTGCTTCGGCCATTCGCCCCGACAGTCGCTCGCCTTGATGCCGTCCGGGGCGTTGGCTGCGCTCGAAAACCACTCCTCCGCCTTCATGGCCAGCCCGGCCTTCAGGGTCTCTTGCGCGGGGTTCTCCGCGAACGTCTTCTGTGCGTCGGGGCCGAAGCGCTCCTGGGACCACATCAGGAGTGGATAGTAGCCAGTCCTCGGAGAGGCCAGCCGGAATGTCCTCCACATGCTGACGCAGCGCTCCGGGGGAAGCTCCACGGCCAGGGCATCTTGCCCGCCCTTCCGGGACAGAGTCTTGATCCGGGCAGGATCGATGCCGTTCGCCCGCAGGATGCCCTCCAGTTCGGACCGGTTCGGCGCGCATTCTCCCTCGGGCATGTCCTCGCCTCGAGACCAGCCCTGCGCCCCAGCCCGGTTTGGGCCTGGGTTTCCATCGTCGCGTCCTCTGGAGCGAACGATCAGAAAGGCGGCCAGCAGCAGCGTCGCGGCGGCCGCCACCCCCAAGAGCCTCCCAACTTTCATGGGCTCCTCACCCCGCCCTCTCGAACTGCGCGAAGCGCTCGGCCAGGAACTCGGGGTCCGGCCGGAGCTCCGCCGAGCGCGGGACGATGAGCTGCTTGCCGTGGAAGCCCTGGAGGCCGTACTGGAGCATCGGGCCGTCCTCCTCGTCGAGGATGTCCCGGCGAAGCTGGATCATCCGGTCGGGCCGGATGCCCAGGAAGTGCCGGTCGAAGGCCGCGTGGTGCAGGGCGCAGAGGGCGATGCCGTTGGGCACCACCGGCCGGCCCCGGGGGTGGCCGTCGGGCAGGATGTGCGCGGCCTCGAGGAGCTCCGCGTGCCGGAGCCGGCAGATCGCGCAGCACTCCCGGTAGGCGGCCAGCACCCGCACCCGGAAGGCCTCCTGGTGGATGCGGCGCTTGGCCAGCACCGTGGCGTATTGCCGCCGGCCGTCGGCCTCCTCGGAGACCCGGTCAGCGAGGTCCGCCCGGGCGGCGAGCTGGTGGTCGTCGACGGCGATCTTGAAGCAGCAGCGGTACTCGTCCTCGTCGACCACGTAAACGGGCTTGAAGGCCAGGTAGCGGCCCTTCACCAGCCCGAAGAGGTAGACGAGCGGCGTTCGGCGCTTCATGGCCAGGCGCAGGCCCACGTTGTCGCGGTGGAGCGGGTCGGTGCCCCGGTAGTGGTAGGAGAGCAGGTCATCGCCCTCGAACCGGTCGTCGTAGGGCGCCGGCGCCCCGGGCTTGGGCGGCGCGGTGGCGATGGAGAGGGGCACTTCCGGCAGGACGGCGGGCTTGAAGATGCCCTGCGGCCCCATGAGCGGCACCCGATGCCCCTCCCAGGTGAAGCCCCGGGCCAGGACGGAGTAGGGCAACGACTGGCCGTGGAGCAGCGCCTGCTCGTCGAGGAACTGAAAGGCGGCGAGCCGGACGCGGCCGTCGATGCCCGAGTCGGGAGACGAGTAAGCCATCCTGCGACCTCGCGCCAGTGCCAGTAGCTATTCCAGACCCTCAAGAACGCGCCAGATGCTGCGGTAAATACCACCTCCTTGTTCCCCGAGGGCTCGTCGCCAGGACGTGTCGTCCATTTCGCGCAGTCGCTGTCTGACGCTGCTAAGGGGCTGTGCAATCACGTCCCCCATCGCCCCAGCAAGTTGTGGCGCCGCTGTCCTAGGCACTCCAAGGAGCCGAAGTGCCACGGCAGCGTCAGAATTGACGCCGTAGAATACTCGCGAAGGCAGATTTCTCAAAGTACGCATCTCCTCTTCGGATAGCTTACTGCCGGTAATCGAAAGCAGAGCCCCCAGGCCCCATGCTGCAGTTTGCGTTAGCCGCCCGTACAAGTTCTGGCCACACTTGGTTATTGCACGCATATCGTCGTCGCCTTCGCCAGTAAAGTACCGCGATGCGATTTCCGGGACTGACGCACCGTTTACCCAGTCCTTGACGATCAGCGCGAGCTTGTTGCCATCAGGCAATTTGCCACCCGTAACTGCTTTGAGGTTATCCCTCAGTTCGGGCACCCGCAACAAGACGCCCATCATGGCGTGAAGGTCTTGACTCTCCCTCTTGAACAGCGATTCTGCGTTCCATCTGGCCGGTCCGATGCCCTCCTCCCCAGCAGCTTTCAGCACCGTCTTGATGCTTTGCAGAGAGAAGCCTGTACTGTCAACCAGCTTGATTGGTTGGTTTGGCTCTCGTAGGTAACCGGCATAACCGTGTACGCCATCAAGAAGACGATTGGCCAGCCCTGGATTCTCGGCCCGGAGTTTCTCAAATCCAAACGTGTTCCGAAGAACTTGCTCGACCTCGTTGGCGAAACTCTCAGGTTCTCCCATCTGTCGGTATGTGTGCGCCAGGTACTGCACGAAAGTGGACCACTCCGGTTTGCTGTACACGAGTGACCCGAGATCACCCAGTTGATCCGCCGCTTCCCGCGCCAGTGAGATGAGTGCCGAATTTAGATTGCCTGACTGTTTATCTATGAACTTCCGAAGCTCTGTGGCCTTTGATTCGTTATCCGCCACGAGCGCAATGACACCTAGCTTTCCTTGCGAGACTCGCCCCGCACGACCTGCTATGTTCCAGAAATCTTCCGGCGGCATGTCGTCCCAAAATGGCGCCTTGCTTGTCGGATATCGATGTGACGCCATCACCACGCCCGACACGGGGAAATTGACGCCTTGGGCTATGGTGGTCGTGGCAACGAGGAATTTGAGTTCGCCTTCAGAGAAGAGCCATTCCATTAGCATGCGTACGTCGTCAGAAAGACCCGCGTGATGAACTCCAATCCCATGGTCAATCAAGTCAACGAGAGGGAACTCGAGTCCATATTCTAATCTCAGAAACTCCTGGACCAACTTGGGCCTTGTGCCTGGCGCCCTACGATTTCCATCGATCTTAAGCCTCTCCGCAAGCGACCACACCCAATCGGGCCTAGCGTGCATCACAATCACCGGCCCGCGCTTCTGAATGTCTTGAGCAACAACCGCAGCCAACGTGCTGGACTTAGTTGCTTCTCTGTACGTACGGGCTATGCTCACATCGCTTGGCAAGGCAAGGAGATCATCAACAACGAGGGTCTGTCGAGTAGTATGAACCGTCTCCATACGCAACCGATAGTCGCCCTCTCCCTGCTGGTTAGTGGATCTGTTCCTCTCGGCCCGCACGATTCCGATGACGCGGTCGTTGGGCTGCCAGTCGAGCGCCAAGCTAATATCATCTGAACTCTGGCCACCTAGCCAGCGAGCGACTTCGCGCGCGTTGTCTATAAAAGGAGTCAGCAGGAGAAACTGCGCTTGCTTGCATTCGGTGTTAATCGTGGCGAGCAGCAGTTCAAGCTTGAGCCCTCGTTGTGTACTCTGGATATTATGAGCTTCATCAACGATTACCAGCGTCAGTGGGCGTCCAATTTCTGTCTCCCACCCCTGCCGAAGCATGAGGTCCAACTTCTCTGGAGTTGTGACCAGGACTCTGAATGGCCGGGATCCATCCGGCTTCTCTGGTTCATCACGCTGGTGAAGAAGCTCGGACTCGATATTGTCTATCTCGAGAGCAGGACTAACCTGTTCTACCGCGATCCCGAGCGGCTCAAAGTCCCCGCGTAGCTGGCGTGTTATCTGGTTCACAAGGGTGCGCGTCGGCGCTAGGTATGCTACCCAACCACCCTCGCGATCGAATTGGTTCAGTGCTTGCAGCATCCGGAATTCGGCAATGAGGGTTTTGCCGCTGGATGTGGGCAAACTGACGACGACTGCACGCCGGCTAGAACCCAAGAGCCCCTTCTCAGCCAGTGTGCGGCGCTGCGGGGGCAGGACATCGAAGATTGTGCGATTCCCTCTGCCTCGGTCAACAAGAGTCCTGACGAACCGAGTTACTCGAGAATTAACCGCGCGGGTGACAGTCCAGATGGAATTCTCAGCCATCTGCGCCGCGCAAGATGCGAGCAGTCGGCTGAGCGGTTCCAACTCGACCATTTGTGCCTGCTCACAGACGGCAAAGACTCGGTCGAAATGGGCATCAAGTAGTTGATGTATCTGGTACTTGCCATCCACAACTCCGTCGCTCATATACAAGGCGAAGATTTCCGCTGCCTTAGCCAAGTGGTAGAGCCCGATCAACTCTAAGGCACCGGCTTTCGCTTCCGCGACTCCCCGGGAGTTGAGATGGTCTCTTTCGAAGTCGGATTGGGCGTCCCGCAACCTGGAGATACGGTCTAGCACATCGTCCCGGTCGGACCACCCATTCTTGCGAATCAAACGCAGCCAGATATCCAGTACCGTCGCCCAGGTGCGTTCTCTCCAATCATGGCAATTCAGGGGCAGTTCGGGCCAAGGGACCTCTCTTGTCCACCGAGCAGCATCTGCACCCCTATCACCAAGAACCGCAAGCGCTGACGCCCGCAGTAGGAATCTCCCGGCCTCAAGTGGATCAGCAGGTCGGGGAAGGGCGCGAAGGAGCCGGAAGGCGTCCGTAGCTACCAACCTCAACTGCTTCTTCAGTTCACTCTCTTCGTCCTGGCCGGCCACGATACCATCAAGCAACATGTCGAGGACGACCATCTCGAGGGCATCGGCTGAGCGGCGAATGAGGTCGTAGTCTGCATCAGCAGGCGAAAGAAGCACTTCTCTGATGACTTGGGTACGCCCAGCCTGTTTCAAGGCTTCCTGGCGCGCCTTGCCAAGCTGATCCAGCAGCCAGTGGCTCACGCCTCACCTCCTGCGACGCGAGAAGGAAGGGAAGCGATGGTACAAGGCAAATGTAGTGCAACCAGATGACAGGTTGTAGGATCCTGCACTCGCTTGGCTAAGGATTGCCCGCGAGACTGCAGGTCCAATGCGTTTGGCTGTGTGTCGCGGACCAGCACACCGAACAGCGCAATTGCCTTGTTTCCCGAGGAGAGGAACAGAGTGATGGCTGAATTGAAGAAACTCTCGTGTCTAGTGCCCTTACAGCGAGGTAGAAGCCACTTGAGCAATTGGCAAAGGAGAGATAGGTTACTGGCTAGGTTGTCTATTTGGTGGATCATTCCGCTGCGGCCGCTCATGACCCCAGGTGGCGTATTGGTGTCAGTCGAAGACTTAACCTCGCCCAGTGCTAGACATGCCGCGTTCCCTTGTATTCTAAATCCGACCAGGTCCGCGCCTGGTAGGCTCGCGTTAGGATTTCGTTTGTCGCGTTCCATGTTCCAGGGCCAAGTAATCTGGTGTTCTCGCGCCAAATATGCTTCCGCGATAGCCTCTCCGACTGCCCAATCGCGTTCCTCGGTGACCTCGGCGGCGAGAATGGCCTCTAGACTGTCATGCGCGAAACCGGTACCGACCAAGCCGCGAAGATGCGCTTCAAACGTGGCGCGACCTTCATAATCTCGAAGTCGCGAAGCAACTTCCCCCGTCATGAACGTACTGAAGGCGTCACCGTCTTGCACGCTTACGCCGGACCAGGACACCTGTTTGTCCTGGTTCGCATAGGAAACGGAGACGGGCAAGGGGGCAGTCATGCCACGACTTCTCCGGTCACGGGCCTCGAAAGTAGCCGGAAGTATCCATAGTCGACCTATCATGGTCAAGGGTCGAAAAGCTGGACTTCCGAGGCAGGTTGAGGTCACGTCGTGAATTATGCGTGGAGCAGATGGCCTGTTCCGAGCATTCCCGGCGGCATCATCTCCGGCAACGCCCGGCCCTCTTCGTCGATGGCTGCTTCTGGCACTCCTGCCCCCGCCACTCGACCCTGCCCCGCACGAACCGCCCTTTCTGGCGGAGGAAGCTCGCCGCCAACCGCCGGCGCGACCTCCCGGTGAACCGGGAGCTCCGCCGCCGGGGCTGGCGGGTGCTGCGGGTCTGGGAGCACGAGCTCGAGCTGCGCCGCCATGAGAGGCGCCTCGTGGCCCGGCTCGGGCGGGCACTCGGGGCCGCGAGGACAGCACGCTGACTCTCGCCGCAAAGCTTGCCCCCCGTAGCTCGTGAGCGAAGGCGGGAGGCGCAAAATGCGCAAAGGGTGACCCCCGTTCTGATGCTCGAGGGCCGGGACCTCCTCTTCTTGCGCCTTTTGCGCCTTCTTGCGGCTGAAATCAGCTCATGTGATCCCCGCCCCGCACCCGGGGCAGGCCGTGGCATCCTGCCTGAGCCTCATCCGCCTCGGCTTGAAGTTGCCCGTCCCGCAGTCCCACAGGCTCAGGCCGCAGTGGGGGCACCGGTTCCATTCGCAACAGGCGTAAGTGGATGCCTTACCGCGGCTATTAAAGGATGGGGCGCCAACCTTTAATAACGTCCAGCCTTATTAAAGTCGACGGGCCAACGCCAGTTCCGGGTTCCTGCCTCCTGCCCGCCACGGCTGGTGAAGTTCTGGGTTCCCAGTTCGAACCATCCAAAGCCCAGGGCCGAAAGCCCAAGCCAGCTTCCTGCCAACCACGAGTCCTGCAGCCCCTGAATTATGTTCTTGCAAATTGGGAATCCATTCCGATAATGCAAAATATGATAAATAGAAGCCTTACGTCCTTGATCCGCAGTCGGTTGAGTAAGTTCCCGGCTGTTGTAATACTCGGACCGCGCCAGTGCGGCAAGACCACGCTGGCCAGGGAACTGGGGGGCGCCTACTTCGATCTGGAGCAGACCGGAGCCCGGGCTCTGCTTGACGCGAATTGGAACAAGGTGGTCGGTGGCCGCGAACTGGTGGTGCTTGACGAGACCCAGTCGGCCCCGGATATCTTCCCGCGTCTGCGGGGGGCCATCGACGAGCAGCGCGACCGCAACGGCCGCTTCCTGCTCCTGGGTTCGGTCTCGCCGGCCCTCACGCGGAACGCCTCCGAGTCGCTGGCCGGCCGCCTGGCGGTGGTCGAACTGTCGCCATTCATCGTCCCGGAGCTCGGCGCCGGACGGACGGACGACCTCTGGCTTTGCGGCGGATATCCGCAGGGCGGCGTTCTGGATCGTGCCATGTTCGGTCCCTGGCAGGACTCCTATCTGAAGCTGCTCGTCCAGAAGGACCTGCCGGCCTGGGGGCTGCCGGCCGCGGCGGCGACCACCGAGCGCCTGTTGCGCATGCTGGCTGCCCTGCACGGCCAGACGCTTAATGCCTCCAGGCTGGGGGCCGCGCTGGCGCTGGACGGCAAGACTGTGGCCAGTTACTGCGACTACCTGGAGGGCGCGTTTCTCATCCGCCGCCTCCAGCCGTACTTCGCCAATATCCGCAAGCGCCTGGTCAGGTCCGCCAAGGTGTTCTGGCGCGACTCGGGGCTGCTGCACTTCCTGCTGGGCGTCAGCGAGTTCGGACAGCTCTTCTCCCAGCCCTGGGTTGGCCAGAGCTGGGAGGGTTTCGTCATCGAGCAGACCCTGGCAGTCATGGCCGCCGCCGACCGCCGGGCGCAGCCGTTCTTCTTCCGGACCTCCGACGGCTACGAGCTGGACCTGGTGCTGGACTGGGGCACGGAGCGCTGGGCCGTCGAGATCAAGCTGACCTCGGACCCGTCGCCGGACATGGTCGGGCGCCTCAATAAGACCGCCGACATGATCGGCGCGGCCCGGCGCGTGCTCGTCTGCCGCACCGCGCGGACCATCGATGCGGACGCGCTGCTGGTCACCGATCTGCCCGGGTGGCTGGAGCGGGTCGCCGGATAGCCGGGACGCAGGCCGCATGGCCGAATCAGCCGGGCGTAGCGCCCAACCCCTCCGCACCTGGCGCCCGATGGCGCTCTGGGCGGCCGGCATCCTGCTGGCCCTGGGGCTCGTCTGGTTCACCGGGTCGCTGGCCGTGCCCGCCTGGCAGGTGCGGTCGGCGATTCGGGAGGCGCGGCCGGAAACGGAGTTCTACAAGCCTGCCTACGAACCCCTGGTACGGCGGCTCGGGGGGCCGGAGGCCGCCGCGCGGAAGCTGGGCGTCTACGTCTCCCTGCCGGAGAAGCTCGCGTCGGAGAAGGCCGTGGCCATCCGCGCCTTGGGGGCCTGCGGCCCACGGGCGGTCCCGCGCCTCGAGGGCGTGCTGCTTCGCGGCGGCGACGATGCCCGGCGCGACGCCGCCTGCGCCCTCCGCTGGATCGGACGCGACGCCGCGGGCGCCATTCCGTCGCTCGAGGCGGCCTACGGCCTGTGCGCGGAGAGCGGCACGCGTGCGGAACTGGCGGAGGCGATGGAGGCGCTCGGCCGGGAGCCCGCGGGCCTGCGCGTGCGCTTCAAGAACCTCCGCTATGGCCGGACGATGATCGTCAACAAGCTCGAACCGGGGTACGATGCCCTGAGGTTCGAGGTCGCCGGGGCGGACGGACGAAAGCGCGACTGCCAGGTGGGAGTCGACTGGGGCATCGAGCCGGAGAAGGATCTGGTGTCCATCCCCGCCCGCGGCGACATGTTGCTCCTGGTCTCACTGAAGCACCTCGGCCTCGCGCCCGGCGAGTACACCGCCGCGGCGACCTATCGCGTGGAGCCGGACAGCTACTTCGTCGAGCAGACGCTCTGGCACGGTCCCGTGAAGGAGTGGCTGCCCATCTCCGGCCTCTGGCTCGGCTCCGCCCGGTCCGGTGAGGTGCGCTTCACCGTGAGCTCCAAGGGCGAGGTGGCCGCGGCCGGCGAGCCCCTGGTGATCGAGCTCAAGGGGCTGTCGTTCGACATGAGGAAGTAGCCGCCCCCGCCACTCGAAGGCGCCCCGCACGAACCGCCCATTCTGGCGGAGGAAGCTCGCCGCCAACCGCGCCCGGGACCACCGGGTGAACCTGACTTCATCAGCCGCAAAAAGGCGCAAGATGCGCAAGGGGCTTCTTGCCGACGCAAAGAGGCAGGGCCGGAGATCTCCAGTCCGGCTCCTCCTGCGCCTCTTGCGCCTTTTGCGCCTTATTGCGGCTGAATCCTGTCAGCCCGGACCTCCGCGGCTTGGCGGCTCCGCGCGAGATGGACCGGCCCGGGGGCAAGAGAATCGCCCCCTCGCCCGTTATCATCCTGCCGGACCGCACTGAGGAGGCCGCCCATGTCCGCCCCCAAGCCCCACGAGCATCTCGTGCCGCGCTACGTGGCCCTCAAGGCCATGCTCCGCGAACTTCACGGCGAGATGCTCAAGGCCCTCCCGACGAAGGTCCTCAAGTCCGCCGCCCGCCGGCTCGGGATGCTGGCGGACAGGAACACCATCGTCGGGGGCGATACCGAGATGGCCTTGCTGTGGGACTACAGCCTATACCGCGAGCCCGCCGGCAGGACGACCTTCGCCCGTCGGTTCTGCCGCGAGATGATGACCTCCAAGCCGGCCGGAGACCGGGTTGCCGTGCTCGAGGCGGTCGCCGGCGCGCATTACCGCGTCATGGAGGTCGTCTCGGTCGAGCGGGGCGTGGGCGTCGGCGTCCGCGACCTGCTGCGCGGCGACGAGCTGTTCATCATCGACCGCGGCTTCGGCGGCACGGTCGGGCCCGGCTTTCTGCTGGCCTCCAACGTCCTCGAGTTCCCGGAGTTCGCCTCCACCACCGGCGCGGCGCTGCCCATCCGGCCGGAGGAGGCGGGAGTGGTCCGCGGCACCTTGATGACCGCCGGCCGGCACCTCGCCGTCGCCGCGAAGAAGCGGGCCAAGCCGGTGGAGATCCTCGAAGAAGAGGAGGCCGGGCTCGCCGGGCTGGTCATCATCACCGCCATCGCCATGGGCTGGACCGAGAGGGTGGAGTACGTCTGACGGCCGCCGCCGGGGCCGACGTCGGTCTCTGGTTCCTGGTTCCTGGTTGGCTGGCACGACTGCGGTGTCAGAAGAAACGATCGCTCTTTCTGACACCAAGCCAAGAGGGTGATCGTGTAACTGATTGCCAGCAAGGCGCTTAGGATGCGACAATGGTCCGGATGGTCCGATGCGGCATCCAAGCTTACAGGGGCGGGGTCCGGTCGCGATTTTGTCCGGCTTTACCGGTTGACTGCCGGGCCGGTCATGCGTTAAAGTATGTGCGATGCCCACGACGGGCGAACGCCGGCTCCATGCCGTGTGTTCCAGCGGTTCGCCGCAAGGAACCTAGCTCGTCGCGGGCATCATCTTTTCTTTGGTGAGCGGATTCTGGTCGCTGTACCAAGTGCCGTAGCTCTTGCCGCTGCGCTTGTCGTCAAAGTCCATTATCAGCCGATAGCGAGGCGCCAGGAAATTGAAGTACCGGTCCTCCCCCCGCTCGTACAGACGCTGGACCGCCCACAGGAAGTAGTCGATCACCTGCAATCCAGCCTCTGCGGAGGGGACTGAGGGGATGATCCTGGTCGGGCAGTTGGTCTTCGGGGTCGGACCACGACATCCTATTGATTCGACTGCGTTTAGCTATCGCCAGAGGCCCATTTGGACCCCGTACGCGCGATATTCGGGCCGGGAAATCGATCGCACGGACCTCCGGAACCTATAGATCCCCGCCCAGCACCCGGGGCAGGCCGTGGCGTCCTGCCAGAGCCTCATCCGCCTGGGCTTGAACTTGTATTCGCTTTTCGCGAATGGCGAACGGACCTGTCTTTGAGGCCGCGACCGGGCAGCGGCCGGCCGCTCCGCCGCCCTCGCCAGCTCCGGGGATGCGGGGATGCCGCTCCGGGCGCGTCCTCTTTACCTGGCGCCGGCGGCGTCCAGTGCCTCGCGCGCCCTGGCCGCCGCCCCGGTATCGGGGAAGTCCTTCAGAATCGATTGCAGGATCTCCCGCGCCCTGTCATCCATCCCGTTCCTCCGGTAGTTCGCCGCCATGTCGAGCCGCTGTGCGGCCGATTCCTCCGGCGTTGGCGCCGGGTCGACCCGCGGGACCGGGGCGTCGTCGAGTCCGTCGAACCCCTTCCCGGCGGCCAGCAGAGCCAGGGCGCCCATGGCCGTGGCGCAGGCCCGCCCGCCCCTGGCCCCGCAGAGGCAGAGCGGGTCCCATGAGCCGTCGACGTCCCTGGCGGAATCGTCCCGAGGGTGCTGATGATCGGCCTTGCGCTGATTGTCGCAGAGAGTCGCAAGCAACGCCTTGTTCCAGCGCCTGGCCCGCTCGCCGCCGAGCGCGGCCATGACGCTGGTCGCATGGAACCAGCAGTACAGGTCGACGCGGCAGCCGTTCTCGCCCCATTCGGGAAGGGAAGCCTTCGCCAGATGGTCGGCCGCGGCATTCACTCCGGGATCCCCGGCGTCGGTGCCCGTCAGCAGGCGGCAGCAGGCCCCCACCGCCGTCATCGACGGGGTGCAGGTGGCCACCCCGCCCGGAGGGGTAGGCTGGTAGCTGCACCTGCCGGGCCGGTTCGTGACCCGATCGATAAAGGCCAGGGCTCCTGCCTTCCCGGACTTCGGGACCTTGAGCCCCGCGTCCTCGGCGGACTTCAGCTGCATGACGAACCACCCGGTGACGGAGAGGTCGGCGACTCCGGCACCGGCCCCGGTGGTTTCCGAGGCCGCCCTCGGCGTGTAGCGCCATCCCGATCCCGGGATCTGATGGACTCCCACCGAGTAGTCCACGGCCTTCTGCGCCGGACCGGCCCAGGCCTCGTTCCCGTTTGCCCGGAAGGCTTCCGCCAATGCCAGCCCGCAGATCGGATGATGGTAGCCGACGCCGGCCGGTTCGGTGCCTTCGTAACCGCTCCCGATGCAGCCGTTGACCGCCTGCTTGCTGACTATCCAGGCGACGGCCTTGGTTACGACGTCCTTGTACTCGCCCTCCTTGCCGTTGTGCCCGGCCCTCAGGAAGGCCAACAGCGCCAGCCCCGTCACGCCCGGGTCGGTTTTGGCCTGGCTCTCCCACTTGAGAGCCTCCCAGCTGCCATCGGGCGACTGGTGTCGCTTGAGCCAGTCCAGCGCCGCGTCGACGGCGTGGCTGGCCCTGGAGGCGGACCCGGTCTCCGCCGAACCGGCCGACGCGCCGGAGAGAATGGCCGCCACGAGAAGAAGCGCCCCGCCGGATGCGCCCGATGACATGCCGCGGTCCCCCCGTCGAAGTCCGATGGATGGACGTTGCCGGTCCCGTACCGTACCCTGGAATCCGGCCTGGCGATTCCGGTGACGATCGCCGGTGGACCGCCCCCGCGCCTACCCCGGCCCACGGCCGCTCGTCGAGCGTGACACAAGCTCCAGGAAGCAGGCCCTCGCGGTCGGACCGCGGCATCTGGTTGACACGATTGGGTTTAGATGTCCCCAGAGGCCCTTTCAAGCCCCTTACAGGCCTCTCCAAGGGCCGAAAAGACCGCTCTAACGTACGCTGGAGGCCGAATTGCAGGGCCGCCGCGGCTGCCGTGCCCCGCGATTCCGGGAGCACGAGCTCGAGCCGCTCCGCCCCAGACCCTCCACCCTCAACCGCCGTTCACTTCAAAGCCACCGTCTCCTCCGCCGCCCAGTCGAACCGGACCACCGCGACCCGCCGGTTGACGCTGTCGCTCACGCAGAGCAGGCCGTCGGCGGCGTCGACGTCGGCGGGCCAGGCGAAGTGGATGGGGCGTGGGGCGAGGGGCGAGGGGCGAGCCGAGGGACCGCCGGCGGCAGGCGTCGCTTCCCCGCCCGCCCCCAATCCCTCGCCCCTCGCCCCCCCGTCGTCCGCGTTGCCGTAGCTCCCGATCCTCGCGATCTCGTTGCCGTTGGTGTCGAGCATGGCCACCTGGAAGCGGAAGCAGTCCGGGACGAAGACGCGGCCGAAGCCGTCGACGCCGAGCCGGCTGGACATGCACACGCAGCTCGGGTCGCCCCACTGGCGCTCGGAGCTCGGGACGATGCCCATGCCCGCGTAGCGCCACCGGACGCCGGCCGCCCGGACCCGCTCGTAGAGGTAGCCGCTGACGTACTCGGCCGAGCCCGCTGGGGCGGAATCGAGCGGCAGGCCCGGCAGCGGCCGGCCGGCGCCGTCGTGGCCGAGGCTGCCGCGGCCGTAGAAGGCGCCGCCCCCGGGGCCGAACTTCATCGCCGCGCCGTAGTGGTAGAGGTACTCGTTGCGCATCGAGTAGTACCAGGGCGCCGGCCGCTCGCCCCAGGTCCACTGCGCCCAGCACAGCCAGTTGGCCGGCGGGACCCGGCCCTCGAAGTCCCGGGGGAAGAGCCGGTCCTTCGGCTTGACGTTGACGCCCAGGTACACGTTGCCGGCCGGGTCCACCCCCACGCCGCAGTCGCCGATGCCCAGCCCGTCGACCAGCGCCGCCCTCTTGAGCTTCCCATCGGGGGAGAAGACGTCGAGCCGGCTCTGCACGCCCTGCTCGCCGTTGGGCCGGAGCAGGTAGACGTCGCCGGAGGGCGAGACGGTCATGCCCCGGGAGCCGAGGTTGATGCCGCCGATCCAGACCGGCGCGATCTTGACGACGTTCTTCTCCGAGCCGGGGAAGGGACTCGGCTTGCCGTCGGCCGAGAAGCGCAGCAGCTCGTTGGCGCCGTACTTGCCCAGCCCGTAGATGCCCCCGTCGGGGGCGACGGCGAAGTCGCTCACCGAGTCGAGCAGCCGGGTCTTCGCGCCGCTGGTCAGGTCGAAGGCCTCGACCTTGTAGTTCGAGGCCAGGTTGTAGACCAGCACTCGGTTGCGCTCCGGGTCGGCGACGGCGCGGCCCGGATGCGAGATGCCGCCCCCGGCCGAGGCCAGCGGCGCGCCGCGCTCGAGCTTGCCGCCGCGGTCGACGATCGGCCAGACCCCGCCCTTGCCGGTGACCCAGAGCATGGCCGGAGAGGCCCCGCCGTCGAGGGCCATCAGGTCGAAGCCCTCGTCGATCCGGGCGAGCTCCTTCGGCGCGGCCGAGGGCGCGTCGGCCTTCCAGGCGGCGAGCTTGAGCAGCTTCGGCGGCCTGGCCGGCGGGGCCTTGGCCTTGCGCTCGGCCTCGCGGGCCTTCCAGGCCTTGTACTCGGACATGGACATCGGCCCGGTGTCCTTGGGCGTCGAGCCCCGCGGCGCCTGGCGGCAGAGCACGTAGATCTCGCCGGTCTTAGGATGGACCGCGATCTGCTCGGGGTCCTCGACGGGGAAGGCCCCCAGGAAATCGCCGTCGGGGGAGGCCACCACCACCCGGTCGTTGCCGCGGTCGCAGACGTAGACGTTGCCGGCCGCGTCGACGGCCAGGCCCTCGGGGCCGTTGAGGTGCTTCTCGTCCGAGCCCGGGCGGTTATCCAGGCCCAGCCACCCGGCCTCCATGCCCGAGCCGTGGGCCTCGCCCCAGGCCAGGCGGTAGACCGCGTGCAGGCTGGAGAAGGTCGAGTGGGTGTAGTAGACCCACTTGCCGTCGGGGCTCGAGGCCAGGTGCTCGAAGCACGGGTCGTCGCCCTCGCCGTGGCCCCACATCAGGCCGGTGGGGGCCCGGAGCTCGGGCCCCACGAAGCTCACGCCCTCGGGCGCGCCGCCGCGCGGGTCGAAGGCCAGCAGGTGCCGCGGCAGACCGTGCTCGTAGGAGGTGGCCAGGGTGCTCGCCGCCACCAGGTAGCCCCTGGGGTTCCAGGCCAGGTTCTGCCGGGGCATCCCGACGGTCAGCGGGCTCAGGCTGTGGCCGTAGCCGTTGAAGACGATCGGGACCTTCCGGCCCCCGACGGAGATCTGCCCGACGGACTTGGTCCGCGACTCAGGCGTCGCCGCCGGATAGGGCATGATCGTGCGCAGGTACTTCCCGGAGCGGTCGAAGACCATGAGCTCGTTCCGTCCCTGGCCGACCCACGAGCGCGAGAGCACGTAGAGCTCGCCGCCGGCGCCGACGGCCAGCGCCGTGGCCCGGTCGACGGCCGCCCGGTCGCCGCCCAGGTACTTCTCGAGCCGGGCGGAGGAGCCGAGGCGGACGCGGATTTTGAACGGGGGATCGGGGACCGGGGACCGGGGATCGGACCGGGCCACTTTCCCCAATCCCGGATCCCCGTTCCCCGACACCTCGCGCCCGAGGTCGTCCCTGCCGTCCCACAGGAGCGCCTGGGCGAGGGAGTCCTTCCTGAGCGGGGCCGGGGCGTTCTTGCCGAGCAGGCCGGCGGCCAGGTGGCGGACCACCTTGCCCTTGGCGTCGAGGACCGCGACCTCCACGTCGGTGGGCGCCGAGGCGGTGAAAGCGATCTTCCAGCCCGCACCGGCGGCCTCGACCTTGGGGGCGATGGCGAACTTGGCCTCGACCGAGCCGCGGACGTCCAGGGGAGCCTCGACGGCGGGGCCAACGGATACTTCCGTCGCCGACACGCCGGCGGCGCGCGGCTTGCCGGCGGTCTTCTCCGGGGCGCAGCCCAGGGAGAGCCAGAAGAGGGATAGAACGGCGAATGAGACCGAAGAGCGAATCACGGGCGCTCCTCCTTGCATGTCCCTTTGCCTGTCCGAAGTTGCTCGATGGCCCGGCGGGCAGCCTCGACAACGTCGGCGTCCGTCTCGCTGGCCGCCAGAGCTTCCAGCGCAGGGAGAGCCTGCGTGTCGCCGAGTTTGCCTAGTGCATGGGCTGCCCACTTGCGCACCCCGGGCTCTGCGTCACCAAGCACGGGGATCAAAGGCTTAACAGCGCGACGGTCACCCACTTTGCCCAGAGCTTCGGCCGCACACCAACGCACCGCGCGATCCTCATTGCCGAGCGCAACGATCAGCGGTTCCACTGCGCGCGGGTCCCTGGTTTCTCCTAGAAGGGCAGCAGCCTCGACGCGCACCCAGCTGGCGGGGTCATTGTCTAAAGTCACGATGCCCGCCTCCGCTATCGGGCCGCTATACAGAGTCCTGACGGGCTCCACCAACACGACAAGCTTTCGGAGGGACATGGTAGCCCAGAGGCGCATGTCAGCATCGGGGTCGCCTATCACGGCCAGCAGGGGTTCGACAGCTCGCTGATCCTTGGTAACCCCCAGAGCATCGGCTGCGGAAACGCGTGTCTTCGGATCCCCTTTCGTTAGCCACCCTAAGAGGTGGGGAATTGCCTCTGAGCCACAGCAACCCATAAGGTAAATGGCGATCTGCTGCCTCTGCCTATCCCTGCTGAATATGCTTGCCAGCCTGGCGAACAGGATCAGTTTGCGAGCCGCGATTCGTGGCCCTCGGAGCTGCTCGATGATCTCCCAACCGGTAGCCCCATCTTCCCGATGTCGGCAAGCTGCCCGCACGTCGAGATAGGGCTTGAGCACGAACCAGGCGACCGCGCCCGCGAGCGCCAGAAAGCCACAGGCACTGAGCCAGAGCATTCGCCTACATTCTCCCTCTTCAGCGTAGTTGCTCCAGCCAAAGTTCCGTCGGCCGCCAGCTACTTCGCCGCTTTGAAAGTGTACCCCGCCTCCCCGACCTTCACAACCAACTCGCCGCCCTTGGCGTCGACCGAGCACTCCGGCATCTTCTCTGTCTTCGTATCGGTCGGGAAGAGGACGTGCAGGTAGACGCACTCGGCGGCCGGCTCCTCTGCGGTCACGTCCAGGCGCCAGGCGCCCAGGGTCATGCCGTTGTCGGCCTTGTAGCCGCCCTTGGGCACGCGGTTGTCGCCGTTGTAGTCGCACTCGTGGCCCGGGCCGCCGACCTTGGCGAGCTTCGCCTTTTCGGGCAGCAGCGTCCGGCAGAAGAGCCGCCCCGGCTCGTTGTCGATCACCGCCAGCGCCCCCTCGGTCTTCGGCTCGTTGACCGAGTGGAGCGTCCAGCGGGTCGCGAGCCCCTCGGCGGCCTTCACCCGGTCGAGGACCAGCAGGTACTTGTAGTCCAGGAAGACGAGCTCGCGCTTCCAGTCGCAGCCCGCAGGCACCGAGCCCTTCAGGTCGCCCAGCGCCCGCGCGAACTTGTCGTTGGCCTCGGTGGCGAGCAGCACCCCGGTCGGCGGCCGCTTGATGTTCCGGTCGCGCGCGGCCTTCCACTGGTCCCAGGAGGGCGTGCCGTCGAAGTCGATCTTGGGCTGCTCGCCGAGCTCGTTGGGTCCGGTGAACATGACCACGTTCGAACTCCAGGTCGACTTGTAGTAGCGGTGGTGCTTGCTCATGTAGCCGCCGGTGTAGGCGCCGGCCTTGATGGCCAGGGGCTTGTACTTGAAGATCATGAACTTGCCCTGGTCGTAGGTGGCGTGATGGTCGACGGTCTCGCCACAGAAGAAGTGGACGATGGACGCGTCCGGCTTCCAGGAGTCGCGCCAGCAGACCACCCCGTGGAGCCTGGGGCTGAAGACCTCGGCGCGGCCGAGCTCCGCGAGCGGCCGCGGCTTGACGTCCGGGTCGTTGAAGACGAAGAACTCCCAGGCGAACTGGGTGTGGTAGTCCCAGGGGATCTCGTCCCACCTGGACTTCGGCCAGCGCCGGGCCATGTCGTCGGCCCAGGAGCGGCCGAAGCCGTTCCGGTACATGCCGGCGATGGCGTCGATGTGCATCCGGTATTGCTCCTTGTCGTCCATGGAGCCGTCCCAGAGGTCGCCGTGCTTGACGAAGGTGCTGTCCGGGTAGGTGTTCCAGATCTGATAGAGCATCTGGCGCTCGAGCCAGTCGCCCTGGCTCTCCTTGATCCACTTCGCGGCGTCCCAGTCGGTGGCGCTGCGCCAGCAGGCGACCAGGTTCGCCAGGTCCGTGAACTCGTGGTGCAGCCCGTAGCTGCCGCCGCCGGTGGCCCCGTCCTCCATCTGCCGGATGGTGCCGATCTTCTCGCGAAGGTAGCGGGCCGCGAAGCGCACGTACTCCCCGGCCTTGGGGCTGTCGCCGTGGAGCGCCAGGCCCATGACCGTCAGCGCCGAGATGGCCCCGGGCACCCGCGAGTAGAACGGCGTCGAGGGGCCGCCGCCGGCCAGGCTCTTCATGAAGCCGTCGGCCCACTTTTCCATGTGCTCGATCTTGGCCTTGCGGCTGGCCTCGTCGAAGTCCGGGTGGTCGTGCAGCCAGTCGTACATGGCCGCGCACTTCTGGGCCTCGATGCCCTGATAGCTGGGCGTGTCGCCCGAGATCCGGAACTTCTTGAAGGCCTCCACCGCCTTCCTGCCGGCGGCCTCGTCGCCGGCCAGGTACAGCACCGCGTTGCCGATGGCCGTGCGCGGCAGCTTGACCGCGCGCAGCTTGTACTCGTCGGTCTTCATCCGCTCGCGGAGCTTCTCGACCGACGGGCCGTCCCAGGCCTTCTCGCGCAGGAAGACCCGCGGCCGCTCCTCACGGACCTGGGGCGTCTCGCCGCCGGCGTCCTCGCCGGCGGAAGCCGGGGCCGCTGCTGTCGCCGCCGCCAGGAGTCCCGCCGCCGTACAGAACAATGCTATGCGCATGATGGACCTCCGCTCGAAGCAGGTGGAAGGTGGATGGTGGAGGGAACTTCACCTTCCGTTCAGGCCCCCTCTCCCCCTGCGGGAGAGGGCTGGGGTGAGGGGTGGCCTGGGCTCGAACCCCTCACCCTTTCCCTCTCCCGCAAGGGGAGAGGGGATCTGAGAGGAAAGCCCCCCTCCACCTTCCACCGCCGTCACTTCTTGAACGTGTACTCCAGTTCCGCGACCTTCACCGTGTAGCTGTCGCCCTCGGCCTTCACCGAGCACGCCGGCATGGCCGCCGTGCCCGCCTCCGTCGGGAAGAGCACGTGCAGGTAGACGCACTCGGCCTTGGGGTCCTCCGGGCTCACCTCCACGCGGCCCCAGCCGGACTGCATCTCCGGCTTGTGGAACCAGGTCTTGGTGAAGGACTTCCAGTTGCCCTTGCTGTCCGGGTAGCCGTAGGCCTTGTCGTCCTTGTCGAGGCCGGTCTCGGTCATCTTGACCTTCTCGGGCAGGAGCGTCCGGCAGAAGAGCCGGCTCTTGTCGTAGTCGATCGTGACGGTGCGAGTCGCCTCGTCGATCTTCCCCGGGTTCCAGCTCTGGAGCAGCCACCGGGTCGTCGTCTCGGCGCCGGGCTTGACCCGGTCGAGGACCAGCACGTACTTGTAGCCCAGGAAGACGAGCTCGCGCTTCCAGGTCGAGCCGGTCGGCCAGGTCGCGCCGGAGAGGTCGGCCAGGGCCCGGGCGTACTTGTCGTTCGACTCGCTCTCGACCAGGACGCCGGCCACCGGGTGCTTGACGCTCTTGTCGCGCCAGGCCTTCCAGTCGCTCCAGGAGGCGTGGCCGTCGCCGTCGGGCATGCGCTGCTGCCAGCCGTGGCTCTTGGGGTTGTCGAAGATCACGCAGTTGGCGCTCCAGGGCAGCTTGTAGTAGTGGTGGAACATGCCCATGTAGCCGCCGTCGTAGCCGCCGCTCTTGATGGCCAGGGGCACGCGCTTGAAGATGGTGAACTTCCCGGAGTCCCAGGTGCCGTGGTGGTCGGCGTTCTCGCCGCACTTGAAGTGCACGATGGTCGCGTCGTCGGCCCAGGAGTCGCGCATGCACACGTAGGAGTGCAGCTTGGGACTGAAGACGGCGAAGCGCCCCAGGCCGTCGAGCGGCAGGGGCTTCACCTCCGGGTTGTTGTACAGGTAGAACCAGAGGTAACGCCAGCCGTAGTAGCAGCCGGGCATGCCCCAGCGCTTGTGCATGTTCTCGAGGTGGGTCCGGCCGTAGCCGTTCTTGTACATGTCCGAGACCGCCAGGATGTTGAGGGTGAACTCGTTCCGGTCCTTGTGGCTGCCGGACCAGACGTCGCCCTCCTTCCAGAACCAGCCGTTCGGATAGGTCGACCAGATCTGCCAGAGCATCTGGCGCTCGAGCCAGTTGCCCTGCTTCTCCTTGATCCAAGCGGCGGCGTCCCAGTCGGTGGCCGAGCGCCAGGCGGCGACCGCGTGGGCCAGGGCGCCGAACTCGTGGACGTAGCCGTAGGTGGCGCCGCCGGTGGCCCCGTCCTCGGCCTGGCGGATGGTGCCGACGTTCTCGGTCAGGTCCTTGTAGGCGTGAGCCAGGAACTCGTCGGCCCTGGGGCTGTCGCCGTGGAGGGCGATGGCGATGGCCGCCAGGCCCAGGCAGGCCCCGGCGTTGCGCGAGTAGAAGGGCACCACGCCCGGCGAGTTGTGCTTCTTGAAGTAGTCGCCCCACCACTCGAGGCAGGCGACCGCCCCGGCGCGGTCCTCGGGCTTCTGGAAATCCGGGTGGTTGCGCAGCCAGTCGTAGATCATGGCCTCGTGGAGCAGCTCCTCGCCGGTGTAGCTCGGCGAGTCCTTGGGCTTGGACGCCGGGGCCTTGAGAGCCTTGAGGTGCTCGACGCACTTCTTGCCGGCGGCCTCGTCGCCGAGGACCAGGTAGCGGAAGGCGGCCAGGACGTTCTCCTTGCCGCCGAGCTTGCCGGCGTTGTCCTTGTACTCCGGCCGGTTCATCCAGCCCTTGATCCGCTCGACCGAGGGCCCGTCCCAGGCCTTCTCGCGCAGGATCAGCCGGGGCCGTTCCGCGCGCACCTTCGGGACCGCCCCGGCGCCCTCGCCGGCGAACGAAGCCGCCGGCGCAAGCGTGCCGGCCAGGGTCAAAGCCAACGTGCAGAACGATGCAATGCGCATGATGGACCTCCGATCGAAGTGGGTGGAAGGTGGATGGTGGAGGGTGGAGGGCAAGGGATGGAAGAACGGGGACAGACGGTGGAAGGCAGCGCGCTGCCGGCCCCCGCCTCCTCTGCCTTCCACCATCCACCCTCCACCTTCCACCGCTGTCACTTCTTAAACGTGTACTCGAGCTCCGCGACCTTGACGGCGTAGCTCCCGCCGTCGGCCTTCACGGAGCACTCCGGCATGGCCGCCGTCCCGGTCTCGGTCGGGTAGAGCACGTGCAGGTAGACGCACTCCGCGCCCTCGTCCGCCGGGACCACGTCGAGCCGCCCGGCGCCCAGGACCTGGTAGGGCCTGCCCTTCTCCGGGCCGAAGAAGCGCTCCTCCCCGCTCTTCTGGTCCTTGTGCACGAACCACTTGTCGCCGCCGCCGACGTTCTCCATCTTCGCCTTCTCGGGGAGCAGGGTCTTGACGAAGAGCCGGGCCTTGCCGTTGTCGATGACCGCCAGCAGCTTGTCGGCCTCGATCTTCGCGGGCTCCACGCTCTGCAGCAGCCAGCGGGTCTTGGTCTCGGCGCCGGGCTTGACCCGGTCGAGGACCAGGACGTACTTGTAGCCAAGAAAGACGAGTTCCCGCTGCCAGCTCGAGCCCGTCGGCCAGGTCGAGCCGGACAGGTCGGCCAGGACCCGGGCGTACCGGTCGTTGGCCTCGCTCTCGACGATCTTCCCGGCCACCGGGAACTTGAGCTTGTCGCGCCAGGCCTTCCAGTCGCTCCAGGTGGTGTGCCCGTCGCCGTCGGGCATGCGCTGCTGCCAGCCGTGGTTCCCCGGCCCGTCGAAGATCACCACGTTGGCGCTCCAGGGCGACTTGTAGTAGAGGTGCTTGGAGCTCATGTACTTGCCGTAGTAGCCGTTCTTGATGGCCAGGGGCTCGCCCTTGAAGATCTCGAACTTGCCGGTGTCCCAGGTGCCGTGGTGGTCGACGTTGTCGCCGCCCTTGAAGGTCACGCAGGTCGCGTCGTCGTCCCAGGAGCTCCGCCAGGAGACGTAGCCGTGGAGCCGCGGACTGAAGACCTCGGCGCGGCCCAGGTCCGCGAGCGGCTTGGCCTCGATCTCCGGATCGTTGTGGACGATGAACATCCACACGTTGTTCTTGTAGAAGGTCGAGCCGCCGAACCACTTGAACATCTGGTCGAGATAGCTGCGCCCGCAGCCATTGCGGTACATGCGGCTCACCGCCGCGATCTGCATGGCGTACTGGTCCTTCAGGGCGCACTTGCCGCCCCAGGTGTCGCCCTCCTTCCAGTACCAGCCGTTGGGATACGTGAACCAGATCTGGTAGAGCATCTGGCGCTCGAGCCAGTTACCCTGGTTCTCCTTGATCCACTTCGCGGCGTCCCAGTCGGTCGCCGCGCGCCACATGGCCGCGATGTTGGCGGTGTCGGTGAATTCGTGCATCAGGCCGTAGCTCGAGCCGCCGGTGGCGCCGTCTTCCATCCGGCGGATGGTGCCGGTGTTCTCGCGCAGGTACTTCCAGGCGTGCGCCAGGTACTCCGGGGCCTTGGGGCTGTCGCCGTGGAGGGCCAGAGCCACCGCGGTCAACCCGGTCAGCGCGCCGGTGTTGCGCGAGTAGAAGGGCACAACTCCGGGGCTGAGGTACTTCCTGAAGTAGTCGCCCCACCACTCCAGGTGGGCGATCGCCGCCTTGCGCCCGGCCTCGTCGAAGTCCGGGTGGTTGCGCACCCAGTCGTACTGCAGGGCCAGCTCCGTGACCATGATGCCGTCGTAGGACGGGGTGTCGGTCTTGCCGGTCGGCGGCAGCTTCTTGAGGGCGGCCACCACCTTGCCGCCGGCGGCCGCGTCGCCGAGGATGGCGTAGCGGATGGAGTTGCCGCAGGTGGAGACCTGGCCCATGGCCTGCCTGTACTCGGGCCGGTCCATCCAGCCCTTGATCTTCTCGGCCGATGGGCCGTCCCAGGTCCTGGCCCGGATGAAGAGCCGCGGCCGCTCCTCGCGGACCTTGGGCACGGCGCCGGAGTCCTCGCCGGCCGGTGCGCCGGCGGGGACCGCCAGACAAGTGACTGCCGCCGCCGCCATCAGAATGAGAGTGCGCATCGGAGTTTCTCCTGTGTCCTTCACTTGCCGGACTTCTCCCTCAGGCCGGGCCCGCCCTCGTTCCACTCGTAGCGGCCCGCCGAGGCCTTCCAGAAAGCCTCCCAGGCCGCGCGCCGCGCCGACGGCTCGGGCAGCTCGTCGATGCGCACGGCCACGAGCCGCCCGTCGGCGGGCATGAGCCGGCGGTCGCTGGCAGTCTCGCCGCCGGCGAAAAGCCGGGAGAGCGACTCCAGGGCGAGCGCCCGGACCTCCGGCTTGGCCGAATCCAGCAACCCGACCAGCGGACCGACGCTGGCCGGGTCGCCGATGGCCGCCAGGGCGCGCGCAGCGTACTTCTCGGCCTCGTCGCCGTTGTACTCCAGGGTGTTGCGGTTGGCGGGCGTGCCCCGGGCGAGGTACTCCACGAGCCTGGGCACCGCGGCGCGGCAGCGCAGCGCGCCCAGCGCCCCGATGGCCCGGTTCAGGTTGCGGTCCTTCAGCCTGTCGAGCCGGCCGAGCAGCCCCTCGGCGGCTTCGGGGCTGGCGCTCTGACCGATCATGAGGAGCGCCGCTCGGCTCAGGAACCAGCTGCCCGCATCGGTCAGCCCGAGCAGTTCCTGCGCCTCGGCTTTGCCCACCGGGAAGCGCGGCACCAGCGGGGTCTTCGGGTCGATGGCGCACGCGGACTTGTTGTTCGCGTCCCAGAGCACCAGCTCCTTGAGCACCGCCGTCTCGGCCAGCTTGAAGACCGCCGGGTCCTTCGAGCGCGCGGCTTTGAGGACCTCGGCCGCACCCGCCGCGTTGCCGCGGTGGACCAGCACGTAACCGGCCGTGGCTCGCACCAGCTCCGAGGGATCGGCGAGCGCCCGGGCGAGCCGCGCGTCGACGTCCCCCCCCGGCGGCGCCGACCAGAGGGCCATGAGCTCCGCGGCGCGGGCCTGCTCCGGGCCGGGCCGGGACGCCTGCGACTCCGGCGCGCGGCCGTCGGGGGCGGCCTCCAGGAGGACCTCGCACTCCTCGCGCGCGGCCGAGTCCAGCCGCACGCGGACCACCCGCTGGTTGGTCATGTCCCCGACGTAGGCCGCCTCGCGCGAGACCATCACCGTGCGCGGGTCGGCCAGCACCACGCCCGGGCCGCGGTCGTCGTTGTTGCCGTAGCGGCCGAAGGTCGCGATCAGGTTGCCGGCGGCGTCGAGCACCAGGATCCGGCTGCGCAGCTGGTCGGGCACGAAGATCCGGCCGTGGTCGTCGATGTCGAAGCGCGGCGTCCAGCACTTGCAGCCCTGGTTGGCGAACCAGTTCCGGAGGACCGACACGCCGTAGTGGCTCCACTCCAGGCCCTTGGCGGCGAACTCGACGTCGCCGACGCCAACCGCGAAGCGGCGCTCGCCGGGCTCGAGTTCCGCGCCCCTGGCGGCGAGCTTGCGCACCGCGCCTCCCTCGGGCCGGAACTTGAGCAGGCTGCCGTAGTGCTCCACGTTGACGTCGAACTTCCCTCCGGGCGTGCGGCCGGAGAAATCCGGCGGCACCGGCTGGCCGACCGGCTTGAGGTGCTCCAGCACGTAGATGCAGCCCCGCCGGTCGACGCGGATGCCCGCGGCGCTGGCCGAGTCCAGGACGATCACCGAGTCGCGGCCCGGGCTGCCATCGGCCTTGAGCTCGCTGACCCGGAAGGGCTGGCTGTAGCCACCACGCTCGTGGATGCGGTAGATGTCGCCGTTCGGGGCCTCGCAGCAGTCCTTGGCGTAGAAGCTGCGCAGGCAGTCCTCCTCGAGGCCCGAGGCGATGAAGCTGCCCGTCGAGGAGAAGGGCAGCGGCGCCAGGTCGGGCCCGAGCCGGCCGATCTCGCCGGTCACATGGACTATCACGTTCCCGCCGGCGCCGGCCGAGATCTCGGAGATGCCGTTGGCCTTGGGGTGCAGCGGGATGTCGAAGATCTCGACCTTCCCGGTGCGACCGTCCATCCGCCAGTAGCCTTCGTACGGCCAGCAGCCGTAGACCAGCTCGCGCTGGCGGTCCACGCCGGCGAGCAGCGGCTGCCGCGGGCGCTCCGGAGAGGATATCTCGGCCTCTATCCGGAAGGAGTCGCCGGCGTCGGCCAGCTTGACCAGCCGGCCGGAGCGGATTTTCACGGCGCCGGCGGCCGGTCCGGCCCCTACGGCGAAGGCGTAAACCGCCGCCGGGGCGTCGGGCGCGCCATCGTCCAGGGCCACGATCGGCCACTCGGTGTTCAGGTTGAAGCTGGCCGAGGGCGTCCTGCTCTCGGCCGAGGCGTACTTGAAGAGCACCGCGGCCTTGTGGCCGGCGGCCACGTAGACCGCGCCGGTCCGGCGGCTGACCATCACCTTGCGGGGCCACTCGACGGCCATCTCGCCGACGAGCCTGCCGGCGGCGTCGAAGATGGCCACGCGATGGTTGCCGGTGTCGGCCACGAAGAGCCGGCCGCCACCGTCGAAGGCGATGCCCTCGGGATCGCGCAGGCCATCGACGCCGCCCCCGGCCTTGTCGGGCGTGCCGGCGAAGGGCTCGGGCGCGCCCTTCCCGTCCCATCTGACCCGGAAGACGGCGTGGCGCGCGCCCGAGACGTAGACGAGTCCGTCGGGCCCCTCGGCCAGGCAGAGCAGTCCGTCCTCGAAGCCCTTGCCGAGCGCCGGCCCGAGGCAACCGGCTTTGGGCGCGCCGCCGTCGGCGGCGACGCGCAGCAGCCGGCGGGGAAAGTCCTGGTGGACCTGGCGCGGCCCGTCCCAGCGGATGAAGTCGTTGCTCCGGAAACGCTTGGCCTCGACGTGCCCGAGGCGCACGTTGTTGGTGACGATCAGGTCGCCCTCGACGGTCACCACCGGCACCTGGTAGCGCCGGGCGCCGTACTGGGGCAGCAGGCAGGTCGGAAAGCGCTCGCCGCCGGCCAGCACCTGCTCGCCCAGGGGCACCGCGCGCTCGAGGGGGATGTCCGCCGGGCGCGGCATGATGGTGCGCAGGTACCGCCCTCCGCGCGAGAAGACCCGCACGATGGAGTCCTCGCGGTCGCGGCCCTCCTCGCCCATCACGTAGAGCTCGCCGCCCGGCCCCACGGCCAGGCCGTGGACCGTGCCGAGCGCCCGGTGGTCGGGGCCGAAGGCCCGGTCGAAGACCGGCCGGAGCCCGAGGCTCACCCGCACGGCGTACTTCCCGCCCGGTAGTGCCCGACCGTCGTCGTCGCGGCGGTCCCAGAGGAGCGACTGCTCGAGCTTCCCGGCGACGAGCGGCGCCGGCGGGTTCTTCCCGAGCATCCCGGCGGCCAGGTGCCGGACGACCCGGCCCTTGCCGTCGACAACCGCGACGGCCACGTCGGTCTCGCGGTCGGCGGCGAAGGCGATGCGCACGCCGTCGGCCTCGTTCGCAACCGCGGGAACCTGGGCGAAGGACGGGGCCTTTCCGCCGGCCCCCGCCATCGTCGTGCCCGTCCGGCTTTCCGATACGCAGCCGGCGACGAGCGCCGCGCCCGCAGCAGCCGACAAGACACAGCCCAACCCCAACTTCGAGACGGAACGCATCCTGAACCTCTCCTTCACTTGGCTTCGTCCTTCTTCCACGGCAGCTTGCAGCCGATCCGCATCTCCTCGCCGCGCTGGTAGGCGCCGATGTCCCGGGCCTTGCCGTCCTTGTCCTTGGCGCCGGCGCCGAGGCAGGGGCTGCCGTCCTTGAGGTGCAGGTCGCCCTTCTCGAGGTCGGCGAACATCGGATCCTTGGAGATGTTCCCGGACTCCTTGAGGCCCTTGGCCTTGCAGAACTCGGCGAGCGAGCCGCCCTTCGAGACCTCCTCGCCGCCGCCGATCCGCCATAGGCAGTTGCTCTCGAAGGAGAAGCCCTCGAAGTTCTCCAGCGTGAGGATGGGCTTGCCCTTCATGACGAAGAGGTTGTTCCGGAAGGTGTAGCCTCTGGTGCCGGACTTGCTGTGGACGATGTGGCTCATCTTGTGCCCCTCGGGCACCAGGTTCACGAAGGTGTTGTTCTCGAAGAGGCCGCCTTCGCAGACGTTGCCCGGCTTGCCGTCCTTGCCGGTTTCGGTCCACATGATCAGCTCGCGGTAGCCCGAGCCGCGCGGGCCCTCGTAGCCGTTGTTGACGATCACGTTGTGCCGGAACGTGCAGCCGGAGTTGCCCATGGTGCTGAAGCCCTGGGCGTTGCCGCGCAGCAGGCAGCGCTCGACCAGGACGTCCTTGATGCCCCCGAACGAGGCGTTGAGCTGGATGCCGCTGTTGCCGCGGTTGTTCTCGCTGGTCAGGTTGCGGAGCACGGCGTTGTGGCAGCCGACCTGCAGGTAGAAGCCGTGGGAGCGCTTGGCGTCGTGGGAGTGGCAGTTCTCTATGGTCAGGTGGGGCGTGCCGAAAGAGAACAGCCCCTCGTTGCCGGTGTGGTGGATCTCGCAGTTCCGGACCGTGACGTGCTCGCCGGTCTGCTTGCCGTTGCCGTGGTTGGCGGAGATCTTCATGCCGTAGCCGCCGTCGTTGACGATCTCGAAACCGTCGATGACGATCCAGCTCCAGCCGTTGGGGGTGAACCCCCAATCCGAGCCGGAGCAGTCGATCTTGACGTGCTCGTCCTGGTGGTTCTTGAAGGTGATGGGTTTGCCCTCCGCGCCGCTCCTGGAGGGGCCGATGCCGACCACCCCGTTGGTGCGGCACTTGTACTCGCCCGCCCGGAAGAGAAGCGTGTCGCCGGGCTGCAGCTTCGCGGCGGCCTTGACCGGGTCCTTGAAGGGCTTCTCCAGCGTGCCGGGGTTGGCGTCGGCCCCGTCGGTGGCCACGTAGTACTCCTGCCCCGCAGCCAGGCCGGCGGACAGCAGGAAGGCCAGGCCCAGCCCGGCGAGAATCGGGATCGTCCTGCGAATCATCGGGCAGCTCCTTTCGGTATCCTGATCTCCGCGCCGAGCCCGGTGGCCACGTCGCGGCACGAGATCCTCCCGCCCCGGGGCAACGGGCCCCCGGGCGTCCACTCCGCCGCCCCCCCGGGGGCGACCGCGTTGGCGCCGCCGTCGAGCACCGGCCGGCCCCTGGCGTCGAGCAGTTCGAACCGGAAGACGTGCTCGCCGAGCCGGGCGCGGCCGGGCGCGGAGAGCCGCGCCGTGACCTTCCCGCCGGCTAGGGCCAGCTGCAGCCTGGCCGGCCGGTACGGGAGCACGGCCAGGAGCGGCGCGTCGGCCGGCCCGAGCGCGAGCCCGGCCTCGCGCCCGCGTCCGAGGTAGCGCCCCGAGCGAGACTCGAAGATATGCCCGGAGACGGCGAGCCGCACGCGGAGCTTGCGGGCTCCGCCGCGGCCACCTTCCACCTGGATGGCGCCGAGCACGTCCTGGCTGATGGCCAGGTCCGGCGTCAGGCCGTAGTAGCGCGCGATGCCGTGCTTGAACGGGAAGACCTGCCAGCCGGGAACGGGCGCGAGGGGGACAGTCCCCCTCGCCGTTAAGGGGACTGTCCCCTTTTCCGGTACCAGCACCTCGGCCTCCGGCTTCACTCCGGCCAGGGAGACTACGGCCCCGAAGATCTGCTGGTAGCTGCGGCCGCCCGAGGTGCGCAGCCGCTCGTCGAGGTAGCCGAGCGGCGCGCCGTTGAAGAGGATCGCCCGGCCCTTGCCGTGCTTCCGGACGAGCCCCACGGGGATGTCGGTGTACTCGGTGCAGCCCAGGACCCGCGTGCCCTCGAGCGGCCGCAGGCCCTCCTCGACGAGGTCGAACCCGGCCCGGAGCGGCCCGCCGCCCCACTTGGGCAGCTTGTCGGCCGGCGCGTCCCAATCGAAGGACGCCCGGTCGCGGCCGGCGTGGTAGGAAATAAAGGGGTCAGACCCCTTAACGGCCAGGGGGTCTGACCCCTTTATTTCCTCTTCCCGCGCGACGCCAAAGAGCCGGTCGAGCGCGCCGCGCTCGCGCTCCCGGCAGCACTCGTCCATCCGCCCGGCGAAGCTGTCGGCGACGAGCGTGCCGCCGGCGGCCACGAACTTTGCGAGCTCGCGGGCCTCGGCGTCGCTGACCGCGATGGATCGCGGCAGGACGAAGAGCCGGATTCCGCGCTCGATGAGCTCGCCGGCCTCCACCTGGCGGTTCGAGACGAAGACCGGGCGCAGCCCGCGGTCCTCGAGCAGCTTCCACCAGGCCTCGCGGCACCGGTAGGCGGGGAAGCCCTCCGGCTGCGCGGCGGCGAGCGACCGCGGGCGGTTGGGAACCGCGGCGATGAAATCCGCGCGGATGCTGGCCTGCGAGTAGTGCACGCCGACCGGCGAGCTCGTCTCGTCGGCGGCCTGCAGGAGCCGCGGCACGCCGGCGCGCAGCTCGCGGAAGGTGACGGCGAGCTCCCCGGCGCCCTTAGTAGGGCGGAGCGCTTTCGACTTCACGTCGACCATGGCGTTGCTCTGCCAGATGATCGTGCCCGAGTCGCCGCCGGAGGCATAGACGAAGTGCCAGAGCATGGCCTCGCGCGCCTGCCCGGTGCCGCCCAGGCCGCTGGTCTTGAGCAAGGGCACGTGCCGCCGGCGCTTGAAGGAGCGGAAGCAGGCCAGCGAGCCGCCGAAGTCGTAGACCTCGGCCCAGTCGAGCTCGGGCACCAGGAGCGAGAAGTCGTAGCCGCCGAAGACCGACGGGCACTGCGTGCCGGCCAGGCCCACCGTGGCCCCCGGGTCGTGCCGGCGGACGAGGTCGGCCTGCCGGGCGACCGAGCGCCGGAAGCTCTCGTCCATGAAGGCGCGGTGGTCGGCCCAGGGCGAGAAGTTCCAGTTCCCCTCCGCGCGGCGCTCGAGGGCCTCCTGGGTGGTCATCGGCTCGACCTCGTCCCAGGAGGCGAACGTGGTGCCCCACTCGCCGTTGAGCGCCTCGAGATCCCGGTACTGGCCCTCAAGCCACTCGCGCATCGTCGCCTTGCAGTGCGGGCAGAAGCAGCTGTCGGAGGCCAGGATGAAGCTGGTGATGCTCGGCTCGTCGCGCAGGTCGTAGAGCAGGCTCAGGTCGCGGACGTCCCTGAGCCCGGCCATCACCGCGGAAGTGTAGCGGTCCATGGCCGCCTCGACCGCCGGGTCGTTGACGCAGGGGGTGCGCACGAAGACGCGCCGGTCGCGGCGCGCGGCGAATTCCTGGTACTGCCTGCGGAAGAGCCGTTTGCCCTCGCTCCACTCCATGTAGAAGGGCCGGACCAGGTTCATGACGTAGAATGGGAAGCGGTTCTCCGCGAAGGGCGAGGCACCCATGCTCTTCGACTTGAACTCGGCCGGCGGCAGGCCGAAGGCCGCGAGCGAGCGCTGGTACTCGTCCTGGTCGACGAACGTGGCGATGAGCGTGCCGCCGTTGCAGGCGAGCTCCCGGAATCGCCGGATGGCCAGCCGCGCCTTCTCCGGCCCGCTGAAGTAGAGCGGGTCGTAGAAGTTCCACATCAGGACGTGGTAGTCGTCGCGGGGGGTGCGGGGCACGGTCTTCTATCTCCTGACCAAGTCTTCTACTGCAGGAGGGAGCCCTTCCGGTCGTAATTTGGGGCGGGGGCACCCACAGTTATGGAACGCGCCAGCGTTCCATGACTGTGGCCGTGCCCAGCGGTGCGCTCCGTCTTCAACGGAAAGGCAGATTCGACCCTGCCCGCCTGCGGCGGCCAGGATCGAATCGTGCCCCCGCCCCAAATTGCGACCGGAAGGGCGGGCGCTGCACGCAAGACACCGCTTTTCCATGCGGCCGCCTATCTCCCCACGGCCGGCGCCGGGTTCCCAGGCAACACCAACCGCTCGTCCCAGGGCTGCTTCTCGATCTTGTCCCAGACGTCCACCTCGTAGAGGCCGATCGCCGCCTTCGGGTCGGTCGGCGGCGAGAGCTTGAAGCGCACGTAGCGGGCCTCGACGGGCTTGGCGAAGAGGACCGGGAAGCGGTAGCTGATCATCCCGCCGGCCGGCAGCTGCTCGTAAACCGGCGAGTCGAAGCCCGACCACATCATCTGGTCGCCGGGCGGGTGCAGACAGTCGTCCCAGGAGGCCTGGCCGGCCGCGGCGAAGGCCTTGCCGTCGGCGGAGGTCTCGACGGCCATGACCGCCGGGTAGAGCACGCTCGGGTTCGGCTGTACCGCCGAAACCCGCGCGGCACCGACCGTCCGGACTCTGCCGAGGTCGACGGTGACGGTCACTGGCTCGCCCGGCTCCCAGACCACCAGCTCCCCGAGGCGCTTCTCGTTCTTCTTGCCGGTCAGGTTGATGTTGTCGAGCTTCCAGACGCTCGACTCGCCGATGAAGCCGTCGGTGAGCAGCCGGTCGGCCGGCACGCCGGCGAGGCGACCGCCCTTGTCCGGGAAGGCCTGGCTCGCCGCGCGGCTCACCTCGTAGGGGCAGCCCACCGACAAGTTCTCGCCATAGACCAGCCGGTAGGGCGGCCGGGCGAACTTCGTGCCCACGTCCTCGCCGTCGGAATATCCCGCCTTCCCCTCGGCGGCCGGCGCGATCTTCACCCAGTTCATCCGCGGCGTGCGCTCGCCGCCGACGTTGATGGCGTAGCGATGGGCGGCCGAGGTCACATGCTCGAGGTGCCGGCGCTCGACCCACTTGCCGTCGCGCCACTCGCTCCAGGAGTAGGTCACGTCGTAGGGCATGAAGCCGCCCGATGCCTCGTAGCCGACCTCGGCGAAGACGTTGATCAGCCCCGAGCCGCCGCCGTCGAAGGCGTAGCGCATGAGCACTTCGCGGCACCCGGCGGGCAAGTCGCGGGTCTCGAAGGACGGCCGGCGGTCGTAGGGCGCGCCGGGGAACTCGATCTTGCCGAGCGACTTCCACCCTTTGCCGCCGTCGACCGAGAGCTCGAGGTCGGCGCTCGGCTCGGTCAGCTGCGCGGTGCAGGCCATCCGCACGTGCTTGATGTCCCGCGGCGCGGAGGCCTTGAGCACGAGCTCCGCCTTGCCCACCGCGCGGATCGAGGCCTCCCAGTCGCGGGGACCCTGGAGCGACTGCCAGCCCTCGGCCTTTACCACTTCCTTGCTGTACTGCCCGCCGGAGAGGCGCGGGTTCAGGGTGATGTACTCGAGCTGCTCGTCGCTGACTGCGGCGATCTCATTGCGGCCGAGCCGGAGGGCCGGGAGCGTGCGGGGGTTGACCTGGGTGATCGTGGTGAGCGTCAGCTTCTTGAGCGCCGCTCCCGCGGCCAGGTCGGCCTTGAGCAGGTACTCAAGCCGGCCGGCGATGGGAGCGGCGAATCCGCCCGCGCCCACCCCCGCCTCGGAGGACTTCAGGGCCACCGGCTCCCAGGACAATCCGCCGTTGCCCGAGGCAGAGAAGGCGGTCCTCCCGGCGAAGTCGGCCTGCAAGCCGGCCGAAGTCACCACGTTCCCCGCCATCACTCTGAACGTGGCGCTGGCCGGCTTGGCCGGGTCCCTGGCCTTGATGCCGTCCTTGGTGCACTCGACGTTCTCGGAGGCGAAGAGCACCGCCGGGTCGGAGAGGTCCGGCGTCCAGGTCCACTCGCCATTGCCGCGGCTGTTCCGGAGCGGCGAACCGCCCTCCTCGGCCGGGTCCTTGCCGTTGCGGAACGGCCGGGCGAAGTTCGCGCCCGTGCCCAGCGGCCGCCAGTGGCGGGTGTAGCTCTCATTCGGGCGCAAGCCCAGGATGAAGCGGTGGCCGGCGTGGGCGCCGCTGACGTCCAGGCGCGGCTTGACCTCCTTGGAGTTCGGGTACCAGTCGCGGGCCACCTCGACGATCCACCAGGAGTTCGGCCCCTGGAAGATGTGGCCGCGCGGGGCGCTGGCCGTCGGGCAGTGGTCGAAGATGTAGTACTCGCCGGGCTTCAAGTTCTCGATGTCGCCGTGAATGCGGCTCCCACCGAGCTCCGCGGCCGAGGCCACCTCACCCTTCTCGTTGATGAAGTAGTTGCAGAAGTCGTTGTCGTACATGTGCCAGGCGTCGCCGTAGAAGACCTCCGAGACGACGTGGCCGGGCAGGTTGACGCAGCGGCCCGGCTTGCCCCAGGCTTCCCACAGCGAGCAGTTCATCTCCGAGATCATCGAGCAGTAGGTGATCCCGTAGCTGTTGAAGAAGAGGATGGGGTCGAGGACCGGCCGGCTGTCCTCCGGCGCGAAGCTTCCCACCCGCCGGCAGCGGTGCATCCAGCGGAACTGGGCCAGGGCCTTCTCCTCGTCGGTCTTCCAGCCGGAGAGCGCCGACTTGACGAAGTTCTCGCGCGAGCTCCAGTCGGGCACCGAGTCGCTGACGATCCTGAGGTTGAAGGCTCCACCGGGCATCTTCGCTCCTTCTTTCTGAACCGGCGCCAGGGCCGGAGCATCGGCCGGCCGCGCCGTGCAGCTCCCGGCCAGGCTCATCAAGGCCGCCACCGCCACCGTTCCGAGGATGCGTCTCACCGCGGACTCCTTTCAGTCCACCACGACCAGGGCGTAGCGGGCGAAGGCCGGCAGCTTGTAGCCGGCCGCGCCGCCCTTACCGGCCGCCGGCTTCAGCTCGCGGCCGTCAATGCGTCCGTCCGGCACGTAGAGCCGGGCCGACTTGGCCGCTCCGCCGGAGAGCACCACCGCGGCACCGGCCGGGGCCGGCCTCTTCGCGTAGTTGACCAGGTGCACGAGGAGCCGCTTCGAGCCGGACTTGCGGAGGAACTCAGCCGCCACAGTCCACGGCGCCTTCACTCGGACCGAGAGCGGCCGGACGGCGTGGCGCTCGACGGCGTCGGGCAGCGTCCGCCACTTGCGGCCGAGCTTCAGGTAGGCGAAGCCCTCGTAGCCGCCCATCTCCTCGTAGGTCCGGATCGGCTTGGCGCTGTTCCGGATCAGCGGCAGGTAGACCGCCCGGCCCTTGCCGAATGCGGCGACCATGGCGCGCCGGGAGCTCGCGAAGTCCGCCAGGTATCCGCGGTCGCTGTAGCTCACCGCGAAGCCCCCCGAATTCGAGAAGAGCGGCGCGAAGCGCCACTCGCGGATCGTCTGGTGGAACTCGTTGTAGCAGCCGGCCTTCTCGCAGATCACGGCTGTGCCGCCGGCCTTGACGAACGCCTCGATGGCGGCGATCTCCTCGCGGCTGAGGCACCCGCAGCCGGGCACGACCAGCACCTTGTACTTCCCGAGCGTCCCGTCGAGGAGCTGCTGGCCCCAGAGCGGCATCCAGGGCAGCCCCGCGGCGGTGAGCTGCTGCTGGGCGGTCTCCATGACCAGGAAGGTCTCGTGCCAGCGCAGGGTCAGCGACCGGTCGTCGCGGAGCACAGCGATCTCGCCGGGCGGCTCGACGTCGCGGTAGAACTCGTCGAGGTGCCCCTGGAGGAAGCTCCAGGCCTCCTGGCTCGCCGCCGCGGCCACGCCGCTGCCGTTGTTGAAGGCCATGCCCTCAGCCAGGGCCAGCCCAGGCTCGGCCTCGCTGCCGCAGGGCAGGAAGGTGACGTTCGACCCGAGCGCCCGCGAGTACTTGTAGCCGCGGATGTTCGAGACCAGCGCGCCCTCGCGCACCCCGATGTTCCGGACGGCGTTCTCCATCCAGTAGAGCGCCTCGGTGTCCTTCAGGAGCCAGAAGTCGATGGCGCTGGTCAGCCGCTCGTTGTATTTGCGCGGGAAGCTGGGGTTGCCCATGATCCCGGCCTTCGGGTCGATCGTCTTGATGTGCGCGGCCACCTCGGCCCAGGCGGCTGCGAACTGCTCGCAGCGGAAGCTGATGCACTCCTGGAGCACCGGGTCGTGGACCGGCCAAGCGCGCAGGGTGTACTCGCTCCACGGCCGGCAGCGCGGGATGACGATGTCGTCGTGCACCCGCAGGCCGGTCCGGCGGTAGAGCTCCCCGGCCGTCGGGAACTTGCGCTTCATGTAGGCGCGGAACTCGCGCTGGCAGCCCTCGCAGTGGCACAACGAGTCGTGGTTCTCGAAGAGGCACATGTTGTCGAAGTAGACCACCTCGGCGCCGACCTGCTTCACGGCGACGTCGCAGGCCTTCTTCATGTACTCGACGAACCCCGGCCAGGACGGGCACATCCGCCAGCGGTAGTACTGGTTCCAGGAGTCGCGGTACTCGATGGGGTGGCCGTCGCAGTCGAGCTGGACCCATTGCCTCGCCTCGGGCAGCTCGGCGAAGAGCGTCTCGGCGAAGAAGGGCGCCCACTGGGTATAGACGCCCAGGTGCTTCCTGCCCTCCGGGTCGTGCCGGCGGATGGCCTTGTAGAAGCGCGCGGTGCGCTCCCACTCGGGGCGCTCGTGCTCGAGGCCCAGCCCCTTGTAGAAGACGTTCTCGGTGAAGTTCCAGCGGCCGTCGGCGCAGATCCGCCGGGCGTTATCCTCGGTGAAGTAGGCTTCGGTCCGCTCGACCAGGTCCTCGGGACACAGGCCCTTGCGGATGGAGTGCGACTCCGGCTCCTGCCTGCAGGGGCCGTCCCAGGCTCCCTCGGTGCGCCACCAGGGCTGTGCGTTCTTGGCCGTCATCCTGCTTCTTCCTCTTCTCCCTGCGGTTGCGGGGGACTCAGTTCGCGCCGGACCTGGCGTTCTGCGAGGACCTCCGGACCATGAGCTCGGTCGGCACCTTGACGAGCTCGCCGGGCCGGCCCTTGCCGGCCATGAGCTCGCCGAGCTTGTCGATGGCCAGCCGGCCGAGCTCCCGCCCGTCGAAGCGGACGCTGGAAAGCTCCTCGGGAAAGCCGGCCTGCGCCGCGGTGTCACCGAAGCCGACCAGCGCGAAGTTCCGGCCGACCTCCAGCCCCCGCGACTCGGCCGCGCGCCAGACGCCCCAGGCGCGGAGGTCGTCGAAGGCGAAGACCGCCGTGGGCGGCTCCGGCCGCGCGAGCAGCTCCTGGCCGGCGACCTGCCCGGCCTCGAAGCTGCCGAAGGCCCGGGCGACGAGGGACTCGTCGGGCTCGACGCCCGCGTCGCGCAGGGCCCCGGCGTAGCCGGAGTACCTCCAGGGGTTGCGCTCGCGCCTGGTGATCTCGACATAGCCGATCCGGCGGTGGCCGAGCGCCAGGAGGTGCTCGACCGCCAGTCGCGCTCCGCCCTCGCTGTCGTCGATGACGCCGGTCAGGGGCAGCTCCGCGAAGTGGTGGTCGGCCAGCACCGCCGGCCCGCTCCAGACGCCCAGGATCTCCTCGACCATCTCCCGGTCGGTCATGGACAGGAGCAGCAGGCCGTCGGCCTCGCGGTTGCGCAGCGACTTCTGGAACTCCTGCCGCACCGCCGGGATGGTCAGGTTGACGAAGGAGAGCCCCCAGCGGGCCTGCCCGGCCCGATCGGTCAAACCAGAGAGCATGGTGCTCCCGTACCCGCCGGCGACCTGGCTGTAGGAGGCCACCAGCACCCGGGCCTCGGCCCGCTTGGCCCGGGACTGCTTGCGCGGCCGGACGAGCGTACCCTGCCCGTGCCGCCGGGAGACCGTGCCCTCGGCCTCGAGCTGGGCCAAACCCCGGCGAATCGTCTCCCGGCTGACCCCGAAAAGCCCGGCCAGGTCGCGTTCGGGGGCCAGGTACTGGTCCCAGAGTTCCTTATCTTTGATGAGCTGACGTATCCGCGCCGAGACCTCGTGGTACATGAGGTGCCGCGCGACCTTGTCGATTGCGGCCTTGGCCATCAGAGTCTCTCCCCCGGTCCGGCGGCATCGATTGGTCGTGGTACCGGACCACTTCAAACCATATACACCGCCCCGGCGCGGATGTCATCTGAAAAAGATGGACCTCTTTGTCCGGGTGCCCCAATGTCGCCGCGAGCCGGGGCGCCGCCGGTGCAGACTTCCCCCGAACCTGTAATTGACCCAGCCGTCTCCAGACATAGGATGGCCCCCGGATCAGGAGGGTTCGCCATGATGGATTCTGCCGAAGCCCTGCGGATGGCCGTCAAGGACGTGGGCGTCAAGCGGGTGGCCGCGGCCCTGGGGGTGTCCAACTCGCTGGTCTATAAATGGTGCGAGCGGACCACGAACGCCGACGGCTCGCCGGGCAGCGGCACCGCCAACCCGCTCGACCGCCTGGCCCTGCTCATGGAGGTCACCGGCGACGACCGCCCGGTGCGCTGGCTGTCCGAGGCAGCCGGGGGCTTCTTCACCCGCAGCCCCTCGACGCGGCCGGCCACGGGACTGGGGCTGCTCCGCCAGACCCAGGTGCTGGTCCGCGAGTTCGCCGACCTGCTCGAGAGCATCGAGGAGTCGCTGGTCGACGGCCGGATCGAGCCGGCCGAGGCCGAGGGCATCCGCCGCGAGTGGGAGCAGCTCAAGAGCGCCGGGGAGATGCTGGTGGTCTCCTGCGAGCGGCGCGCCGGAATCGAGTCGCCGCGCCCGCCCTCCGGGGAGGGCGCCGGACGGGGACGACCCGCGGCCGCCCGCCGGAAGCGCTCCTGACCCGACACATCGACCCGACGGACCGAGGAGATTCGCCATGCAATCCGGAGGACCCGAGACCTTCTTCGCCGCGTTCTTCGTCATGATCATGGTATTCGCCATCTTCGGCCTGGCGGTGGCCGCCTTCACCATCTACTGCTGGTGGCGGATCTTCGACAAGGCCGGCTACTCCGGAGCGCTGGCCCTGCTCATGCTGGTCCCCGCCGGACCGCTGATCCTGATCTGCTGGCTGGCCTTCGGGGACTGGCCGGCGCTCCGGGAGCTAGCCGAGCTGCGCCGCCGGGCGGCGCTGCCGCCGCCGGACAGGGCGTTCTGAGCTCCGGATGCATCGAATAATACAAGAGCTCCACGGCTTTTCATCTGTAAAGGACAAAAGCAAGCACAGAACTCCGCCGGCCCCAC
>CALGYR010000144.1 GCA_937935355.1 uncultured bacterium | reverse complement strand
CCGGTGCGACGAGGGAGGGGCGCGGGCCGAAAGGCCCGCCCCCTCTACTCCACCGGTTCGCTGTTGGTTCTCCAAGCCGTTGGCATGGCTTAAGGAAGCGCCATTCGCGACTGTCACCGGAATACCCTGCGCTTGACAGAGGAAGGGACGGCAAGCTCGGCTGTTGTTGTTCTGCTATGCTCAATGGTGTTGGTTGTTGGCTGTTGGTTGTTGGCTGTTCGTCTCCCCGGCGCGCGAAAAGCATCATGCACCCACAGCTCGGGCGGGTGACCTTGCAGAGCCCGGAGCGGCGGGGAAGATGGAGGTGGCCAAGGAGAAATCCCCATGACCGTCTCCAAGCGCGTCGCCCGCCGCGTCTGGGTCGCCTCGGACCGCTGGCCCGACGCGCGCGACCTGGGCTCCTGGGCCCGCGACGCCTTCCGCCTCGATCGGGCGCGCACGCCGCAACAGAAGGCCGTCGCCCTCTACAAGTGGACCCTGATCTGCATGGGCCGGAACGGTCCGGCGCCCCGCGAGGGCGAACGGGGCCGCGAAGGCTACCTGATGGACACGCTCAAGTACCTCGCGGTCTACGGCGGGCACTACTGCGACGGGCTCTCGCGGTTGATGATCAACGCCTGGGGGGCGGCCGGCTGCGGCGCGGCGCGCAAGGTGGTCATCTGCCGGTTGGGCCACACCGTGGCCGAGCTTCGCTGGCGCGACGCCGACGGCCGGACGCGCTGGCACGCCTTCGACCCGCAGCACGGCTGGTACGTCTTCGCGCGCGGCGGCGGCCACGTCGCGAGCGTCGCCGAGATCGACGCCGACCCGGAGCTGCTGCTCTCGCCGGCCGACCCGCCGCGCCCGTGGTTCTACGCGAAGGAGCGGCGCGATCGCTACCTCTCGCGCGAGAACTCCACCCGCGACCCGGCCCACGGCCGCTCGCCGGCGCCGCGCCACCGCATGGACCTCGACCTGCGCCGCGGCGAGCGCTGGACCCGCCGCTGGGCGCCGGGTGCGCAGTACTGGCCCTACGCGATGGGCGCCGAGCCGAGGCCCATCTCCCACGTGTGGGTCGAGCGCGACCTGCTCGGCGGCGGGATCGGCGACGGCTTCCTCGGCGAGCACGTCGGGCCCTATCTATACCCGACGCCGCGTAACGCCTGGCTGCTGCATCCCGAGGAGCGCACCCGGCGCTGCCGGATGCCCGGGTCGGTCGAGCTCCGCTACCGGGTGCCGCTCGCGGCCGGACGATTCCGGGAGGGCGCCGCGAGCGCCGAGGGGGCGGCCTCGGAGGCCGGCCCGTCGCGCCGGCGAGCCGTGCTCCACCCCGCGCGGCGGCAGGAGCTCGCCCAGCTCGTCTACGAGGTGCGCACCCCCTACGTGATCGCCGACGCCTGGATCGAGTCGTCGGTGCGCACCGGGCGCGACCCGCTCGACGTCGTCGGTTTCCACGTCTCGACCGACGGCGGCTCGTCCTGGACGCAGGTCTGGGGCAACCCCTTCGCGCAGAAGGGCCGCACGAGCGCCCGGCCCCGGCGCGTCCGCGCGGCCTTCGGAGCCGCGGCCCATCGCGCCGGCGCCTTCTCGGTCGCCGGCAGGTACGGTTACCTCGTGCGCATCGACCTGCTCGCCCGCGGGGACGTCGGACTGGTCGGCCTCGACGAGTTGACCCTGGCCACCGACTGCCAGTGCGGGATGATGGCCCTGCCGGCGCTCGCGCCCGGCGCCAACCGGGTGCGCGTCTCGGTCGCCAGGCCCCCGGCGGATGGGGCCGCGCGGCTCCGACTCGAGTACGAATGGACCGAGCCGGGCCGGGGCGCGCGGCGGCTCGCGAAGCTCCTGCCGGCCTCGGGCGGGGCGGTCTCCGTCCGGGTCGGCGGCCGGAGCCGGCGCGACGTGCGCATGCGCTCGGTGAGCCTGGAGATGATCTGAGGTCCTGGGGACGCGGGGACGAGGCGACGCGGGGACGCGGGGACGCGGGGACGCGGGGACGCGGGGACGCGAGGACGCGGGGACGCGGGGACGCGGGGACGCGGCGACGCGGGGACACGGAGACACGGAGACACGGGGACACGGAGACACGGGGACACGGGGACACGGAGACAGGGAGGAATGGTGCTTCCTTAAGCCCTACGAACGGAGAACCGCAGAATATCGAATGTCGAAGTCAGAATTTCGAAGGACGTGGAGTGCCCGAGAGCTGCCACTTCGATATTCATCATTCGGCGTTCTGCGGTTCTGCGGTTCGCCGTCGGTTCTCCCCGTTTGTTTCCGTGACTTCAAGGAAGCCCCATTCGCCTCAGTGCCTCAGTGCCTCAGTGCCTATGTGCCTATGTGCCCCTGTGTCTTCCCATGCCCCTCCCGGCGTTGACCGGAGCGCCTCCGGGCATATAATTCCGGCTCTCAGTCCGCCAGCCGCCGTCGGGGAGGGCCTTTTCGTGTTCGGACGCAAGAAGCAGCCCCAGCGCAGCCCCGAGGACCTGCACCGCGCCCTGCTGGGCTTGGCCGCCGCCGCCGGGGAGAAGGAGCTCATCGACTCCATCCGCGTCGAGGCCGCCCGGCTGGTCGACGGCGGCGCCTCGGCGGTCTTCCTCTACGACCCCAAGTACCGCGACCTGCACGGCCGCTCGCTGGCCGGCAGGGAGATCCGATTCGGATCGGGCCAGGGCCTGGCCGGGGCCGCGGCGCGGGACCTGGGCGTGGTCCGCTCCTCGCGGCCGGCCCGGGAGGACGCCTACGTCCAGGCCATCGACGGCCTGTCCGAGGGCCGCGACCCCGCGAGCGTGCTGGCCGTGCCCCTGGCCACCGAGGACGACCACCTCTTCGGGGTGATCGAGGTGGCCGAGGCCTCCGAGGGCCGCTTCTCCGAGGAGGACGCCGCCTACCTGGAGATGTTCGGCGAGGTGGCGGCCCGGCTCTTCGACAACCACCGGCGCATGGGCCAGTGGCGCGGCCTGGTCTTCAGCCTGGCCGAGTCCTTCGGCCGGGCCATCGACTCCAAGGCCGCGGCCACCGTGAACCACTGCGCGCGGGTGCGCGACCTGGCCGTGGCCACCGGCCGCTCCATGGGCCTGACCGCCGCGGAGCTCGAGAGCCTGGAGCTGGCCGCGCTGCTCCACGACGCCGGGCGCCTGGAGACGGCCACCGCCGAGTTCTCCGAGGCCGGGCACCGCATCCACGTCTTCTTCACCGAGGCGCTGCTGCGCTCGGTGCGCTTCCCGCCGCACCTGGCGTCCGTGCCGGAGATCGCCTGCGCCCACCACGAGCACTTCGACGGCTCGGGCTACCCGCACGGCGCGCGCGGCCCGGACATGCCCATGGCCTCGCGCATCCTCCAGCTGGTCAACGCCTACGACGCGCTGATCTTCTCGCCGCAGAGCTCCACCGGCCGGCCGCTGGCCGAGCCCGAGGCGCTCGAGCGCCTGCGCGCCGGGGCCGGCACGCTCCACGACCCGGCGGTGGTCGAGGCCTTCATCTCCCGGAAGCTCTACGTCCAGGAGAAGCGCCAGCACGCCAGGCTCGAGCGCCAGACCGCGGTGGACGTCACCCCCATCCTCCCGGACGGCCGCGAGGGCCGGGCGCTGGAGGCCTCGGCGCTGGACCTGTCCTCCGGCGGCATGCTGCTCGAGACCCCCGAGGACCTGCCGGTGGGCACGCTCTTCCGGGCGGTCATCCACCTGCCCAGCGAGCGGCTCGAGGCCATGGCCAAGGTGGTCCGGAAGCTGCCGGCCAGGGACGGCCGCATCCGGATCGGCGCGCACTTCCTGTGGCAGGGGACGACGCAGTGAACCACGACGGGTGGAGGGTGGAAGGTGGAAGGTGGAGGGCTGGAAGGCCATCGACCGCCAGCCGCCGTTTGTCCACTGGCACCCGACGGCTGACAACTGACAACCGGGGCCTGCCTTGGCCCGGCTGATCGTCAAGACCCGCGACGGCGCGGTCAAGGAGCACGAGCTCCGCGCGGTGGTCAGCATGGGCCGGCAGTCGACCAACGACATCCAGCTGGCCGAGGAGCTGGCCAGCCGCCAGCACGCCCGGATCATCCCCTCGGGCCGGTCCTTCGTCATCGAGGACCTCCAGAGCGCCAACGGCACCTTCGTCAACGGCCAGAAGATCCAGCGGCGGGTGCTGGCCGACGGCGACCTGGTGCGCATCGGCGGCTGCGAGCTGGTCTTCCGCGACGACGCCGCCAAGGACCTGGTCGGCGAGCTCATCTCCGAGCGCTACCGGGTGCTCTCCAAGATCGGCTCGGGCGGCATGGGCGCGGTCTACAAGGCCCTGCAGATCTCCATGGACCGGCAGGTGGCCCTGAAGGTCCTCAACCCCGAGCTGACCCGCGACCGCGAGTTCGTGCTCGGCTTCCTCAACGAGGCCCGCACCGCCGGGCAGCTCAACCACCCCAACATCATCCAGGTCCACGACTTCGGCGAGTTCCAGGGCCTTTACTACTTCTCCATGGAGCTGGTCGAGGGCGACAACGTCCTGGCGATCATGAACCGCGAGGGCAAGCTCCCGCCGGCGCGGGCCCTGGGCATGATCGCCCAGCTGGCCGACGCCCTGACCCACGCCCACGCCCACAACATCGTCCACCAGGACATCAAGCCCCAGAACCTGATGCTGGACAAGCGCATCAAGGACCAGATCAAGCTGGCCGACCTGGGCCTGGCCAAGGTCATCGGCTCGGACAAGGGGTCTCGCCGCGGCGTGCTCATGGGCACGCCGCACTACATGGCGCCCGAGCAGGCCAAGGGCCAGGCCATCGACGGCCGGACCGACCTGTACGCCACCGGCGCCTCGCTCTTCCACATGCTCACCGGCCGCGTGCCCTACGAGGGCCGGAACTCCATCGAGATCCTCACCAAGCACGTCAAGAACGAGGTGCCCGACCCGCGCCAGTACGACGTGAGCATCCCCGAGTCGGTCGCCAGGCTGGTCATGCGCCTGATGGCCAAGGACATGGCCGCGCGCTTCCAGTCGGCCAAGGAGCTGGGCGACGCGGTCCGGGCCATCCTGGAGAAGGAGCGCGCCGGCATGGAGCACACCGCGGCGCGCAAGCCCGCGGTGGCCGCGGCCGCGCCCCGGCCCCAGGTCCGGAAGGTCATCGCCCGGCGCCCGGCGGCGGCCTCGCCCGTGCCCTGGATGCTGGCCTGCCTAGCCCTGGCCGGCCTGGCCGCGGTGCTGCTCTGGATCTACAAGCCCTGGGAGTCCGGCGGCGCGGGCCCGAACGGCTCCGGAGGCCAGGCGCCGGCCGGCGGCCTGACCGAGAAGCAGGCCGCGGCGCTGCTCAAGCAGGTCGACAGCTGCATCCAGCAGAACCTGCTGGACGAGGCCAAGGGGATCTGCCTGAAGATCATCGCCGGGACGCCCCCCGGCCCGGCGGTCGCCGCGGCCACCGCGCGCCTCGACGAGATCGCCAGGAAGCGCGCCGGCGCATCCCTGACTCCTTCGGGCGGAGAGGCCGCGGCCCGGGCCGAGCTCGACGCGATCCTCGACTTCATCCGCTCGAAGCCGACCGAGCTGGCCGAGGCCCGGCGCCGGCTGGAGGGGTTCCTGGCCAGGCGCGGCGAGGCCAAATGCGCGGCCGAGGCCCGCACCCGGCTCGAGGAGATCAAGCGGGCGCTGGCCGCCGTGCCCCAGGCCGACCGCGAGAAGGCCGCGCGCGAGGCCTACAAGGCCGAGCTCGCCCGGGCCCGGGCACTCGAGGAGCGCCACGACTTCCGCTCCGCCGAGCGGACCCTGCTCGACTTCGCGGCCATGCACACCGGCACGGCCGCGGCCGCCGAGTCCAAGAAGATCGCCGGGGAGATGCGCGACCTGGCCGAGAACTACCTGAGCGGGCTCTTCGCCGAGGGCGAGAAGGCCGGCAAGGCCGGCAAGTACCGCCAGGCCGCCGAGCACTACGCCCAGGTGATCAGCAGCGACCACGAGGGCGAGTGGGGCAGGAAGGCCCGCGAGGCCCTGGCCAAACAGGACGCGGCCACCGAGGCGGCCTGCCGCGAGGCCATGGCCAGGGCCATGGAGCGCTTCAAGGCCTTCGACTTCCCCCAGGCCGACCGGATCGCCGACCGCGGCTTCAAGGAGCTGCTGGGCACCCGCTGGCAGGCCGAGCTCGAGCGCCTGTCGTTCGAGTCCACGGCCTGCGCCCGGCTGCACACCGCCATGGTCCGCAAGATCATCAACAGCGGCCAGGAGCTGCCCGCGCCCTTCAAGATCAAGGCCCCGGACGGCTGGGAGTACACCGGCAAGGTCACCTCGGCGAGCATGGACACGGTGAGCGTCAAGGGCGGGCCGGCGGTGGTCACCAGGCCCTGGAAGGAGCTGGCCCCCGCCGACGTCGCCAGGATCTACCTGGCCTACGTCGTTCCCGACGAGCACCACCTGGCGGCCAGTTACCTCTTCGGCCGGCTGGGGCTCAAGGACGAAGCCAGGGCCGAGCTCCGCCGGGCCCTGGCCGTGCCGGCCACGGCCGAGATGGCCGGCGCGCGGCTGGCCGAGCTCGAGGGCCGGGCCAACCTGCTCGCCTACGACTTCTCCGGCGGCCTGCAGGTCTCCGACTGGCAGGTCTCCTCGGGAGTCTGGGGCCTGGAGGACGGCGAGCTCGCCGGCGGCGGCCCGGGCGAGAGCCTCATCGAACTCCGCAAGCAGAAATACTCCGCGCGCGGCCTGCGCCTGAGCTTCGAGTACACCCTGAAGCCCGACAAGGCCGGCGACGGGCTGCTCTCGGTGGAGCTCTTCGCCGGGGAGCAGAGCTACCTGGGCGCGACCTTCGACCCGGGCCAGGGCACGGAGATCGCCGGGGCGGTCAACGGCGCACCGACCCGCGGCTCGGACCCGACCAGGCTGGCCTCCGGCAAGCGCCACGTCATCAAACTGGCCGTGACCCGCGGCCAGATCGAGGTCACCGCCGACGGCGCCAAGCTGCCGCCGCTCAAAGTCCCGCAGGTCGAGAGCCTGACCGGCAGCATCCGCTTCAAGCTCCTCGACGGCCGGGCGGCCATCGACAACGTCCAGGTGCGCAACGAGGCGGAGTGAAGACGGAAGGCACTGAGGCACTAAGGCACTAAGGCGCTGAGCAACTGCCACATTCTGCTCACGCAGAATGTCGTCAAACACGCGAATCTCCAGGCTTTCGCACCGAACGCGTCGTGGAACCTCGACGCTTCCCTCAGTGCCTCAGTGCCTCAGTGCCTTAGTGCCTTAGTGCCTTAGTCCCTCAGTCCCTCAGTCCCTCAGTCCCTTCCCCGTCACCCCCTCACCGCCTTCCTCGCCGCCGCGCCGGCGCCGCTGAGCCTGGCCCAGAAGCGCGACGAGGCCACGTAGCAGATCGCGACCGTGCCGACGACGAGGTAGAGCCCCCCCAGGGCGAAGAGCAGGGCGGCCACGCCCATCGGGCTCCAGGGCAGGCTCACGGCCAGGGCGATGTGCAGGACCATGAATCCGGCGAAGAGCGCCAGCAGCGACAGGTGGGCGAGGAGGCTGGCCACGAAGACCAGCCGGGTGCGCCGCACCGACTCGATGTACTGCCGGACCGCATCGACCTCGCGCGCGCCGCCGCCGTCGCCGCCGAAGCCCAGGTGGCGGAAGACCGGGGCCACCAGGTCCAGCAGCAGCCCGAAGCCACCGAGGCCGCTGCCTCCGCCGGGGCCGGACCGCGAGGCCGGGCCGCCCTCCGGATCGGTGCGGGGGAGCTCGCAGGCCTCCCTGCCGCCCGCCCGGGAAGTTCCTTCGGACACGCTTGCGCCTTTCAGGCGCGGCTCCGGAATCGCGCCCGTCCGGGGTCGCGCCGCGACGGGCGCGCCGGCCGGGCGGTCCGGCGCCGCGCTACCGGTTGTTGCGCCCGATCAGCAGGCCCACCACCAGGCCGGCGGCGGCCGCGACCCCCACGTAGGTCCAGGGGTTCTGGTGGACCCGCTCGTCGACGCCGGCGGCCATGTCGCGGCTCCGCTGGTAGGCCACGTCCCGGGCGGCCCCGAAGGCCTCGCCGAAGCGCTGGCCGACCTGCTTCATGGTGTCGGCGGTGCCCTCGGTGAGCTCCGCGCCGCAGGCCTTGAGGGTCTCCTTGATGGTGCCATACTTCTCGCGGAGGAGGCGCTCGACCTCCTCCTTGTTCTCGCTCGCCGCCCTGTTGAGGATCTCCAGGGCCTGCTCCATGCTGGGGTTGCCGTCCATGCCATAGTCCTTTCAGCGCCCGAACCCGGCGGCGGGACGCGCCCGCCGAACCGCCGGGCGGAGCCAAGCAATACCCGGGCCAGCGCCGGCGAGGCGCGAGCGGGCATGACGGGCGGGCGGAACGTAGCCGAGGGCTGCGGCGGGCGTCGCATCCGGAGAGACCGCCCCGACGCCTCAGCCCCTCACTGCCTCAGTGCCTCAGTGCCTCAGTGCCTTAGTGCCTTAGTGCCTAAGTACCTCAACAATCACTCAGAACGCCGGCAGCTTTTCCCTGCGGCCGGTCTGGAGCGACTTCCCGAGCGCCTGGAGGATGGCGATGGGCGCCAGGATCTCCCGCGGGGAGTAGAGCGCGCCGCCGCCGCGGAAGGTCTTCACGAAGCTGCGGATGCCGGCCAGGTAGGCGTTCTTGTCGTTCTCGATCTTCCGGGAGACGATGCCCTTCTCGCCGACGGCCAGCACGTGGAAGCCCGGGCAGTTCTTGGCGAGCAGGTTCATGGTGGCGGTCATGCCGCCCTTGAACCAGACCGTGGCCGTTCCCGTGCCCCCCGCGCCCGAGGCGTTGACCTGGGCGTGGGTGGCCTCCAACCCCGCCAGGCGCACCAGCATGTCCGCCTGGTGCACTCCGTAGAAGAAGACCCCGCCGTAGGGCGAGAAGAGGTCCGCCGGCCCGGAGGTGGTGATCGTGAGCGGAGCGCCCAGCGCGGCCACCTCGCGGCGGACCTCCGCGAAGCTCTTCTGCAGCGGGACCACGCCGAACGAGGTCACCGGCACCTTCAGGCGCGCGGCCTCGGCCAGGAAGCGCCGGCCCTCGGCCACGTTCGTGCAGAAGGGCTTGTCGATGAAGAGCGGCATCCGCGCACGCAGCAGCGGCCGGGCCGCCGGCAGGTGCAGCTTTCCATTGCGGTGGTCGACCACCGCCGCGTCGGCCAGGCCGATCAGGTCGGCCGGACGCTTCACGATCCGCGGGATCTTCCCGCCCTCGGCGGCCTTCTCGGCGAACTCGCGGGTCTCGCCCCAGATGGCCACGACCCGCACGCCGCTCACGGCCTTCTCGACGTTGAGCGTCCGGGCGATGGCCAGGCTGTGGGAGTTCTCCGCGCCGACGATTCCGATCTTGAGCACTGGGGCTCTCCTTTCCGGTCAGCTCCGGTTGTCGTTCAGTCCCGATGGTCCGGGGGCGGGGCCGCACCCGGCTGGTTGCGCTTGCCGCTGATGGCCAGGACCCGCAGGCGCAGCACCGCGGTCCGGTCGACCATCTCCCGGGCGGTCATCCTGACGGTCACCGGCTCCGGCTCGGGCTCGTAGCGCCCGATGAGCATGGCCAGCGCCCGGGTCCTGGCCTCCGGCTCCTCGACCAGCTCGGCCACGGCGTCGAACTGCACCGTGCGGTAGTAGTAGGTGGCCTTGCCCGCGGCGTAGCCGCCGTCGTCGACGATCTGTCCCCAGACCCGCGGGTTGGCCCGGACGAAGTCGAGCTTCTTGCCGGTCCTGGCGCCGTGGACGTAGAAGCAGTTCTCGCTCTCGGCGAAGGCGTAGCAGAGCGAGACCAGGTAGGGCTGGTTGTCCCGGCTCATGGCCAGGGTCAGGTAGCGGCCGCCGCGGATCACGTCGAGCTGGTCGGCCCGCTCGGGCATGGCCCGATCCTGGCGGCGCATGTGATGGCGGCCGTTGGCGTCGATCCTCATAGGCGTCTCCTTTCGTACGTTGCCATATCTCAGTGCTGCTTGCCCTCCAGCGCCTCCAGGCGCCTGGCCAGGTCGCGCAGCTCCTTGCGCATCTCCGGGAGCCTCGGCAGCGTCATGGAAACGCGCCTGGCAACGTCCATGGGCATGATCGGCGTGCCCCAGTAGACGCCGGGCTTCTCGACGTTCCCGGGCACGCCGCTCTGCGCGGCCACCACCACGTCGGCGGCGATCTTGATGTGTCCGGCCACGCCCACCTGGCCGGCGAGTATCGAGCGGTCGCCCACCGAGGAGCTCCCGGCGATGGCAGCCTGCCCGACCAGGCGCACGTCCTCGCCGACCTGGACGTTGTGGGCCACGAGCACCAGCGCATCGATCTTGGTGCCGCGCCCCACCCGGGTGGGCCCGAGCGCTCCGCGGTGGATGGTGCAGCACGGGCCGATCTCCACGTCGTCGCCGATCTCCACCCAGCCGAGCTGGGGGATCTTGACGAGCTTCTTCTCCGACGTGGGCGCGAACCCGTAGCCGTCGTTGCCGATGACCGTGCAGGCGTGGATCCGCACCCGGCTGCCGATCCGGCAGCGCGGGTAGACCACCACGTTGGGAAAGAGCGTGCTGTCGTCGCCGACCGTCGCGTCGTCGCCGACGCAGGCGCCGGGATGGAGCACCACGTTGCGGCCGAGCCGGGCGCGCTCGCCGACGAAGGCCCCGGGGAAGACCGCGCAGCCCTCGCCGAGCGAGGCCGACGCCGCCACGAAGGCGCCGGGGGCCACGCCGGCGGCCGGCCGCGGGAAGAGCGCGTCGGCGACGATCCCGGCGATCCGGGCGTAGGCCAGGTAGGGGTCCTCGACCACGATCTGGGCGAAGGCCGCGCCGGGCGCCTCCTGCTTCACGATCACCGCGCCGGCCCGGGTGGCGGCCAGGTGCTTCTCCCACTTGGGATCGGCCAGGAAAGAGACGTCACCGGGGCCGGCCTGGTCGAGCGGCGCGATGCCGCCCAGGCGGCGGCCGGCGTCCCCGACCACCCGCGCTCCACAGGCGGCGGCGAGCTCGGCGACGGTCCAGGTCTTCTTCGGCGAATCGCTCATGGGCGGCGCTCCTTGGATGGGACGGGTCCGACAGGCAGAGGATAACCGCGTGCCGCGAGGTGTCAAAGGTTTCCTTGACTTGTCCGCCGCCCCGTGCATAATGCCCTCCAGCCCCGGAGGTCCGCGCCGGGGGCTCGCACTTCGAGCGAAGGGGACGGCGGCAGGCTCTCCTTCAGCTTACTGGGGCGCGCGGAAGAGCGGTATGCAGTAGGCGGTAAGCAGCAGAGGCAGGAGAAGAAGTAGGAGTCCCTGCCCACTGCGCTCTGCAGACTGCCCACCGTCTCTCGGCCGCGCCCTGAATGGCGGAACCGATCGCCGGCCCCATGTGGGCCGCAGAGTCGAGGTTGCCAGTGAAGAAGGACAAGGGCGGCCTGCCCAGCGGGCAGACCACTGTCGGGATCGAGCGCGCCGGCAATCGGGCGCTCTTGCACGCCGTGGGCCTCAATCGCCGGGATCTGGCCAAGCCCTTCATCGCCATCGCCGACTCCTCGAGCGACCTGGTTCCCGGGCACATCCACCTCAGGGAACTCGCCCGCCAGATCGCGCTCGGCGTCGCCGAGGCCGGCGGCGTGGCCTTCCGCTTCGGCGTGCCGGCGATCTGCGACGGCGTGGCCATGGGCCACGACGGCATGCGCTATTCGCTGGCCAGCCGCGAGCTCATCGCCGACTGCGTCGAGTCGGTGGTCCGCGCCCACGCGCTCGACGGCCTGGTCTGTCTCACCAACTGCGACAAGATCACCCCGGGCATGCTCATGGCGCTACTGCGCCTTGACCTGCCGGGCCTCGTCGTCACCGGCGGACCGATGCTGACCGGCCGGCACCGCATGGTCCGGCGGGATCTCGTCCGCGACGCCTTCGAGGCCACCGGCCGCTTCCGGGCCGGAGAGATCGACGCTCATGAGCTCGAGTGCATGGAGATGACCGCCTGTCCCGGGGCCGGCTCCTGCCAGGGGCTCTTCACGGCGAACACCATGAACTGCCTGACCGAGGCGCTGGGCCTGTCGCTGCCGCTGACCGGCACGGCGCTGGCCGTCTCGGCCGAGAAGGCCAGGCTCGCCCGCGAGGCCGGCCGCCGCGCCGTCGAGCTGGTGCGCGCCGGGCTCCGGCCGCGCCGGATCGCCACGAAGAAGGCCTTCGAGAACGCCGTGCGCGTGGACATGGCCGTCGGCGGCTCGACCAACACCTGCCTGCACCTCGTCGCCGTGGCCCGCGAGGCCGGCATCGAGCTGGAGCTAAAAGACTTCGATCGGTTGAGCCGCACCACGCCGCGCCTCTGCAGCCTGCGCCCGGGCGGCGACCACTTCCTAGAGGACCTGCACTGGGCCGGCGGCATCCCCGCGGTCGAGAAGCGCCTCGGGAAGCTGCTCCACGACGTCCCGACCGTCTCGGGCCGGAGCGTGGCATCGATCGCCCGCGCCGCCGGGATCGCCGATGAAGAGGTTATTCGCCCGGCGAAGCAGCCGTACTCCGCGGAGGGCGGCATCGCCGTGCTCTCGGGCACGCTCGCCCCCGGCGGTGCGGTGGTCAAGCAGTCGGCGGTCTCCGAGAAGATGCGCCGATTCGAGGGCCGCGCCGTGGTCTTCGAGCGCGAGGAGGCGGCCATGAAGGCCATCCTCGCGAAGAAGGTGAAGCCCGGCAGCGTGCTGGTCATCCGCTACGAGGGCCCGCGCGGCGGCCCCGGCATGCGCGAGATGCTCGCCGCCACCGCGGCGATCATGGGCATGGGCCTGGGCAACGACGTGGCGCTCGTCACCGACGGGCGCTTCTCGGGCGGCACCCGCGGGCCGTGCATCGGGCACATCAGCCCGGAGGCGGCCGCCGGCGGCCCGATCGCCCTGGTGAGGAACGGCGACCGCATCCGCATCGACATCCCGGCGAGGAAGCTCGAGCTTCTGGTGCCGGCGGCGGAGCTCGCCCGCAGGCGCAAGGCATGGAAGCCCGTGCCGCCGGCAGTGAAGAGCGGCTACCTCGCGCGCTACGCGTCGATGGTCGCCAGCGCCGACTCCGGCGCGGTCTTCAACCAGAAACTCTGAGCCACAGATGAACACAGATAGACACAGATCGATGATGAGAGTGCCGGGGAGCAACCCCGCCAATACGTTCCATCTTCCATCTGTACTACTATCTCGCCACATCTCGAAATCTCTTCCAGAAGTTTTCGGGGCGGGGGCACGATTCAGCCCCGTCGGCCGCAGGCCGACGGGGTTGAATCGGCTTTCTCGTCGAAGGCCAGGCAAGGTGGCACGGAGGGGAACGGAACCCTGGCAAAGAAACGCTGGCGCGTTTCTTCACCAGGGGTGCCCCCGCCCCGAAAACTTCTTCGGTTCAGGCTTCGGCCTGAATGTGTTCATCTGTGTCCATCTGTGGCTGAATGCCGAGGTCGCCGGTGGCTGACGGGAGACTGGCTGCCGTGATCCTCGCCGCCGGCCAGGGCAAGCGGATGGGCGGGGTCGCCAAGGTGCTCTGCCAGGCCGGCGGCCGGACGCTCATCGACGCGGTCATCGCCGCCGCGCGCGAGGCCGGGGCCTCGCGGGTGGTCTGCGTACTGGGCCACGAGAAGGAGAAGGTGGCCGCCTCGCTCCCCGCGGGCGTCGAGTGGGTCGAGCAGAAGGAGCGCCTCGGCACCGGCCACGCGGCCATGCAGGCCGAGCCGCTCCTCGGGAAGTTCGACGGCGAGGTGCTGGTGCTCTGCGGCGACACGCCGCTGCTCAAAGCCTCGACCCTCGAGCGGCTGGTCGGGATGGTCCGGGCGGGCGGCGCGGCCGCCTCGGTGATGACCTTCGACGCGCCGGCCGGCACCTCCTACGGCCGCATCATCCGCGACAACACCTTCTCCGCGCGATCCACCGGCGCTTTCAACGCAGAGGCCGCAGAGAACGCAGAGGAACGCAGAGAACAACGGCCTTGTTCCTGCTGTGACAACAGCAGCAACAACGAGAAGTGCCCGCCGTTGTCCTCCGCGGCCTCTGCGTCTTCGTCCTCTGCGCCCTCTGCGTTGAAAATGCCCGCGGACGGTCGGGTGATGCGGATCGTGGAGGCGAAGGACGCGAAGCCGGAGGAGCTCGCCGTGCGCGAGGTGAACTCGGGCTCGTACTGCTTCCGGGCCGCCGGGCTCTTCTCCCGGCTGCATCGCTTGACGAACCGGAACGCGCAGGGAGAATACTACCTGACCGACGTGGTCGGGCTGCTTATCGCCGACGGCCTGGGCGTCGCGGCGCTGAAGACCGACGACCCGGACGAGGCCTTGGGCGTCAACTCTCCCGATGACCTGGCCGCGGTCGAGGCCGCCTTCCGGCGGCGCTCGGGCGCGGCCTCAGGAGGCAGGTGAACCGTGGACAAGATGCGCCTGGTCGCCGGCAACGCGCACCCCGAGCTCGCCCGGGCCATCTCCCGCTATCTCGGGCAGCCGCTCACCGAGACCGAGGTCACCCACTTCCCCGACGGCGAGAGCAAGGTCCGCGTGCTCGAGGACGTCCGCGGCAAGGACTGCTTCGTCATCCAGCCGACCTGCCCGCCGGTCAACGAGCACCTGATGGAGCTGCTGATCATGGTCGATGCGCTGCGCCGGGCCTCGGCCAAGCGCATCACCGCGGTCGTGCCCTACTTCGGCTACGCCCGGCAGGACCGCAAGCACGAGGGCCGGGTGCCGATCACCGCCAAGCTCACCGCCAACCTGCTCTCCACCGCGGGCATCGACCGTCTGCTCGCCATGGACCTGCACGCCTCGCAGATCCAGGGCTTCTTCGACATCCCCGTGGATCATCTGCTGGCCACGCCGGTGATGATCCGCTACATCCACGAGGCGGGGCTGAAGACCGACAACCTGGTCATCATGGCCCCCGATCCGGGGCGCCTGAAGATCGCCAACGCCTTCGCCAAGCGCTTGAACGCGGGCCTGGCGCTGGTCGACAAGCGCCGCACCGGCGACAGCGAGGTGGAGTTCGGCTACGTCATCGGCGAGGTCAAGGGCAAGGACGCGGTGGTCGTCGACGACATGATCACCACCGCCGGGACCATCAGCCAGGCCATCCGGGTCTGCCGCAAGGCCGGGGTGCGCTCGGTGCGGGCCATGGCCACGCACGGCATCTTCTGCGGCCCGGCCTACGACCGCCTGCGCGAGGCCGGGGCCGACGAGGTGGTGGTGACCGACACGATCCCGTGCCACGGCGAGGCCGCGGGCATCAACCTGGAAGTGCTTTCGGTGGCGGACCTGCTCGGCGAGGCCATCCGCAGGATCCGCAAGGACGAGTCGCTGAGCCGGCTCTTCGTGTAGATGACAGGGGTGGCGGTGTCGAGAGAGGTGCGTCAGATGCCGGGCGAGGGGAGGGCCCTGGTTCCGGTTCTCCGGGCGGGGGCACATTCGAATCCCGCGGCCGCAGGCCGCAGGGATCGAATTTCATCGATCCTTCCCGCCGGCCCTCTGGATGATCGACGCGGTGGCCGTACCCCTGCCGAGGAAACGCTGCGCGTTTCCTCAACCAGGGGGTGCCCCCGCCCGGAGAACCGGAACCAGGGCCCGGACTGGATGGCAACGAGAACGCTCGTTGCCGCTTCGTTACGATGCAGGCTGCGGCCGGATGCCGCTTCAGCCTAGGTAGGATAGAGGAGTCCATAGTCATGGCTAAGAAGCTCACGGTTCTCAAGGCCGCGCTGCGCACCGCGGCGGGGACCTGCCCGGCGCGCCAGCTGCGCGCCAAGGGGCTGGTGCCCGCGGTGCTCTACGGCGCCGGGAAGCAGACCAGCCCGCTGCAGATGGAGCGCGCGGTGCTGGAGGGCGCGCTGGTCCACGGCGACCGGCTGGTCACCCTGAACATCGACGGCGCCGACCCGGTCGAGCGCCAGGCGATGATCAAGGAGGTCCAGCGCGAGCCGGTCAGCCACCGGCCGATCCACGTGGACTTTCTGGAGGTCCGCGCCGACCAGAAGATCACCGTCGAGGTGCGGGTGCTGCTGCGCGGCACGCCGGCCGGGGCGGTCTCCGGCGGCGTGGTCAACTCCGTGCTCCGCGAGATCGAGGTGGAGTGTCTGCCGGTCAACATCCCCGAGGAGATCCGCGTGGACATCTCCGGGCTGCAGATCGACGACGTGATCCGCGCCCGGGAGCTGGCGCTCCCCGCCGACGTCTCGCTGGTCACCCCGGAGGAGGCCGTGGTGGTGGCCGTGGAGGCGCCGCGCACCGAGAAGGACCTGGAGGCCGCCGTGGCCGTCGAGGGCGCCGCCGGGCCGGAAGTGCTCACCGCCAAGAAGGAGGAGGCCGAGGGCGAGGCCGCCGAGGGCGCGGCTCCCGCCGCCGGCGAGAAGGCCGAGGCCAAGAAGCCGGAAGCCAAGGAAGAGAAGAAGTAACGGGCCGGGCGGGAGAGGGATCGCGGCATGCTGGCCGTGCTGGGCCTGGGCAACCCGGGCGACGAGTACCGGGACACCCGGCACAACGTCGGCTTCCGGGTCGTCGAGCGCCTGGCCGGCGAGCTCGGCGAGCGCATCGAGCGGCAGCGCTTCCGCTCGCTGGTCGCCGAGATCCGGCTGGGAGAGGAGAAGATGCTCCTGGCCTGCCCGCAGACCTTCATGAACGAATCCGGCCGCGCGGCCCGCGCAGTGGTCGACTTCTACGGGCTCGAGCCCGAGCGGCTCCTGGTGGTCTGCGACGACTTCCACCTGGAGTTGGGAAGGCTGAGAGTCCGCCCGGGCGGGTCGTCCGGGGGCCACAACGGCCTGGAGTCGGTCATCAGGGAGCTGGGCACCGGGGACTTTCCGCGACTGCGCATCGGCATCGGCCAGTGCCGCGGGAGCTCGGTGGGCTTCGTGCTCGGGCGCTTCAGCCGGTCGGACGAGGAGGAGATCGCCCCGGCCGTCGAACGGGCGGCCAGTGCCGTCCGGGTCTGGGGCGAGGAAGGGATGGATGCCTGCATGAACCGGTTCAACGCGGCCCCGACGGACGGGCCGGCGGGGCCGGCCAAATCGGAGGGAGGAACTTGAAGCTCTACGAAGCGATGTTTGTGGTGGACTCTAACCGCGCCAGGCAGGACCACGCCAAGGTGATCGAGGAGCTCCGCGCGGTCCTCGAGAAGGGCGGCGGCCAGGTGGTCAACTGCGACCGTTGGGACGAGCGCAAGCTCGCCTACCCGATCGCCAAGCGCCGCCGCGGGACCTACTACCTCTCGCACTTCAACGCCGAGGGCGACGCCATCGTGCGCATCCAGCGCGCCGCGGAGCTCAGCGAGACGGTGCTGCGGGTGCTGGTCACCGTGGACGAGGACGGCGAGGCCTTCCCGGTCTTCGAGGTCGAGCCCGAGGAAGAGGGCTTCGGCGACCGCGATGGACGCCCGGGCCGTGACCGCGACCGGGATCGCGACCGGGACCGGGACCGCGGGCCCCGCGAGCCGCGCCCGGCCGCCCCGGTGCGCCCGGCTGCCCCGGTTCGGCCGGCCGTCGGCGAGGGCGGCTCCGCGCAGTAGGTGGATGGGAGATAGGCGAGGAGGACAGCCATGCCCAATTTGAACCGGGTTCTTCTGATGGGCAACCTGACGCGCGATCCGGAGATCCGCTACACGCCCAGCGGCATGGCCGTGGCGAGCTTCGGGCTGGCGACCAACCGCCGCTTCCGCGACAAGACCAGCGGCGAGCTGCGCGAAGAAGTCACCTTCGTGGACATCGACCTGTTCGGCAAGCAGGCCGAGCTGGCCGGGCAGTACCTGGCCAAGGGCCGCCCGCTGTTCCTCGAGGGACGGCTGAAGCTCGACCAGTGGGAGGACCGGGCCACCGGACAGAAGCGCTCCAAGCTCAAGGTCATCGGCGAGCGCTTCCAGTTCCTGGGCACGCGCGACGGCGGAGCCGGCGGAGCGGGCGGAGCGCCCCGCGCGGGCGGCGCCGCCCCGCAACGGCCGGCCCGTCCGGCCGGGCCCGCCAAGGCGTCCGGCGGCGAGGCTCCGGAGGCGCCCGATGGCGCCGACGACAATTTCGAGGTGAGCGAGGACATACCGTTCTGAGGGCCGGAACCGGCCCGGGAGGATGAGAGACCGTGGCGTTTTTCAAAGGCAAACCAGGCAAGTTCAAGAAGAAGGACAAGAAGAAGCTTCCCCCCAAGAAGAACCAGTGCCGCTTCTGCCGCCGCGGCAAGAAGCCGGCGGAGGGGGCCCCCGCCGCAGCCGGCGCCCCGGCCGCCCCGGCCGCTGCCGCCGCCCCGGCGGTTCCGGGCCTGCCGCCGCTCGAGCCCAAGCGCGTGGACTACAAGGACGTCCGCACGCTGCAGAAGCTCTGCACTTCGCAGGGCAAGCTCTTTTCCCGCAAGCGCTCGGGCAACTGCGCCAAGCATCAGCGCCAGTTCCGGCAGGCGGCCAAGCGCGCCCGCTTCCTGGCGCTCCTGCCGTACATCGGGAGATAACTAACGTGCGAGTGATACTGAGAAACGACGTCGAGAAGCTCGGCCGGGTCGGCGAGGTGGTCGAGGTGGCCGACGGCTACGCCCGCAACTTCCTGCTGCCCAGGAAGCTGGCCCTGGTGGCCACGCCCGACAACGAGCGCCGCATCTCCAAGGAGAAGAAGCTCGCCGTCGAGAAGCGCGCCGCGGCCGAGGCCGCCTCCAAGGACCTGGCCGCGCGCCTGGCGGGCCTGCGGAGCATCAACATCCAGGTCCGGGCCGACGGCGAGACGCTCTACGGCTCGATCGGCGCCGAGGAGGTCGTCAAGGCCCTGGCCGCCGAGCACGGCATCACCGTGGCCGCCGAGGTCGTCAGGCTCGAGGAGCCCATCAAGAAGGTCGGCACGCACGACGTGCTCTTCCGCCTGTCCGAGGGCGCGGAGGCCACCGTCAAGGTCTGGGTGCTCCCGGAAGAGGGCGACAAGTCGGCCGCCGAGAGCAAGTAGCCCAGGCGCGCCTCGCGCCCGGCCGGCGCGGTTCCGCGAAGCGGCCGGGCGAAGTCCGGACCTAGAGTCCGTCCCGGCCGGCCATGGCGCCTGCCGAGACGGGCTCCCAGAGGGGCCAGGGGGGTACAGCCCGGCATGGAGAACCTCGAGAAGCTCCCCCCGCAGGCGTTGGACATGGAGACCAACGTCCTGGGGGCCATGCTCATCGACCGCGACGCCGCCGGCGTCGCGGTGGAGATGCTTAGGCCGGAGGACTTCTACAAGGGCTCCCACCGCCGGATCTTCGAGGCCGCCCGCGAGCTCTACGACCGCGAGCAGACCCTGGACCAGGCGCTGCTGCGCCAGTCGCTCGCCGACCGGGGCATGCTCGAGGAGGTCGGCGGGGTGGCCTACCTGGCGGACCTCGCCGCCAGCGTGGCCACCAGCGCGCACGTCGAGCAATACGCCCGGCACGTCCGCGACCGGTCGCTGGCCCGGCAGCTCATCGCCACGGCCACGGACATCGTCCGGGACAGCTTCGAGCCCGGCCGCGACTCCGCGGAGCTCCTGGAGTCGGCCGAGCAGCGCATCTTCGCCATCGCCCAGGAGCGGGCCACCTCGATCTCGTCGATCAACGAGGTCATGGAGGACCTCTTCCGGAAGCTGGCCGAGACCCACGGCAAGGACGCCCTCACCGGCCTGCCCTGCGGATTCCGGGACATCGACGAGATCACCAGCGGCCTGCACCCCGGCGAGCTGATCATCCTGGCCGGCCGTCCCAGCACCGGCAAGACCACCCTGGCCCTCAATATGGTCAAGAACGTGGCCTGCGACCAGGGCCTGCCCGTGGTGATCTTCAGCCTGGAGATGACCAAGGAGCAGGTCGGCCAGAACATGGCCTGCCTGACCGCGGGCATCGACTCGCACAAGCTGCGCCGCGGCCGGCTCTCCAACGAGGAGTGGGTGCGGCTCGAGAACCAGGGCAAGGGCATGCTCAAGGAGGCGCCGATCTACATCGACGACTGCCTCGAGCCGCGGATCATCCAGATCCGCGCCCGGGCCCGCCGGCTCAAGGCCAAGAACAACCTGGCGCTGGCGGTCTTCGACTACCTCCAGCTCATCCAGGGGCCGCCCGAGGCCGCCGGCGAGAGCCGCCAGCAGGAGGTCGCCGCGGTCAGCCGCAGCTTGAAGGCCCTGGCCCGCGAGCTCAACATCCCGATCATCGCCCTGTGCCAGCTCAACCGCGGCCTGGAGGACCGGCCCAAGCACCGGCCGCAACTCTCCGACCTGCGCGAGTCCGGGGCCATCGAGCAGGACGCCGACGTGGTCATGCTCATCCACCGGCCGGGCCTCTACGAGGATCCGCCCAACCGCACCGCCCCGGTCAACCTGCTCATCGCCAAGAACCGCAACGGCCCGGTGGCCGACGTGCAGCTGACCTACCTGGACAGCTGCTTCCGGTTCGAGAATTACCGGCCGGAGGGTCTGTAGGTGGACCGCCGCGCTCCGCTCGCCGCGGCGCTGTCCGCGCTGCTCCTGTGCCCCGCCGCTTTGGCCGGCGAGGAGCAGCCGGCCCCGCCGCCCGCGCCGGCGCCGGCTCCCGAGGAGCCGGCGGCCGTCCCGGCTCCGGGCCCCGCCCCGGACCAGGGCGCCCCGGCCCCCGTTCCGGCCCCGCCTCCTCCTTTGGCGCCGGCGGCCGCCACCGATGCGGAGCTCGCCGGCAAGCCCGTGGCCGACGTGAAGGTCGAGGGCCTGGTCACCGTCGACGCCGGGGAGATCCTCCGGAGGATGGCCACCCGTCCGGGGTTGCCCTTCAACCCCGCCACCTACCGCGAGGACTTCAACCGCATCTACGCGCTGGGGCTTTTCGAGAACGTGTTCCTCGATCGGCCGACGCTCGGGCCCGACGGCGTCCACGTGGTCGTGCGCGTCCAGGAGCGGCCGATCGTCGACAGCGTGGAGCTGCGCGGCAACAGCGAGCTCAAGACCAGCGCGCTCATGGCGGCGGCCCGCGGCGACAAGAACCGGTCCGAGGATGGCGCCAAGCCCGGGCCGGTGCTCGCGCCCAACGGGCGCTACGACGCCTACGTGGCCCACGAGATGGCCGCGGCCTTCAAGGCGCTCTACACCGAGAAGCGCTACGCCATGGCCCGGATCGACTTCCGCGCCGAGCCCGTCCCGGGCCGGCCCGGGCACGTCGTGGCCGTCTTCGACATCGTCGAGGAGCGCCAGGTGGTGGTCGCCCGGACGGTCTTCCAGGGCCGCTCCGAAGTGCCCGAGAAGGAGCTGCTCGAGGCCATCCGCAACAAGCGCGGCCGCTGCTTCAGCCCCTCGCCGCCCTTCAACCGCGACGACCTCAAGCTCGACGCCCTGCGCATCCAGGACCTCTACCGCAACCGCGGCTACTCCGACGCGCGGGTCGCGGCCCTGGAGCCGGAGATCGGCGCCCCGGCCGGCTGGCGCGGGCGGCGCCAGGCCACGGTGACCTTCGAAATCCAGGAGGGCCGGCAGTACTTCTGCGGCCCGGTGAGCTTCGAGGGCCTCACCCTGGTCTCCGCCGACGAGGCCCGCAAGCGCGCGGGCCTGGAACCGGGCAAGCCCTACTCCGAAAGCGAGGTGTTCGCCGCGGTCCGGCGGCTGGAGGCGCTGCTCGGCGAGCACGGCCGGCCCTTCGCCCGGATCGAGGCCCGGCGCCAGGAGACCGCCGATCCCTCGGTGGCCGGCGTGCGCTTCACGGTCAGCGAGGGCCCGGAGGCCTCGGTCGGCGAGGTGCGCATCAAGGGCAACACCTTCACGCGCGACCGGGTGATCCGCCGCGAGCTCCCCATCTACCCCGGAGACATCTACGATTCGCGCAAGCTGGCCGAGGGCGAGCGCAACCTGCGCCGGCGCGGGCTCTTCGAGCGGGTCTCCATCCGCCCGGAGCCGTCCGACCAGCCCGACGTGGCCGACCTCGAGGTGGAGGTCAAGGAGCACGAGACCGGCATGCTCAACGTCGGGGCCTTCGTGAGCCCCGACGACGGCTCGGTGGGCGGCGTGGTGTCGGCGACCCAGCGCAACTTCGACTGGCGGAACCCGCCGAAGAGCTGGGAGGACCTGGCCAGCCTCAGCTTCTTCCGCGGCGGGGGGCAGACCCTCTCGATGCGCGCCGGGGTCAGCGCGGACTCCCAGAGCTACAGCATCGACTTCGCCAACCCCTGGATCTGGGACACGCCGGAGCACTACAGCTTCGGGTTCAGCGTCTTCCACAACTACAGCGAGTACGAGGACTTCCGGACCAGGCGCACGGGAAGCAGCGTGCGCCTCGGCCGGCTGCTCTTCCACCCGCGGCTGCGCGGCTACGCCCAGTACAAGATCCAGAGCGTGTACCTCAACGGCGTCGACGCCGACGCGCCGGAGGTCCTCCAGGACGAGGAGGGCACCACGCTCTTCTCCTCCGGCGAGGTGGGCCTGACCTTCGACACCCTCGACGACCTGGTCGTGACCACCAAGGGCGTGCTCCTGAAGGCCAGCGAGGAGGTCTTCGGCGGCGTCTTCGGCGGCGACCACGACTTCCGTCGGACGGAGCTGGAGGGCAACGGCTACGTGCCGCTCTTCCGCACCTACGGCTATGCCCACGTCCTGCACGTCCGGGCGCTGGCCGCCTGGGAGCACCCCTTCGGCCGCAACGAGATCGTGCCGCCCTCCGAGCGCTTCTACGCCGGCGGCATCGGCACGATCCGCGGCTTCGACAGCCGGACCATCACCCCGCGGATCGACGGCTACGCGGTGGGCGGCGAGTTCATGGCCGTCGAGAACGTGGAGTACATCTACCCGATCTACCAGGACTACCTGCGCGGCGTGGTCTACTTCGACGCCGGCAACGTGTGGCCCGACGAGGACGAGTTCGCCATCCACGACCAGCGTCTGGCCTACGGCTTCGGGCTGCTCATCAAGACCCCCGCGGCGATGGGACAGGTGCCCATCAAGCTGTACTTCAGCGAGGCCGTCAACCCGCGCAAGGACGAGGACACGCGGTTCTTCCAGATGAGCTTCAGCTTCCTGTTCTGAGAGCCGGTCGGTCGCGGCCCCGGGCCGCTTGAGAAGACGAGAAGGAGAGAGACATGACGATCCGCAGGGTTATCGGCGCGCTGGCTGCGCTCCTGGCGGCGGCGGCCGTGACCGCCTCGGCGGGCGAGGGGCCGCGGGCCCTCAAGATCGGGGTGGTCGACGTCGACAAGGTGCTGCGCGAGTACAAGAAGAGCGACGACCTCTACAAGAAGCTCGGCGAGGACTTCAAGCCCCTGGACGAGGCCCTCAAGAAGAAGGGCGAGATGATCCGCGCCGAACAGCGCAGGCTGGCCGACAGCGACCGCGACGCGAACTCGCTGGAGCTCTTCAAGGATCGCCAGGCCCTGGATCTCAAGGTCGCCGAGTTCCGGACCGAGGAGAAGAAGCTACTTCTCGAGAAGAACGCCGCCAAGCTCCGGGCCATGAACGAGGTCTGGGGCGACATGCTCAAGGCCGTCGAGAAGTACGCGAAGGACAAGGGCCTGGACCTGGTCGTCAAGCAGCAGCTCCGCACCGACGACGCCCGCACCGACGAGGCCTTCTACCGCAACGTGGCCGCGGCCACGCTGCTCTACTACGGCGAGCACCTGGACTGCACCGACGATGTCGTCAAGGCGCTCAACGCCGCGTACGAGCGCGGCGGCTCGGCGGCGCCCGCCAAGGGCGGCAAGTAAGGGGCCGGCGCGCCATCCTTCCATCCGAGAGACCATCATGAAGAGACGCGCACTGCGGGGACCCACCGGTCGGATCGAGGGCCGCGGCATCCACAGCGGAGAGCCGTCGGCCCTGCGCATCCTGCCGGCGGCCCCGGGGGCCGGGCTCGGCTTCCGCCGGGTCGACCTGCCGGGCTCGCCGCTCCTGGGCATCGCCGACCTCCAGGAGAGCAACGAGGGCGGCCGCACGACTCTCAAGCGCGGCGGGGCCCTGGTCCAGACCGTCGAGCACGTGGCCGCCGCGCTGTGGGGCTCGGGCCTCGACGACGCCGAGGTGGAGATCGAGGGCATCGAGCCCCCGGCCGCCGACGGCAGCGCCCTGCCCTTCGTCGAGGCGCTGGAGGCCGCCGGCATCGTCGAGACCGACGGGGAGCGCCCCGAGTTCCGGGTGGGCGCGCCGCTGGTGGCCGGCTCGGGCCGGGCCGCGGTGGTGGCCCTGCCGGCCGGCAAGGCCGGCCTCGTGCTCCGCTACCGCCTGGACTACCCCGGCGAGCCGCTGGCCCAGGGCGAGCGCGAGATCGAGCTCACCCCCGAGGCCTTCAAGCGGGAGCTCGCCCCGGCCCGGACCTTCTGCCCGGCCAACATGGTCGAGAAGCTCCGGGCGCTCGGCTGGGGCCGCGGCGCCGACACGCAGAACACCCTGGTGCTCGAGGGCCCGCGGGCCCGCGACACCGAGCTGCGCTTCCCGGACGAGCCGGTGCGCCACAAGCTCCTGGACATGGTCGGGGACCTGGCCTTCCTGGGCGGCGCGCTCACCGCCGAGCTGCGGGGCACGCGCTCCGGCCACAACCTCAATCGCGCCATCCTGGCCAAGGTCCGGGAGCTCTGCGCCATCAGAAACGGAGGCAAGACCGTGTACGACGTCAACCAGATCCGGCAGTTCCTGCCCCACCGCTATCCCTTCCTGCTGGTCGACCGCATCCTCGAGTGCGAGCCGGGGGTGCGCGCGGTGGGCCTGAAGAACCTCTCGGTCAACGAGCACTTCTTCCAGGGCCACTTCCCGGAGGTGCCGGTCATGCCCGGGGTGCTGCAGATCGAGGCCATGGCCCAGGTCGGCGGCATCCTCATGGCCTCGGTGGCCGGCACGGACATGAAGGACAAGGTCGCGGTTCTGGCCAGCATCGACAAGGTCAAGCTCCGCCGCGCGGTGGTGCCCGGCGACCAGCTGGTCATGGAGACCAAGCTGGTGCGCATGCGCGGCAACTCCTTCGGCGAGGTCGAGGCCCGGGCCACCGTCGACGGCAAGCTCGCCGCCGAGGCCCAGATCCGCTTCGCCATCGTGCCGCGCGCGAGCCTGATGGCCTCCGGGGGAGGCAACTGACCGTGGCCATCCATCCGACCGCCATAGTCCAGGACGGAGCCAAGCTCGGCGCCGAGGTCTCGGTGGGCGCCTTCTCGCTGATCGGGCCGGACGTGGTCATCGGCGACGGCTCGACCATCGGCGAGCGCGTCAGCATCGTCGGCCGCAGCACGCTCGGCCGGAAGTGCCGGGTCTACGCCGGGGCCTCGGTCGGAGCCGACCCCCAGGACCTCAAATTCGGGGGCGAGGACACCGAGGTGATCGTCGGCGACCGCACCGTGATACGCGAGTACGCCACGGTCAACAAGGGCACGACCGGCGGCGGCGGCGTCACCCGCATCGGCTCGGACTGCATGCTCATGGCCTACACCCACGTGGCCCACGACTGCATCCTGGAGGACCGGGTGCTGATGGCCAACGTGGCGACGCTCGCCGGCCACGTGCTGGTCGAGCGCGGGGCGATCATCTCGGGGCTCGCCGCCGTGCACCACTTCGGCACGGTCGGCCGGCAGGCCTTCGTCTCGGGCCTGGCCAAGTGCACCCGCGACGCGCCGCCCTACATGATCACCGACGGCAACCCCGCCCGGGTGCGCGGCGTCAACATCGTCGGCCTGCAGCGCTCGGGGACGAGCCGCGAGGCCATCTCGGCGCTGCGCCAGAGCTGCCGGCTGCTCTACCACTCGGCGCTCTCCCAGGAGGTCGCCAAGGAGCGCATCGTCGCCGAGGGGCTCAATCAGCACGAGGAGGTCAAGTACCTGCTCGAGTTCCTGGCCCGCACCGAGGCGGGCAACCTCGGCCGCGGCCGCGAGGCCATCCGCGCCCCGCACGGCGCCCCCGGGGTGGCCGAGTCCGAGCGGGCGGAGTAAGGATGCTTCCCAGGCCGGGCGAGGCTCGGGTTGCCAGTATGAGAGGCATTGGAAGAGGCCGGTGAGCGGATGATCGAGCGCGATCTTGACATCCCGTTTGTGGCCAACCTGGCCCTGCGCGAAAAGCAGATCCAGCAGAATTACCGTCCGGTAATCGCCGTGCACAAATGGTTCGCGCGGCGACCGGGCACGCTCTTCCGGAGCATCCTCCTGTCGGAGTTCGGGGCCGGGGCGCTCCGGGAGACATATTACCGCAGCAACGATCTGGGCGGGCTCCGGGTGGCCGACCCGTTCATGGGCGGAGGCACGCCGCTCCTCGAGGCCAACCGCCTGGGCTGTGACGTGGCCGGCTGGGACATCAACCCGATCGCCTACTGGGTCGTGAAGCAGGAGATGGCCAGCCTCGATCTGGAGAAGTACCGCGCTAGCGCTCGTGCTCTCCGCGCCGGCCTGGAAGCTGACGTCGGCGACTACTACCGGACCAAGTGCACGCTCTGCGGCTCGGTGGACGCCCACGCCAAGTACTTCCTGTGGGTCAAGGCTGAGGAGTGTCCCAAGTGCCGCAAGCTTGTGGACCTCTTCCCCGGTTACCTCCTGGCCGAGAACAGGCGCCACCCCCGGAACGTCCTGATGTGTCCGGCGTGCGGGACCCTGAACGAGCGCCCTTCCCTGGAGGACCTCGGCAAGTGCTCGAGTTGCAGATCGTCCCTGTCGGTTAAGGGCACGGCCTCGGGCAACCGCTTCACCTGTCCTCACTGCTCCGTGCAGGGTAGGTATCCGGCCTGCACCGATGCGCCTCCGCGCCATCGGATGTTCGCCATCGAGTACCATTGCCCCCGCTGTCGGTCGAAGCGCGCCGGACGCTTCTTCAAGGTTCCTGACCGCACGGATCTTGCCAAGCACGAGAGAGCCGCCGGCGCCTGGGAGCGCGCCCGCTCCAGGTATGTTCCCGACGACGACATTCCCCGTGGAGATGAATCCACCCGGCTGCACCGCTGGGGCTACCGCAGATACCGGGAACTCTTCAACCCGCGTCAGCTCCTGGGCCTGGAGCTGAGCGCCCGGTTCATCGACAAGGTCCAGGACGAGAGTGTCCGGGCCGCGCTGGCCACCAACCTCTCCGATCTCCTACGCTATCAGAACATGCTCTGCCGATACGACACGATGGCCCTGAAGTCGCTGGACGTCTTCTCCATGCACGGCTTCCCGGTCAGCCTGGTGCAGTGCGAGTCGAACCTCCTCGGCATCCCCGCGGACACCGCGAGCGGCAATGTCGGTAGCGGCGGATGGTCGAACATCGTGGACAAGTATGCCAAGGCGAAGGAATATTGCCTCCGCCCCTTCGAGATTCGGCACGCCGGCGGGCGCAAGGAGGTCGTGCCGATCGAGGGCGAGCGGATCGGCGACGCGATGGCTGGCGGCCGCCGGAAGAAGATCTCCCTCAATTGCGGCGATGCCACGGCCGCCCGGCTGCCGGTCGGCAGTCTGGACGCCGTCCTGACCGACCCGCCCTACTTCGGAAACGTCCAGTACGCGGAGCTGATGGATTTCTGCCACGTCTGGCTGCGCAAGCTACTGAGCGCCGGCTGCTCGGCCTTCGTGGCGACCTCCACCCGCAACAGCGGCGAGCTGACCGGCAACGAGAACATGGGCCGGGGCATTGAGCATTTCGCGGAGGGGCTGGCCGCCGTCTTCGCGCGAATGGCCAAGGCGCTCAAACCCGGCGCACCTCTGGCCTTCACCTATCACCACAACCGGCTGGAGGCGTACTACCCGGTTGCCATGGCCATTCTCGACTCCGGGCTGGTCTGCTCCGGTTCTCTGCCGTGCCCCGGCGAGATGGGCGCATCCATCCACATCAGCGGAACGGGCTCGTCGATCATAGACACCGTCTTCATCTGCCGGTCCACGGGGAAAGTTTCCCGGGGCTGGATCGTCAATTCTCCGGAGGAGATAGCCCAGCTCGTCGAGAGCGACCTGGGCAAGCTGCGCGAGGGATCGGTAACGCCCACGCCTGGCGATGCGCGGTGCATTGCCTATGGTCATCTGATCCGCCTGGCGGTGTGGAACCTGCGCACAAAGTGGGACCTCAAGGCCACTACCAAGGACAAGCTGGAACGCGTTGGGCGCTGGCTGGAAGCCTTTGGCGCTAACGAGGCTGTGCAGGCCAGCGGTGGCAGGATGCCAGTCACCGCTGCCGCCGGCATCTTGGTCGCACGCGAGGGTACCATGGGGTACGGAGACAAGGGCGATGACATTTCCTTTTGAGGTCGGCGTAGAGAAGATCCGCAGGGACCCCGAGCCATTCATCGACTCGGTCTTCTCCTCACTGCAATCCGAGTTCATGGTTCTGCCCAAGGGGCCTGGCTTCGTCGAGTATCCGGTGTTCGAGTCTGCCTATGAGGCGCTGAAGAGCGCCACCAGAGGCTTCGCAACCCTGGACTTGGAGACGGTCTACCCGTTGGTAGTCGGCATGCCGATCACCCTGGTAGTGCTTCGCTCCATGCTGGGCTTCACGCCGTCGGAGTGGGCTTACGTGACCACGCAGCGGACCGGCGTGGAGGTCGATCAGGGCGTAGCCAGGGGATTCGACCGAAAGGTCAGACTCAAGCCGGCTGTCCCACTGCGAGTAAAGGGGTTATCGGAGCAGAGGCTCAAGGCCTTGGTTACAGCGTCGGTATCCCTGCTCTCCGACGGCGCGCCTGCCGTGGACGGCGCCATGATTCACAGGCTGGACAAGGCCGATACCAAGGCTGGTAAGAAGAGCCTCCGAACCATAGCCAGCATGGGCTTCCCATACGCCATGGTGCTCTACGAACGCTTCCTGGGACAGCCGTTTGCCGGACACCGGAACTCGGTCAGCGTTCTGGTAGGGGATGTGCTTGAGGCTGCTGTTGAGGACGTTCTCGTGAAGGCGGGTGTCAGCTTCCGCAAGACCAAGCGGGCCGAGAAGATCGAAGGCTTCGACCAGGCGCCGGACTTCATTGTCCCGAGTGAATTCTGTCCGCAGGTAGTCATCGAAGCCAAGATCACCGAGGACGATGGTACAGCGCGAGACAAGGTGACTCGTATTCAGCACCTTGCCGAGCTTTCCGTCCGCGCCCAACGCAAGCTTGGTCGTAGGTTCGAGGTGGTGGCGTGCATCGACGGCCGGGGGTTCGGTGTCCGTCGTGAAGACATGAAGAAGCTTCTGCTGGCCACCAGCGGCAAGGTTTTCACGATGAAGACCATGAAACATCTCGTGAACTCGACGCAGCTCAGCAAATTCCGTACGGGGTAGAAGGTTCCGCTGGGAGGTTGCAAAGGCGAGCCCCGCGGCTACCATCCGTTCCATGCACCTGAATACCTGCTGGAAGACATCATGCGTACGGCTCTGATCGGCGCCGGCCGGCTCGGGAAGATCCACGGCCGGATCCTCGGCGAGCTCGCCGAGTCGAAGCTCGTCGCGGTCTGCGATCCCGACGAGAAGGCCGCGCGCGAGGCCGCCGGCAAGACCGGCGCGAAGGTCTTCCCCGACCACCGGGCCATGCTCGCGGGGCTCCCCTCCGGCGAGCGCCCCGAGGCCGCGGTGGTGGCCGCGCCGACCACCCAGCATCACCACGTGGCGAAGGACCTGCTCGAAGCCGGCATCCACTGCCTGGTCGAGAAGCCCATCGCCAAGACGGTGGCCGAGGCCGAGGAACTCGTCTCTCTGGCTGCCGAGAGGAAGCTCGCTCTGGCCGTCGGCCACGTCGAGCGCTACAACCCGGCGATGATCGCCGCGCGGCCCTTCGTCCACGACGTCAAGTTCATCGAGGTCCGGCGGGTGAGCCCCTACCCTTTCCGCTCGGTGGACGTGGGCGTGACCATGGATCTGATGATCCACGACATCGACCTGATCCTGGACCTCGTCGGCCGGCCGCTCGAATCGGTCCAGGCTGCCGGCGCCAAGATCCTCTCGCCCAGCGAGGACATCGCGAACGCACGGCTCGTCTTCGAGGGCGGGGCGGTCGCCGACGTGACCGCCAGCCGCGTCTCCCACAAGGCCGAGCGCAAGCTCCGCGTCTTCCAGGGCGACGCCTACATCTCCATCGACATGCTGGACAAGGCCGCTGTGGTCTACCGCAAGAGCGAGGCGCTGCGCCGCGGAGAGATCGACCCGACCAAGATCAACCCGACGCTCCTCGGCATCGACATCAAGGCCTTCGTCTTCTCGAAGCTCATCGACGTCCAGAAGCCGGCCGTGCCCAAGGTCGAGCCGCTTCGCCGTGAGCTCGAGGACTTCCTGGCCGCGGCGGCCGCCGGCGCCGAGCCGCCCGTCTCCGGGTGCAAGGGCCTGGAGGCGCTGCGCGCGGCGGAGATGATCCTCGGCGAGATGCGGGTGCTCTAGACTGAACAGCGAACCGCAGAATGTCGAATATCGAAGTCAGAATCACGAAGGACGTGGAGTTGCCAAGAGCTGCCACTTCGACATTCATCATTCGGTGTTCTGCGGTTCTGCGGTTCGCTGTTGGTTCTCCAATCCGCTGGCATGGCTTAAGGAAGCCCCATTCCATGTTGCGTGTTGAATGTTGAGCCCCGTTCCCGGCTCCTCCGCCGACGCGCTCCTGGCCGCCGACGGGCGGCTGGCGCACTGCGCCGTCTGCCCGCGCGCCTGCGGCGCCGACCGGCGCACCGGGGCGGCCGGCCGGTGCGGCGCGGGAGCTTCCGCCGAGGTGGCCTCGGTCTGCCTGCACCGCGGCGAGGAGCCGGCCGTCTCCGGGCCGGGCGGCATCGCCAACGTCTTCTTCGCGGGCTGCAACCTGGGCTGCAACTACTGCCAGAACTGGCAGATCAGCCGGCCGGGAGCCAGGGGCGGGGGGCGGGGGGCGGGGGGCGGGTCGCTAGACGCCGTCGCCGGCGAGGTCCTGGCGCTGCTTGAGACCGGGGCCTCCGGAGTGGGGTTCGTCTCGACGGCCCACGTCATCCCCCAGGTCGAGGCGCTGGCCCGGGCGCTTCGCTCGCGCGGAGCGGCCGCGCCGTTCGTCTTCAACACCAACGGGTACGAGAGTCCGGAGAGCCTCGCCGGCGCGCTCGGGCTCATGGACGTCTACCTGCCGGACTTCAAGTACTCCGATCCGGAGCTGGCCGCGAGGCTCTCCGGGGCGCGTGACTATCCCGAGGTGGCGCTCGAGGCCGTCCGGCGGATCCACGCCCGCACCGGCCCGGAGCTGGTCCTCGACGGGGACGGCGTCGCCCTCAAGGGGCTCATCGTCCGGCACCTGGTGCTCCCCGGCCGGGTGGAGAACTCCATCGAGTGCCTTCGCCTCATCGCCCGCGAGCTCTCCCCGGCGGTGTGGCTCTCGCTCATGTCCCAGTACCAGCCGACCCCGGCCGTGGCCGGCGACCCGGACCTCGGCCGGCGGCTCAGGCCCGAGGAGTATCAGGCGGTGCTCGACGAGGCCGACCGCCTGGGCTTCGAGAACGGCTGGCGCCAGGAGCTGGCCTCCGCAGCCGACTGGAACCCGGACTTCGACCGCGAGGAGCCGTTTCGCAACGAAGATGGCGAGCCACAGATGGACACAGATAAACACAGATAACGACAACGTCGCTGTTTCTATCCGTGTGCATCTGTGTTCATCTGTGGCTGATCGATAAGCTCTGCCGTTGAATCATCCGCGGCGGTTGCTAGAATCGGCGGCGCGAGAGGGGACGGAGGTGACGCCGTGACGGTTCGACTCGGATTGATCCTGGCTGTCGCGATGCTGCCCCTCGCCGGCGGTTGCTGGACGGGCGACGACCGTGCCTCCGGCCGTGGGGACGGGGACGGCGGACTGGTGGTCGAGTCCGGAGCTCCGCACCAGGGCGGGAAGAACGGCCGGGGCATCGTCATCCTCGACCCGCTGGACTGGGCCGGCAAGTATCTGGAAGTCAACGGCCTAAAGATCGAGCGGCACGACGGCTGCGTGCGGGTCCCGCTCGGCGACGCCGAGCGCGCCGCCGACGCCCTGGCCGGGGCCATCCTGGCGCTGCGCCGGCGCATGGCGGTGATCGGCGAGAACGTCGCCAACGCCGAGACCGCCCGGGTGCCCGGCGCGGGCGCCGGCGCCCCGGCCGAGCCCTACCGCCGCAAGGTCCTGTCGGTGGCGGCCAGCGGGGCGCTCGAGGTCGAAGTGGACGGCTCGCCCTTCCGCAGGATCTACCGGCCGACCGATCAGGACGCCGACAAGGAAGGCCGGGTGCAGCTGCCCAACGTCTACATCGAGGTCGAGCTGGCCGACTGGAAGGCCAGCCTCCGCGAGTACGAGGCGCTCCGACAGGCGCTCTCCCTGGTCTCCGGGCGCTACGCTGCGCCGCCGGCCGAGCTGCTGCCCGCGCCGGTCCCGCCGCCGCCCTACGAAGAGAAGCCCGCGCCGGCCGCGGTCCCGGTGCCGACCGCGCCGGTCGAGACCAAGCCTCCCGTGCCGTCGAGCGCCACGCCCAAAGCGGGCTGAGCGTGCCCAGCCAACGCATCGTCCTCCAGCAGGCGCTGACTGCCTCCGAGCGCGAGGCCGTAGCCGCGTTCGGCGCGGCGCACCGCGGCGCGGGCGGCCTGCCGGAGCTGGCCGCCTTCCTGCGCGAGCGCTTCGGGATCGCGCTCAACCTCGAGCCGGAGATCGTCCTGGGCTTCGCGGCCGACAGCTCGAACCTGCCCGGGCGCGCCGACGCCCTGGCCCGGCCCGCCTCGGAGCGCGACTGCGCGGCGGTGCTGGTCGCGTGCTTCGCCGCCGGCGTGCCGGTGACGGTCTCGGGCGGGCGCTCGAACCTCACCGGGAGCGCCACGCCAGCGGGCGGCGTCGTGCTCTCGACCGTCAACCTGACCGCGCCCGGGGTGCGCGTCGACGCGGCCGCCGGGACCGCGGAGGTCCCGGCCGGCGTGCTCCTCGAGGACATGCGCAAGGCGGTCGGGCGCGAGAGCGGCGGCAAGCTCGTCTTCCCGGTCGACCCGACCAGCCGCGCCGAGGCCTCGGTTGGCGGCTGCATCTCCTGCAACGCCTCGGGCTTCACGCCGGGAGAGACCGGCGCGATGCGCCCGTGGGTGGAGGCGGTCCGCCTGCTGCTGCCCGACGGCTCGCTCGTCGCCGCGCGCCGCGGCCAGTTCGTCTCCGAGGGCGGCGTCTTCCTGCTCGAGTCCGGCGACGGCGCCGGCCGAACCCGCGAGCTGCCCGTGCCGGCCTACGAGCGGCCGCGCATCAAGAACGCCGGCGGACCGTTCTCGGCGAGCGACGGCCGGATGGACTTCGTGGACCTCGCCGTGGGTAGCGAGGGGCTCTTCGGGCTGGTGACCGGCTGCACGCTGCGGCTGGCCGCCGCGCCGGCCGAGCACCTCGACCTCTTCTTCTCGCTGGCCGACGAGCCCCGGGCGGTGCGCTTCCTGCTCGCCGTCCACGAGAAGATGCAGGGCGACCTCGGGGGTCTCTCCGCGCTCGAGTACTTCGGGGTCAACTGCCGCCGGTACATGAAGCACGAGTCGCGCTTCTTCCGGGGCGAAGATCAGGTGGGCATCTACATCCGCGAGCCGCTCTTCGAGAAGGACATGGAGACGGCCGCCGGCGGGTGGCTCGAGCTCATGGAGGAATCGGGCTGCGGCGTCTCCGACGACGCGGTCATGGTCCTCGACAACGCGCCGCTCGGCGCGCTCTTCATGGAGGCCCGCCACTCCATGCCGGCCAACGCCCTGGAGGTCGTCCAGCACCGCGGCACCTTCACGATCATGACCGACACGGTGGTGCCGCCGGCGGCCTTCTCCGCCTTCCTGGAGTTCACCCACGGCTTGCTTGCCGCCGAGGGGCTCGACTACCTCTCCTTCGGCCACTTCGGCGACTGCCACCTGCACTTCACGGTGCTGCCGCGGAAGGACCAGCTCGAGCGCGCCGTGGTTGCCTACGACGCGGTGGTGGCGAAGTCCGCGGAGCTCGGCGGGGTCTACTCGGGAGAGCACGGCACGGGGAAGCGCAAGCGCAAGGACTTCCTGCGCTGCTACGGAGCGGGCGCCGTCGAGCAGGTGCGCCGCGCGAAACTGGCCGTTGACCCGGAGTTGCTCGTCAACCGGGGGAACGTGTTCGAGGGCTGAACGGAGACATCATCGCCGCAAAGAAGCGCAAGAATCGCAGGAGACGTTCGAACCGGAACCAAGAGTCGAAGACGAGTCCCCTCTCTCTCTTTGCGCATTTTGCGCTTCTTTGCGGCTGAAAAGCTTCCGGCTCTTCCGCTGCGGCCAATCAAACCCGGCCGGAGTCGTCCTCGTCCTTGAGCGACTTGCGGTCCAGGAACCGGTAGCGGAGCATGGCCGCCACGGCCGCGAGGGCATCGGACAGGCCGATGTTCTTGCCCTCGGCGTAGGTCCGGCCGCGGTAGCTGATCGGCACCTCGACGATCCGGGCGCCGGCCCGGGCCAGGCGCGCGGTGATCTCCGGCTCGATGGTGAATGAGTCGCTGGTCAGGCGCAGGCGCCGGGCCAGGTCCCCGCGGATGAGCTTGTAGCAGGTCTCCATGTCGGTGAGATGGAGGCCGTTGAGGAGATTGCAGAGCGCGGTGAGCGAGCGGTTGCCCAGCGTGTGCCACCAGCGGCGTGCCCTGCGGCAGGCGGCGGCCGGGTCCGCCGCGAAGCGCGAGCCGTAGACGGCGTCGGCGGCCCCGGAGAGGGCCGGCCCGAGCAGCCGGTCGTAGTCGGCCGGGTCGTACTCGAGGTCGGCGTCCTGGATCAGGACCCAGTCGCCGGTGGCCAGCCCCAGGCCCTCGCGCACCGCGGCACCCTTGCCCCGGTTCTCCGGATGGAAGCGGGCGCGGATGTTGGGGTGGCGCCCGGCGAGCTCCTCGACGATGGCGCGGCTGTCGTCCGTCGAGCCGTCGTCGACGATGACCAACTCGAGCTCGACGAGCCCGGTGGCGGCGAGCACCCTGGCGACTATCTCGCGGAGCGTCCGGCCCTCGTTGAGGACCGGCATGACCACGCTGAGCCGGACGCGGCCGGGCGCCGGGGCGGCCGGGCCGGTGGGCGCGGCCGGGGGCCGCCCGTCAGGAGCGGCGGCCATCCGGCGCGGCGTCGCAGACGGCGCCGGGCATGCGCGCCGCGCCCGACGGGCCGGCGCCGATGGTCAACTCGGCCGGGAGCTTCACGTCGCGGATGTGGATGTCGCGCTGCGGGAAGGGGATCTCGATGCCCTCCTCGGCGAAGCGCCGGTTGACCTCCATGTTGATCTCGTCGATGGTCGGGAACGCGTCGCGGTAGTCGGCCACGTGGCAGACCAGCTTGAAGACCAGGGCGCTGTCGCCGAACTCCGTGAAGAAGACGCCCGGCTCCGGGTCCTTGAGCGCCTTGGGGTGCGCCGCGACGATCGCCAGGAGCACGCTCTTGACCTTCGCCGGATCGGTGCCGTAGGCCACGGTGTAGTCCCGGCGGATGGCGTAGCGCGGATTGGGGTAGCTGATGTTGACGATCCGCGCCCCGGAGATCTCCTTGTTGGGCAGGATCACCAGGGTGTGGTCGAAGGTCATGATCTTGGTGCTGCGCAGGCCGATCTCGTGGACGTCGCCGACCAGGCCGTCGGCCAGCTGGATGCGGTCGCCGATCCGGAAGGGCCGGTCAACCAGGATGGTGAAGCCGGCGATCATGTTGGCGACGGTCTCCTGGGCGGCCAGGGCCACGGCCAGCGAGGCCACGCCGGCGGCGCCCAGCAGGGCGGTGATCTTGACCTCGAAATGGCCCAGAACCACGGTCGCGGCGATGAAGAGCACCACGATCTTGGCGATGCGGCGGAAGAGCGGCACCAGCTTGTCGTCCATGGGGCTTTCGGTCTTGGCGGCGATCTCGGTGAGGTACCAGTCCGAGACCGCGGCGATGACCGCGTAGACGCCCACCGCCACGGCCAGGACGGCCAGGGAGTAGAGCGCGCCCTCGACGATCGCCCCGGTGGGGCTCTCCGCGAACGGGACCCCGTTTATGAGCATGTGATACAGGGCGTTGAGGCCGCAGGCCCCCGCCAGCGCCAGGGCCGGCCGCCGGGTGTGCTCGAGCACTATCCCGTCGAGCTTGGTGGAGGTGCGGCGGGAGATGGGCAGGAGCACGCGCTTCCAGAGCAGGCTCACCAGCCACACGGCCAGGAGCAGCGCGGCCACCCCGACCAGCGCCCAGAACCAGCGCTGGCCGGCGGGCCCCAGGTCCTGGTACCACTGCCAGGGGAGGTTGGGCACGCCCGTGAGCGGCTCGAGGGCCTTCCTGACCGGTTCCCCGGGCGGGGGGGCTGACTGGGCGGCGGATGCGAGGGTCTGGGCGGCTTCTGCCATGGCTGGTTCTCTCCTTGGCTGCCGGCGCGGGGCCGGGACGGGGCGCCGGTCCGCCGGGCAGTCTAGCCTCGGGACCGCATCATTTCAACCGGCCCTCCCGGACGATTTCAGGGAGACGCTTTCACCGCGGAGGCACAGAGGCGCAGAGCGGCGTTCATGAACGCGGCGGATGGTTCCTGACAGGGAAGAGTCCCCGCCGCGGACGGCACTTCGCCCCTGCGTCTCCGCGCCTCGGCGGTGAAATGGGCTTCTTGAAACAGCCCTGCGCGTTGTCACCGGGCGCTTGACACCACCGGAGGATGACCTAAGATGTTCCCGATCGGTTAAACAGAGTGGGCCGTGCCGGCTCCGACCCCTTGGGAGTTTCTCATGCCCGAAGCCCGCAGGATGCTCGGCGAAATCCTGGAATCGATGGGCTGCGTCACCACCGAGGATATAGGGCAGGCGCTCCAGGAACAGAAGGTCACCGGCAGGAAGCTCGGGCAGATCCTGGTCGAGAAGGGCCTGGTCTCCCAGGAGGATGTCACCAAGGCGCTGGCCGACCAGTTCGGCATCGAGATGGTCGATATCGAGGGGCTGGACGTTCCCCGGGAAGTCATCGAGATGGTCCCCCGGGAGCTGGCCCAGGAGCACGGCATCATCCCCATCGAGATGCACGACGGCGTGCTCACGGTGGCGATGAGCGACCCGCTCGACCTCTTCACCCTCGACAACCTGCGCTTCGTCATCAACTGCCCGGTGGAGTGCGTGCTGGCCACCGCCGACTCGATCAAGGCGGCGCTCAGCCGCTACTACGGGATGGCCGAGAAGGAGATCGAGAAGCAGTACGAGCAGATCGGCCAGGAGATCGAGGTCAAGCAGGAGGGCGGGGCCGCCACGGACTCCGCCGAGGTCGACGGCGACGACGCCCCGGTCATCCGCCTGGTGACCATGATCATCCTCGAGGCCGTCAAGGCCCGGGCCAGCGACATCCACGTCGAGCCGCTCTCCAACCGCCTGCGCATCCGCTACCGCATCGACGGCGTGTGCTACGAGGTGGAGAGCCCGCCGCACCGCCTGCAGGGCCCGATCATCGCCCGCATCAAGATCATGGCCGGCATGGACATGTCCGAGCGGCGCCGGCCCCAGGACGGCCGCATCCCGCTGTCGCTGCTGGGCAAGAAGCTCGACCTGCGCGTCTCGACGCTCCCGGCCCTGCACGGCGAGAGCGTGGTCATGCGTATCCTCAACAAGGACAGCCTGCTCCTGGGCCTCGGGGACCTCGGCTTCCACCCCGACGACTACCGCATCTTCCGGATGCTCATCAAGAAGCCCAACGGCATCATCCTGGTGACGGGGCCGACCGGCTCGGGCAAGACCACCACGCTGTACGCGGCCCTCAACGAGATCAACCGGCCGGACACCAAGATCATCACCGCCGAGGACCCGGTGGAGTACAACCTGGCCGGCATCAACCAGTGCCAGGTCAACCGCCTCACGGGCATGACCTTCCAGCGGATCGTCCGGGCCATGCTCCGCCAGGCGCCCGAGGTGATCCTCGTCGGCGAAATCCGCGACCATGAGACCGCCGAGATCGCCATCCAGGCGGCCCTGACCGGCCACCTGGTCTTCTCCACCCTGCACACCAACGACGCGCCCAGCGCGCTCACCCGTCTGATCGACATGAAGGTCGCGCCCTTCCTGGTGGCCAGCTCCATCCAGGCGGTCATGGCCCAGCGGCTGGTGCGCACCATCTGCGAGCAGTGCAAGGAGCCGTTCGATCCGGACGAGGCCACGATCAAGGCCGCCGGGTACAGCGAGGCGCAGATGGCCGGCCGGACCTTCTACCACGGCCGGGGCTGCGACAACTGCCGCGGCATCGGCTTCCGGGGCCGCAAGGGCATCTACGAGATCATGATGATGAACAGCCAGATCCGGGAGATGACCTTCAACGGTTCCTCGACCGACGACCTCCGCAAGCAGGCGGTGAACGACGGCATGCACACCCTGCTGATGGACGGCCTGCGCAAGGTGCTCGACGGCCTCACCACCATCGACGAGGTGCTGGCCGAGGCCAAGATGGTGGACTGAGGCAGTCCCCGAGCCAAGGAGCCTTTCATGGGCGTGGAGATCAACCGGCTGCTCGACGTGGTCATTCGCGAGAACGCCTCGGACCTGCACCTGTCCGTCGGCCGCCCGCCGGTCATCCGGCTGCACGGCGACCTCCGCTCGCTGAACCTCCCGGCGCTGACCGCCGACGACACCGTGGCCATGATGAAGAGCATCACCTCGGAGCGCCACCAGCAGGAGCTGGCCGAGCGCGGCGGCGCCGACTTCGGCTTCGCCTACTCCGAGGCGGCGCGCTTCCGCGTGAGCGCCTTCCGGGAGCGCTCCCACGTGGGCATGGTGCTCCGGCAGATCCCCTCGCGCCTCCTGACCTTCGAGCAGATCGGCCTGCCGGCGGTGATCAAGGACCTGTGCCTGCGGCCCCGCGGGCTGGTGCTGGTGACCGGCCCGACCGGCTCGGGCAAGACCACCACGCTCGCCACCATGATCGACTTCATCAACAACGAGACCGGCCGGCACATCATCACCGTCGAGGACCCGATCGAGTACTACCACACCCACAAGAAGTCGCTGGTGACCCAGCGCGAGGTGGGCAACGACGTGCCCAACTTCGAGGAGGCCATCTGGCGCGCGCTGCGCATGGACCCGGACGTCATCCTGGTCGGCGAAATGCGCAACATCGAGACGATCTCGGCGGCGATCACCGCGGCCGAAACCGGCCACCTGGTCTTCGCCACGCTGCACACCACCGGCGCGGCCGCCACCGTGGACCGCATCATCGACGCCTTCCCGGTCAACGCCCAGAACCAGATCCGGGCGCAGCTCTCGGTCACGCTCGAGGCGGTCATCTCCCAGGCGCTGTGCGCCAAGATCGACGGCACCGGCCGGGTGGCGGCCTTCGAACTGATGTTCTGCACGCCGGCGGTGGCCAACCTGATCCGCGAGGCCAAGACCTTCCGCATCCCCAGCTTCATCCAGACCGGCGCCAACCAGGGCATGATCCTGCTCGACGACTTCCTCTTCAACCTCTGGGCCCAGAAGCTGATCTCCTTCACGGAGATGCTCCAGCACTGCCAGGACCCCGAGGCGGTCCAGACCAAGGTCCGGGAGTACACCGAGGAGCTCAAGCGGCAGCAGGCGAAGAGAAAGTAAGAAGGAAGGCGATGGGAAGGCAGAAGGCAGAAGGAAGAAGGAAGAAACACGGGGGCGCGCTTCAGCCCTTCCCCCTCATCCCTTCTGCCTTCTGCCTTCTTCCTTCTGCCTTCTCGACCGGGAGGTCCCGACCGTGCCGATAGGCCAGAAGCGCAAGCCGCTGGGCCAGATCCTCATCGAGGAGGGCCTGCTCACCGAGAAGGAGCTGGAGGAGGCGCTGGCCCACCAGGCCAAGAACGGCGGGGCCCTCGGCCGCGTGCTCATCGACCTGGGGGTGGCCACCGAGAACGACATCCTGCTGGCCATCGCCAAGCAGGCCGGCATGGACATCATCGACCTGGAGCACCTGGAGATCCCCCCGGACGTGCTCGCCATGGTCAGCCCCTCGGTCGCCCAGGTCTACCGGATCATCCCGGTGAACTTCGAGTCCGGCACGCTGACCGTGGCCATGGCCGACCCGCTGAACGTCAACGCCATCGACGACCTGCGCTTCATGCTCAACTGCGAGGTCAACGGCGCCGTCTCCAACGAGCAGGCCGTGGCCGAGGCCATCGAGAAGCACTACGGCGGCCAGACCGAGACCATCCAGGACCTGGTCAAGGACATCGACACCGAGGAGATGCAGGTCCGCACCGACGAGGAGGTCCAGGACATCTCCAAGCTCGAGGAGATGGCCTCCTCCGCCCCGGTGGTCAAGCTGGTCAATCTGGTGCTCTTCACCGCCATCCGCGACCAGGCCTCGGACATCCACTTCGAGCCCTTCGAGGACGAGTTCAAGATCCGCTACCGCATCGACGGCTCCTTGCTCGAGATGCAGCCGCCGCCGCGGCAGCTGTCCCTGGCCATCATCAGCCGCATCAAGGTCATGTCCAACCTGGACATCGCCGAGCGGCGCGTGCCCCAGGACGGCCGCATCCCGCTCAATATCGGCGGCAACACCGTGGAACTGCGCGTCTCGACGCTGCCGACCATGTTCGGCGAGAGCGTGGTCATGCGCGTGCTGGACCGCACGGTCATGGGCCACGACCTCAACCGCCTGGGCCTGCGCGACGACGAGATCAACGTCATCCAGGAGCTGATGCACAAGCCCAACGGCATCATCCTGGTCACCGGCCCCACCGGCTCGGGCAAGACCACCACGCTGTATTCGGCGCTCAACTACATCAACGAGGTGGGGCTCAAGATCATCACCACCGAGGACCCCGTCGAGTACGACCTCGACGGCATCATCCAGGTGCCCATCAAGGAGGACATCGGGGTCACCTACGCGGCCTGCCTGCGCGCCATCCTGCGCCAGGACCCCGACAAGATCCTGGTCGGCGAAATCCGCGACCTGGAAACCGCCCAGATCGCCATCGAGTCGTCGCTGACCGGACACCTGGTGCTCTCGACCCTGCACACCAACGACGCCCCCGGCACGGTCACCCGTCTCATCGAGATCGGGGTGGAGCCCTTCCTGCTCTCCGCCACCCTGGAGGCGGTCGTCGCCCAGCGCCTGATCCGCGTGATCTGCACCAAGTGCAAGGGCGTCTACAAGCCCAGCGAGGAGAGCGTCATGGAGCTGGGCCTGAGCGTCCAGGAGGTCGCCGGCAAGATCTTCTACTACGGCCAGGGCTGCGAGCACTGCAACAAGACCGGCTATCGCGGGCGCTCGGCCATCTACGAGATGATGCGCATCACCACCAAGCTGCGCCAGTCGATCATCGAGCGCAAGTCCACCGACGTGCTCCGGGCCGAGGCCCAGGCCGGCGGCATGCGCACGCTGCGCGACTCGGGGCTGCTCAAGATCTTCGACGGCCTGAGCACCATCGAAGAGGTCATCAAACAGACCTTGACCTTCGAGTAGGCCGCGGATACCTTGTAGAATCCCCCGGGTGACCGGGGAGAGGCAGGAGGGTGAGCCATGCCCACCTTTACCTTCGAAGGCATTGACGCCCAGGGGCGCGAGGTCAAGAGCGAGGTCGACGCCGGCACGGAGCAGGAGGCGCTCTCGCGCATCCGCGGCATGGGCGTGCGTCCGGTCAAGGTGGCCAGCAAGAGCGGGCGCGGCTCGGCCGCGACGCCCATGGCCGGCCGGAAGAGCGCCGGCGTGCTGGCCGGCTTCGGCGGCGTCCCCAGCAAGGCGGTCACCCAGTTCACCCGCCAGTTCGCCACCCTGATCGACGCCGGACTGCCCATCGTCCGGAGCCTGGACATCCTGGCCAACCAGCAGAAGGCCGGTCCGTTCAAGAGCGCCATCCAGGCCATCAGCGACGACGTCAAGGGCGGCTCGACCCTGTCCGAGTCGATGGCCAAGCACCCCAAGATCTTCGACAAGCTCTACGTCAACATGGTCAAGGCCGGCGAGGCCGGCGGCGTGCTCGACACCATTCTCACCCGCCTGGCCGAGTTCCGCGAGAAGGTCGAGGCCCTGCGCCGCAAGATCATCGGCGCGATGGTCTATCCCTCGGCGGTTCTGACCATCGCGGTCATCATCCTGGCCTTCATCATGATGTTCATCATTCCCAAGTTCAAGACCATGTTCACCGAGATGGGCCTGGGCAGCCTCCCGGCGCTGACCGAGCTGCTCATCAACATCGCCGACGGGATCAAGACCTTCTGGTTCCTGCTGCCGGGCATCCCCGTCGCCATCTTCATCGCCTACAAGGTGACCGCCGCCAACCCCCAGGGCCGCTTCATGATCGACACCGGCAAGCTGCACCTGCCGGTCTTCGGCGGCCTGATCCGCAAGAGCGTGATCAGCCGCTTCTGCCGGACGCTGGGCACGCTGCTGGAGTCGGGCGTGACCATCCTCGACGCCCTCAACATCCTGCGCGGGGCGGTGGGCAACGCGGTCATCGCCAACGCCGTCGGCGAGGTCCACGCCTCGATCCGCGAGGGCGACAACATCGCCACGCCCCTGAGGCGCTGCAAGGCCTTCGACGACATCGTGGTCAACATGATCGACGTCGGCGAGGAGACCGGCGAGCTGCCCAAGATGCTCTCCAAGATCGCCGACAACTACGACAGCGAGGTCGACGCCACCGTGGCGGGCCTGACCGCGTTGCTCGAGCCCATCATGATCATCGGACTGGGCGGCATCGTCGGCTTCATCGTCGTGGCGCTGTTCATGCCCATGATCGACATGATGCAGAAGCTCGGTCAGGACAGCAGCAAATAGCGGAAGGCTAGCGGACAACCGCCGTCGCGGGCCCCGCCGGCATCGGCCCGCGGCGCAGCAGTGGATGACCTCATGGCCAAGCGGCCCCTGCGGGCGGTCTTCTTCGACGTCGACGACACCCTCTACTCCACCGCCGAGTTCGCGCGGGAGGCCCGGGCCAACGCCATCCGCGCGATGATCGGCGCCGGGCTGCGGCTGTCCTTCGAGGCGGCCGCCGCCGAGCTCGAGGAGGTCATCCGCGAGTTCACCTCCAACTACGACCGGCACTTCGACACCATGCTGCTGAGGCTGCCGGCGGTGTCCTGCGGCCGGGTCAATCCCGCGGTGATCGTGGCCGCCGGGGTGGTCGCCTATCACGAGACCAAGCGCGAACGGCTCCGGGCCTACCCGGACGCGCTCGAGGCCCTGAGGGCGCTCTCCGCCCGGCCGGGGCTGTGCCTGGGGGTGATCACCGCGGGGCTGACCGTCAAGCAGGCCGAGAAGCTGGTGCGCCTGGGGGTGCTGCCCTACCTCGACCCGCGGGCGGTGTTCATCACCGAGCAGGTGGGCATCGACAAGGTCAACCCCAAACTCTACCGCACGGCCTGCGCGGCGCTGGGCCTGGAGCCGGCCGCGTGCCTCTTCGTCGGGGATCATCCGGCGCGCGACGCCGACTCGGCCAAGGCCGCGGGCATGTGGACCGCGCTGCTCCGGTACGGGGGGCGGGACAACGGCAAGGTCGGCCAGACCGCCCCGGACTACGTGATCCGGGGCTTCGCCGAGCTTCTGGCCATAATCGACGGGGACTTCGAAATCGCAGATGCCGGCGATTCCGGCCGGGCCGGCAAGGTCCGGAAGACCGAATAAGGGAGGCTGACATGGCTCTTTCCATGACGTTCGCCAGGCAGTTGTGCATCTTCCTGCAAAACAAGCCCGGAGTGCTGGCCAAGCTCTGCCGGGCGCTCTCGGCCGAGCGCATCAACATGCAGGCCATCAGCGTCGCCGACTCGCTGGATCACGCGGTGGTCCGCATGGTCGTGGACAAGCCCACGGCCGCCCGCCGGCTCTTCGAGGATCACAATCTGCTGGTCATCGAGAACGACCTGCTGGCCCTGACCGTGGCCGATCGCCCCGGCGAGCTCGGCAAGGTGGCCATGCGGCTGGCCAAGGCCAAGCTGAACATCAGCTACCTCTACGGCAGCGTCCCGACCTCCGACGGCGTGGCCACCATCTACCTGCGGGTGGAGGCGCCCAACAGCAAGGTGCTGGCGGCGCTGAAGGGGCTGTAGCCGGCTCGTAACAGCGGGGGTTTTCTCACCGCCGAGGCGCGGAAGCGCCGAGGAAGCCTTTGGTTTGGACCGTGGGAGCGGCCGACCGTCGCCCTTCCCAAGGGCCCAAAGCCCGCCTTCGCTCTCTGCGCCTCGGCGTCTCGGCGGTAGCACCGCTATTCGGTCAGTCCGGCCACCGTCGCGGCGTCGAGCTTCCGGACCAGGGCGACCGCCAGGCGCAGCGCCCCGTCGTAGTCGGCCCGGTGGATGATCGAGGTGTGGCTGTGGATGTGCCGCGCGGGCACGCCCAGGACCACCGTGGGCACGCCGGACTTGTGCAGGTGGATCTGGGCGCCGTCGGTGGACCCACCCTCGATGGCCGAGAGCTGCAGGGGCATGCCCAGCTCCTTCGCGGCCTCGATTACCAGGTCGCGCAGCCTGAGGTTGGGGATCATCTGGCGGTCGAAGAAGAGCAGCTCCGGGCCTCGCCCCAGCCTGGTGGCCGACTCCTCGGGCTTGATCCCGGGCACGTCCCCGGCGATGCCCGATTCGAGGACTACGGCCACGTCGGGGGCGACCACCGAGACGCTGGTCTTCGCGCCGCGCAGGCCGACCTCCTCCATGACCGTGGCCACGCCGTGGATCGCACCCGGGGCCCCCTCGCGGGCCAGGGCCTCGAGCGCCTCGACCAGCAGCGCGCAGCCGACCCGGTCGTCGAAGGCCTTGGCCAGGTAGGTCTTCCCGCCGGAGAGCACCGTGAAGCGGCTGTCGGGCACCACCGGGTCGCCGATCCGGACGCCGGCCTCCTCGACTTCCTTCTTCGAGGTCGCGCCGATGTCGATGTACATGTTCTTCTTCTCGACGACCTTGCTGCGCTCCTCCTGGGGCAGGAGGTGCGGAGGCTTGGAGCCGATCACCCCGGTCAGGTCGCCGCGGTGGGTCTTGACCAGCACCCGCTGGCCGAGCAGCACCTGGTCGAACCAGCCACCGAGGGGCACGAATTTCAGGAAGCCGTCCTCGGTGACGAGCCGCACCATGAAGCCGATCTCGTCCATGTGGGCGGCGAGCATCACGCGGGGAGCGCGCTTCCTCGGGGCCTTGAGCGCGCAGATCAGGCTGCCGATCTTGTCCTGCGACACCTCGCCCAGGGACTCGAGGCGGCGGCGGAGGGCCGCGCGGACCCCGGCTTCGTGCCCCGAGGGCCCGTGCGCGTCGGTCAGTTCCTGGAGCAGCTTTTCGGTGCGGTCCACGGCGAAGGTCCTTTCTCTCCGCCCATCCGGAAGGTCCGGACACAACCGGACCGGGATGAGGCGCCGGGGCCGATTCTATGCGACCCGGGCGGGGCGTCCAGCGGCTGAACGACGGCCAACCACCAACAGCCAACAACAAACAACCAACAGCCAACAGCCAACAACCAACAACCAACAGTCAAGGACTGTAACTTGAGACGGGAGCCGAGCATTGCGGGGACTCGTCCGAATGGCGATAAGCCCCGCGAAGGGCGAACCGCAGAACCGCAGAATGTCGAAGTCAGAATGTCGAAGGACCTGAGGGCGTGGTAGGGGCGCAGCATGCCGCGCCCCTACTTCATTTGTCATTCGGTATTCGACATTCTGCTGTTGGTTGCTGGTTGTTGGCTGTTGGTTGTTCGTCTTCACCTCCACGATGCGCGAAAGCCGTCCCGTCCCCCCCCCCCCCCCAGCGGGGAATATCCGGCCCCGGCCTTCCATTGAAGCAAATGGATATGCACCGGGCCGAGCGAAGGGGGGCGCGCTATGACGGGCGGCGATGAACGGAAGGCTCCGAACCGGCTGGGCAAGGAGAAAAGCCCGTACCTCCTGCGGCACGCCCGCAACCCGGTGGACTGGTATCCCTGGTGCGCCGAGGCCTTCGACCGGGCCCGCCGGGAGGACAAGCCCATCTTCCTGTCGGTGGGCTATTCCAGCTGCCACTGGTGCCACGTCATGGAGGAGGAGTCCTTCGGCCGCGCCGACGTCGCCGAGATGCTCAACCGCGACTTCGTCTGCGTGAAGCTCGACCGCGAGGAGCGGCCGGACCTGGACGAGGTCTACATGCTGGCCACCCAGCTGGCCACCGGCCGGGGCGGCTGGCCCAACTCGGTGTGGCTCCGGCCCGACGGCAAGCCCTGGTACGCCGGGACCTACTTCCCGCGCGAGGACCGGCCCGGCATCCCCGGATTCAAGACCGTGCTGCGGAGCCTGGCCGACGCCTGGCGCACCCGCCGCGAGGAGATCGACCTGCAGGCCGCCAGGCTCTGGGCGGTGATGCAGGAGGCCTCGTCGGGCGGGGAGGTCAAGGCCTCCGGCCAGCTCTCGCGCGACCTGGTGGCCGTGGCCCTGGGCACCCTCGAGCGCAACTTCGACGACAAGCACGGCGGCTTCGGCGACGCGCCCAAGTTCCCGCCGCACACCGCGCTGCGGCTGCTCTTCTACAAGCAGCGGCGGAGCGGCAACGACCGGTTGCTCCGGATGGCGGCCCGGACCCTCGACGGCATGGCCTCCGGCGGCATCCGCGACCACCTGGCCGGGGGCTTCCATCGCTACTCGACCGACGAGCGCTGGTTCGCGCCGCACTTCGAGAAGATGCTCTATGACAACGCCCAGTTGGCCCGCTCCTACGTCGACGGCTACCTGGCCACCGGCGAGATGCGCTATCGCCGGGTGGCCCGCGAAACCTACGACTGGATGCTCCGCGAGATGATCGACAGCCACGGCGGCTTCCAGTCGTCGCTGGACGCCGACAGCGACGGGGCGGAGGGCCGCTTCTACGTCTGGACCCGGGCGGAGATCATGGACGCGCTGGGCGAGGCCGGCGAGCTCTTCTGCAAGGCCTACGGCGTCGAGGCCGAGGGCAACTGGAGCGACGAGTCCAGCGGGGAGTCCTCCGGCGCGAGCATCCTGCACCTGCCCAGGCCGATCGAGGAGATGGCCCGGGCCGAGGGCGTGGAGCTCGAGAGGCTCGAGGAGCGGCTCTCCGGCGCCAGGACGAAGCTCCTGGCCGAGCGGACCAAGCGCGTGCCGCCGCCCCGGGACGACAAGATCCTGACCGCCTGGAACGGCCTGACCATCGGCGCGCTGGCCTACGGCGGCCGGGTGCTCGAGGAGCGGGTCTACGTCCAGGCCGCCGAGCGCGCCGCCGGGTTCGTCCTCGGGGAGCTTCGCGCCGACGGCCGGTTGTTGCGCTACTGGCGCGAGGGCCAGGCCCGGCTGCCCGGCTACCTGGAGGACTACGTCTTCATGGCCGACGGGCTGCTCGACCTTCACGAGGCCACCGGCCAGGAACGCTGGCTGGGGGAGGCCCGGAGGTTGGTCGGCGCCGTGGTCGAGAACTACCGCGCCGAGGCCGGCGGGTTCTACTTCACGTCGCAGGAGCACGAGGGCCTGGACATCCGCACGCGCGACCCCTTCGACCAAGCGCTGCCCTCCGCAAACGGCGTGGCCGCCCAGGTCTTCCTGCGTCTGGCGGCGGCCACCGGCGAGCCCCGGTACCGCGAGGAGGCCCTGGGAATCATGAACTCCTTCCTGGGATTCATGGAGCAGGCCCCCGGCGGCACCCAGAGCCTGATTCTGGCCGCGGCCATGTACTACGACCAGACCGGCGGAGGGCAGGCCGGCACCGGCGCCTCGGAGGCCGGTGCGGAGACGCGGGTCAGGCCGGTCGCGATCCGGGCCGAGCCGGACCGGATCGAGCTCCGGCCCGGCGAGGCGAAGGAACTGGCCGTGGCCATCGCCGTGTCCGCAGGCTTTCACCTGAACTCCAACCGCCCGCTCCAGGGACATCTCCTGCCCACCCAGCTGGTGGTCGAGCCGCCGGCGGCCGTGAAGGCCGGCGCGCCAGTCTATCCCGAGGGCCGTCGCGTCCGGCCGGGCAGCGGCAGGCAGGAACTCTCCATCTACGAGGGGGAGGCGGTGGTCAGGGTCCCGATCAAGGCCGAGGCCTCCGCCCGGGCCGGCGAGGCCGTGCTCAAGCTGGCCCTGCGCTACCAGGCGTGCTCGGAGCGCGAGTGCCTGCCGCCGGCCGCCGTGGAGCTGTCCGTGCCGGTGCGGATCTCAGGATGACACGGCGACGCGGTGACGCGGTGACGCGGTGACGCGGTGACACGGTGACACGGTGACATGGAGACACGGTGACATGGAGACACGGAGACACGGAGACACGGAGATGAGGCTGGGGCCAATCGCTGCTCATTTGTCCCCGTCTCTATCTGTCTCCCTGTCCCCTTGTCACCGTGTCGCCGCGTCCCCGCGTCATCCTGTCTTTGAGGTCGTCGCGCCGCTCTGGCCGAGCACCTTGCCCAGGGCCACGACCAGTTCGGTCAGGTCGGGCGACTTGACCGCGAAGGCGTTGGTCTTGAGCAGGTCGGCATCGTTACGGTAACCGCTGTAGACCGTGTGGATGATCACCGGGATCTGGGGCCACTCCTCGCGCATGGCCAGGAGCATGACGTAGCCGCTTACCGGCATGCGCAGGTCGAGCACCACCGCGTCCGGCGGATCGGCCCGGATCAGGGCCAGGGCCTGGGCGCAGTCCCGGGTGGTGCGCACCTGGTAGCCCAGCTCGGTCAGCTTGTCCTCGCACAGGGTGAGCCACGACGTCTCGTCGTCGACGACCAGAACCTTGGGCATGATTGCCTCCAGAATCGAAGAGATTGTGAAGTCGCTGCTGCGAGCGGATATTACGCAACGCCTGTGCCGGACGCGCTGGAGCGATGGAGGTCCGGGCGAATCGGCCGCTGCGCCAGAGTGCATCTCGGGCTCGAGCCGGGCATGAACGCCCGGTGCGGGAACGGGGCTATCCGTACACTTTGGCCATACCCTCCATATCTTCCATAGCCAGTGGCTACGGTTGCGGTCAGCGTTTGAGCGGGATTCCGAAGCGCTTCATCTTCTTGTACAGCGACGACGGGAAGATGCCCAGGCGGGCCGAGGCCTGGGATTTGTTCCATTCCGTCTCGGAGAGCGCCCGCATGATGGCGCGGCGCTCCATGAGCTCGAGGTTGAGGGTCGTCGCCGGATCCTCCTCCTCGGTCGCCTCGGCCCCGCAGATCGGCGGCGGCAGGTCCTTGCGGCCGACGGCCTCGTCGCGGGTCAGCACCACGGCGCGCTCGATGCAGTTCTCGAGCTCGCGGATGTTGCCCGGCCAGCCGTAGGCGTAGAGGGCCTCCATGGCCTCGGGCGTGATCGCCCCAACCTTCTTGGCGGTCCGGCCCGCATAGGTGGCCAGGAAGTGCTCGGCGAGCAGCTGGATGTCCTCTCGGCGCTCCTTCAGCGGCGGCACCTGGATGTGCACCACGTTCAGGCGGTAGAAAAGGTCCTGGCGGAGCCGGCCGCTCTCCACCGCCTTGAGCGGGTCGCGGTTGGTGGCCGAGATCACCCGGACGTTGGGCTTCAGCGGCCGGTCGCCGCCGACCCGCTCGAAGGCCTCGCCCTGGAGCACGCGCAGGAGCTTGGCCTGGACATGCGCGCCCATCTCGGAGATCTCGTCGAGGAAGAGCGTGCCGCCGTCGGCGCGCTCGAAGCGGCCCTCGCGGGAGCGGTCCGCGCCGGTGAAGGCGCCCTTCTCGTGGCCGAAGAGCTCGCTCTCCAGCAGGGTCTCGGACAGCGCCGCGCAGTTGACCTTGACCAGCGGTCCGCCGGCGCGCGGGCTGGCGTAGTGGATGGCATTGGCCACCAGTTCCTTGCCGGTGCCGGTCTCGCCGGTGACCAGCACGGTGGTGTCGGCCTTGGCCACCTCGGCGACCATCTCGCGCAGCTCGGTGATCGGCCGGCTGCGGCCCAGGATCCGGCCCAGGCCCTGCTCGGCCGACAGGCGCTCGCGCAGCAGCCGGCGCTCCTGGAGCAGCCGGCCGTGCTCGAAGGCCTTTTCGGCCTCGGCCAGCAGGTTCTCCACGGAGAAGGGTTTGGCCAGGTAGTGGAAGGCCCCGCGGCGCATGGCCTCCACGGCGCTGTCGACGCTGGCGTAGGCGGTGATGACCAGCACGGGGCACTCCGGCTGGGCGGCTCGGGAGCGCTCGACCACCTCCAGGCCGCTGGCGTCCGGCAGGTGCAGGTCGGTGATGACCAGCGCGCAGGCCCCGGCCTCGAGCCTGGCCAGGCCCTCGCGGGCCGAGCCGCAGGCCATCGTCCGGCAGCCTTCGTCCTCGAAGACCCCGGCCAGCTGCGCACGGACGGCGGCGTCGTCCTCGATGATCAGGATCGGCCGGTCGGTGCAGCCGGCGGCCGCGCGCTTTTCAGCCGCCATATCCGGCCCTTCCCGCCGGCGCCGGAGGCAGCCTCAGGACCGCGCGGGCCCCGCCGTCGGCGCCGGCCTCGAGCTGCGCGGAGCCCCGGTGGAGCTCCATGATGCGCCGCACCACGCTGAGGCCCAGCCCCGCCGCGTCCGGCCGGGTGGTCGTGAATGGCTTGAAGAGCCGGTCGGCGACCTCGGGCGGCACGCCCGGGCCGCTGTCGGCCACGACCGCCTCGACCTGCCCGTCGGCGGCGAGGCGGCTTTCGACCCGCAGCGTTCCTCCGGAGGGCATGGCGTCCAGCGCGTTGGCGAGGACGTTGAGCAGGGCGCGCTTCAGGAAGCCGGCGTCCGCCGAGACCCCGGGCAGGCCCTCGGCCAGGGCGCGGATCACCCGGACATTCTGTCCGGCCGCGCGTGGAGCGACCAGGAAGAGGGCGTCTTCGATCGCCCGGTTGATCTCCATAGGTTCGGGCCGCGTCCGCGGGCTGCCGAAGGCGTCGGTCAGGCGCGTCACCGTTTCGCCCAGCGTCTTGATGGCCGTGCAGAGGTGGTCGGCCAGGGGCTCGATCTTCTCGCTGCCCCTGGTCAGGCGCTGCAGCCGGTTGGCGGAGAGCATCATGCTGGCCAGCGGGTTCTTGAGGTCGTGGGCCAGGCTCGAGGCCATCTCGGACATGACCACCATGCCGGCCGCGCCCCGTCGCTCCTCCTCGAACTCGCCCTGCAGGCGCAGGAGGTCCCGGCGGCACCGTGCGGCCCCGGCCGGGCCCCCCGAGGCGAAGGCGACCCGCTCGAGGAAGGCCAGCGCCCCGGACTCGAAGCGCCCGGGGCGGCGGTCTCCGACCCGGAGCAGCCCGACGATCTCCCTCCGGTGCCTGAGCGGGAAGATGCCCACGGACTCGTCCCCGCCCCCGGTGCACTCGGCGCGCAGGCCGCGGACGGCGGCCTCCGGAGAGGATGCCGTCTTGGTCCAGGAGTCGGTCCAGAAGCTCCCTCCCTTCGTGAAGAAGGGGAGTTCGGCGTCGATGCGCCCGGCCGCCACCGCCGCGCAGATGCAGGCGCCGGCGGCGTCGCCGTCGGCCGGGCCGCACGGGTGCGGTCCGGGGCGCCCTTTGTCGATGTCCCCCAGCGAGGCGACGAGGGGAAGGCCGCCGATGTCGCGGACGCGAATGGCGGCGGACGCGAAGCCAGCCGCTTCGGCGGCCTCGCGGAGCACCGCCCCGGCGGTCTCGTCGAAGCCGGCGGGGTCGCACAGCAGTTCCAGGATGCGCGCGTAGGGCCGCGCGAATCGTTCGGGCAGCTCCGGGAGCTCTGAGCTCAACGATCCTCCTTGCCGAGACGCTGGAGCGTCAACGAGTCCTAACGGGGATCGACGGCCGTCGATTCGCAATATACGGCCGGCGCCGGACGCTGTCAAAGCACGAGGGCGGCGGACCGCCTCCGGTCATAGCTTTTGGCTATTCCCTCTCTCCGCCCCCCGAACACTTCGGCCACACATTTCACATGTGCAGACGCTTGCATCGTGCTAATAGACGGCCTGTGCGGGCGGATTATTCCCTCCTATGGCCCTGGCGACCGGCGCATCCGGGGAGCGGATGGCACAGGCATTGCTTTCCCTGCCCCGCGGTTCGAGGGGGACAGCCTTGGCTGTAGAAGGGAGACAGGCCGGTGATCAGAGCCATTGAACGCGAAAGACCCGTTGGGGACGAGGACCGTCGCGCCGAGTTCGACAAGGTGGCCCTGGCGCACATGGATTCGGTGTACCGGGCGGCCCTGTGGATGACCCGTAACCAGCACGAGGCGGAGGATCTCCTCCAGGAGACCTACCTGCGCGCCTTCCGCTCGTTCCATCGCTTCGAGCAGTCCACCAACTGCCGGGCGTGGTTGCTCAAGATCCTGACCAACCTGAACATCGACCGCTACACGCGGGCCTCGGCCAAGTCCGAGAACGTGCGCTACGAGGACATCAAGCACTTCGTGGCCTCCGAAGAGCCGGCCGGCGGGCAGTCCTCGACGGCCACCTCCTTCGACTACGGCGAGTTCCTGGACGAGGACGTCAAGCATGCCGTCGAGTCCGTGCCGGAGACCTTCCGCGTGCCTCTGCTGCTCTCCTGCGTGGAGGGCATGAGCTACAAGGAGATCTCCCGGGTGCTGGGCTGCCCGATGGGCACGGTCATGAGCCGGGTCTACCGCGGCCGGCAGCTCCTCAAGCAGAAGCTGGCCAACCACAGTGCCGCCCAGCACGTCTGCCAGGAGGCGGGCTGCTGACCGGCCCGGTCCTTCCACCGTGACCGGCAATATCGGCGAGGCCGCCGGAGCCATCTGGAAGACGCTCACCACCAGCGGGCCCATGTCCAAGGAGCAGCTCTGCAAGACCACCGGGCTCACCGTGGACCTGGCCAACCAGGGCATCGGCTGGCTGGCCCGGGAGGACAAGATCGTCCTGGACCAGGACCGCTATGGAAGGCAGATGGTGAAGGTCAAGGGGTAGCGGGCCGCTCTCCCTGAACCATCGAGCTTGCCGCAAGAAGGCGCAGAAGGCGCAAGGCGTTCAGCGGCACGGCCGGGGTCGCGAGCAGGGGCGGTCCGCGCCCAAGCGTATGACGGTCCTTTACGCCGCGCTCCAGTATCGCCGTCCGCCGCGCTCGGCGCTCGTGGCCCGGCCCTCGGCGGCCAGCTCGGCGAGCAGCCGGTCGGCCTCGGCCGCGGCGATGCCCAGACCCATGGCCACCTCCTCGACGGTGGCCGGATGGCGGCCGATGAGCGCGAGGACGTCCTCCTTGGCCGGTGACGAACCGTCTTGCCGCAAAGAGGCGCAAGATGCGCAGGAGCGTTCGGGAGCGCCCTGAGTATCGCCCCTTTGCGCTTTTTGCGCCTCTTTGCGGCCGGTCTCCGTTCCGGACCGCGGTACTTCGGCCACTACCTCGGCCGGCGGATCGAAGAGAGCGGCGAGTTCCGCTAGCCTCTCCGGGGGCACCGGCCGGGCGGAGCTCTCGGCCGGCGGCCGGACCACGGTGTTGAGTTGCACCCGGTCGGGCCGGACGCGCCGGGCGGCGTCCGCGATGGCCCGGACCTCCGCGTCCGAGTCGTTGACGCCGGCGACCAGCATGACCTCGAGCCAGAGCTGGCCCCGGAAGCGCTCCCGGAAGCGGACCAGCCCCTCGACCATCTGCGCGAAGCCGATCGACGCGTGCGGACGGTTGACTCGCCGCCAGACCTCCTCCGAGCCGGCCACCAGGGTCGGCGAGACCAAGTCGGCCAGCGCGCAGGCCGCCGCCGCGTCCTCGCGCCAGAGCAGCGAGCCATTGGTTATCACGGCGACCGGCACCCCGAGCGGCTTGAGCAGCGCGATGAGCTCGCCCAGGCGCGGGTAGAGCGTGGGTTCCCCGGAGCCCGCGAAGGTGATCCAGTCCGGGCGCGGACCGGCAGCGAGCTTCTCCCGGACCTCGGCGGCGATCTCCTCCGGTGTGGCGATCCCGGCGGCGGCCGCGCAGTGGTCCGTGGTCCTGCCGAGCTGGCAGTAGACGCAGTCGTAGCTGCAGGTCTTGAAGCTCACCACGTCGACGCCGAGCGAGGCGCCCAGGCGCCGCGAGGGCACCGGACCGAAGACGTGGCGGGATGGTTTATTCCCCATATCCCGATTCTCGGGGCGCTCCTCCTTGGATGCAAGTGCCGCGCATCGGTCCGCCGCTTGATTCCGGGCCGGGCGCAGCGAAACTTTCCTTCGTAACCGAGGAGAGCCAGCTGCTTGTCAGACACCGACCGTCCAGAGCGTCCCGGGCCGCATCCCGGCGAGTCCGACTCCGTCGGACAGGAGTGCGGAGAGGACCACGATCACGATCATGCGCACGACCGCGGCGATCCGGCCGGAGGGGCGGGCTCGGATGGTGACCACGGCCAAGACCACGACAGCGACCGCGGCCACTCCCACGGCTTGCGCTCGCTCCAGCGCAACCGGTTGCTGATCTGCATCGTCATCACCGGCCTGGTGATGGTCGCCGAGGTGATCGGCGGCATCCTCTCCGGGTCGCTGGCGCTGGTCAGCGACGCCGGCCACATGCTCACCGACTTCCTGGGCCTGGCCCTGTCCTTCTCGGCCATCGCCCTGGGTTCGCGGCCGGCCACCAGCGCGCGGAGCTATGGCTTCTACCGGGCGGAGATCCTGGCAGCCTTCGTGAATGGCATGCTGCTCCTGGGCGCGACCCTGTACATCACGTACGAGTCGGTGGCGCGCCTGATCAAGCCGACCGAGGTCCACGCCACCGGCATGCTGGTTGTGGCCCTGGTCGGTCTGGCCGCCAATCTGGGGAGCGCCATGCTGCTGCTGGGCGTGGGCCACGGGAGCCTCAACATCCGCGGCGCGTTCCTGCACATGATCAGCGACACACTCTCTTCTCTGGGCGTGGTGGTAGGCGCGCTGATCATCCGCTTCACCGGCTGGGAGCGGGTCGACCCGATCCTCTCGATGGCCATAGCCGTCATGATCGGCTTCTCCGCCTGGCGGCTGCTGCGCGACGCGGCCAGCGTGCTGCTGGAGTCGGCCCCCAAGCACGTGCACGACGAGGACATCGCCGCGCGCTGCTGCGCCGAGTTCCCGGAGGTGCGGGAGATCCACGACGTCCACGTCTGGGAGATCACCTCCTCGATGTACGCCATGACCGCCCACGTGGCCGTGGATCCGGGCGTGACCATCGAGAAGGTCGACGAGCTGCGCGCCAGGCTGGAGCGTTACGTCTCCGAGAAGTTCCACATCGGCCACGCCATCTTCCAGGTCGAGTCGGTCGGCGCCGCCGAGGGCCACCACGAGGGCCCGGCGAGCTTCGACCCGCGCCACTCCGGCGACGACGGGCACGGGCACAGTCATTGACGAGATGACACGGGGACGCGGGGACACGGGGACAAGGCGACAAGGCGACAAGGCGACAAGGGGACAAGGGGACAAGGGGATGTAGACGACGACCTTGACGCCCGACAGCCAACAGCCAACAGCCAACAAAGAGGGTCTATCTCGATAAGTCACAGCCAATTGGGCGCTGGGCCGTGGCCGCTGCCTTCGAGAGCGGTAGCTCTCTCCGCCAATTGTTGGTTGCTGGTTGTTGATTGTTGGTTGTTGGCTGTTGACGTCGTAGTCTCCCTGTGCCCCTGTCTCCCTGTCTCCGTGTCTCCGTGTCTCCGTGTCCCCTTGTCGCCGCGTCTCCGCGTCACCGCGTCGCGGCACTAGCGCCAGCACCCCGCCTTGCGGTCGGGCTCGTTGAACATCTCCGGGAAGCGGCCCTCGGCGATTCCGCCGCACTCGTCGTCCTCGGGCGGCCTGAGCTTCCAGGGTTTGCGCGGGAAGACCGGGGTCGGGAACTTCGCCTGGCCGATGCAGCCGCGCTTCTCGAGCCCGGCCATGCAGGAGCGCACGCAGCCCTTGGCCCCGCACAGGGCGAAGTATTGGGCGTGGCTCTTGATCTGGTGGTAATAGGGCAGAATGGCGTCGTCGGGGTACTCCGGCCCGGCCATCCACTTGGCGCCGGCCGCCGGGTAGGCCAGCTTGTAGGCGGCCTCCTCCGACATCTCCGTGCTGCGCACGTCCAGGCGCATGCCCGGGAAGTCCTTCTTGAGGAAGGGCGAGACCTCCCAGTTCATGCCCTGGTGGGTGAGCGTGCAGCGGCCCATGCGCACGTCGCCCCACTCGTAGGTCCGGCCCTCGATCTCGATGCGGATCGGCGGCCGCTCGCCCGGCCGGGGGATGGCGCCGCCGGGACACTCCTTGGCGCAACGCATGCAGCGGTTGCAGAGCCGGCCCGGCTCGGGGAGCGGGTCGGGCTCGAGCTCCGCGTCGGTGAGGATGGTCCCGAGCCGCACGCGCGGGCCGAACTTCGGGTGGATGAAGACCTTGCTCCAGCCGATCTCCCCGAGGCCGCAGGCCAGCGCGGCGATGCGCACGTTGAGATTGATCTCCGGCGGCGGGCGGTCCGGGCGGACCGGCCCCTTGAGGCCCGGGCGCTCGGGCACGCCGGGGTAGACGGGCACGGCCTCGAAGCCGTGGTCCTCGATGAAGCAGGCGGTCGCGAAGGTCACCATCGGGCGGAAGATGGTGTTGAGCCGGTTGTAGGCGTAGTAGGTGTAGTTGGCCCAGTGGGTGCCCTCGGTGATCCCCCGGTAGGTCCCGCGCGGGAACGGCTGGACGATGGTGATCACCGAGCGGCAGTCCGGGAAGATGTTGAGCGGATGCATCATCCGGGGGGCATTGGCGAAACGCTCGATGTTGGCGATGCCCACGTCGCCGCAGCCGGCGCGGAAGGCGGCCTCCTTGACCATCCCGGCGGTGAGCTTCGCGCTCATGGCCTGGCCTCCACGGGCCGGCGGAAGAGGTCGAGCGCCCAGGGCTCGCGCTTGCGGAACCGGTTCGCGAAGGCGTTGCGGCACTTGCCGGCGCCTTCCAGATGTACCAGGCACGCGCGGGCGCAGGCCGCCGCCAGCCGGTCGGGCCGCGAGCCGCGCCCCGGTCCGCTCGTCGCTCCGTTGGGGCACCTGGCGCAGACCCGGTAGTCGACGCCAGCGTCTCCTATCGCCCCGAAGGGACAGGCCGCCGCGCACGAGCCGCAGCCGTCACAGACCGAGCCCTCGAATGCCTGGTCGGGCTCGAGCTCGGCGTCGGTGAGCACGAGCGCCAGGCGCTGGCGCGTGCCGTATTCGGGAGTGAGCAGGAAGCCGCCGCGGCCCACGGCGCCGAGTCCCGCCGCGCGCGCGGCGAAGTCCAGGTCGACGATGACGTTGGGGGCGGGCTTGCCCTCGGCCACCGGCAGGCCCTTGGGCATGCCCTCGGCGGTGTAGCCGAAGAGCGGCACCGCCTCGAAGCCCGCCTCCTCGATCCGGCAGGTCAGGTCGTAGGTGGTCTTCGAGAGGAAGGTGTCTTCGAGCCACCTGAAGCCGAATAGCTCGTAGGTGCTGTGGAAGTTGGTGCCCTCCTCCACCCCGCGGATGGCCCCGCGCAGGACTCGCCGGCCGACCACCAGCACCGAGCGGCACTCGGGGAAGATCGCGAGCGGGCTGCAGTCCGGCGCGAGCTCCGCGAAGCGCCCGGCCGGCGCGACCCCGATCAGGTCCGCCCCGAGCCCCCGGGCCCAAGCCTTGACTTCCTGAGCGTTCATGACTGCTTCTCCTTCCCCTTCTCTCTCTCTTTGTCGCCGCCCTTCGCCTTCGAGCGCGCCCGGTCGACGCCGAGGGACTGGCACGCGGCGCCGATCTTCGCCGCAGCCTCGCCGAGGGCGGCGAGCACCTTCGGCCGGCGCTCCGGCGTGAAGCGGTAGGTCGGCAGGAAGAGCCCCAGCGCGGCGACCGTGCGCTCTCCCCTCGTCACCGGGAAGGCCAGGCCCGTGACCTCCCCGCGGTACACGGCGGCGTGGCCGGCCTCGCGAATGCGCGCGAGCTCCGCCCGGAGCTTCCCGACCGTGGCCGCCTCCGGCCAGCGTTTGCCTGGCGCGCCGGCGGCCTTGAGGAAGGCGGACAGCTCCTCCCCGGAGAGCGCGGCGAGCAGGACCCGGCCCGTGGCCATCTCGTAGGGGTCGTCGCCGCGGAGCGCCTCGGCCCGGACCCGCACCAGGCCGCTGCCCTCGACCTCGTGGAGGACGACCCGCCGGACGCCCCGCAGGGAGGCCAGCAGCACCGTCTCCCCCAGGCTCTCGGCCAGGCCGGCCATGACCGGCTCGGCCAGCCGCACCAGGTCCCGCCGGTATGAGCCGTGCGCCGAGAGCGCGTAGGCCGCCGGCCCCAGGACATAGCCCTGCTTGCGGCCGAGCTGCTCGACATAGCCGGCCTCGACGAGCGTCGCCAGGATGTGCGCGCAGGTGGCCGGGTTGAGCCCGCAGGTCGCGGCGAGCTCGCCGAGCGGCGTCGGCGATTCGGGGCGGGCGGCCACCGCCTCGAGCACGGAGAGGGCCTTTCTGACGGCTTCCAGCATCTTTCACCTCCTGAAACTCGCTTGTACTATATGAAATATAACCGGGGCGCCGGAATTGTCAACGGCGAATCGGAAAAAGGCGGGAGCCTGGGTGCGTGACACATTGTGGAGAGGAGGTTCTCCGGGCGGTTCTCTCCGGAGGGGGCACTCCGCGCTGAAGAAAC